>JADLGW010000054.1 GCA_020849105.1 Phycisphaerales bacterium | reverse complement strand
GTCCGTACATGACCAGCCGGGTTTCAGACGACCCGAAGACTCGAATCCCGCGTTCTCGCACCAGCAGCCGCGGGAGCGCGACATAGCCGAGGATCTGCGGCCCTTCACTGGCCGAGACCGGCACCCCCAGGGTGATGTCGACGACCCCACGTTCGTCAGGTCGGAAGTACCAGTACTCGCCATACCCATGCGGGACCGGCACCGAAGGCTGGATCAGCACGGTGAACTTGCCGTTGACAACCAGGAAGTCGTCATAGGCCTCGACCTGATCCACGGTCTGGCGCAGTTGGGCCTCAACCTGGGCGCGGACTTCGCCCGCCGCGGACCGGAAGAGTTGCTGATAGGCCGCGTCCAGGGATCGAAAATGGGTCGCGTAGGTGCTGACCGAGGGCGCCCAATCGTCGCCGGTTACCAGTGACGGTCGGAGCAGCCCGTGTTCGCGGTGGAGCCGCTCGAGGTGGCGGAGCATGGTCTCCGGAGAGAACCGCAGTGCTGCCTGAGCGAGGAGCGCCTGAGCGCGATCGAATATGGCCTGATCGACGAGTGGATCGATGGCTCCGGCGGTCCTGACCCACTGTTCGACCGGATTCCTGCGTGTTGGAGTTTTGAGCTTGCTGGTGGTCTTGTTGTAGACCAGCGTGCCCGCGTACATGATGTTCGTGAGGATCCGGCGGACCTTCTCGACGTTCCACAGCCCGCCCATAGCCGAGCGAGACCCCTCGGCGTTGAGCCTTGCCGCGATGTGCTCCATCGAGTTGCCGGCGTCGACGTACTCGTCGAAGATGCGGCGGACCGTGAGGACCTGCTCCTCCGGCCCGAGCGTGAGCGTGACCCGCTGGTTCTGGATGCTCTTCTTCTGCCCGTGCGTGAGGACGTGAAGCCGGTTGCGGGCCTCGTCGAGCAAGAGGCGGTCGAAGCCGTAGGGGGCCTTGCCGCCCGCCCAATACCCCTGCTGAGAGATCTTCACGCAGCCGTGGAACACCTTCGCGCTGAGTTCTTTGCTGTACTGGGCGGCGCGGAATCGCTCGAACTGCACGTACACCGGGTAGAGCGGGTCGTCCGGGCGGGGCATCCCGAGCGTGGTGTAAATGACCTGCTTGCCATGCTTCTTGCACTCGGCGCTGTACGTCGCGGATAGGTCAATGTCCTGGAAGCGTCCCCAGCGGCTGACGTCCAGGCAAAGCACAAAGTCGAAGTCCTTGCGCTTCTTGACCCAGTTGTCCATCATGTCGTTGAAGCCGTCCCGCCCCTCGGCGGTCAGGCCGGACTTTCCGCGGTCGGAGAACTCGTGGATGATGTCAACGCCGTTGTCGTTGGCCCATTTCTGGACCAGTTCCTGTTGAATCGCGACCGAGTTCTCCTGCCGATCCCGAGCCGAGTGCCGGTAGTATGCGACACCCCGAAAGCGCGGCGCGACTGGCGCCACCGCAACCTCGGGCATGGCCCACCATGGCGCTTGAATGGGCTTCTCCATCGCGTCCTCACCAACATCGCCGTCGCCAGCCTCACCGCGGGTACGCCCCGGCGACGATGCGGGCCCTGAAGGTCGACGCGAAGTATGGAGGATGCCCGTGACGTTCAGGGCGACGTCGTTGTGACTTCCGTGTGACTCTCCGAGCCGTTCAGGCTCAGCATGTAGCGCCCGTGATGCCCGACGATCGCATCGGCCAGATCACCCATGCCGCCGCGACGCAGCTTGATGCGCAGCCGCCGCACGCCGGCCCGAAGCACCGTGGTGTCGGTGAAGTCGTCGTCCCAGATCTCCTGGATGAGGTCCAGGTGGGTCACGTACTGATTCGCGCTACGCGCTAGACGCGCGAGGAGCCAGAATCCCTGTGTGTGTCCGAGGTGCAGCGCCCTTCCGTTCCACACAACCGAGAGCGTGGCCTCGTCCAGAATGGGACGGCCGACCGTCCCTCTGCTGCGGACAGCCTGCCCGTTGGCCCGGGCGGGTGTCAGATCGTGCAGCTCCCGCACGAGAGAGGCGAGTTCCTTGGCGCACAACGCCGCGCCCATGATGTTCTCAGTGAGTTGCCTGCAAAGCACTTCCAATCGAGCAGCCGGATCGGTGGTCATGACGGTACCCGTGCGTAGGCCGCACGGCGACCGACCTCAACGACTGAACTGGCCCGCGATGTTCAGACGCAGCATGCTGCGCAGGGGTGGCCTCCGAGGGGCGCGGGAAAGCGGGCCATGATGCCCAATTGTCTGGAATCGCACCGGTCCCTACCGAGTCGCAAGGCAGGGTGTCAACTCGTCGTGTTGATCCCTGCATCGGTACGGTTGGACATTGGCGACAGACGAAGGACAGCAGCGGCCCCCATGCTGGCATCCAGGCAGCGTGCGAACTTGTCCACAACAGCCGATTGTGGCACGCGCTCCTGCTCGAGCCGCAATCCTTCCTGATCACACACATCGAGCGCATCTGCCTCAGCCGGCGTCAGATGTGCCGGACGGCCAGCAATGCGGCGCCCGCTGCCTCGGCCGGTGAGATGCCGGTAGCGATCGAGGGTCTCACGATCCATGAACAGACTCGTGGTGTTCGGGTAGATGGCGCGCACACGGGACAAGATCTCGATGCCCTCGCGGTCCAAATCACCCCAGTACCACACACGCGCGTGCTGAAGCCAATAGACATACCGGAGGAGCGACGCTCCGTTCCCCAGGCCACCGATCGCGACCGCTCGCGTGCACTTCGGTAGCGTCATCAGATTCACGCGATTTTCCACGATCACGGCGGTGATGTCCCGCAGATCCCACGCGCCGATCGTGTGCAATGGAATTGCCAGTGCGTCGCACGGGAATCCGAGATCGGCCTGCACGGCGGAATCGAGGAAACGCACAAAGATGTCGGGTTCGTGGTAACGGAGCCCAAACCGGCGACTGAAGTGATCCTCGTCGCAGCGTACCTCGTGCGGCGGCAGTACCAAGTCGAGCCATTGCCACAGAACGCGCTCATGCCTCTCAACGAACTTGGAGTCCACCGACAGTGGCAGCTCCCGAGCAAATGTGTTCGGTCGAGGATGATCACGGAAGTACCGAAGAACTTCGCACAGGCCATCCAGATCGGGCGCTGCCTCCGTTACCGCAGCGATGTTCGATCGGACCCACGAGTCCAGATCCGGAAACTCCGCCCGCAGCCGAGACACCGCATCGGTGAATCGCCGAAACTCTTTCTCTTTGCCGACGAGCCGCAGAAGATCGAGCTCCGTTGCGATGAATATCTTGCTGGGGAAGAAGTTCTTGCCGTGCCGTCGGGACTGGACTTCCTTCCACTCCACCGAGTACCCATATCCCAGCACGTCCTTTGAGCCCTCGCGCAGGCGTCTCACCTTGTCGATCGCGGCAACGACGTCGGCTCCCGGGTTCGTCTGCGCCGGTATGCGACGTGGGAAGTACCCGGCCTCGCCTTCAATCCATGCGCGCATGTACTCGCGATAGATCGCCAGCGCCTTGCGCGAAATGTCCTCCGGCTGGATCATGACTCACACGCGTACCGCTGATGTCGGAGTAGTCACGACCGCCGGGCGCCCTAGGACAGTGTCCTCGAATTCCCTCGCCGTCATGCTGAAGATCTCCGATTGATGGGTCTTAGTGTCCTTGACGACATGGAGATAGCACTCCACGTACGGCTCCGTCACTCGGGCCTTCGCATCCAACGGCGCCACGATCAACAGCTGAAGCCCAAACTGCCGGAAGAGCGCCAATGCGTACTCGGCATATCGGTCGTCGACCTTTGAGAACATCTCGTCGACCACCACGAAGTGGAAGCGGTCGCTGCGGGGCTGGCCCGGATCAATGTCGTACTGGTACGCAATAGCAGCGACCAAAATGGTAAAGGCGAGTTTGGCTTTCTCGCCGCCAGATTGCCCTGCGCTGTCTTCGTAGCAACTCCTCTCCGTGCCAGAGTCTGCGTCAAACTCTCGAGCGGCGAAGTCGAACCAACGCCTGACGTCCGTGACCTTCTCACGCCAGCGCTGTTCCTCGCGGAGTCTCGCAATGAGCTTGGCGATCCGGACGTATCGCGCCTCGTCCGCCGCGAGCGTTCCCTCGAATGAGTCGGCGAGACACTCGCGCAGGCTGGACTGAAACTGCTGGATCTCCACGTCTCGCACCGCACGAGGCTCGAGCTTCATGTACGTTCCGGGCCTGTATTCCAGCTGCCGAAGGGAGCGGTTGAGGACTTCGATCTTCTGTTCGATCTCCTGCTTCTCGGTTTGGAACGCACCGTTAAGGATGCCGATCTCCTGCGTGACCTTCTCGTTGAGCCGTTCTTTGAAGCGGTTCTCGTGTCGGGGCAAGTCTTCGCGGCGGATGTGCTCGCAGGCGGCACAGAAACTCTCCAGGTACTCGATGGAGGCGTCTAGGTCGGCCTGCTGGTCCGCAAAGTCTCGGAGATACTGATTCATGAGCTTGCAGATCTCACGCTCCAGCGGCTCAAGCTCCTTCTTCAGGCGATCCACCTCCGCATGACGGCCGGCCAGGAAGCCGGCCTCCCTCTGTGTGACATTGTGCACGGTCAAAGGCTCCCCCTCAAAGAGCTTTGATAGCTCTGGGAACAGCGCCTCGTGCCGAGACCATTCGCCCGTATGCCGGAGCGTCGCGATGGCGTGGGTTGCGTCGGAAATCTGGCGCTCCGCGAAGCGCAGATCCTGCGAGGCACGCTCGTGTTGCCGGATAACCTCGTCCCGTTCGCCGCCCAGACGCTTCCTAGTTGCTTCGACCTCAGTGATGCGCCGTGTCAGCGTTTTCAGCGCGTCGCTCGATTCCTCCAGCGCCCGCTTCTCCTCGTGCAGTGCCGCGATCGCGGCTTGTTCAGATGCGAAGTCGATCAAGGCGTAAGCCGCGGTCTCTCGCAGCACGTCAGCGGAGCGACGCTGAGCGTCAAGCCCGGCGATCTCGGCGTTCAACTTGTTCAAGCGAGCATCCATGCCGCTCAGTTCGTCTTCGAGCTGCCGGACGTTTTCGGCGAGTGCCTTGCGCTTCTCGCGATTGTCCCACCCCAGTACGAACTCGCGTGGATCGATGGCGCGATCTCGATCGTCTTTCTCGTGTCGTGAGCCTCTCCCCTTGATGTGGCGTTCACGGGTAAGGGCCATGTCATGAGCGGCTTGGAACTGCTCGATGGTGTCGCAGCAGAGATAGTCGAACCGATCCTCCAACTCCCCCTTTAGCCACGGCGCAAGGTTGTGGCCGTCTTTGACTTTTACCTTGCGGAGCAGTGACTGAGTATGGGCAACCGGGCGTGACTGGGACGCAGCACGCCCACCGACGCGGAGATACACCAGCTTCTGACCAATGCCACGGCTATCACGGACCCTGTTCCGGTCGATGTGGGCACTGACGACGGCGTAGTGCTTCTGCGGCACGAGAAGGCTGAGCGCAAAGGATCGGAGCACCAGCTCGATCGAGGCCTCCCAACTCTTTTCCTCCGTCGGGATGGTGATGAGCTCCGCCGCGAACGGGAGTTCGCTGTCCGGCAGTCGCAGCGCTTCGCAGAGCTGTCGGCGAATCTCCACATGACGCTCCGGCAGCTTGGTATGGCGGGTGCCGAGAGCCTCCAGCTCCCGCTTGCTCTCGCTGAGTTCGCGGTGTGCATCGCCGCGATCGAGCACGACGTCCTGATGTTCACGTCGGAGCGCGTCCTCGCGAGTGCTCAACGCCTTGGTGAACTCCGGCAGACATTGGTGGAGCGCTCGCAGCGAGACATCATCGTTCACGTTCGCGGCGAGCCCAGTCATGGCCAGCGCGCCCATGAACCGGGTGCTGCGCTCGCGCCGGCTAACACTCTCGGTCTCGTGCTGCTTAATGAGCAGCGGAATCTGGCGAAGCCTCTCGCCCCCGGCGTTCTCGATCTCATTCTTCAACTGCCGCTCTTCGTCAGCCGCGTCCCGCAGCTCCGAATCGAGACGGTCCCGGGTGGCCAGCAGCGACGAGAGTTCCTTCGTCAAGGATTCCGCCGCCGGCCCGAGTAGCTCAATCGTCATCGCCCGGAAGTACGGACCCGCGGCGCCGCACATGGCCTGGGCCAGGCGCAACGCTTCCGACTGCGCGGTGAAGGTTTCGCCCTTTGCGGCGATTGGTGTGAGCAGCTCGAACTGCCGTCGGACCCGGACCAGGCTTTGGTAGGCTTCAGTGAGTTGGGTGAAGTGCGCCTGCAGGGTCTCGATCTTTTCCATCCACGGCTTCGGCTCGAGCATGTGCTCGCGGATGAACTTGTTCAGACTCTGGATGTCTTTGACCGCAACGGTCTGGTTGAAGACATCCATCGCCTTTGGCTGCATGCCTGTGAACTTGGCAACCCAGCCGTGGTACTCGTTGTACTTGTCGGTCGCGCGGAATCCTCGCTTCTCCATCTGCTGGCGCACCCGTTCGGTGGTGGCCAGGTTGGCGCAGTGCTCGGCAATGGACTTCTCTCCCTGCGCGAAGGCATAGACCTTCTCGGCACCCCCGTCACCGCCAAGGTATAGAACCTGTGCGACGGTGAAGGCATCGCCTCGATCGTTTGCGAATGTCGCCAGCAGTGTCGAGTAGTGCCGCCCATCGGGTCGGAGAAACTGCACCTCCGCCCGATTGTCTTCGTCGCGGCTCCGACGGTCAAATGCACCCTTGATGTAGCTGCGCTCATCTCGCTCGGTTTTCTGAGCACCGGCAGCGACGTTGTAGTTGCGGACCACCGGGCGCACGAACAGGGTCAACAAGGCATCCACAAGCGTGGACTTGCCCGAGCCATTCTGGCCGATGAGGAGCGTGGTAGCTCCGCATGGCCTGACAACATGCACCGTGCCACGGCTACTGTCGAACGTTCCCCAGTTGGAGACCTCAAGCTTCTGCAGCCGAAAGCCAGGTGTCAGTCGGGGGGCGTCATGCATCGGAATCCCCCCGCGTGCGAGCCGCCGCGGCCGCCGCCAGCTGCTGCTTGAGAGTTTCGAGTTCCGAGGCGGGGAGTTTCGCCTTCAGGATGCGACGGACTTCCCATGCTTCTGGATTGTCGGCAAATTTGCGCACGAAGCCCAGGTCATCGAGTTTGTGCAGCGCGGCAGTGAACTCCTTTCGCTGGCGCACTTCGTCGTACTGGGCGGGAAAGAAACCTTTCCACTGATCGAACATGGCCTCGATCTCGACAACGCATCGCTCGTTATGAAGATCGTCCTCCTCGAACCGCCTGAGCTCGTCCCGGAACAGCACGGCTAGCATCGTGGGCGCATACCCGAGCTGGCTGCGTCGAACCAGTTTCGGGAGTTGCTCATACCCGCTTGGACACTCGTCTTCACCCCATTGGCGAACGTATGCGTACCCCTCCGCGTCATCGATGACGAGCGTGAGACCCAGGCGGGCCACAAAGGTCTCGAGCTGCGACCGATTAGAGAGCAGAATGTTCCATACCCGATCTTCGTCCGCGTAGATGACCCCCTGCAGCAATCGAACTGCCGCGATGCTCCATTCACGGAACTCGGGAATTGGGGATGTCGAGGGATTAGGCACTCAATGTCTCCTGGGGCGGCAGGAACACAATCAGCGGAACGGTAACGCGGCGAGACACGGCCCCGTTGACCTGGATCTCTTCGGACCGCTCACGACTTATGATGTGTCCGTCGTCCTTGGCGATCTGTATATATCCCAAGAGCTCGACAACGCCTGCTTCGGGCGGGAACTCCTGCACCAACTCGGATAGCGTCATGGACCTGCTCGTGCGTGTAGTAAGGGCACGAATGCGTTGTCGCATCGCCGCCCAGTCGAGGCGATGGAGTTGGGCGAGCATCCGGAACAATTCCACACGGCGTGCATCATCGACCTGTCCTTCCGAGAGATCCAGCTTCGCAAACTCGGTCGGAGGACTCCAGAACGTCCGCGAGAACGGGAACGCCACCTGGACGCCAACATCCACGGTGGCGCTGATGCCCTCGGGAGGTGCATCGGCGAGGGCCGCGCCAAAGCCCCGGATGTCCGCAAGTAGCTGAGTCACTCGACGCCGATCCGACGCCGTCCGCACGTCCAGCAACCGTCGCAGCGTGGCAGAGAGACGCTGATTGGTCCGCATCACCTTCTCGGCATCCGCGATGAGCGACGGCACCATTCGTCGCACCGTGGCGAGCCCGTCGGATTGCTGTGAGAGCTCGTCGATCCTCCCGAGTTCGGCGATGATCGTCTGAAGCTTCTCCTGTTGGGTCGGCGAGAGAATAAAGCGCACGAACTCGTAGAAGCTCACGCCTTGGTCGTCCCGCTTCAACACATCCTCTGCGTCGAGCGCGAACTGAAGAATCTCCCCTCGGGAGTCCTTTCCATCGAGTTGCCGCCGTTGTACCTGGCGGGTGATCTCCTTGAAGCGGTCCTCGACGGCGCGGAAATCAGAAAGCAGTTCCTTGAGCAGTCCGACGGCGGTGGCGAACCGCTCACGAACCGCCGCGGGTTCATACCGTGCCTCGACCCCGCCATCTCGCAGGATCTGCCCGATCTCATCATCGATCCTTGTGCGTTCCTCACGGAGGTGCGCCAACCGGACCTCGGGGTCGTGCGAGGCACCTGCGACGAGATCGGCCAGGGTGCTGATGACGACACGCAGACGGGATTCGGTGCCGACGAACCCCAGATCCTTCTGAAGCGCACGGTCAAGGAACAGGAACACGTCCTCTGTGTGCGGCGTCAACTGAAACACCGGCTCGTTCCGGCCCCCTTCGACAGAACGATGCAGCCAGCGCGTTTCCCCGCTGCACCAGGAGGACAGATAGTGCTCCGGCTTATCGCGCAGCGTGTCCGGATGGGCGGACTGCACGGACTCTTGGTACTCGCTCAGGGCGCTCACCAAGTCAGACGCAGGGAGGGAGATGCGACCCGGTACCTTGAACTGCCGGTGCAGAAAATCGATCACGAACGGGGCATGTTGGGCCCGCAGCAACTTCAGCGCTGGCGACGTGCCAAAATATGCGAGTAGCTGGTCAAGGCGCATGTCGTCGATCCGTTCACGCTGATTCCCACAGGTGAGGGTAGTTTTGACGGCCATCCGAGCCGCGCGGCTGCCGAGAGACCACCATCAATTTCGACCGCTGAACTGGGGCGGGCGGCCCCGTTTGACGGCAGCCTACCACACCCATCCAGAAGCCGTCCTGCCGGGTATACTACAGCCGCAGAAGTACCGACCTAGTTGGTACTAGTGCAGGAGTGTTGTACCTTGCGGCTCGGTATCGGCGAGAGAAACCGCGTGGCTCTGGAGCGGCTCCACCGCGATGTGGCGGGCCCGTTCGACATGGCTACTGCCGCGCGGGTCCTTCGGTTACCGCCGGACAAGGTCCGCCGGCTGCTCGGCTACCTGGCCTCCCGTGGTTGGCTTTCGCGCGTTCGGCGCGGCGTTTACACCACAGTGCCGCTCGGCGCATCGGAACCATCGGATTGGCGTGAAGATCCGTGGAGTGTGGCCGTCGCGGTGTTCGCGCCCTGCTACATCGGCGGCTGGAGCGCCTGTGAGCATTGGGAGCTGACCGAGCAGGTCTTCCGCGGCGTTGTGGTGATGACGGCGCGTCCGATCCGCTCTGCCGATGTAGAAGTGCAGGGTACCGAGTTTCGTCTCAAGCACCTCCCCGAGACTCTGCACTTTGGGACTCGTGCAGTCTGGCGCGACCGCGTCAAGGTGAAGGTGTCCGATCCAACTCGGACGGTGATCGATATCCTCGACGAGCCGCGGTTGGGCGGCGGCATCCGACATTCGGCCGCCGTCCTGCGTGAGTATCTCTCTGCCACGCATCGCAATGACAAGCTGCTCGTTGAGTACGGCGATCGCCTCGGGAACCGAACGGTGTTCAAGCGCCTGGGGTACATCATCGAGGCGCTCGGTCTCGATGCGCGATCGTTGGCCGACGAGTGCGCGGCGCGCGTCAGCGCTGGGTTGACCCGGCTCGATCCCAGCGTGGACGCCGGCGGCCGCGTGCTGAAGCGCTGGGGACTGCGTGTGAATGTCGAACTCAAGCGTGAGGAGCCGTCGTGATCACGCGGGCCGACATTGATCAGCGGGTGCGTGAATGGGGCCTGCGCGAGGACGTCGTCGAGAAGGACTACGTGATCGGCTGGCTGCTGTGGGGAATAGGGTCCGACCCCACCCTCGGCGAAAAGTGGGCATTTAAGGGCGGGACCAGCCTGAAGAAGTGCTACATCGAAACGTACAGGTTCTCGGAAGACCTGGACTTCACGGTGCTTCCGGATGGCCCGATCACGCCTGCTGATGTAGAAGCGCCGCTCAAGGCAGCGCTGGACCGCGTGGCCGAGGAATCGGGCATCGACTTCTCTCAACGAGCGCCCATGCTCAAAGGCCACGCGTCGGGCAAGTACACGGAAGGGCGTATCTACTACGTCGGTCCGCGCCGCACGCCGCATGTGGCGAGCGTGAAGCTCGACCTGAGCTCATCGGAGAAGGTTGTTCGCTCTACGGTGCAGCGACCCATCGCTCACCCGTACCCGGACTCGCTCCCGGAGCCAGGAGTGGTCCGGTGCTATTCCTTCGAGGAAGTCTTCGCGGAGAAGATCAGGGCGCTGGGCGAACGGGGTCGTCCGCGCGACCTCTACGACGTGATCAACCTATTCCGCCGGGAGGACCACCAGGCGGCTGCTGTCGCGGCGCAGATTCGCGCCGTCCTGACCGAAAAGTGCCAGACCAAGGGCGTGCCGATGCCCACGCTGGCCTCGGTGCAGACGACGGAGCGGCTCGCTGAGACGAAGTCCGAATGGGAGAACATGCTCAGGCACCAGCTGCCGGAGCTCCCCCCGTTCGACGACTTCTGGAACGTCCTGCCCGAAATGTTCGCGTGGCTCGAAGGGACACTGCGGGAGCCCGTCCTCCAGCCCCTCCAGGTGGCCGCCGAACCAGTCGAGGTCGGATGGTCTCCGCCGCCCACAGTTAGCGTGTGGGGCGGCGCGGTCCCGTTGGAAACCGTCCGTTTCGCTGCTGCGAACCGGCTTTGCGTGGAGCTCGGATACAACGGCTCGCGGCGTGTCATCGAGCCATATTCGCTGCGACGGTCACGGGCCGGCAACCTCCTCTTGTACGCCGTGCGTGCCGACAACGGCGAGCCCCGCGCCTACCGAGTTGATCGGATCGAGAGCGTCCGGGTTACACAGCGTACCTTCACCCCCCGGTATCGCGTCGAGTTCGTATCCACGGGCGGCCTCCATGCGCCGCCTCTCACGACGCGCCCTGTGGCGCCGCCGTCATTCCGTTCATCCCGATCCACCGGCTCCGGGGTGGTTTACATCATCGAGTGCCCGTACTGCCACAAGCGATTTCGGCGATCGCAAAGCGGCGAACATCAGCTGAATGAGCACAAGGCGCCTGGCGGCTATCGCTGCTCGGGCTCTGGGCATCGAGGATACCTGGTCGATACGGAGTATCGGTAGCCGCAAGGGCAACTCCAACGGCAAATGCGGCGTGCGTGCACGGAACCGCTATCGCCGTGAGGGCTCCATTCCCTATGCGGTCGCATCGCCCGCTGCTCGCCAAAAACATGCGACTTTGAGACTCTCTCTCGGGTTCTCTTCCCACCGGAATAACCCGAGACGCCGTTCTAGCCGCGCCGAGCGGCCGCATTCCCATGCGAAGTCTCTGGGGCTCTGAAAAGGGGTTCGTCACACCACCCCACGCCCACTCAGGTCGTGATGACTTGACGACCACGCATGGAGCGTGTCGCGCCGAGGGGTGGGACAGGGATGGAACCGCTACCTGCTCCCTATGCGGCCGATCGGCCTGCTGCCCGGGAAATGATGCGGGATCTGGAGGTCTCGGATCGGTCTCCGGACGCCCGGATTAACCGGAGACACGCGGCATAACCCTGCCGGGAGGCCACATCCCGATGCGAAGTCTCTGGGGCTCTGGAAAGGGGTTCGTCAGATAACCCCACGCCCACTATTAAGCGATGGATATACGGCGGCCCGCAAGGCCGCCGTTGTCCGTTTTGGGACGGATTCTCGCGGACCTTGGGGGGATCTGCCGTGGATTGACGATTCATCCGCACGTCGCGCACCCGCCGCATACTGGGACGTCGTTGGCTCCAGCGGTGCCGGGCGCGGCCCCTCCGCAGTCGGACGATGTGTCGCGCGGAAAGGGCGAATCTCCTCCAAATCGACCATTTGAACGATCAGGCGGCGGCACGATGCCCCGCTACATGCCTCCTATGCGGTCGCAGGTGTTGGTGTACACCGATTCCGGCGTTTTCCGACGTTTTTGTTTGAGGCCGGCCACGATGGAAGGCCCTTAGGATCTTAAATAGGATCGCCCCTGCCAACGCGCCCCGAAGGCCCGCTGACGCAGGTGGTGTCCGGCACCTCGTGGACTACTCGTGACCGACCCGCATGAACCAACCAACGCCGGGGCAATCGAGAGGCGGCGTGCCTTGGCGATTTTCCGGTATCTGCGAGACCTCGCCCATCTGCGAACAGCGGTCACTCGAGACTTGCGGTCCTATGAGCGGTGCTTCTGGCTGGACGCCGTTCGTAGCAGGCCGGGGTGCACATCTCGGTGCTTCAGGCCTGATGATCAGGGCAACTGGCTCAGCGGCGATACCGTTGAAGACGACTTGTGGCTGACCGTTCGGAAGATGCCTGAGCCCAACCTCCCCCCGCTCTCAGCCACCATCAGGTCGTGGGTGGAGCCCCAGTCGGGTAGGTCGCCCGATGTACCGCCGCGGCTGCGTGACCGAATCCCGCGTGAGGCTCCCGCCCCAAAGCGTGGGCGTGCAGCCATGCCTTCAGAGTTGGGCGCCAACGGCCAAGAATCTTCGGGAGGGGCGGACACCGCGAGACCGACTGTCAACGATCAATACGAGTTGCTGGAGGATCACCCCGAAATCGCGGTCGCGCTAAACGACTACATGCAGGCGGCGTGGAACCCTTGGGCCGAAAAGTACGCGGCCTGGTTGGAGTTTCAGGAGAAAGTGTACTCGCCACTCTTCGTGATCCACCGAGACCTCAAACGCCTCGGAGAAGAATTCGAGTTGGTACTCGGGATCGGTTGCCTGACGTGGCGCACGCCTGGCGGCCCACAGGTAAGGCGGCACCTCATCGCCGCACAGGTCACGCTGGAGTTCGATCCAGCGGGAGGCGTATTCACGCTCCGGCCTGGATCGGATGGGGCGAAGATCGCCCTGGAAGTGGACATGCTCGACCCGACCGAGCAACCGACGGTGGCACAGTTGGATGTCGTCCGCACCGACCTCTCGAAGGCTGACGACGACCCCTGGGACTTCGACCCGGTCGATCGTTCCCTGAAAGGCTTCGCCCAAGCGATCAAGGAAGACGGAACCTACGACCAAGCGGCGTATGAGCCGACGTCGATCGAGAAGATTCCGCGTGTGACCTTCGCCCCGGCGCTGCTGCTGCGGCGCCGAACTTCTCGTGGGCTGTTGCTCGCATTCGAGGCGATCATCGAGCAGTTGCAGAGGGGCGAGGAAATCCCGCCCGGAGTCAAACGGCTGACGAAGGCGGCTACCGGCGAACCGCAGGGCGATGGGCCGCCCAGGCCGCCGAACATCCTTCCGGTTCCACCGAAGACCCGCATCTACTTCCCACTGCCGGCCAATGAGGACCAGCGGCAGATAGTCCAACGGCTGGACGGCAGACATGGCGTGCTGGTGCAGGGACCGCCTGGAACGGGGAAATCCCACACCATCGCCAACCTCATCTGCCATCTCCTCGCCACCGGTGGCCGAGTGCTGATTACGGCGCAAACACCCCGCGCGCTGCAAGTGCTGCGGGAGAAGCTGCCGCCTGAGATCAGGCCCTTGTGCCTGAGCGTCCTTGGCAACGACAAGGCCGCCCAAGACAACGTGGAGGACAGCGTTCGGAACATCACGGATAAGGCCGATACATGGAACAGCGGCCCGGCAACCGAGGAAATCCGCAAGGCTGAGACAGACCTTGACCGGCTGACACAGCGCGAAGCGACGCTTGAGCGCGAAGTCCGGACATTCCGCGAGGCGGAAATCCACGAGCACACGATCGCTGAGGGCGCGTACGCGGGCACGGCACAGAGCATCGCCAGGCGCGTCCGACAGGATGCGCCGCGATTCGCTTGGTTCACCGATGCCGCGGAGGCGGACGCGCCGGCGCCGGTGGGTGCCGACGAACTGACCGCATACCGCGAAGGCATGATCCGCGTGACCCCTGAGCGGGCCTCCGAAGTCGAGCGGAGGCGTCCGACGAAGGGAAGTGAACTCCCTGCGGATGACACGCTTGCTCGACTTGTTCGCGACTCGCATTCACTGCGCGAACGCATCCGCCCGGTCGCGGATGGCGAAGTCCACTTGGGAACATTGCCCCTGGACGACCTGCGGACGGCGTGTACCGCGTTGCGAAATCTCCAAGCAGCCGTTCAACAGGTCCCGACCGCCGCGGCTCCATGGGCTGCGGTGGCGCTCACGGACCTGTTGCGCGGCGCAGGCGCGGGCTGGCACCTGCTGCTGAGCCAGACCAGCGTTGCGGTCGCGGCGCACGCCGACCTTGCTGCGAAACTTGACAAGACGGACATCCGTCTCCCGCCTGGTCGCCGGTCGGACCTGCTGCACGCCGACGTGTCTGATCTGTTGGCGCACCTCCAGCGTGGCGGCGGCCTGGGGTTTCTGTTCTTCCGCGCGAAGGTGGTGCGGCGCACCATCTATCTTTGTCGAGAAGCCACCATAGACGGTCGGCCGTGCAACCATGCGGCGGTGCTCACGACGGCGAAGGAGTACCTTGAATGCTCGGCGGCGGTTGCCAAGACCTGGGTGCTATGGGATGGCAAGGCCGCGCCCACCACCAAGACGAACGGCCAACAAATCGGGGAACTCGGCGAGCTGTGCAGCATCCTCACACGAGTCGCAGAGGTTCGCCCCCTCGCCGATGCGGCTGCGGCGGCGCTCGCCCGGCTCCACCTCGCTGAAGTGCCGCAGCTTCACGACCTACGCGCCGTGGACGCCCTGGCCGCTCGCTGCGAGCGTGTCATAGTGCGACGGGAATTCGATGTGGTGGTGTCGCAGCTCGATGCACGGGTTCACGCACTACGCTTGCTCGCAGCCGCACCAAGCGCCCACCCTGTATGCGCTCGACTCGCCGACGCGATCGAACAGCGCGACGAGAGGTTGGTGGCGGCGGCCCTCGCTGAGATAGCCGCGCTTGAAGTCGACGCATCACGTCTCGCTGAGTGGGCGCGCCTTGACGAACGCATCAGCTCTGTCCTTCCGAAGCTCGCGCGTTCGATTGCTGAAGCGCACACCGACCCGGTATGGAAGTCGCGCATTGGCGATTGGAAGGCCGCATGGCGCTGGGCGCAGGCCGATGCGTGGCTCACCAAGTACACGGACCCCCGCAAAGCGGCCGCGGTCGAACTAGAACTCCGTCAAACGAAAGAACGGATCAATGCGTGTCTCGTCCGCGCCTCAGCGGAACGAGCGTGGCATTCCTGCCTGTCATCCATGAGCCCGGCTCATCAGCAGCACCTGAATGCGTGGCGGCAGGCCATCAAGAAGATCGGCAAGGGCACCGGCAAGCACGCGGGCCACTGGCGTCGGGTTGCTCAGGCCGAGCTGGAGCAGTGCCGCGATGCGATCCCTGCCTGGGTCATGCCGCTCTATCGCGTATTCGAGAGCGTGAAGCCAGCGCCAGGCATCTTCGACGTCGTCATCGTGGACGAGGCCTCGCAGTGCGGCCCCGAATCGCTGATCCTGTTCTATCTCGCCAAGAAAGTCATCGTTGTCGGCGACGACAAGCAGATCAGCCCGTCCAACGTCGGTATTGACAAGGACCAGGCCAAGAGCCTTCTGCGCCAGCATCTGGAAGGGATCGAGCTGGCCGACACCTTTGATGTGGACAGCAGTCTCTTCGATCACGGTCAGGTTCGTTTGGGCAAGCGGATCACCCTTCACGAGCATTTTCGCTGCATGCCCGAGATCATCCGGTTCAGCAATGACCTTTGCTACAAGGGAGCGCTGGTCCCGCTCCGACAGTACCCCCCGGAGCGCCTCGCTCCATTCGTCGCCCGTCGCGTTCTCGACGGGAAGCGTGACGGTGGACCACAGAGCGCCCGCAACGAGGCCGAGGCCGAGGCGATCGCGGAGGCGATTGCGGCCTGCTGTGACGATCCGATGTACACGGGCAAGACGATGGGAGTAATCTCGCTGCTGGGCGAGCATCAGGCAAAGCTCATCGAGCGGCTCCTGCTCAAACGAATCGGCGCGGAAGAGATCGAACGAAGGCGGATTGTGTGCGGCGACGCATACTCGTTCCAAGGCGACGAGCGCCACATCATCTTCCTCAGCCTTGTGGTGGCCGTCAAGGATGACGAATCGCGCGGGTTCTCTGCTCTCACCAAGCTCTCCGACATGCAGCGATTCAACGTCGCCGCGAGCCGGGCGCAAGACCAACTCTGGCTCTTCCACTCGGTCATGCCCGAGGATATCGGAAATCACGAGTGCATGCGTCATCGGCTCCTGACCTACTTCTACGACCCCGCGCGGCATACGGCTCAGAGCGTTGGCGTGGACCTCGCCGACCTGCGACAGCAGGCCAGCAACCCGGATCGTCCGGAGTTGGCCCCTGCGTCCTTCGACAGTTGGTTTGAGGTGGACGTGTACCTCAAGATCGCCGACCGCGGGTTCCGTGTCCTTCCGCAGTACAAGGCGGGGCGCAAACGCATTGACCTGGTCGTGGAGGGCCGCACCCGCTTGGCCATCGAATGCGACGGCGACCGGTTTCATTCCGATGAGAACTTCGACGAGGACATGGCCCGCCAGCGTCAACTCGAACGCGCCAACTGGCAGTTCTGGCGCGTACGAGGAAGCGCGTTCTACCGTGACCCCGACGTGGCGCTTCAGCCTCTTTGGGCGCGGCTGTCAGGGCTGGGCATCGAACCGATGCCCGCGGTGGATGGAAGCGGCAGCGGAGATGGGTATGTCCCCCACATCCCAGACCGGACATCATCGAAGCCGCAGGAGAAACCCGCGCCGGCCAGCGGCCAAGAACCTCATGCCGCGTCGCGGACCCCGTCTGGCCCCCAGGCGAACCGATAGACCCCCGGCCCCGACGGCGGACGTCGCCGCGCCGAGGGTCGGGGGGTGATACCAACGCCTGCGCTATTGCTGGGCCGGTTGCGAAAGCAGCCGGCCCTTTGGTTTTCAGGGAACGCCGCCGAGACCCGCGCTGGGAGATGCGGCTGTGGACCGACGACAACCTGCCGCCAAGCCTCAACCGCAACGCATGGGGCGCCTGCGGGAACGTCGGCGGTACGCCGGGCTGTTTGATGCGCTGACGCAAACGCGCCGGGGATCATCCCCGGCCGGCTCGCAGCCGGAGACTGTTCAGCACCACGCTGACGCTGCTGAACGCCATCGCGGCGCTCGCGAGGATCGGCGAGAGTAGCCAGCCGGTGAAGGGATAGAGCACCCCCGCCGCGACGGGAATGCCGACGATGTTGTAGATGAACGCCCAGAAGAGGTTCTGCTTGATCGCCCTCATGGTCGCGTGCGAGAGGGCGATGGCCTGCGGCACGGCGCGGAGGTCGCCGCGCATGAGCGTGATGTCCGCCGACTCCATCGCGATGTCGGTCCCGGTGCCGACAGCAAGGCCGACATCCGCTTGAGCCAGCGCGGGGGCGTCGTTGATGCCGTCGCCGACCATACCCACGATGTGACCCTCGGCCTGGAGGGCCTTGACCTTGTCGGACTTGCCCCTCGGCAGCACTTCCGCGTAGACCTGATCGACCCCAACCTGCACCGCCACCGCCTCGGCGGTGCGACGGTTGTCCCCCGTCATCATCACGACGCGCAGGCCCAACCCGTGCATGGTGGCGATCGCGTCCCTTGACTCGGGCCGGATGGTGTCCGCAACCGCGACGATTCCCGCCTCCCGACCATCGACCGCCACGAACATCGCCGTGCGTCCAAGGGCCGCGAGTTCCTCGGCCTTCGCCATGAGCGACACGGGCACGCCGCGCTGCTCAAGCAGTAGGGGCTTGCCGACGAGCAACCCCCGTCCGTCCACCGTCGCCTCCACGCCGTGGCCCACCACGGCGTTGAACGCCGCCGGCTCGACAAGGGGGATGGCCCGGGCCGTCGCCTCACGCACGATCGCCGCGGCCAGCGGGTGCTCGCTGTGCCGCTCGGCCGACGCCGCGAGCCCGAGGACCTCCCTCTCATCGAACCCGGGTGCGGCCACCACATCGGTCACGGCGGGCCTGCCGTGCGTGATGGTCCCGGTCTTGTCCAGCACGATCGCGGTCATCTTGTGGGCCGTCTCAAGCGCCTCGCCCCCCTTGATGAGGATGCCCCGCTCGGCTCCAAGGCCCGTGCCCACCATGATGGCCGTCGGCGTGGCGAGCCCGAGGGCGCACGGGCAGGCGATGATCAGGACCGACACCGCCGTCACCAGCGACATGCTCAGCCGCGACTCGGGCGGCGACACGAACCACCACACGACAAACGCCGCCGCCGCGATGGCGATGACGATCGGCACGAACACGCCGCTGATCCTGTCGGCCAGCCGCGCGATCGGGGCCTTGCTCCCCTGGGCCTCCTGCACCAGGCGGACGATCTGCCGCAGGGCCGTGTCGGCCCCGACCCTGGTCGCCACCAGCCGCAGGGCCCCGGTGGTGTTCATCGTGGCGCCGAACACCTCGTCGCCCTCGCGCTTCTCGACCGGCACGCTCTCGCCGGTCAGCATCGACTCATCCACCGCCGAGCCGCCGCTCTCGACCCTGCCGTCCACCGGGATCTTCTCGCCCGGCCGCACCAGCACGCGGTCCCCGACGACCACCGTCTCGACCGGCACATCCAGTTCGCGGCCGTCGCGCACGACGCGGGCGGTCTTGGCCTGCAGGCCGATCAGCCGCTTGATCGCCGCGGTGGTCCGCCCGGTGGCCCGGGCCTCGAAGTACTTGCCCAGCAGGATCAGGACGATGATGACGGCCGCGGCCTCGTAGTAGACCGGGACCATCCGCGTGCTGCTCGCCGCGTTTGTCGCCACCGCGCCGTGCGATGCTCCACCGGTCACGCCCGCGAAGAACGACGGCCAGATCGTCGCCGCGAGCGAGTCGAGGTACGCCGCGCCGGTGCCCATCGCCACGAGCGTGTCCATGTTCGCGCTGAAGTGCTTGAGCCCCTTCCACGCGGAGCTGAAGAACTGCCCGCCGCACCAGACCAGGACGGGCGTGGTCAGCGCGAGCTGGAGCCAGTTGATCCAGGGAACATCGAACGCCGCGATCCGCCCGTGCGACATCGCGATCACCAGCACCGGCAGCGAGAGCGCGGCCCCGACGACGATCTTGACGAGCAGCCGCCGGGTCTCGTTCTCCCCGACGTGCATGTGGGCCGAGTGGTCTTCCCCTGCGGCGACGGGCATGGCGTGGGCGGCGTGGGAGCCGTGCCCGCCCGCGCCGCTCCCTGCCTGCGCCGCGAGCATCGCCCCGTGGTCGCGCCCCGGCTGGCCATGTGGGGGTGGAACATTCGCGCCTGCGCGCCCGTGCACGCCGAGAATGTCCGTGGCCCTGGGCACAATCGCCTTGTACCCGATGTCGTCCACCGCTCTGGCCAGTGCCTCGGGCCCGGTGGCCGCCGGGTCATACTTCACCGTCGCGACCTTGGTCGCGAAGTTGACGCTCGCCGAGGCGACGCCCGGCTGCTTGGCGAGTCGCTTCTCGATCCGATTCGCGCACGAGGCGCACGACATGCCCTCGATGGGTAGATCTGTCCGTACGTCAGCCGCGGGGGGCGTGGATGGACGTGGGGCCTCGTGCGAGCCGTGCTCGTGTTCGTGGCTGGTCATGGTCGTTCCTTGCAATACCGCCGTCTACGGTCGGGCTGACGCCGCGGCGCTCGGTGGCGGTGTCACCCGGCTCTTCCCCGAGTTGTGGTCCTTGAGCACCGCTCCGGCGATCAGCCCGCCCGCCACCGCCGCGCCCACGATCAGGGGCACGAACCTCCGCCACCCCGTCGCCGGGGGGTTGTCGTCATGGCATCCGCAGTTGCAACTCATGGTGGACCTTTCACTCGCATTCCGCTACACCACCCTGCTGACGGCCAGTTCGCCATACGGCAGAAATCGCACCGAAAGGTCGGCCACGCGCCGGAACGCGGGCCGTGCCAGTTGTTGGCGGACATCCTCCTCCCGCGCATCGGGCGCGACCAAGAAGAGCCTTACGCCCACGCGGATGGAGCGGAAGTTCTTGCCTGCTGGTCCTTCAGGAACCAGGTGCGGTAGGTCGCGCCGGGGTCGTCCTTCCAGCGGGCGATCAGTTGTCCGAGTGTGACGTTCATTCCACATCGCTCCGGCCCGGTTAGGGGCCCATTCAGCGGGTGACCTTTCCCAGCAGGTCCAGCAGTTCCTCGGTCATCTCCTCGCGCTTGGCCCCACCCTCCCGCATGGCCGCGGCGGCGCAGTGCGTGAGGTGGTTGCGGAGCAGGTTCCGCGCCACCGCGTGCAGCGACTCGCGGACGGCGGAGATCTGGGTGATGATGTCGGCGCAGTAGCGGTCCTCATCGACCATCGCGGCGATGCCGCGCACCTGCCCCTCGATGCGCCGCAGGTGCTTGAGGTTGGCCGCCTTGAGTTGCGCGTCCACGCCCGCGGCATGTGCGCCCGGTCCGACGCCGGCCGCGGCCTCCATCTGGCTCGAGGCAGATATCCCGCACCCGCACGATGCGGCGGCGGACGCGCGCGGACCGGCGGGCGTGCTCTGTGTCGATGGCTTGTTGCGTTTGGCCATGATGCGATGATCTCCAGTGCTGTGTCTCAGTGGTCCGGTGACTCAGGCGCTCGGCCCCGCGGCCTTGGACGTCCCACAGCAGCCGCACCCGGAATGGGTCTTTGGCGGTGCGGATGCGGCGACCGTGGCGGTGTACCCGGCGGCCTCAATCGCGGCCAGCGCGCCTGCGGTGGCAGCCGGACTGTCGGCCTCGACCTTGGCAGTGCCGACCGCGACAGATCGGACGGCAATCCCTGGCGTTGCCTCCAAGGCGCGGGTCACGTTCCCGACGCAGTGGCCGCAGGACATGCCGTCGATAGCGAAGGTGACGGTCGGAGCGCCGGTGGGAGTGAGACGTTCGGGTGATGGCGTGGGGGTCATGGATTCGTCCTTTCGTGGCTGGGGAGCATTATACCCCCCATGGGTATACGGCGGCGCCTTTTTCGATGGCTACGGGAGCCCGACACGTTCGGGCTGATGCGGACGGAACTCGTGGCGGTGCTGCCACCGCTTGGCGAGATAGAACACGACGGGGTACACGAGTAGCTCCATGACGAAGCTGATGAGCAGGCCGCCGATCATCGGCGCAGCGATGCGGCGCATGGTGTCGGCGCCGGTGCCCTGGGCCCACAGCAGGGGCACGAGACCGATGAACGCGGCGGCGACGGTCATGGCCTTGGGACGGATGCGCTTGACGGCGCCGTCGTGCACGGCGGAGTCGAGGTCGGCCAGAGACGCCATCTTCCCCTGCTCGCGGAACCGATCGAAGCTGTTGTCGAGGTAGAGGAGCATGACCATACCGGTCTCCGCGTCCAGTCCGGCCAGCGCGATGATGCCGATGACCACCGCGAGCGAGAGGTTGAAGTCCAGGGCGTGCATGAACCAGAAAGCACCGATCAGGCTGAACGGGACCGCGAGCATCACCACGCCCACCCGGAACCAGGAGCGGCTGCTGACGTAGAGCAGGACGACGATTGCCACGATCGCCAGAATGCTTGCGGCGATCAGTCGCGGCAGCGTCTTCTCCCAAAACTCGAACTGGCCGGAGAACACGAGCGTGTAACCCGGCGGGAGCGCGACATCCCGCGCCACCACGCGCCGGGCCTCGGCTATATAGCCGCCGAGGTCCCTTCCGGCGATATCGACGAAGATCCACGCCGTGCGCTGGGCGTTCTCCGAGCGGATCATCGGGGCCCCGGGCGTGAGCCTGATCTTGGCGATCTGGCCCAACGGCACCTGGGCACGCTCCCCCTTCGGCCCCGCCACCGCGCCCGTCACGAGCACCTGCTCCAAGGCCGGGATGTCGTCCCGGTAGTCGCGGTGGTAGCGGATGTTGAGCGGGTACCGCTCGACGCCCTCGACGGTCGTCGTCACGTTCATCCCGCCGATGGCCGACTGGATCACGTCCTGCACGTCGGCAATCGTCAGGCCGTAGCGGGCCGCGGCCTCGCGGTCGATGTCGATGTCGAGGTAATGCCCGCCGAGGGTGCGCTCGGCGTAGGCGGACACGGTGCCGTTGATCGTCCGGACGGCGGTGGCGGCCTTCTCGGCCAGGTCGGAGAGGACTTGCAGGTCCGGGCCCATGATCTTGATGCCCACGGGCGTCTTGATGCCCGTCGCGAGCATGTTGATGCGGTTCTCGATGGGGAAGGGCCAGGCGTTGGCCATTCCGGGGAACGACACGACGGAGTTCAGGCCGGGGTGCATGGCGCCGCCGGGGTCTTGCCATCCAAACTTGAGCTCCTCGGTCGTGATCGGCCGCTCGACGGGCCAGAACGTCGCGTGGAAGGGCTTCTGGAGCCAGCTTGGCCACGAGCCGAAGAAGTACTCGGGCCGCCGCGTCCGCCACTGGGTGTGGTCGGGGTTGAGCTGCACGACGGTCTCGATCATCGACAGCGGGGCCGGATCGGTGGCGGTCTCGGCACGGCCGATCTTGCCGTGCACGCTCAGCACCTCCGGGAACGTCTTGATGAGCTTGTCGGTCTGCTGCAGGAGTTCTTTGCTCTTGGTGATGCTGATCGACGGGTCCGTGGTGGGCATGTAGAGCAGGTCGCCCTCATCGAGCGGCGGCATGAACTCCGTCCCCATCTTCGAGATCGGGTACCAGGTCGATGCCAGGGCGACGGCGGCGAGTACGAGGATGACACCGGGCCGCGCCATCGCGGCCCGGAAGGCCGGCTCATAGAGCCATTGCAGCACGCGGCTGATGGGGCTGTGGTGCTCGTGGATGATCTTCTGGGGGAGCAGGAGCATGGCGGAGAGCACCGCCCAGCCGCCCGCGATCCACCAGCGGAAGTGCTCCAGGTGGGGCAGCCCGGACGCCATGAGGTACAGGGCCACAGCCGGGAGCAGCATCGCGGCCAGCGTGATGGCAGTGTTGGTCGCGAATCCCCACCGCTTGGGTAGCACTCGCCCCGTGATGAAGTAGTACATCAGCACCGGGATGATGGTGATCGAGAGGAACGAGGCGGCGGCCATCGCGAACGTTTTGGTGAAAGCCAGCGGCTTGAAGAGCCGTCCCGCCTCGCCGCCGAGCACGAACACGGGCAGGAACGAGACGGTGATGATGAGCAGCGAGAAGAAGAGCTGCGGCCCGACCTCCTTGGCCGCGGCCGTCATGATCTCGATGCGGGGTGTAGGCGGATGGCCCGCGGCGAGTCGCTCCTCCTCGCGGTCCAGGTGCTTGTGCCCGTTCTCGACCATGATGACGGCGGAGTCGACGACGACGCCGATGGAGATGGCGATTCCGCCGAGCGACATGATGTTGGCGTTGATGCCCAGCAGGTGCATGACCAGGAGGGCCGCGATGACGCTGGAGGGCACGACGAAGACCGCGACCAGCTCGCTCCGCATGTGCAGGAGGAAGAGGATGCAGACGAGCCCGACGACGACGATCTCCTCGATCAGGGTGCTTCGGAGCGTGGCGATCGAGCGGTTGATGAGGTTGGAGCGGTCGTAGGTGGGCTTGATGAACACGCCGGGCGGGAGGCCGTCTTCGAGAGAGGCGAGCTTCGCCTTCACGTCGGCGATGACCCTGTACGCGTTGGCCCCGAAGCGTGCGACGACGACGCCGCCCACGGCTTCGCCCTTGCCGTCCAGCTCGCCGACGCCGCGTCGCATCTCGCCGCCCACCTGCAGGGTGGCGACGTCGCCGAGCATGATGGGGGCGCCCTGTTCGCCGAGGCCGACGGGCACCTTGGCGAGGTCTTCGAGCCCCCTGAGGTATCCGCGGCTGCGGACCATGTACTCGTTCTCGGAGAGCTCGACCACCGCGCCGCCGACGTCGTTGTTGGACCGCTGCACCGCCATCATCACGTCGCGGATCGGGAGGCGGTAGGCCTGGAGCTTGAGCGGGTCGAGCACGACCTGGTACTGGCGGACGAAGCCGCCGATGGAAGCGACCTCGGACACGTCCTCAACCGAGGTGAGCGGGTAGCGCAGGTACCAGTCCTGGAGGCTGCGGAGCTGGGCGAGGTCCAGGTTGGCCGAGACCAGCGGCGTCTCGGTCAGCGGGTCCACGCCGGGCTTCTCGAAGGCCCGGACCTTGACGAGCCTTTCCCGGCGGTCGGCGGGCGCTTCGTCGGGCGCGGCGTACCAGCGGTCGCGCTCCGAATCGCGCCACAGGCCCTTGGGATGATCGGGGCTGTAGAAGCCGGGGTAGAGCACGTACTGGTACACCCAGCCGACGCCCGTGGCGTCGGGCCCGAGCTTGGGCTCGACGCCCTTGGGCATGCGGTCGCGGGCGAAGTTGAGGTACTCCAGCACGCGACTGCGGGCCCAGTAGATGTCCGTGCCATCCTCGAAGAGCACATACACGAACGACTGCTCGAACATGCTGTAGCCGCGGACGACCGTCGAGCCGGGCACGGCGAGCATCGCGCTCGCGAGCGGATACGTCACCTGCTGGTCCACGACCTCGGGGTTCTGCCCCGGGTACTCGGTCGTGACGATGACCTGTACATCGGAGAGGTCGGGGATGGCGTCGAGCCGGATGTGGAAGACCGACCACAATCCAGAACCCACGAGCACGGCCGTCAGCAGCAGCACCATGAAGCGGTTGCGGATTGAGAGCTCGATGATGCGGGCGATCATGGCGCACCCCGCTTCCCGCCGGCGGGCTTGTCGCCGATCCGACGGACGATGCTCCCGCACTCCTTCATGTCCTCCGCGTAGTAGGGATTGGCCAGTTCCTCGGACCGTTGCAGCCAGTCGGCCTTGGCCATCGGGCAGTTAGCCACGTACAGCGGGGCGGCGACCGCGTCCGAGGGCGGCATCGCGTCCGCGATCGCGATGATGGATGCGCTGACCCGCTTGAAGAGCGTTCGCTGATCGTCGGTCGCTCGGCCGCGCATCGCCAGGGTTGCCTCGCGGGCTTCGCCGGCGAGGCGTCCGGCGTCGGCGCCGCCGGCCTTGGCCGCGAGCGCGTCGATCGCGGCGAGCAGCGCGTCGATGTTGGCCGGGGGAGTGTCGGGCTTCTCCTCGCCGAAAGGTTCGGCGATGGCGAGATACTCCGCGGTCACCTTATCGACCAGCTCCGCGGGCGCTTTGGCGTCCGAGGCCGGATGCGCACCGGCGTTCGCGGCGGTGGGGCCCGGCGCGGGCGCGGCGGTGCTCTGACCCAGGAACTTGGCGATGGCCTCGCGGAGCCGGCTCTCGGAGTCCAAGAGGAACTGGCCGCTGGTCACGACCGTTTCGCCGAGGGCGAGGCCGGAGGTTATCTCGACCGTGCCGTCGGCGCCGGAGGCGCCGACCGTGACCCGGCGCGGGACGAAGTGGCCCCTGCCTGTGCTGAGGAACACGAGGCTCGATTCACCCGATTCGATCACCGCCTCGCGGGGGACGACGATGACCTCCTGCGCGGAACTCGTGTCGATCCTGGCGATGGCGTACATGCCAAGCCGGAGCAATCCGTCGGGGTTGGGCACGGACATGCGCACCAGCGCGGTGCGGGTGGCCTCGTCGATGTCGGGGTGGATGAAGATCACCTCGCACTTGAACTCCCTGCCTCCGAGCGCATCCACGGTCACGGCCGCGTGCTGTCCGACGCGGACACGGGAGAGCGACCCCTCGGGTACGCGGGCGTCCACCCACATGGTCGAACGATCGGCGATGCGCATGACGACCTGGCCGGCCATGACCGAGGAGCCGTTGTAGGCGTTGGCCTTCTCGACCAGGATGCCGTCCACGGGGGACTCGAAGGCGATCGCCCCGGGCGCGTGCTCCTGCGACCCGAGCCGCGCGATCTGCTCGTCGGAGAGCCCCAGCGTTTGCAGGCGGAGCTCCGCCGCCGACACCAGCGAATCGCCGGCGGGCTCGCGCGCGGCTCGCCTCGCGGCGATGAGTTCCTCCACCGCGAGTCGGAGGTCGGGGCTGTAGAGGTCGAAGAGCGGGTCGCCCTTGTGGACGGTCATCCCCTCCGTGTCGGCGTAGAGCTTCTGAATCCAGCCGGACACCCGGAGGTTGATGTCGGTCCGTGCGGGCTCTTGCTCCGCGATAATGGCCGTGGCCCGGACGCGCTGGGCGAGCACGCCCCGCGCGACGGCGGCCGTGCGCACGCCCATGTTCTGCACCACCGCCGGGTCGATGACGACCTCGGCGCCGGAGGATTGGGCCTCGTCCTCATAGACGGGCACGAGGTCCATCCCCATCGGGCTCTTGCCGGGACGGTCCGAGATATATGGAGGGTTCATCATCGGGTCGTGCCAGTACTTGACTCTCCGCTCCCGGTTGCCGAGGCTGCGTCCTGGCGCATCCGGGGACGCTGCCGGCGTGCCGGCCGCGTCGCCCGTCACGAGCGGTGTGAGCTTCATGTGGCAGATCGGGCATTCGCCCGGGTGGTCCTGGATCACCTGCGGGTGCATGCCGCACGTCCAGAGCTGCTTCTTCGCGGGGCCGGGCGCCGTGTTGCCCTGCGATGCCGGTGCGGCGCTGCCTGCACTGGGCACGAGCCAGCGCTCGAAGGTCGAGTGCCACCGCATACCGACATAGATCCCCCCGGCGGTGAACGCCAGCAGCGCGAGGACCATCGGGAGCCGGCCGCGTCGAGGACTCGACGGATGAGCGAGAGCGGGCGAGTTTGTGGTCGGGGTCTCAGCGGTCATGGGGGGCCTCCTCTCGGGCCGTCGTCGTGGGTTGAGAAAGCGTGGGGACCACGGAGGGAGAGCCGGAGAACATCTCGGCGTCCGTTCCCGTGAGGGCTTCAAGCTCGGCGAGGCGCTTATCGCGAGCCGCCCGGGCCTCGATCACCATCAGCCGCGTGTCCAGTGTCATCCCCTGTGCTTCGAGGAGGTCCAGGTACATCGCCGAACCCGCGGCGTACGCCTGGCGGGTGTTGCCCAGCACACGGTCCGCGAGTGGGGCCAGCGTGTCCTCGAACAGCGCCGCCTGTCGCTCGTTGTTACGCATCGCCACGAGCGTGGCCACCAGCGTCGCGGTCCGGTCGCTGCGGGTCTGCCTGAGCATGGCCTCACCCGCCCGGAGCATCGCCTCAGCCTCGCGGATGCCGCCGCGGATCTCCGCGACCATTGTCGGCAGCATCACGGTCGCGCCCAACGCTTGAGAGATGTTGCCCGTGAACATGAACGACGGATTGATGTCCGGGATCCACTGCATGCGGGCCAGTTCGAGCGCATCGGACCGTCCCTCGGCCTGGCGGGCAAGAGACGCAATCTCCGGGTTCATCTCCACGGCACCGGCAAGCACCTGCGCATCGGACGCACCGAACTCCCGCGGCGTGTCGTGCGATGTGTCGATCGGCGCGTTCGCGTCGCGTGCCAGCATGCCGTTGAGCACGGCCCGCATCGCGGAGAGTTCGGCCTGGGTGTTCTGGAGGTTGTTCTCCTGCGTCCGCAGCATCGCCTCTGCCCGCAGCAGATCCCGCTGGACCCCGCCGGCCTGCGCCTTGGCCCGGATGGCTTCGATCGCCATGCGACTGAGCGCGACCTGCTCGACCTGCACACCGTGCTTGGCTTCGAGCATCCGCAGGTCCGCCCACTGGCTGAGCACCCGACGCTGCAGGTCGAACTTGGCCGTTCGGAACCGTTCGCCCGCGGCCCGGGCTTCATCAAGCGCAACCTTCCCCTTCTGCTGCACCTTTGGCGGGAACGACAGGTTCATCGATGGGTCGAAACCGAACGAGAACGTCTGCCGGTCGAAGGTCTTCATCTTCTCCGACGAGAACATGTAGGAGTAACCGACCTGGACGTTCGAGTTCGGGTACGCCGAAGCGATCTCCACCCGCTGCACCGCCGCCTTCCACTCGAAGTAGGCGGCTTCCAGATCGCCGTTGGCGAGGAACGCGCGGCTCAACACCTCCCGCCAGGTCGGGGAGGCCGGCAGTTCCGGCAGCACCCGCTGCCCCACCGGCGGCTCGTACGGGCGACCCACCTCTTCGAGCTTGGCCTGCTCCTGCTTGGCCCCTTCCGGCGTGAGGGCGCACCCGGTGAGCGAGACGCCCCCGGCGATGGTCAAGATCATCGTCGCAAGCAGGCGGCGGCGGGGGTACGCCGGAGGCGGGTTTCTACGGGCGTCAGCGGCCGCCCTCGCGCCACCGCGGCGCGGGCCGATCGATCGAGCGGGCATGGTGGTGGTCCTGTGAGAAGGGTTGAGGAGCGGCTCGTTTTCATGAGCCACTCCCACGGCGGGAGTACGCGGCGACATCCTCAGCGCGCAATGCCACTAAGGCGTCAAGTCGCTACACCACCCAAACGCACAGAACGGACTGAACAGAGTTCGCCGAGCGCTTTGGTGGAGCGCCGAGCCAACCCACGCCGGGGGCCGGCTGGTCCACCGCTTCAAAGGCGAAGCCGAGGAAACCCGGAAGGATTGCGGCAGCGAGTTGGACCTGATCAGTCCTCGAGTCCGACGGCGGAGCCTTCGGCTGCTCAGGCCGCGGCGTGCCGCACTTGCAGACCGTCACGGCATCGCTGTTGGTGCACGCGGAACCGGTCGGCTCGCCTTTGCCACCTGAGCAGCAGGGGCGCGCGGAGTTGTCCGTCGCGGTAGCGTCAACGGCCGACATCCCCATGCCCAGCGTCATCTCAGCGCAGCGTTCGACCGCAAGCCCCGGCAGGGATTGCACGGCGAGCATGAGGGCGAGGATGAGTCGGGTCACGACGGCCACTTTTAGGATCATACCCCCTGGGGGTGTAGAGAGTTCACCACTTTCATCGGCGTTTTGTGGTGGGCGGGTTTGGCGCGCTCGGAGGCTCGGGGAATGTTTGGGCTACCGAGATCACCCGAGCAGGTGGCGATCCCGAGGTTCTGAGCACCGCGTCGGAAGGCGGGGCCCGACGGCGGCGCACCGACACTCTGCGGATTGCCGCCACGCTCTCCTCCGGTTCGGTTCCTCCACTCGCATCGAAGCATCCCTTCGTCGCGCGTAAACCGAGCCGATACAGCCGATTGGCCGTATCACCAGAGAGAAGCGGCTCGTGAAAGGTGTCGATACGGACACTCGACTCACCTCATGCAGTCGCACGAGCGGACTGGGTGAGACCCGCTCGGCCGTCCGATCTCCCTATGCGGCCGATCGGCCTGCTACCCGGGAAATGATGCGGAATCTGGGGCCGCCGAGAGACCTCGGCGGCGTTTTCGCGTTCCGATCCTCCACGCTTTGTTGCAATGGGACCGGACGATCCACGCCCTCAGTCCGGCTCTGTCGCCTCGGATGGCACACTCCACTCCGCGGCCTTCGCGGCGTAACCCCTCCCGGGCTCCGCCTCATCCCAGGCCGAATAGAGCTGCTTCAACCCCCGCACGCAGGCGAGCGTGGACGGGTCCTTCTCCCCCCGCGCCCTGAGCAGGGTTGCGTGCGCCTCAAGAAGTTCAGCCTCACCGAGACTGAATCGCTCCGGCTCGAACCCCAGCCCGACACGGGCGCGACCAAGGATGTTCAGGAACTCCCCCACTCGCCAGGCGCTGTCGCCGGTGAATCCGCCGCGGACCGCTCCCTCGGCCGGCGCCAGCAGATCGATCGCCTCATGATGTTTGCCCTGAACGTCCAGATTCTCCCCGAGTTTGCACAACACTCGGAGCGTGGCCGGGTGCGCCTCCCCGAGTGCGCCCGAGCGTCCGTGGAGGGCCGTGCGAAGGTACGGCTCGGCCTCGGCGAACCTGCCTTCGTCGTGAAGCAGGGCCCCCAGGTTCGCCGCTGCATTCACGGTCCAGGGGTCGCGCTCTCCCCGGACGCGCCCGAACTTCTCCAGCGCCTCGCGGAAGTACGGCTCCGCCTCGTCCAGCTTCCCCTGGTCGTTGAGGACCGACCCGAGCCACGCGATCGACGTGACGGTATCCGGGAACTCATCGCCCAAGACACGCCGCTGCTTCTCCAGCACCTCGCGGAAGCACCGCTCGGCCTCCGGCAGCTTGCGCTCCGCATAGAGCAGCGTCGCGAGCTGGCTTTCGGCGAGAAGCGTCTTCGGGTGTTCCTGGCCCCGCGTGCGTCGGCTCTTCTCCACCATCTCGCGGCACAGGGGTTCGGCTTCTGCGAGTTTTCCCTGGGCCCGGAGCACGCTTTCGAGCCAGGACAGGGCCGTGAGCGTGTGCGGGTGGTCTTCCCCCAGCACGCGGCGTTGCTTTTCCAGCGCCTCGCGGAAGTACCTCTCGGCATCGGGGTACTTCCCCTCCTCGTAGAGCAGGTCGCCCATGTTGATGATGCAGGTGATGGTGTCCTTGTGGTCCTCCCCCAGCGCGCGGCGGTTCTTCTGCAACGCCTCGCGCACAAGGGTCTCGGCCTCGGCACGCTTCCCCTGCTGCTGGAGGACGCCACCCAGACCGCTGATGCTCGTGACGGTGTACTGGTTCTCGTCACCCAGCACCCGTCGGCTCTTCTCGACCCCCTCGCGGAAGAACCGCTCCGCTTCGTCGAGTTTCCCCTGGGCGGCGAGGAGCTGCCCCATGTTGATGATGGACGTGATCGTGCTCTCGTGTTCCCCGCCCAGCACGCGCCGGCGCTCCCGCAGCGCTTCGCGGTAGTACGGCTCCGCCTCGGTGAGCCTGCCCTCGTCCATGAGCAGGCCGCCCATGTTGTTGACGCAGGTGAGCGTGAAGGGGGCGTCCTTCCCCAGCACGCGTCGTGCCGTGTCCATCGCTTCACGCTGGTATGGCTCGGCCTCATCGAGCCTGCCCTGGTACTGGAGCAGGAGGCCCATGAAGTTCAGCGAGGCGAGCGTGTCCGGGTGCTCCTCCCCGAGCAGGCGCCGGCGCGTCGCCAGCGCCGACTCCTGAAGCGGATACGCCTCCTCATACAGCCCGAGCGACTGATACAGGGTTGCCAGCGCCTGCCGCAACCGGGCATCCACCACCGGCTGATCCTTGAACTGCTCACCGATCGCCTTCACCGCGGGCCTGAGGATCGTCGTGTTGATCAGCGCCTTGGCCGCGTCGGTGGCGTTGACCCTCGCCCAGCTCGCGCGGAACCCTTCAGCAAGCCCCGCCCGCTCCGGCTCCGGCACGTTCGCCTTCTCCAGCGCCGCGGCGAAGCGCCGGTTGACATCCTCCGTCAGCCGCGCCCCCGCCGCCGTCGCGTCCACCTGGCTGAGCATCCCCGCCTGAAAGTCGCTGACCTGCTTCAGTTCATCGGCGCGCGCCCGCTCCGCGTCCCGGGCCGCCTTCGCCTCCCCCTCCGCTTTGAGCGCCACGGCCGCCCGGTCCGACGCCACCCTTGCCTGCCACGCCGTCCCCGCCAGCCCCAGCAGGAGCGCCGCCCCGACCAGCGACGCCGCGATCACCGCCCCTCGATTCCGCCGCACGAACTTTCTGGCCCGGTACACCGCGCTGGGCGGCGCCGCCTCCACCGCCTCGCCGCTCAGGTATCGTCGCACGTCCGTCGCGAGCCCGCTTGCCGTCTCGTACCGCCGCTTCCGGTCCTTCTCCAGCGCCTTCATCACAATCCAGTCCAGTTCGCCACGGATGATCGTGCCGAGCCTTCTCGGCTCGACGTGGCGCCTGGCGGCCACGCCGGCGAGCGTGGCGTCGCTCCGGCTCACGCGCGTGCTGGGCCTGGGCGGCTCGACCTCGCGGATGATCCGCTGTATCTCGGCGTACGCCGCGCTGCGAAGGTCCTCGCGGCTGAACGGCGTCGTCCCTGTCAGCAACTCGTACAGGAGCACGCCCAGCGAGTACACGTCCGTGCGGGTATCGATGTCGAGCAGGCCCTCGGCCTGCTCCGGGCTCATGTATTCCGGCGTGCCGATCATCTGCCGGTGCTCGGTGAACAGCGTCTTCTCCGTCAACTTCGCCGCTGTCGCCTTGGCGATCCCGAAGTCGATCACCTTGGCGTGCGGATGCCCGTCCTGCGTGCTCACCAGGACGTTCGAGGGCTTGATATCCCGGTGGATGAGCCCCTTCTGGTGCGCGTGCTGCACGGCGTGGCACACCTGGGCAAACAACCCCAGCCGCTCCCGGATGTTCAGGCTGTTCTTGTCGCAGTACTCCACAACCGGCTCGCCCGTGCACAGGTCCATGACGAAGTACGGCCGGCCCGCCTCCGTTGCCCCCGCGTCCAGCACCTTGGCGATATTCGGATGATCCATCAGCGCCAGCGCCTGCCGCTCCTGCTCGAACCGGGCCACCACCTGGCGCGTGTCCATCCCCAGTTTGATGATCTTGAGCGCCACACGGCGACGGACGGGCTGGTCCTGCTCGGCCATGAACACCGACCCGAACCCGCCCTCGCCGATGAGCTGCAGGAGCTTGTACGGACCGATGCGGGTGCCCGGGCCCTCGCGAATCGGCGCGGCCAGGGTGGCGGCCGCCGCGCCGTGCGCCTGGAGTGTGGCCGTCGGAGATTCAAGAAACCCCGCGCCCCGCTCGGCAGCACGCAACAGGCCGTCGACCTCGGTCCTGAGCGCCCGATCTTCGCCGCACGCGCCGCGGAGGCAGGCCTCCCGAGCGGCACCCGTCAACCCCACCGCATGCTCGAACACTTCCCGCGCCGTGGCTGCCACGAGGTGCCTCCTTCATTCCGCGTCGTGCAGTTGGCGGAAGAGCCACGCGCGCGCGAACGCCCATCGCCGGTCCACCGTGCTCGTGGACAGGCCAAGAGCCGCGGCGGTCTGCTCGATGCTCAGCCCGGCGTAGAAACGCAGCCGGGCTACGGCCGCCCCTTCGGGCGACTCTGCCTCCAAGCGACGAAACGCCCCATCGAACCTCAGGATTTCATCGGATTCTCTGCTCGCGAGATCGGCGATACCGGAGATCGGGGCCGCGGGCTCCCCCACCCGACCCTTCCCGCCCCGCTTCACCCGGCCGCGCGCCTTGGCGTGGTCCAACAGGATCCGCCTCATGGCCTCGGCGGCGGCGGCGTAGAAGTGCCCGCGCCCAGCCCAGGGAACCTTGCGGGGCCCGATGAGCGTCAGGTACGCCTCATGGACCAGCGCGGTGGCCGAGAGCGTGTGTCCCTTCCGCTCACCGGCCATCTGGGCTTGAGCGGCACCGCGGAGCTGGTCGTAGACGAGGGGGAACAGGCGATCGGCCGCGACCTTGTCGCCGCCGGCCGCGGCGTTGATCAGGATCGTGGCGTCTTCTTGCTTCATGTAACTTCCGGACAGTGTACTGGAGGGTGTGGCGCGGCCAGACCTGCATCGCCCGGTCGAGATCGCCCGGCGCCGGCTTCGCCAGGGCCGGGAAGGGCGTGACCAGCGCGCTGCGGCATTGCACGGCACCGAGCGGCACCGAGCGACAAACGGCCTGTTTGACGACGCGGCAGTGGGAGGCGGCGCTCGCGGATTCGGCGGTCCGTGCCGCCAGTCACCGCTCGTTGCCGCTTCATGCCGGAATGGCCCCGCTCGGATTCGAACCGAGGACCAAGCGATTATGAGCCGCCTGCTCTACCGCTGAGCTACAGGGCCGCGGTGAGAGGGTAGCGGAAGGGCGGGGGGCGGAAGGCCCCTGGTCACTCGGCCTTCCCGCCGCTCATGTCGTACACCCAGGGCTCGACGGCCCGCGCGAACGACAGGACCTCACCCTTGCCGAAGAACAGGCCGATCTCGCGTTCCGCGGCTTCCGGGCTGTCGGAGCCGTGGATCAGGTTGAACGAGTTGGACACGCCGAAGTCGCCGCGGATCGTGCCGGGTTCGGCCTTTGACCCGAAGGTCGCGCCCATCATCTTGCGGGCGATGCCGACGGCCCCGACGCCGCGGAGGGCCAGGACCAGGACCGGCGAACCGGTCATGAACCTCACGAGCCCCTCGTAGAAGCCCTTCCCCTTGTGCGAGGCGTAGTGAGTTTCGGCGAGTTGGCGGTTGATCTGCATCATCCGGCAGCCGACGACCTGCAGCCCCTTGTCCTCGAAACGGGTGAGGATGCGGCCCATCAGGCCGCGCTGCACGGCGTCCGGCTTCAGGATGATCAGGGTCGTTTCCATGTGCGGCCTTTCGGTAGGGCCGAACCATAGGCCCGGCCCGCCGCGGGCCCCGTATCCTTAGTCCTATGGCCCTTTCACGCACCATCGGGACTGTCGCGTTCATCGCCCTGGCACGCCCCGCGATCGGTCAACTCTTCCTGGTGGACGACACGCACAAGCCCCGCGTCAGGGTGTCCTGGCCCAACCGCGACGGCACGACGACCACGCTCGAACAGGATCGCGAGTACCGCGGCGTGAACGACCGGACGATCCTGGGCGGCAATCTCGAGTGCTTCGTGGCGGTCGGCGGCATCCGTCTGGCCCGGGGCGTGACGCGGCCGGGGTCTTCGACCATCCGGGTCGGCTTCGTGAAGGGCGATGTCGGCAGGCCGTTCTTCGAGAACCTTGCCGATGACGCGGCGATTACGTTTGTGGTCTCCAACGTCGCCTTCACGATCGCGGGCAGGCCGCTGCCGGAGACGGTGGTCCAGGAGATCGGCTACGGCCTGGACCCCAACCTGTGCGGCGTGCCGGGGCAACCCGACGCGCAGTACAACACGTCGAGCCCGACCGACGATCTCCGCGGAAAAATCACGCCGGAGAACGGCCGGCTGGGCGGGCTCGACGGTTCCGACCCGGGGGATGGGTCCATCTCCTTCGAGACCGGGAAGGACGGCACGATCACGATGACCGCACGCATCCCCTACGCCCTCTTCCGCCAACTCAGGGACCCGTGGATCGGATCGAAGCCCGGCACCTTCAACGAGCCGAACCACTTTCATATCGAATACGAGGCCGTGCCCGGGGCCGCGGAGCCGGCGCCCGCGTCGGCGGGTCGGTAGCGATGCCCGGGTACCGCCGCAGGCATGTGCTCACTGCCGTCACCGTGATCGCCGTCGGAGGCGTCGTGGTGTTCGTCATGCCCCGGCGCGGGCAGACGCCGCCGGCCGCGGCAGTGCCGCCGTCCGTGGCGCCCCCGTCGTCCGCCGCCGCGCCGCCGCAGCCGGAAGCCGTGGCGCGTTCCGTGGTCGAACTCTTCGCCGCCTCGTGTGCCGCCTGTCACGGCGACGGCGGCAAGGGTGACGGGCCCAACGCCGCGCTCCTGGACCCGCGCCCGCGCGACTTCACGACCCAGGCGCTGCGTTACGGCGCGACCGGTGGGACCCGCGAGCAGGTGCTGGGAGCGGTTGAACGCACGATCCGCCGGGGGCTGCCGCACTCGGCGATGCCGGGGTTCGGGGCGGTGATGTCGCCGGTCGAGATCGCGTCGCTGGCCGACCTTGTGCTCGCCCGGGGCGGAGACCACAACAGGGTCGCTGTGGCCGGCTCGGAACTGAAGATTCCGGAGCCGCCGGAGTTCACACCCGGGCTGATCGGGCGCGGACGCGAGGTGTACCTGGCCAACATCTGCGCCAGTTGCCACGGGACGATGGGGCAGGCCAACGGGGCGGGGGCCCCCGGCCTGACGGACATGGACGGCAACCCCATCCTCCCCGCGGACCTCTCGTCACCGCTGCACAAGAGCGGCACAACCGATCAGGACATCTACCGGACCATCCTGATGGGAGTCCCCGGCACGCCCATGGCGGCGTACAAGCCGATGGTCGCCCGGAGCAGGCCCGATGCCCCGCCCGACGATCGCGACGCCTGGGCGCTGGTCGCCCTGATCGACAGTTTCTCGCCGCCTTCGCCGCCGCTGCCGGACCCGGTTGTCCGTGCCGCCTCCGCCGACGGCGCGGCGCTGACGGACCCCGCCGCCCCGGCGTGGTTCGATATCCATCCTGTCCGAGTGATGGTACACCCGGCGCGGTACACCCCCGGCCTGCCCGGGGCGGTGGAACTCCGTGCCTCGCGGTCCGGCGGCTCGGTCGCCGTCCGCATCTCCGGCGCTGACCTGCCGCTCGGCAGCGCGCGGGTTGTCGCGGCTCCGCGCGGTCGGGCCGGCGCGCCGCTGGTCATCCTGCCGGCGCCGCTGCCCGACGGGTACGACGCATTCCAGAGCGGCACGCCCGGGAACGAGGCGGTGATCGCGTCCGGGGCGTTCCGGGATGGCCTTGTCTTCCAGGTTGTCTTTGCAACACCGGACCCGGCTGATGCGGCGTTCACCGGCTGGATCACCCTCACCGGCCCGTGACGCCGCGCCCGCGGGCCGTTATCGTGTGTCCCACGGCCAGGGAGGGCCGGCGCATGACCAGCACACCTACGCTCGCCCCGATGGGACGGAGCCCGAAACCCAGATCCGGCCGCGCGGCTGCCCCTCCCGGGGGGGCGCCGCTCCTTGTCGAGGCCAAGCCGCGCCGGCCCCGCGCGACCGCCGAGTCGATGGCGACGCGTCAGCGGGACATCTCCGTCTCCGAGTTCTTCGCGAAGAACCGGCACCTGCTGGGGTTCGACAACCCTCGCAAGGCCCTCCTGACGACGGTGAAGGAGGCGGTGGACAACTCGCTGGACGCCTGCGAGGAGGCCGGCATCCTGCCGGATGTCACGGTTGTCATCGAGGACCTGAGTACGTCGGCTCTCCGCGCCGACGCTTCCGCGAAAGACCCGAAGAAGCCCGTCGGCTCGGAGAGCCGACCTACCCAATCCCGCTACCGCGTCACCATCATTGACAACGGCCCGGGCATCGTGAAGAAGCAGGTCGAGCACATCTTCGGGCGGCTTCTCTACGGCTCCAAGTTCCACCGCTTGAAGATGTCCCGCGGGCAGCAGGGCATCGGGATTTCCGCCGCGGGCATGTACGGCCTGCTCACCACCTGCAAGCCGATGGTGATCCACACACGGCCCGGCGCCGGCAAGCCGGCGCACCACATCGAACTGGCAATGAACACCAAGACCAACCGGGCGGAGGTCACGGTGGACGCGGAGACCGGCGACTTCCCGCCCGCGCGCCTTGCGGACCTGGGCAGGTCGGCTCTCGGAGCCGGGGGGCTACCGGGCGCGGCGTTCCTTGACAGCGCCGACTACCCGACCGGCACCAGCGTCAGCATTGAACTCGAGGGCCGGTACCAGCGCGGCCGCGGCAGCGTGGACGAGTTCCTGGAACTCACCGCCATCGCCAACCCGCACGCCCGCATCACGTTCATGCCGCCGGCGAAGGCGGCCGCCGACGAGCCCGAGCCGGAACTCCAGTTCAAACCAAGGAGGTCGAAGCCGATCGCAACGGCGGGTGGTGAGGTATCCGGTGCCCCTGCCGCCGAGCCCGCGCCGCCGCCCGCTCCGGAGTTCACGACAGAGGCCGGCGGCATCATCGTCTTCCCCCGCGCCGTCGAAGAACTGCCGCCCGAGACCAGGGAGATTCAGCCGCACCCCCGCGGCGTGGAACTGGGCATGTTGCTGCAGATGCTGAAGGAGGCGGAGGCGGAGCGCGAGACGTACACGCTGTACAACTTTCTCCAGGACAAGTTCTCACGGGTGTCCGGGGGCGCCGCCGCGTCGCTCTGCAAGGAGATCGGGGTCACGAGCCGCACGAAGGCTGGCGACATCGACTCCGCCACGGCCGAGAGGCTTTACAAGGCCCTGCAGGGCGCGAAACTCCCCCCGCCACCGACCGACTGCCTGGCCCCCATCGGGGTGCAGCAACTGCTCAAGGGGATGTTCAAGGGCGTGCGGGCCGAGTTCTACGCCGCGAGCAGCCGCGAACCATCGGTCTACCGCGGACGGCCGTTCCTGATCGAGGCGGCGATCGCGTTCGGCGGGCAACTCCCCGGCGACGACACAGCCCGCGTGATCCGCTTCGCCAATCGGGTGCCGCTGCTGTTCCAGCAGTCGGCGTGCTCGTCCTTCAAGGCCGTAACGGAAACGAACTGGCGCAACTATGACCTCCAGCAGCCGCGGGGCGCGGTGCCTGTCGGCGCGCTCGTGATCATGATCCACATGGCGAGCGTGTGGGTGCCGTTCACCAGCGAGAGCAAGGAGGCGATCGCCGACTACGACGAGATCCGCAGGGAGATGAAACTGGCGCTCATGGAGTGCGGGCGGAAGCTGGGCGCCTACCTCCGCAAGCGGCTGAAGATGCGGCGCGAGTCGGAGCGGCGTGACATCTTCAAGCGGTATATCGGCGAGATCGCGCAGGCGTGCAGCGCGGTCGCGGGAACGGATGCGAAGGTGCTGTATGAGGCGCTGTTCAAGCAGGCGCAGCGCCGGACCGCCATCGCCGATGCGATGCTGGACGACGAGGGCCGCACGGTGACGGAGGACGGGGGGCTGGACGACGGCGTCGTGATCGTGCCCTCGGAGCCCGGCGCGAGGGCGGCGGCGCCTGACGCGGAAGCCCCCGGCACGCCGAGAAAACCGCGGGCCGCGGGCTCCGGACGGGCCCCCACCCCGCCGGGCGCCGCGACGGAGAAGCCGGTTGGGCCCCCGAAGCCGCGGACGCGGCTTGTCAACGGCAAACTCGTGCCGGTCGAGGGCGGCCTCTTCTAACTCCACCCGCGCGGACGGGCCGATACATGGGCTCGGCCCGGAGCACCCCATGGCCCTCGACATCAAGGCCGGCGAGGCGTACACGATCCGCCGCCAGGTCTTCAAGATCTTCGGCGCCGCCTTCCACGTCTATGACCCGGCGGGCGCGGTCGTCGGGTACTGCCGGCAGAAGGCCTTCAAACTCCGCGAGGACATCCGTATCTACACCGACGAGACGTGCGCGACCGAGTTCATCGTCATCAAGGCCCGCTCGATCATCGACTTCTCCTCCACCTACGACGTGACCCTGCCCGACGGCACGTCGCTCGGCACCCTGCGCCGCAAGGGGCTTTCGTCCACCTTCTTCAAGGATTCCTGGCAGGTCTTCGCCCCCGGCGGCGAGCACCTGGCCGACCTGAAGGAGGACAGCGGGTTCATGGCCGTGCTCCGGCGTCTGCACGAGGTGGTCGCGCTCTTCTCGCCGCAGAGGTTCACGCTCGCCCGCGTCGGCGGCGCGCCCGTCGCCGCCTACCGCCAGCACTTCAACCCCTTCATCTACCGTCTCAGCATCGCCACGTTCGCCGACGATCCGGACCTGGACGACCTCATGATCCTCGCCGCCGGCTGCCTGATCGCGGCCATCGAGGGCCGCCAGAGCGGGGGGTGACCCGTCCGGCATCCGTATACTCCGTGTGTGACGGACGCGCCCGGCATGGATGCTCAGCGGATCGCCGGCTGCTGCCGGCGGCACGGGGTGAAGCGGCTGTGGGTGCTCGCGCAGCGGCCCGCTCACGACGGGTGCGGGGCCGACGATCACATCGACGTGCTGGTGGATGCCGACGACCCGGTCAGCCTGCTCCGCCTGGGCGGCCTGCAGATGGACCTGTCGGACCTGGCGGGCCGGCTCGTCCACGTCATCACGCTCGGGGGGCTCGGGCCGGAGCGGCGGGCCGAACTCCTGAGCGAGGCCCGGTTGGCCTATGCCGCGTAGCCGGCCTTCGCGCATCGACCGCAGGCGCGTCGAGCAGGCGCTGCAGTCGGCCCGCGACGCCGTGGCGATCGCCGGAGGGCGCAGCGCCGAGGAACTGGCCGCGGATATGCCCGGCCGCCGCGCCCTGGTCAACTGCTTCACGGAGATCGGCGAGGCGGTCCATACCATGTCCGACGCCGCGCAGAGGGTCGTCGGCGATTTTCCCTGGCGGGGCGTGGTGGGCCTGCGCAACATGCTGGTGCACGATTACTGGAGCATCGACTACCCTCGGCTCATCCGTGTCGTGCACGACGACCTGCCCCCGCTGATCACGGCCCTGCGCCGCGCCCTGGACCACTGGCCCGCCTGACCGAGGAATCCCCGATGGCAAAGAAGAAGCCCGCAACCCCCGGCCGGCCCGCGCCCGGGCCCTCCGCCCGCGACGCTGCCACGCAGAAGAAACTGGTCAGCCTGGCGGAAGCCGTGACCCGGTCCGCCCTCGCCGGGCGCGAGCCGCGGGTCGAGATCCCCACGCGTTCCCGCTCCAACACCCTCTGGAACAAGAAGCAGCGCATCCTGGAGATGGGGAGTTCCACACAGGAACGCCAGCTCTTCAACCTGGGCCAGGCCAAGCAGTTCATGCAGACCATGCTGCACGCCAGCACTATCAAGGACCTCATCGACGCGGGCAAGACGTCCAGCCTCCGCGGGGTGTTCTACAAGGCCAAGCACACCGTCGCCGGCACGAAGGAGAACACGTTCGACACCCAGGACGAGTCCGACCCGATCCTCGAGGACCTCGAGGTGACGCTCGGGGCGCTCCGTGAGGAACTCCACATCTTCGCGGATAACCGAGGCCAGGTCGTCGGCAACATCACCTTCGTGGACAAGGGCGACGAGATCGACGCGCGGCGGATGGGCTCCGGCGGGTGGGGGATCCCGTCGATCGTGGAACCCGACACCATCCAGTTCAAGAAGTGTGATGCGGACTTTGTGCTGCACGTCGAGAAGGGCACGGTCTGGAACCGCTTCAACGAGGACCGTTTCTGGGAGACCGGCAACTGCATCATCACGCACGGCGGCGGCCAGCCCCCGCGCGGGTGCCGGCGGTTGCTGCAGCGCTTCAACCAGGAACTGAAACTCCCCGTCATCTGCCTGCTGGACTGCGACCCGTGGGGGCACTACATCTACAGCGTGATCAAGCAGGGCTCGATCTCGCTGGCGTTCGAGTCCTCACGCCTGGCGATCCCGGAGGCCAAGTTCCTGGGCATCCGGGCCAAGGACTACGCCGCCTGCGACCTGCCCGAGGCCGTGAAGATCGACCTGTCCGACAACGACATCAAGCGTGCCAGGGAGATCGCGGCCTACCCCTGGTTCGAGCACCACAAGGGGTGGCAGCGGGAGATCGACGGCATGCTCGGGAACGGATTCAAGATGGAGGTCGAGTCGCTGATCACGAAGGACATTTCCTATGTGACCGAGACCTATGTCCCCGAGCGGCTCGCGGCCGAAGACTGGTTGGACTAGCGTGGGGGCGCCTATCGGCGCCGCCGCCCGAGCGTGCAGCAGCCGAGGGCGAGCACCGACAGCCCGCCGGGTACCGGCACATGAATCACGGCGGCGCCGTTGAGCGTCGCCACGAACTGCGAGACGTTGAGGGGCGGCATGATCCCGGAGAGGGCAACCTCAAACCCCAACTGGGGCGGGGCCCCGGTCAGAGAAATGAGCGTGCTCAGTTGCACATCCGTGGACGCCACGGTGATCGTGCCGTACCAGAGATCAAACTCCGGGTCCGTCACCGGTGGGTTGAAACCGACACCGATATTGATCCCTGTTACGTTGCTGCCCTGCGGTGAGCCGCCGCCGCCCGGCCACCCCGGGAAGCCGTGCCCGGGCGCGACCCCGATACCTGACCAGGAACCGCCCGAGCCGTTGATTCTGAAGAGCACGCTCAGGAAGCCTTCGTACCGGCCGATCTGCCCCGTGCCCGGCGGCGTGGTCCAGGGGATCTGTGCGCCGAGCGCGGGCATACCTGTCGCCCACACGCGGACATGCACCTGGGAGCCCGGCGCCACGGTGATCTCCGACAATCCGTTGTCGAAACGGATCGCCATGGAAGGCTGGGCCACCGCCCGCGACGACAGACACGCCGCAATCAGGAACGCCGCACGGATGCCCATGACTTCCTCCTGAATCCGGAGCGGGGCCTTGCAGAGTGTACCACGCCGGGAGGAGAAGCCAGCGCGGACGGGGATGGGGCCGCGTTGCACGGGGGGAATGGGATAGTCACGCGGGGCACGGCTGGACCACAAGAAAACAGGAACCGGCGGTGTATCCGGTGGCGGCGCCTGTGTTAGCATGAGCCATGCGCATCGCCGGCCCGCACCGCGCGTTCACGCTGATCGAACTGCTGGTGGTCGTCGCGATCATCGCGTTGCTGATCGGGATCCTGCTGCCGTCGCTGGGCAGGGCCAGGGAGGCGGGGCGGGCCGCGGTGTGCCTGTCGAACCAGCGGCAGATCGGGGCCGCGGCGATGATGTACGCGGATGACCGCAAGGACTACACCCCGCGGGACAGCGGGTCGTGCGAGGCCTGGCCCGGGCACCCGGCACAAACGCTGAACCCGCAGTGGCCGCTGGTGCTGCGTCCGTACCTGGACGACCAGGCCAAGGAGAAGGACGCGATGCTGCTACCGGGCGGGTGGCGGGAGTTGTTCACGCTGGCGCCGTACTACAAGGATCCGAGCCGTCCGAAGGACCGCTGCGAGATCCACTACGTCATCAACGGGTTGTCGTTCCGGCGGGCGACGATCCCTGGCGGGCCGCCGATCCTGAACTCCATCGCCAAGAAGGCGACACCCCTGCACCGTTACCCATGGCCGTACGACTGCGTGTGGCTGGCGTGCTTTACGGACGACCCTACAGGGTCGCAGGCGACGTGGTACTTCCCGGGGCAGACGAACTACGAGGTCTCGCACCACAACGACCTGCACACGGCGTCGAACGTGACCGGGACAAGCGGGAGCGCCGCATCGGGCCAGCGGATCGCGCCGCGTCGGCATCTGACCGGCTCCAACGCGGTGTTCCTTGATGGACACGCGAAGATCATGCCCGCCGCGGAACTGACGACGGTCTCACGGTGGGACGACGGCGACTACCGGTCGAACGGGATGCCGTAGGAAGAAGCGCGAGGAGGGATAGAAGCCCGAGGCGGCAACACTCCCACGGGGCAGCCTCAGGGCGCAATCGATTGCCACGCCGCGGCCTGGAGGAGTTGCGCGTCGCCGGGTGGGATGCCGTCCGGGGCTGGAGTCCCAACCGGGGATTCGCCGAAGAGCGTCGCGAAGAGCACGCACGCGGCCAGGTAGGAGCCCGCGAGGGTCGGGTGGCTGTCGTCCTTGTCGTGGAGTGTGATGTCCGGGCGGGCCCTGAGGACCCTCTGCCAGGCGACGCCGGCGGGGGCGACGACTGCCTTGAGCTCGTTCCCGATGGACGCATAGGCGTCGGTGAGGAGGGCCTGGTTCTGCGGCGAGTGGCGGCGGGCCCAGGTGAGGTAGAGGACCATTCTGGCCTTCGCGGCGCGGATGACCGGGTCGAAAAGGCGGACGTTCTCGTGAAAGCGCTCGGCGTTCTTGACCGGGAGCGTGCTCTGCTCCTGGAGCACGACGGTATCGAAGTCGCCGGATTCGATGGCCTTGGTCGCGTCGCCCTTGTTGAAGTGCATCTTGAGCGACGCCCCGCCGCGGCTGATGAGGCGGGAGGTGAGCGTGTGACCCTTCTCCTTCGCCATCGCGGCGATCAGGCCGGGGACATCGTTGCGGGCGGTGAAGCTGTTGCCGATGAAGAGGGCGCGGACGGTGGCCATGCCGCGAGTCTAACCGGGCGTTGCGCCGCACTCCGGACACGGCGTGCTCATATCCAGTCCCGCGCGTTCGTAGCCGCAGCCGGGACACTGGCCGGGCCTCGCGCGGCGGCAGTCCGACCAGAACAGCCACGCGGTCGGCAGGGCGAGCGCCGCGACGACGCACCAGAGCGGCAGCCGGGCTTGCCGCAGCGTCAAGCCCTCCCCCGGGGACCGGCTGTACGAGTAGGACGGCACTCCCAACTGGAACGAGAGTCGCTCGGAGTAGAACTGAAACTCCCATGACAGGCCGCGGCCATACGGGTTGTCCGGCTGCGAGAACCACACGAACCGGACCCGGCCGTGCCCGGCATGCGCGGTGGCGTACCCCCACCTGGCGGAGTACACAACACCGGCGCCGGCCCAGTGCGAGAACACAAATTCGGCTGCGATCAAAAGGCATGCGCACAGCCCAGTCCACTTCGCGATGCGGCGTGCGCGATGGAAGCTGCGGGGCATGGCGTCAGGCGGGGTCTACCACTCCGGGCCGCTGGTGTAGCGGCCATAGACGTCGGCCATGGCCTGGACCATCTCACCGAGCGTGCAGTTGGCCAGGGCGCCATCGACGAGGGCGGGCATGACGTTGGTGGGGTGGAGCGAGGATGCCGCCGCCTTGCCCTGGCAGGCCGCGCGGATGGCGTCGAGGGCCCGAGTGACGGCCGCGGGGTCGCGGCGGGCCTTGAAGGCGGTGAGGCGCTCGACCTGGGTGGTCTCGACCTCGTGGGAGATCTGGAGAATCTCGATGTCGCGCTTCTCGTCGGGGTCCTGGTACGCGTTGACACCGACGATGATGCGGTCCCCGGCCTCGCACTCCTCGGAGAAGCGGTAACTGGCCTCGGCGATCTGGCGGCGGAAGTAGCCGCGGTTGATGCCGGCAACGACGCCGCGGAGGTAGGTGCGGCGCGGGGCGTAGGCGGAATGGAGAAGTGGCGGAGTGGCGGAATGGCGGAGTGGCGGAGTGGAAAGGCCGGATGCGGCCGGTGACGAGTGCCCGTTCACTTCGCCACTTTGCCGCTTCGCCAAGTCGCCACTTCCCATTCTGTCAATCTCGTCAATCAACTCGAGGGCGCCCTGCTCCATCGTGTCGGTCAGTTGCTCGACGAACCACGAGCCGCCGAGCGGGTCGGCGACGCGGGTGACCCCGGTCTCGTGCGCGAGGATCTGCTGGGTGCGGAGGGCGACAGTTACGGCCTGCTCCGTCGGCAGGCCCAGTGTTTCATCCATCGAATCCGTGTGGAGCGACTGGCACCCGCCCAGGGCCGCGGCCATCGCCTGGTAGGCGACGCGCACGATGTTGTTGAGCGGCTGCTGCTCCGTGAGCGAGCAGCCGGCGGTCTGGACGTGGGTCTTCATGTACCACGACTTCTCGCTTGTGGCGCCGTAGCGGTCGCGCATCATGCGGGCCCAGATGCGGCGTGCGGCCCGGAGTTTGCAGACCTCCTCGAAGAACTCGTTGTGCGAGTTGAAGAAGAAGGAGAGCCGCGGGGCGAAGTCGTCCACGGCCAGTCCGCGCTCCATGCACGCCTCGACGTACTCCATCCCGTCGCGGAGCGTGAACGCGAGTTCCTGCACGGCGGTGCTGCCGGCCTCTCGGATGTGGTAGCCGGAGATGGAGACGGAGTGCCACTTCGGAACAAACCGTGTCTGGAACTCGATCGTGTCGACGACGAGTTTGACCGAGGCCTCCGGCGGATAGATGAACTCGTTCTGGGAGTGGAACTCCTTGAGGATGTCGTTCTGGAGCGTGCCGCCGAGCGTGTCCCACGCGATGCCGCGCTGCCGGGCCATCGCCAGGTACATGGCCCAGATGACGGCGGCGGGGCCGTTGATCGTCTGGCTGACCGTGACGCGGTCGATGGGGATGCCGTCGTAGAGGCGGTGCATGTCCTCGATGGTGTCGATGGCGACGCCGCAGCGCCCGACCTCCCCGATCGAGAGTTCATCGTCGGAATCGCGGCCCATGAGCGTGGGCAGGTCGAAGGCGGTCGAGAGCCCGGTGTTCGCGGCCGTCGCGGACTTGGCCTGGGCCAGGAGGTACTTGAACCGTCTGTTGGTATCGTCGGCGGAGCCGAAGCCGGCGAACTGCCGCATCGTCCACAGGCGGGTGCGATAGCCCTGCGGGAACAGGCCGCGGGTGTACGGGAAGGTGCCGGGCGGCGGGAGTTCCGAGGCGATGTTCTCGGGCCGAAGCGACTCCGCAAGACCCCCACCGCTTCGCAGGGCCTCGGCGGTTCCCCCGGGGGGGCAGGACGGGCCGTACGCGGGATCAAGCACCAGGCCGCTGATCGTGACCGCCTGCGGGTCGATCTTCTCCCGGGCGGGGGTGTTCCGGGCGGGCGGTCGGGTGCCTGTTGTGCTCATGTGAGGATTCTAGTGGTCGTACGGCTCTCCGGGCGGCGTACGAATCACCGGCGTGCAGACGTGTGCCACTACACTGCGGGCATGAGCGAGGTCTGGCTGTTTGATGATGGGGCGGCGGGACTGTCGCCGCTGACGTCCCTCCGGGCGTCGCCGGACGTGCGGACAGGGGCGCTGACGCAGGCGGAGCGGGCGCGGCTCGTGCTGGGGGCGACGGTCGCGGGCCTGATCGTGCCGCCGGCGATGGCGGGCCTGGTCTCCGAGCAGCACGGGCGGCCGGTCAACCGGGCGCCGGCGATGAACGCGGTCATCACGCTGCTGAACGGGCGGGCGCCGCTGGCGGCGGACCTGGTGCCGCGGCTGAAGGCGGGCGTGGTGATGGCTGAGGAGGAATCGGGCAGCGTGATCGCGGCGATGGTGCCGGGCGAGCGCGTGATGCCGCTGCTGGGCGGGGAGACGGGCGGCCTGAGTGTCGAGCGGCTCCCCGGGCGCCACCTGATGGCGCGCCCGTGGGACGCGATCGGCTGGCGGAACCGGTGCGTCGCTCGGGACCTGGGGCTGCTGGGGGCCGGGCCACACCGCGACCCCCCGGCGACATGTACCCGGTTCGGGCACGCGGCGCTGGTCATTGACCCCGCGGCGAAGGTGTACCCGGGCGTGACGTTCGACCTGGAGCACGGGGCGATCGTGGTCGCCGAGGGCGCGACCGTGCGGCCCGGGGCGACGCTGATCGGTCCGGTGTACGTGGGCCCGGGGTCGACTGTTTCTGACCGGGCGCTCATCAAGGCAGACACGGCCATCGGGCCGAGGTGCAAGGTCGCCGGAGAAGTCGGCGGCACGATCTTCCAGGGGCACGCGAACAAGGGGCACGACGGGCACCTGGGGGACTCGTGGGTGGGCGAGTGGGTGAACCTGGGCGCGGGCACCATGAACAGCAACCTGCTGAATACATACGGCGAGGTGCTTGCGCGCGGCGCGAGCGGCGGCGCCGAGCGCACGGGGATGCAGTTCCTCGGAGCGATCCTGGGCGACCACGTCAAGACCGCGATCGGCACGCGCATCATGACCGGGTGCGTGGCCGGTACCGGGGCGATGTGGGCCGCGGGACGTGCCATGAGCGGGTATGTGCCGCCCTTTGCGTGGGTGACGGACGAGGGCGAGCGGAGGTACCGGCGGGGCAGGTTCGTGGAGGTCGCGCGGGCGATGATGGCCCGGCGGAATGTGGCACCGGGGGCCGAGTACGTCCGGCGCGTCGAGGGGATGATCGGTGACGAGGGATGATGGGAAACTCGAAGCAGCAGGCATGGGCGGCCGGTTCCGCGCCTCGGTTGAGTGCGGCGGCCTGAGTTTCGATGTTTCTGCGGTGCATTCCTGATGAACCAGCCGAACCCCCATGCGGTCATCATCGGCGCCGGCCTCGCCGGATCGCTGCTGGCGTGCTACCTCGCGCGGGACGGCTGGCGCGTCAGCGTGTACGAGCGTCGGGCGGACCCGCGGCGGGCCGGGTACGGCGGCGGGCGTTCGATCAACCTGGCCCTTTCGGCCCGCGGCTTCAGCGGGCTTGCGGGCGTCGGCCTGGACGACCGTGTGCGCCAGCGGGACGCGATCCGCATGCCGGGGCGGATGATCCACCCGGTCTCGGGCCCGCTCGTGTTCCAGCCGTACTCCTCGGACCCGGGCGACGCGATCAACTCCGTCTCGCGGGGCGGGCTGAACCTGACCTTGCTCGCGGCGGCCTCGGAGCGCCCCAACGTCGCGTTCCACTTCGAGTGCACATGCGTGGACATCGAGCCGGACGGGCCGGTTGCGATCGTGCGCGCCGGCGCCGGGACCGAGCACATCGCGTGCGACCTGCTGATCGGCGCCGACGGTGCATTCTCGGCGGTGCGCGGGCGGCTGCAACGCGAGGGGCGGTTTGACTACTCGCAGTCGTACCTGGACCACGGGTACAAGGAACTGCACATCCCGCCCGCCGCGGCGCTCGGGCTGGACCCGGCGGAGTTCGGCGGGTACGCGATGGACCCGCACGCGCTGCACATCTGGCCGCGGGGCGGGGCGATGATGATCGCGCTGCCGAACCGTGACACGAGTTTCACGTGCACGCTGTTCTGGCCGTTCCGCGGCCCGCACGGGCTGGAGCAACTGGACACGGGCGGTCGGGTGGAGTCCTTCTTTGCGCAGCACTATCCGGACGCGGCGCCGCTGATGCCGACTCTGGCGAAGGACTACCTGGGGAATCCGACAGGGACGCTGGTGACGATCCGCTGTCATCCGTGGCAGCACGCGGGCAGGGTGTGCCTCATCGGCGACGCGGCCCATGCCATCGTGCCGTTCTACGGCCAGGGGATGAACGCCGCGTTCGAGGACGTGCGCGACCTGGCGGCGCTCCTGGCACGGCACGGGCGCGACCGGGGTTCAGCGCTCCAGGAGTTTGAGGCCGTCCGCAGGCCGAGCGCCGATGCCATTGCGGACATGGCGCTGGAGAACTTCATCGAGATGCGCGACCGGGTCGGCGACCCCGTGTTCCGCTACCGCAAGAGGGTCGAGCAGACGCTGCACCGGTTGCTCCCCGACCGCGTCACGCCCCAGTACAACCTCGTCAGTTTCTCGACCGTTCCGTACGAGGAGGCAAGGAGGCGGGGCCGCGAACTTGATTCGGTGGTCGCGCATGTCACGGCCGCGCTGCCGATGGGCTCGCCCGAATCGCTCGGCGACGGCGCATGGGAGCGGCGTGTGGCTGCGCTCGGAGCGGCGGCGCTGGCGCAGCGGGGCGCGGGCCCGGACCCCGGCGGCCCAGCGATCGACATCACGCCGCCGGTGACGCCGCGGCTCGCCGTGTGGCCCGGCGACACCCCGCTGTCGCGCGAGGTTCTGTGCGACCTGGACAGGGGCGACGGCATCACGCTCAGCACGATTCGCGCGACGGTACACCTGGGCGCCCACGCGGATGGGCCGAATCACTACGGGCGCGGAGCACCGGGGATCGGTGAGCGGTCCCTGCACCACTACATCGGTCGGTGCCGGGTGGTGGAGGCAAGGATCGGGCGCGGGCAGCGCGTGCGCCCGACCGACCTTGCCGGCGGGATCGACCCGATCACCGAGCCGCGCGTGCTGCTGCGGACCGGCACCTTCCCGGACCCCGAGTCTTGGAACGAGGACTTCGCCGGGCTCTCTGTGGAACTCATTGAGGCGCTCTCGGCGCGCGGCGTCATTACCATCGGCATCGACACGCCAAGCGTCGATCTGTTCTCGTCGAAGGACCTGCCGGCGCACCGCGCGATCCTGGCGGGGGACATCGCGATCATCGAAGGGCTGGTCCTGAGCGCCGTCGAACCCGGCATCTACGAACTGGCCGCGCTTCCGCTGCGGCTCATGGGATTTGATGCGAGCCCGGTTCGGGCGGTCCTTCGGCGGGTCCCGGGCCATCCCACAGGGAACCTTGCCGTGCAGGTTCGTGACAACGGGGCCCCTCGTGCACGGCCGAGTTGACCCACGGGCTGACGGATCGGGCGCCGAGCGCCGGCGGCTCGGCCGAGAGCATGGCCTGGGCGCCGGGCAGCGTCAGCAAAGCGCCGAGCCACCTGGCCGCGTCACCCGGGTCCAGGAGAATGGGCATGCGGTCGTGCACGGCGCGGACAGCCCCGGCCGCAGGCCTGGTCAGGATGGCGAACGACGCCGGAGCCGGGATGGGTTCCCACAGAGCGGCCATCAGGAGGGGCTCGCCCCCCGGCGGCGCAAAGTAGAACGGGCGCCGGGTGCCGCGTTCCCACTCGTAGAACCCGCTGGCCGGGATCACGCAGCGGCGTTCGCGCAGAGCCGGGCCGAAGAGGCGGGCGGCCGACTCCGACCTGGCGTTGATGCAGGTCCTGGCGGGGTCCGCGGCCCGCGTCATCCCCCAGTGCAGGTCGGCCATGGCGGGGCCGGCATCGCCGGACCGAATGACGGGCGCGTCCTGCCCCGGCGCGATGTTGTACCGAAAGGGGAGCGCCGGCTCCCGGCCCGGGAGGGTCGTGAGGCGCATCAGCCGGTGGAGTTCCTTCCAGGTGATCAGGAGGGCGTAGCGGCCGCACATGACGTGACGCTCCGGGTTGGCCCGGCGTGGTTCGCCAGGGCGATCGCGGCGTTGCGCTTCAGCATGGGGAGCGTGGCGCGCTTCATGGAGGAGCCGCGGAGTTCGCGGCGACGGTCATCCTCGGTCCAGCCGAGGACGGTGAGCAGGTCGAGGCCCGTGCGGCGCGGGGCGTACTCATCGCGTGCGACGTGGGCGCCCCGTCGCGGAGAGTTGTGGGGGCAGACCTCCTGGCAGACATCGCACCCGAAGACGCGGTCCCCGATGCCGGCGTGCAGGGTCGGGTCGATCTCGCCGCGGTGCTCGATGGTGAGGTAACTGATGCAACGGGTGGCATCGAGGTTGTAGGGCGTGAGCGCCCGGGTGGGACAGGCGTCGATGCACCGCGTGCAGGTGCCGCAGTGGTCGGGCTCGGCCCGCGGGGGCGGGGCGAGGTCGAGCGTGGTGAGCACCCCGCCGAGCAGGACGCAGGAGCCGAGCCGAGGGTTGATCAGCAGCGTGTTCTTCCCGATCCAGCCGAGGCCCGCACGGGCCGCGAGTTCGCGCTCCGGGAGCGGGGCGGTGTCCACGAACGCGCGAAAGTCATGGCCCGGGTAGCGGTGGCGGAGTTCATCGCACAGATCGTGCAGGCGTTGCTTCATCACGACGTGGTAGTCGAGGCCGCGAGCGTAGCGGGCGATGCTGCCGACCGGGCGCCGGCCGCACGGTTCGCGGTCGGGCGGCGCCGCGCGGGGGTGATAGACATCCGCGACCATGATGGCCGAGCGTGCGCCCGGGAGCGCCCGAGCCGGCTCCAGCCTGGTTTCCTGGTTGCGGGCCAGGTAGGCCATGGACCCGTGGCGGCCGCGGGCGAGCCACTCGAGATACTCGGCGGCGCGAGTCGATGGGCCGCAGTGGGTGGCGGCGGCAAGGGCGAAGCCACGGTCGCGGCACAGTTGCAGCACGACCGGCGTTTCAGGGCTGCTCACCCGGCATTGTAAGGACGGGCGGGATTGAAGCGGCGGTCGCAGCGGGTGTCAGAGGCCGCTGGGCACGGGCGGCGGGGCGGGAGCCTCCTCCGGTGCGGAGCGTCTGCGGGATTCCTCCTCGACGTAGACGTGCCGCTCCTTGAGTTTTTCGAGGCTGAAGGGTCCGGGGACGGCGGCCGAGGCGGTGCGCAGTTCCTGGTTCTGGAGCATGCCGGCGAGTTGGGTGCCGGCGGCGCGGTACTCCTCGCTGGTCAGCGGTCGCAGCGCCGTGATGCGGGCGATGACAGCGGCGAGTTTCTCCGGTGAGCCGGCGGCGACGGTGGAGCGGTCGGGGTCCAGTTTGTCGGGCGGGGTGAGCGGGTCCATCGCGTCGGCCGCATCCATTATGGCCTTGCGGGCCGGCTCCGTGTCGGCCAGCGCGACGGCCGATTGGCCGCCCTCGCCGGGGTTGATCCCCAGGCGGAAGACGCGGGCGCGGCGGGCGATCCCCGGACGATCGTCGGCCGGCATCGGCCCGCCCCCCTCGGGCTGCGGCGGCGGCGGGAAGATCGAGTCGCGGACCGCGTCCAGGCCGGCGCTGACGGCGAGCGAGCGCCATTCGGGGAGCCGGGCGACCAGAGTCTCGTAGGACTTGAGGTTCTTGTAGTCGGTGGTGGCCCGCTCACGGACTTCATCGAGCGATTCAGGCTCCGACTCGGGGCGGGCGGCCAGGACTGTGATGTAGTACCGGCTCCCCGCGGCGTCCGTAAAAAACGTGTCCGTCACGGGGATGCCGACCTGCACGGGAATGACGGGCTCCTGGCCCGGAGCCAGGAGTTCACGTACGCCCATGACCGCGGCGACCAAGGGGGTGGACTGGTTGCCGGTCTGGAATGAGGCACGGCCGAGGTCGGGGAGTGCCGAGAGTTCGGCCTGGGTCATCCATCGGTCGCTGTGGGTAACGGCGGGAAGCGGAATCTTGATACCGGTACCGCTCTCGACCTGCTTCACAACGGCCTGAGCGATCGTGTCGAAGTGCGGTCGCATGGACTCCCAGTCGGCCGGGACCTTGCGGTAGCGTCCGTCGGCCTGGAGGCGGCGGGTGACCTGAAGGACCTGCGCCTGGATGACGCGGTGGGCCTCGGTCATGACCTGGGCGAGTTTCTCGGCGCGGTAGTCGGCCTCGACCTTCGAGCGTTCGGCGTCGAACTCACCCGGATACTTGGTTCGGTTCTGGAGGTAGCGTTTCCTGACCTCCACCGGGTCGGCCGGGATCACGGCCTGGATGGCGGGGGCGTCGAGTGTGAGCCATTCGAGTTTCACGCGCTGGGGGAGCAGGTAGCCGATGCCGAACTCACCCTGGCCGGGGCGCACGGTCTTGAAGCGGTCGACGAACGCCCGGAGCGCCGCGTCATCCGGGGTCGGGACGGCGTCGGCGAACTTTGAGGCGGGGACCGCGAAGATGTCGGCGTAGGCGGAGTCAAGGCGCTCCCGTGCCGTGTAGGCGGTCAGGCGGTCGGACATGCGGGCCGCGCCGACGTAGGCCTGGAACATGCGGAACACGCCGCGGGCCTCGGCGAGCGCCATGTCGACGTCCTTCACGGACATGCCGGCCTCCGCCGCGGCCCGGGCACGACCCTGCTCCAGTTGGGTCTGCATGGTGGTCGCGGCGTCCGCCAGCATCTGACGCGCGTCCTTCCCGTAGATCTGGGCGAACAGGGGAGCGATCTGCGGGTTTCTCCAGTTGTCGCCGTACCGCTGGTCCATGTAGCCCTCGGCCATGGTGCCGGCAAGGGCGGGGATCCATGCGACGCCGTCACCGGACTCCCCGATGAAACCGCCCTCGCGGGCCTCCGTCTTGAGCAGGAGCCAGTGCGTCACCCCATCGTCGAGTTGGAGGGCGCTGGTCAGGTAGCCGCCGGTGAGTTGCTTGAGCGCGTGGATCTCGCGCTGGGCCAGGTTCTCGTCGCTGGCGCGGATCGGCTCGCCGTCGAGCCGGGCGACGACCTGCGAGCGGGGATCGGCCCCGAACTGCTGTATGGCCTGCGGCACCAGGAACGCGAGCATCAGCAGCGAACCGCCGACGACCATGATCCACTTGTTGTACTTGCGGAGTAGCTTCAGCATGCGGTGGACCGGAGCGGAGAGGTTGCGCCTAAAATCGCCGGGATGCCGGGGCCCATGGCGGCGGGCCCCGGGGCCCGCGGCCGCGCGCGGGGGTCGTGGAAGGACTGGACGGTTGCGATGCGCCGCTCCTCTGGCCGGGCCCTTCCGCCCTCGTGCCTACCTGTAGAACTCGACGATCAGGTTCGGGTTCACGTCGAACGGGATCTGCTCCATCGCGGGGAGCGCGACGACGCGGAGTGAGAGTTCCGCGGGATTGAGTTCCAGCCAGCCCGGAACGTCCATGCCGGCGAGCGACTCCATCGCCTCCCGGGCCAGTTTCTGCGACTTCTCCTTGATGGTGATGACGTCGCCGACACTGACGGAGAAACTCGGGCGATCGGTCTTGTGGCCGTTGACCTTCACGTGCCCGTGGGTCACCATCTGCCGCGCCGCCCAGATCGTGCGGGCCAGACCGGCGCGCCGCACCGCGTTGTCCAGGCGCAGTTCGAGCAACTGCATCAGCAGGGCCCCGGTGTTGCCGGGCCGGCGGGCGGCCTCCTCCAGGTACCGGCGGAACTGCTTCTCCAGCACGCAGTAGTGCAGCCGCACCTTCTGCTTCTCCACCAGGCGGACACCGTAGTCGCGCAGGCGGCGTCCGCGGTACCCGTGCATGCCGGGCGGGGTGCGGATGCGATCCGACGCCGTGTGCTTGGGGATGTCGGCGATGGGGACACCGACGCGGCGGGACAGTTTGACCTTGGGTCCGATGTAGCGGGCCATGCTCGTTCCTTGTTCTGGCTCACCGGTTGCAAGCCGGCGCCTGGGGCCTTCCGTCCAGAGCCCGAAGGGTGACTTCGGGGGTAATCGCATCAGCGATCGACCCGTCCGGGGTGGCCGCGGCTGCGGTCCGGGTGGGTCCGGGCAAACGTGGGACTATTTCAGGTAGTCACGGGGCGGAAGTCAACCCCGGGCTCCGGGGCGCGAGAATGGCGCCTCCAGTGCATCCCTCGCATCCGCCGCGTACCGCCGTTCACGCACGCGCCGGGCGGAGTCCGCGACAAACACCAGCACTCCGGCCCAGACGATGCCGAAGGCCGAGAGGCGCTCGGGGCTCAGCACCTCATGGAACAACGCAACCGCCACGATGAACTGGAGCGTGGGCGTGAGATACTGGAGGAACCCGAGCGTGACCATCGGCAGTCGCCGGGCCGCGACCGCGAACCAGATCAGCGGCAGGCTGGTCAGCACGCCGATGAGCGAGAGCAGCGCGATCGTGGACGGTGCATTCAGGGGAACGACCCCCGCGTAGCCGGCGTGGTAGACCCAGAGCCACGCCGCCGCCGCGGGAAGCATGAGCAGGACTTCCGCCAGCAGCCCCGGGACGGGGCCGGCCGGGGCACGCTTGCGGAGCAGCCCGTAGAGGCCGAACGACACCGCCAGGGTCAGCGCGATCCAGGGCACACCGCCCTGTGCGACCGTCAGCCAGCCGACTCCCACCGCGGCAAGCCCGATCGCCACCCACTGCCGCGGGCGCGGGCGCTCCCCCAGGAACAGCATCCCCAGCCCGACGTTGACCAGCGGGTTGATGAAGTACCCCAGGCTTGACTGGAGAACCCTCCCGGATGCCACCGCCTCGATAAACACAAGCCAGTTGACGCCGATGCACACCGCCGACGCCAGGATCCAGAGCCGGGCCCGCGGGTCACGCACCAGTGCAACCACCGGGCGCCACCCCCCCGCGATCGACACCAGGACCACGAGAAAGACCGCCGACCACAGGACGCGGTGGGCGAGCACCACCGTCGGCGGGATCTCGGCGAGCAGCCTGATGTAGATCGGCATCAGGCCCCACGTCGCGTGCGCGGCCAGGCCGTACAGCAACCCCGCCCGGGCGTGGGAATGGTCCGGGTACGGTGCATCGGGGCGGGTCACGGGGGGCAGATGCTACGTCTTCATCGCCGCGCACAGTTGCCCGGCGAGGCGTGCGTTGGAGAGCGCCAGCGCGATGTTCGCGCGGAGCGTCGCGCCGCCGGAGATCTCGTGCAGGTGCGACAGCACGCCGGGCGTGACGCCGCGGCCGGTGCCGGGGGCCCGCCGCTCCGCCTCGGCCAGCCACTCGGCAAACTGCGCCGGGTCGAGCGGCTCCGGCGGCGGGGTTACAACCACTACCGCACGGCCCGTGCGGACGGCCTCGGCCGATGCGAACCTCGCCAGGTCGGTCACGTCGTCGAATCTCGCATCGACGCCGGCCGTGGATTCCCTGAGGTAGAACGCCGGGAACCGGTCCGTGCCGAAACCGACGACAGGCACGCCCAGCGATTCCAGCACTTCTCGGGTGGACCCGACATCCAGCAATGACTTCACGCCGCTGCACACGAGCACGACCGGGAAGCGGGCGAGAGCGGCGAGGTCCGCGCTCACGTCCAGCCGCCGGTCGTACCCCTTGTGCACGCCGCCCAGCCCCCCCGTCGCCGCTGCCCGCAGCCCCGCCGCGGCCGCGAGTTCGAGCATCGTGCTCACGGTCGTGGCACCGGGCCCGGCGCGGTGCATGACCAGCCCGAGGTTTGACGTGTTGACCTTGGCGACGTCCGGAGCCCCGAACATCGCGTCAAGTTCTCGTTCGCTCATCCCGACAACCGGGCGTCCGGCGACGATGCCCGTGAAGGCTGCCCGCGCTCCGTTCTCCGCGACCACCGCCGCCATCTGGCCGCACAGGGCCCTGCCGCGTTCCCGCGGCACACCATGCACGGGCAGCGTGGTCTCGAGTGCGACGCACCCCGGCCCGGCCCGGTTGACAAGCCCCGGCAGTGACATGGCCGGAGCGTACCCGGGACGGGACTTTCCGGGTTGCGCGGGACTACCGTTGGGCTCGCACCCTTGTTTCCCGGGGAAGAGACATGACGATCCGCATCGCGATCAACGGCTTCGGACGCATCGGCCGCCTCGTCTACCGCATCGCCGCCGCCGACCCGGCCCTTGAAGTCGTGGCCGTCAACGACCTTGTGCCCGCCGACAACCTGGCGTACCTGCTGAAGTACGACACGATGCACGGCCGCTTCAGCATCCGGGGCACACCGGCGGAGGTCTCCGCCGCGGAGGGCGCGTTCACCGTAAACGGGAAGTCCACGAGGACGACGGCCGAAAAGGACCCCGGCAACCTGCCGTGGAAGGATCTGAAGATCGACTATGTGCTGGAGTCCACCGGCCTCTTCACAGACTTTGAGAAGGCCACGCTTCACCTCAGGGCCGGGGCGCGCCGCGTGCTCATCTCCGCCCCGACCAAGAGCGCCGACCAGGTTCCGACGCTCTGCTACAAGGTCAACCACGAGCAGTACGACCCGAAGAAGCACACCGTCATCAGCAACGCCAGTTGCACGACCAACTGCCTGGCCCCGGTCGCGAAGGTCATCCACGACACCTTCGGGCTGGAGGAGGGGCTCATGACCACCGTTCACGCGGTCACCGCCACCCAGCCCACCCAGGACGGACCGTCCAAGAAGGACTGGCGCGGCGGGCGCAATGCGTACATGAACATCATCCCGGCCAGCACCGGGGCCGCCAAGGCGGCGGTGCTCTGCATCCCGGCGCTGAAGGGGAAACTGACCGGTGTGTCATTCCGTGTGCCGACCGGGGATGTGTCGGCCGTGGACCTCACGTTCCGCACGGGCAGACCGACCTCGCTGGCGGAGATCAACGCGGCGATGCAGCGGGCGTCGGAGGGGGCGATGCGGGGCGTGCTGGGGTACACCGAGGAGGAGGTCGTCTCCAGCGACTTCATCGGTGACCAGCGCAGTTCGATCTACGACGCGAGGGCCGGCATCGAACTCAACAGCACCTTCTTCAAGGTGGTCAGTTGGTACGACAACGAGGCGGGGTACGCGGCGCGCTGCGTGGACATGCTGCGGATGATGGCCGCCGCGGACGGCGTGAAGTAGCCCCGGCACCGGTCGGCGATGCCGGGGCGGCCCCGACGCGGCGTTCAGGCCTTCAGCACCGACAGGTCCGCCCCGTGGTTGATGTGGAACGCCTGACCGCCGATGACCAGCGCGGGAACGGATCTCACGCCGGCCCGCTCGGCCTCCGCGACGCGCCCCTTCTGCTGGCCGAGGTGGACCACCTCGACGTTGTACCTGGAACGGTCCAGTCCCTCGGCGACGGTCCGCTCCGCGGCGACACAGACAGGGCAGCCCGCGTGATAGAACGTGGCCTTCGTGCTCATGATCCTGCTCCTTTGGGTGACGTGTGAACCTCGCGGCGTGATCTCCACGTCCCGGCGCGCGGCCGCGTGCGCCCCGGGCCTTGACCGTCCAGCGGTTGACCGTTGACAAACACCTCCCAAAGACGGTCGCGCCCGGGCGCCGCGGCGGGCTCCATCTCCGCGCAATCGATCCGCAGGTCGGCGTCGCCGATCGGCCCGTCGATGTACAGGCAGTGGTGGAGCCTTGGCTTGCCGGGGTATTCGTTGGGCCGGAAGTAGCGGCACTCGACGCACATCCGCGACGTGGGCACCATGCCCCTGGCCTGCATCGAGCGCACCATGCCGACCAGCCCGCGCAGGAGCATCGCCCGCTCCGGCTCGGGCATCGCGTCGGCAGCGCCCATGACGGCCTCCGGCCACTGGGACGCGGCCTTCCGGCGTCCCCGGGGCGTCAGCCGGAGCGCCACCGCGCGACCGTCGGCCTTATCGGCCCCCTTGCGGAGCAGCCCTTTGTTCACGAGCGTGGCGACCGCTTCGCTGGCGGTCCCCATGGTGACGGCCAGGTGCGCCGCGACCGCCTTCACGCCCAGGGGCGCGCGGCTCCCGGCGACGATCCCGAGGATCTGCGACTGCGTCGGAGTCAGCCCGCGCCGGCCGGACGCGGCCCACTGCGCGTGCCGGATGGCCATGGCGATCTTGGCGAGGCCCGCGACGATGCGCCGGCCCGTGTCCGGTTCGACCTCTGGAGATGTCCCGCCGGGCGTGCCCATCAGGACAATGGTATGGAGTCCGAAGTATATGGGTCAAGCGGTTGAGGCCGCCCGCGGCGGCCCCGCCCCTCAGATGTCCGCCATCGTGTCGAAGAACTCGTGGTCCGAGTTGTACCCACCCTCCCCTCCGCGCACATGGCGGTAGTCCTCCACGAACTCGATCGCGCTGAGCCACTTGACCATCTTGAAGCCCAGTTGGTTCTCGACCCGCAGCCGCAGCGGCGCGCCGTGGACGATGCCCAGCGGCCCGGAGTTCATCCCGTAGGCCAGCATCGTCTGCGGGTGGCGGACGTTCTCGATCGTGTGGCTGTCGTAGTACTGTCCGCCCTCGAGCCCTTCGCCGAAGGAATAGAACACCACCGCCCTGACGTTCGGCCTGGGGCGCACGAGCCTGATGATCTCGGTCATGGCCACGCCATCCCATTGGGCGATGCCGGACCAGCCCTGGATGCAGTGGTGCAGGGTGACCTGGGAGCGTGCGGGCATCGCGCGGAGTTCATCCAGCGAGAGTTCGACGGGGTTCTCGACCTCGCCGCCGATCTTCAGGCGGTAGTCGCGGAAGCCCCCCGCGACGAGCCCGTTCCACTCGTCGCTCGTCGGCAGTTTGCCGTTGGGCCAGAGGAAGGGTGAGATATCTTCGGTCCTGTACTCGGCCCTGGGCGGGTGTCCGGCGAGCAGCAGCCGCAGCACCGGGTTGACGATGGCGTCGCCGATCCGCTGGATGGTGCGCGGGAACAGCCAACTTGCCCAGTTGGCCATCACGTTGAGCAGGAACAGGATCACGAGGCCGATGAGCCCGATGTCCATGCCGAACCGCGCGAGCGTGTCGGTGTTGATCACGATGTGGTTCATGTTCCGGACGAAGCCGGTCAGGAACACCATGCCCACGTGTGCGATCACGAACAGCAGATAGGCGCACAGCAGCAGGAAATGGATCGACCTGCCGACCTGGCGGTTGCCCGGCAGGCGGCGGTACCAGCGGAAGCGGTTGACGAGCGCCGGCGACATCGACGGTCCGGTCAGGATCGACAGGGGTGCGAGGATGAAGATGACCGCGAAGTAACTCAGTTGCTGCAGCGCGTTGTACTGGTAGAACCCGTTCGGCTCCGGGGGCAGGTGGAGGGTGGCGTAGTGGACGAACACCGCCCACGCGTCGGGGAATATGCTCCACGACGTGGGGACGATCCGCCGCCAGTGGGGCGTCACGAAGAGGAGCGCCACATACACGGCGCCGTTGACGACCCAGAACAGAGCGCTGACGAAGTGCCAGTGACGCGCCAGCCCCAGCGTGTGCCGGCCGCCGGGGAGCCCGATCCACGGGCTGAGGTACCGTGCATCATCCTTGGCCGTGTACAGCCGGTCGAGCGGGACCTTCACCGGCGTGAAGCGAACCCACTCGCTGCCCGGCGTGCAGTGCACACTCCAGTACAGTCGCGGATGGTCCATAAGGATCTGCAGCCCGCTGCGGGCCAGCAGGACCATGAACAGCAGGTTGACATAGTGCGTGATGCCGATCCACGCCGGGAACCCGTACGGCAGGCTCGTGGTCCGGGGGGTCAGCGGGACGGGATCAGGGACGGCCGGCAGCCCGACGATCAGCCACTGCGCGTACGCCGCCCCGATCGCCAGCGCGAGCGGCGCCGCCAAGGGCAGCAGGGTCGTCAGACGCACGCGGGGCGAATCGGCGACGCGCGCGGGGGCCGGAGCCGCGGCGGCCCCGTCGGCACGCGCCGGTGGCGGAACTCTCGTCCGGCTTTCACCCACATTCCCCTCCGTCCGGCCGTACGGGGCGCCGCCCTCCGCAGGGCTGCGCCGCCGTGCTTCACACGGCAATGACCCCGACGGGTCTGGATGCCTACGAGAGGCTTGACGACGGCATGGGCCATTTTCACTGTAAATGGTGGCGGGTTTGTCACCCCCGTCATCGCGGGATCTAGCGCGTAACTCGTTTGAAGCCAATAGCTTGCGCGATGTCGCACCGGATGACCCCTGACAGGGTACTGGTCCTCCACCCTGACGGCGCACTTCCCCTCCCAGCAACTCGCAGAGGATGTGACCTCGACATCATGCTGCTGTGAGCCGCGCGAGCCAAAGTGCGCGGGCGGCCTCGCGCTACGAGCGTTCTTTCAGGTTTTTTTGAGGACCGACTATTACTGAATCGGGATATGCCCGAGGCCCATACGGCCATTCGTCCACAAAAACGTGGGCAAAACAGAACATGTGCGCGGTGCATTAGAGCTGGTCGCACTGCCCTGCCCGCGCACTTGACAGAATCGCCGTCTTAGTTTTTCTTGGATGGACGACCTCTCCGCGCCGGCGCTGAGAGCTCTCAGGAGTCGCCCATGCCAGCACGCCTTGGACAGTTTCCCCTGAAGAACCGCCTCCCGAACTCCAGCGCAATCCGGTTCGAGCAGGTGCCGATCGGAAAGCTTGTCCCCGCCCCCTACAACCCGCGCGTGACCTTGGGCCCTGGAGATCCCAGGTATGAACGGCTCGCCCGTAGCGTGGCTGAGTTCGGGTACGTCGATCCGCTGATCTGGAACAAGCGGACCGGACACGTGGTGGGCGGAAACCAGCGGCTGCGGGTGCTCCAGCAGCTCGGCGTGAGCGTCGTCGACGTGGTCGTCGTCGATCTCCCCCTGGCCCGGGAGAAGGCTCTCAACCTCGCCCTAAACCGGATCGCCGGCGAGTGGGACCAGCCCAAGCTGGCCGACCTGCTCCAAGAACTCCTGGCCCTCGATGACTTCGACATCGGTCTTACGGGGTTCGACCTGCAGGATGCCCGGGACGTGGTTACTGACGTCCTCGGCACCGTCGGCGATTGCAAAGAGGAACAGTTCGATGTAGAAGCCGCCCTCAAGGACGCCGGCCCTGCCGTCACCAAGCCCGGCGAGGTCATTCTGCTGGGCCGCGACCCGGCGTCCCAGCACCGGCTGATGTGCGGTGATTGCACCGACCCCGCTGCGGTTGGGCGCCTCATGGACGGGCAGAAGGCCGCGATCATGGCCACCGATCCTCCCTACCTCGTCGACTACGACGGCACCAACCACCCCGGGAAGATGCGGCGCGGGGCCCGCGACGTGCTCGAGCGTCGCCGTGGATCCCGCCCCACCAAGAACAAGGACTGGTCCTCCACCTACGGAGTCACCTGGGATGACTCCGACGGAAGCCCGCAGCTCTACGAACGCTTCCTTCAGACCGCGGTGGCGGACGCCCTGCACCCCCACGCGGCGGTGTACGTCTGGCACGCCAGCCGACGGCAACCCATGCTCGAGGCCGCCTTCACCACAGCTGGGATGCTGGCCCACTGCCAGATCATCTGGGTGAAGAACCGTCCGGTGCTCACACGAACGTGGTACGCGTGGCGGCACGAGCCCTGCCTGATGGGCTGGCTCAAAGGCAACAAGCCGCCGCGGGTCGAGAAGAGCGTGCTCTCGACCGTCTGGGAGGTGAGCACCATCCCAAATGGGCCGGAGCGTCCGGATCACCCGACACCCAAGCCGCTTGAGCTTTTCGAGATCCCGATGCGCCAGCACACCCGGCCGGGCGCTGTGTGCTACGAGCCCTTCGCGGGCTCGGGCACGCAGGTCATCGCGGCGCAGCGGCTGGGGCGGCGCTGCTTCGCGCTCGAAGTCAGCCCGGTGTACTGCGATGTCATCGTGCGCAGGTTCATCGCCTTTGCCGGGGCGGGCGCCGTGTCTGACGAGGTCGCCCGCCGCTATCAGCGGCCTCGCTCCGAGGAGACCGCTGCATGAAAACTCCGCCCCCTCGATCACCCGGTCCGCGTCCTCCGGCCGCTAACCCACCGTCTTCGCGGGCTCCCAGCCCGCCGGCACAAGGCCGGCGCTCAGGACCCCCCCCACCGCCACCGCGACCGTCCATTTCGGGCTCCGCGGCGCCTGCCAAGCCCGGCTCGGCGCCACCGGCGCGCCCGGCTCGCAAGCAGAGCACCACGAGCAGTAGTGCGCCGGGCCCCCAAGGCACAGCCACCGGCACGGGGCCCGCCAAGCCCGCGCCGGCCGTGCGGCGAGAGCGACCGACGATGGACCTGATACGCCGGATCAAGGACAAGAGCGTCCGCTTCGACGCGCTGAGTATGGATGATCGCCTGGCGTGCGTGGGCTTTCTGTCCGCCGAGTCGCTCTCGGTCTACGAAATCGCTCAGCACCTGAGCTGCAGCGAACGAACGGTCCAGCGTTGCCGCAACCGTCTCCGTGAGGCTTCAAGCCTGTCCCGCGATCCGAAGCTCACCGGGGTTCTCGCGGGGAGGCTCATGGCGGAGGCCCAGCACGTTACCGAGCGGATTCGGCGCGTCGGGCGGGACCCGTCCTGCCCGCACGCGGTCAGAGTGGACGGCGAGTACAAGTGCTACCAGGTGCTTGACCTGTTCGTCCAGCGGATGATGGCGATGGGGATG
>JADLGW010000053.1 GCA_020849105.1 Phycisphaerales bacterium | reverse complement strand
CTCCGACCGCATCTGGCCGCTCTTCACGCTGTGGAAGGACTCAACCCACTACATCGAGTTCCTGGCCGACTGCGAGAACTCTCGCTGCCTTGTACGCATCAGGAACGGGTCAGGTGCCGTCTCGCAGATCCCGTTCGCGCCCGGGAACTTCTGGCTGCCCGATGCCCCCGTGCTCGTGGCGTTCTCGTACGACAGCGCGAGCCAGGCTCTGGCTCTCGGCGCCAGCCTTGGCTGCGGCCAGGTGCAGACGTACACTGTCGCGGCCTTTGTCCCGGCGTCGGCGTTTGAAACCCTGAAGTTCCGCGGCGCGATGGGAGGGTACAGCAACGACGGCGAGGTCTGCGAACTCCGTGTGTTCGGGGGCCAGATCGATAGCGCCGGTGCACTTAATGTGTCGACTGCCTTCGCCGATCTGTCGTTCCTGCTGTAGAAACATGGACATGCGAATGCGATGTATATTGTCTTTCTTGATTGCGGCGCCTGGCCTCGGGCAGCCACTTGCCATCGTCCGCATCGCCGATACGTCGACGATCATTCCGGGAACCACCACGCCATTTGCACTGTTCAACTACCCCAGCGCCGGCGATGGCGTCGTCGGCTTCTCCGGCACATCCTCCGTGATCCTGAATCCGGGAATGCCTGCGGGAGTTTACCGGGGCTCCGGCGGGGGACTGTCGATCATCGCTGACATCACCACCCCGATTCCCGGCGGCATCGGCAACTTTACTCAGTTTGCGCCTGCGGAGCGATACGGCCCTTCTCTGTTCGGGTCAGATACTGCATTTATCGGCGACGGTGCCGGTACGAGCGCTATTCAGCGCGGAATATATCTTCGCACGGCGGCAGGTATACAACGCATTGTCGACCGCAGCACTGTGATACCGAATGGCGGCGGCGCAACGTTCGGTGCGATCGGGCCGCCTTCCCTGCAGGACGGAAGCATCGCCTTTGTGGGCCGGCATGAACTTGGCGGCATTCCGACCGGCCTGTTTGCCTGGCGGGCCGCCTCGCTCATCATGATCGCGGACATCACAACCCGAATACCTGGACGTCCCGCGCAGTTCACCGGTGTCGGTGACTGTGATCTTGAGAATGGGGCGATCGCCTTCACGGGCCTCGGCCCAGCAGGCTACCGGGGCATTTTCCGGGCGGAAGCCAGCGGCGTCATCACCCGCTTGTACGACACCGACATGATGGTTCCCGGAGGCAATGGCGGTGTCTTCACGTCGCTGGGTCGCGCGAGCATGGACGACGGGCACGTCGCCTTCTTTGGAACGGGCGGCGACCAGAACGGCATCTACACCGACCTGCCGGGCGCTCTCACCTTTGCCGCCCACCTCGGCACGCCCATCCCGGGCCGGCCGGGGCTCATCTTCAGTTCGTTCGGGCGGGTCGACCTGAGCGGTGACATCGTCGCCTTTATCGCCGATGACGGCGCGTATTTCTGGCAGAGTGGCACGCTGCATGCGGTGCTCAATCCGGGTGATCTGCTCGACGGCCGCATCGTGGACCTTGTCAACATGAGCAAGGACGGCTTCGAGGGTTCCACTTTCGCCCTACACGTCGAGTTCACCAATGGCACCCAGGGCATCTACATGGCCACGATCCCGGGGCCGGGGGTCGTCGTCAGTCTCGCGGCCGCGGGCCTGCTGTTCACACGCCGGCGCTGTCGAGTGAACGTGGGCCCTCGGGGGCTACGGTAATGAAGGCGAAGTCTGTGAACTTCGGATCTTTGGCGGCCTCATCGACTCGGCAAGCAACTTTGGCGCTGGTAGTTTCTCGGACTTGGCATTCCTCCTTTGAGGAGAAGAGATGCGGCGCATAACTCTGATGGTGGTTGGGTTGGCGCCTGCCGTCGCCGTAGCCCAGCCGTTTCCGATTATCCGCATCGCCGACACCTCGACGGCGATTCCCGGCACTTCCTCGCACTTTGCACTCTTCAACGGTCCAAGCATCAACAATGGAATCGTCGGGTTCTCCGGGACCTCTTCCCTATTACTGAATCCTGGTGCTCCAGCAGGCGTTTATCGCGGCAGCGGCGGTCCCCTATCGATCATTGCGGACACGCTCACGCCCATCCCTGGTGGCATCGGTAACTTTAGGAACTTTGCGGTCCTCGAACGCTGGGCTCCATCGCTGAGTGGTTGCGATACCGCGCTCGTGGGCGATGGCGCCGTCACCCGTGGACTCTATGTGCGAACGGGTGCAAAGCTCCAGCGGATCGTCGATAGCAACATGCTACCTTCAAACGGTGGAGGAACAACCTACTCTGCCATCGGACCTCCGTCGCTGCGCGACGGCCAGGTTGTGTTCCTTGGCTACACGGTGACGCAGGCAAGCATTTACTCCTGGCGTGGAGGCACGCTCTCAGTTGTCGCGGACCGTTCTACGCCAATCCCGGGACGACCAGGCACGTTTACCGATTTCGGTGCCTGCAACCTGAATGATGGCGTCATCGCATTTGCTGCGCACGGGCCGGGCGGATACTCAGGCATCTTTTCAACCGTTTCCGCTGGACCGATCACGCAACTCTACGACACAAGTACTGTGGTTCCCGGCGGCAGTGGAGGGACGTTCGTCAGTCTCGGGGAGGTCAGCATGGACCTGGGTCACGTCTCGTTTTATGGCACCGGCGCCGACCAGAACGGCATCTACACCGACCTTCCGGGCTTCCTCACTTTCGCAGCCCACCTCGGCACGCCGATTCCCGGCCGCCCAGGTCTGCATTTCACGACGTTTGGTCGTTCGGACCTCAGCGGAGATATCGTCGCGTTCAATGCCGACGACGGCGTGTACTTCTGGCACGACGGCTTGCTCCTGAACGTCTTGAATCCGGGCGACCTTCTTGACGGCCGCGTCGTGCTCGGCGTGGCAATGGGCGAGCAGGGCTTCGAAGGGTCCACTCTCGCCCTTCGCGTCGAGTTCACCAACGGCTCCTCCGGTATCTACATGGCCACGATCCCGGGGCCGGGGGTCGTCGTCAGTCTCGCGGCCGCGGGCCTGTTCTTTGCACGCCGGCGGCGCTGAGCCGAAAAGGGAGCAGCCATCATGACCGTTCCCGGCGGCAATGGAGGGACCTTTACATCGTTGACTCGGCCGAGCATGGACAACGGGCACGTCGCCTTCTTCGGCACGGGCGCCGACCAGAACGGCATCTACACCGACCTTCCGGGCACTCTCACCTTTGCAGCCCACATCGGCACGCCGATTCCCGGCCGCCCCGGTCTACATTTCACCTCCTTTGGAACTTGTGACCTGAGTGGAAATGTCCTCGCGTTGAACGCCGACGATGGAGCGTACTTCTGGCAGGATGGCACGCTGCACGCCGTGCTGAATCCGGGCGACACTCTCGATGGCCGTACTGTTTTCACTGTTGCCATGGACAGCCAGGCCCTTGAAGGGTCGACGCTCGCCCTTCGCGTCGAGTTCACGAATGGCTCCTCCGGCATCTACATGGCCACGATCCCGGGGCCGGGGGTCGTCGTCAGCCTTGCGGCCGCGGGCCTGTTCTTTGCACGCCGGCGGCGCTGAGCCGAAAAGGGAGCAGCCCGTCCGGGGCCCGGCGGATGAGCCCCGGGCGCAAGCACCAGGCGGGGCGAACACCCCGGAAAGCCGGTGGGGCCGCCCCGCGTGAACGCATTCGCATCGGGTTCTCCGCCGCCCTGAACAGCCCACGGCGCACCATCGTCAGCAGCCGGGCTGGTAACTCAGCGTGCGCTCGATGACATTGCCCTCGCCGAAGACCAGGACGCGGGGGCGGTGGGCGCGGTACTCGTCGTCGCTCATCAGGGCGTAGTGCATGATGATGAGCGGGTCGCCGGGCTCGACCAGGCGGGCGGCCGCACCGTTGACCTCGATCACGCCCGAGCCGGGCTCGCCGCGGAAGACGTAGGTCTCGAAGCGATCGCCGGTGCGGCAGTTGGCGACCTCCACGGCGTCGCTGACGCGCATGCCGCAGGCCTCGAGCATCTGGGCGTCGATGGTGACGGAGCCGACGTAGTCGGGCCTCGCGGCGGTGACGCGGGGCATGTGCAGTTTGCTGTGCAGGACCTTGCGGAGCATCCGCAATCGTATCCGACGGTTCGCTTCACCACTGCGTCGCCACCCGCGCCGCCTGCTTTCAGATCCGCACGCGGTGCTTCACCCGCGGCACATCGGCCGGAACCTCGAACTTCATGATGGGCTCGGGCGGGCCGGCCTTCCTGGGGGCTGCCGCACGGGGGGCCTCGTCGGACGCGCCCGCAACGCCCTTGCGGTCGACCCGGAGTGCATCGTTCACGAAGGTCCGCACGCCGCCCGTGTATCCCTGCTCAGCCAGCCAGAAGTCCTGGGCCCGGCGGAGTTGCCTGAGCCCCTCGGGGCGCACCCGGACCCACGGCGTGATCGGCACGATCAGGTGGCCGGACTTGGCGTAGACCGCCGCGTCCTCCTGCCCGAACGCACCATAATCGGATGCCGGGCTGTCGCACCGCACCACGCCCTTCATGATCGGCTGCGTGACCCACAACCGCCCGTTGATGGCCGGGCACGGCGGCGGCGTGGCGATCGGGCGATCGCTCCGGTTCGGCGACCCGACGGAATAGACCTGCCCCACGGCCGCGACCACGACAGCACCGAGCAGCGAACCCACCATGGCACCCTCTCTTTCCTGTCCACGAACGGGCCGCCGGCCTCTCCACGGCCGTGGCGCACCCCATGTAGATGATGAACCGGTTTCCCCGGAATGCAAGGAATATCCGCGAGAATCATCAGGGGTGGAGAGAGCCGAACGGCCGCGCCCCCGGGCGGCTCTTTCTATGGGACGTGGCGCGGCCGGGGTGTCGGGAGGGCCGCGAGTCGAGGGTCACGGGGCGGTCGCGGGCTCCCGTGACGGGGAGGACCGTACCGTCAGGGGAACCTTCTGCCGGGGCGACTGCATGTGCAACTGCTTCACGCGGTGCCGCGACCAGTCCGTCACGGCCAGGTCCGGGCTGTCCGGACCGTCGTGGATGCGGAGCACGTCGTACACGTTGTCGCGCTGGGCGGGGGTGAAGCCGGCGCCGCGGATGAGGCGGCAGATCACGGCCTCATCCAGGCAGTAGGTCGTCCCGGCCGACGAGACGACGTTCTCCTCCATCATCACCGATCCCATGTCGGAGGCGCCGAAGGCGAGGGCCACCTGCCCGATGTGCGGGCCCATCGTCACCCACGATGCGCCGATCGAGTAGATGTTGTCCAGGTACAGGCGAGAGAGCGCCTGCGTGCGGAGGTAGTCGGTGCTGCCCGACATCCGGACGCGACGGCCGAACTCCGGGTCGGCTTCCTTCGTGCCCGACCCGTCGATGCGGGACACGACGTCGCCCGGGAAGGCCCGCCCCAGTTCGGACGGGTCGGCGCCCCAGTCCCTGAGTCGCCCCAGCGGCGTGTTCTCGCGCTGGAAGGGCCAGGCGATGAAGGAGACATAATGGCCGTGCGCAGGTCGGCCCTCCGGGCCGGCCCGCCCGCCATCGCCGGCCGCCGCCCCGCCCAGCGCCCGGTCCTGCCACCGCCGCACCAGTTCCATGTGGTGCACGCGGTCCGCGTGGCCCTCGATGTGCCCGAACATCATCGTGGCGCTGGTGAACATGCCGAGCGAGTGGGCGACGTACATCGTCGTGAGCCACGCCTCCGCGTCGCACTTGCCAAGCCCGATCTTCCGGCGGACCGCCGGGGCGAAGATCTCGCCGCCGCCGCCGGGCACGCTGTCCAGCCCCGCGTCGCGCAGGCGCAGCATCACCCACCGGACCTTGTCCTCCAGGGTCGCGCCCGGAGGGTCAAAGAAACGGACGAACTCGATGAACTCCGGCGGGCTGAAGCCGTGCACATGCACGCGCGGGAAGCGCGACTTGATCGCCCGCAGCAGGTCCGTGTACCACTCCAGGGGCAGGGCCGGGTTCATCCCGCCCTGCATCAGGATCTGCGTCCCGCCGATCGATACCAGTTCCGCGACCTTGTCGAGCAGGGCCGCGTGGCTCAGCGTGTAGGCATCAGCCTCGTCACCGTCGCGCCGGAACGCGCAGAACGTGCAGCGCGCGGTGCAGATGTTCGTGTAGTTGATGTTGCGGTCGATGACGTACGTCCGCACGCGGTCCCCGTGGACCGCCCGGCACCGCGCATCGGCCCAGGCCCCCAGGTCCATCAGGTCCATCCGCCGGAACAGGTCCAGGGCCTGCTCCGGTGTCAGCCGGGCCTGCCCCGCGGCCACCGCGGCCAGCAGCCCCGGGTCGGACGCGGCCAGGCTCGGGTGCTGCGGCGGAGGGCAATAGGGCATGGCGCGGGCGTCTCCCCTCGTTTTCAAGGATCCGTGAAACACTATAGACCCGGGCCCGCGGCTCGTGGACCGGCAGCCTGTGACGCCTGCGCCGCCTGGGCAAACCACGGAACCCGGGCGCGTGCGGGCGCCGCCGCGCCCCGCGTCCAGACCGCACCGCTACGGGCCGATATCCATGACGATTCCCTACTCCATAGAGGTCGCCGCGCCCATGAAAGGCAAACCGCACGTCTCCGAGGCCCTGGCCCAACTGAGGCACGGCGTCACCGTGGCCTCCCTGCTTGTGTGCGCGGCGGCGGTGGCCCAGGTGCTTGTCTTCGGCTTCGTCCACTTCACCACCATCCGGTGGAACGAGGTGGAACCGCCGGTACACGAGCAGCCGCTCTCCATTGTCGAGAGCGCCCAGCCGGCGAAGCCGGACATCGTCGTCGCGGCGGCCCCCGGGGCAACCAGGGTCGAACCGCCTCCCAGGATCGAGGGCTTGGCTGAGACAGGCACGGCCGCGGCGTCGAGGCCCGGTACCGCTGTCCCGAAGGCGGCCGACGGCCCGGCGCTGGAACTGGCGCACGCGGACACGGTCCTTCGTCGCGTCACGGAAGTGACCACCATGGTCGGGTCGGCATCGACAGTCGCGCTGTGCCTGCTGGTGATGCTGGGGGTCGCGGTCGCCGGGGGCGGGGGGTTTCCCGGCGTGCAGCGTGCGGTCTCCGCGGCATCCTGGTCCATCCTGCTGGCGATGGCCTGCCTTCCCTGGAAGGAAATGGTCCCCACCACCATGTTCCACGGGGTGTTCAGTTCCTACGACGTCCTTCTGGACGCGAGCGCCGGAGTCGACCGCGGCGGCTCACTGGCCGGGCTGCTGGCAAACTTCCTGGTGCTGCCGATGGGGGCGCTGCTGATGTCGCTCCTGATCCTGGCACGCTTCCGCGCCGGGGTGGCCGACGGGATCATCATCACGTCCGTGAACGAACTGGATGCCGCCCTGGACCGTGAGATGGCCAGCATCAGCAAGCGGGGTGTGCGGATGACCGGGGCGCGGGCCGTAGGAGCCCTGAACCAGGCCATCGGGTCCGCCACAGAGGCCCCGCCGCCGCCGGCGGAAGAGGATCATCAGGACCCGCAGCCGGAACCACCCAGGCCGAGGCGGCTGTCCCAACGGGAACTGGAAGGGTTCAAGCGGCCGATCTGAGCCGCGGCGTGCCCGATCAACCCGCTGCGCTCCGGCCCATAGCCCGTATCATCGTGGCGCCAGGGTGTAGCTCAGTTTGGTAGAGCGGGTGGTTTGGGTCCACCAGGTCGTCGGTTCAAATCCGGCCACCCTGATTGCGTTGCGAGGTCACTCCTCTGGAATACCCGGGAGAGTCCCCCTCATGCACGACGATCTCGTAGGCCTGCTGGCACACCGCGGCATGTGGCCGGCCAGCACGCCGCGGCCCATGTGTTCCTGGGCCGAGTTTGAAACGGGGCACCCGGCTTCCATCCAACGGTCATGCCGGGCTCTTCAGGGGATCACAACCTGCGCGGGTCGCCGGATTCGAGCACGGCCTTCGCCTGCTCGCGCCGAAACGCGGTCGCGGCGTCGCGGTACTTGGCCTCACGCACGCCCAGGATCGACGCGGCGAGCAGGGCGGCGTTGATGGCCCCGGCCTTGCCGACAGCCAGGGTCCCGACGGGCACGCCACCGGGCATCTGGACCGTTGAGAGCAGTGAGTCCAGCCCACCAGCGAACCTGGTCTCGATGGGAACGGCCAGCACCGGGCGGAAGGTCTTTGAGGCGACGACGCCCGCCAGGTGGGCGGCCCCGCCCGCCGCGGCGATGAAGACCTCCACGCCGTCCTTCTCACACTGGGCCAGGAAGGCGAAGAGTTCACTCGGCGTACGGTGGGCCGAAAGCACGCGCACCTCGTGCGGCACGCCCAGTGTGTCGAGGGTCTTGGAGCAGTGCGACATGCACTCGGGCCAGTCGGACTTGGAGCCCATGACGACGGCGACAAGAGGTGGCATGGGGCAAGAATAGGGCGTTGTGGCACAGGCGTCCCGCTTGTGTGGCGCTGGGGGGGACCACCTGCGCTGGGGTCATGTGGGGGCCGTCGCCTCACCGGTGCGCCCCGCCTCGCGCCGCTGCATCAGGCCCAGCGCCGCCCCCCACGCCAGCCAGGAGATCGAGATCGGGATCGCGACCATCGCGGCCGCTGTACCCAGCCAGACGGCCAGCCACCCGGCGGAGGCATCACCCACGCGGTAGATGAACGTGTCGATGAAGGTCTTGGCCTTGTACTTCTCATCGGGTCCCAGCACGGTGAACAGGACCTCGCGCGTCGGACGGGTGACGCCGTAGTTGAGCCCGCGCCGGGCCACCTGGAACGCGACGACGACCGCGAGCGTCGGGCTGGCGATGAGCGCGGAGAACCCGGCGACGGCCACCATCGGGAGGATCGCCAGTGCGCCGACGATGCCGATCCAGCGGATGATCCATGCTGTCAGGAGGGCCTGCGTCAGGAGGGTGAGGGTGTTGACCCACAGGTCGATGCGTGCGAAGAGTGCGGTGCGGGCCGCGCGGTCCGGGACGGCGGCCTCGACGATGCGGCCCTGCTCAACGTAGAGGAACGTCGCGAGCACGGTGAGCAGGAGCATGAACACGCAGATCAGTTGCAGGTACGGCGAGACGGCGATGAGGCGCAGGCCCTCCAGGGCGCTCGCGGACGGCTCGCGCCGCGCGACGGGCCCGGCAGAGCGCCCCTGCCCCCGGGCAACGGCAAGCATGAACCGGGTTGCCGCTTCCAGGCATCCGGCTGAGAGGAGCAGCAGCAGAGGCTGGCCGAACCTGTGGACGAGCGCCTCGGCGGCCAGCGGGCCCGCGATGCCGCCGAGCGTCCCCCCGATGCCGATCGCCCCGAAGAGTCGCTTGCCCTGCTCCAGCGTGAACGTGTCGGCCATGAAGCCCCAGAACACGGCGACGACAAAGAGGTTGTACACACTGACCCAGATGTAGAACGCGTAGCCGACGTACGCAACGGAGCCCTTCGGCACGATCAGCAGGAGGGTGTAGAAGAGGAGCAGGTTGACGGCAAAGAACCTGTATGTGGCGGGAATGAAGACCCGGCGCGGGAAGCGCGACACCAGCATCGCGAACACCGGGTTCACCAGCGCCATGGCGATGAGGGTGCCGGTCATCAGCCACGGCAGGCGGTCGTAGCCACGTTCAATACCCATCGCTTCGCGCACCGGCCGGATGAGGTAGTACCCCAGGAGCAGGAAGAAGAAGTAGGCGGCGGAGCGCAGCAGGACCGCCCCCTCGCCCGGCTTCACGGGGATAAGGCGGACGAGCACTGCTGGACGGTCGGGCGCGGGCAAGCCGCCAGAGTACCGCCGGCGCCGCGGAAGGATGCGGTGCAACCTTCACGCACGCGGCGGGTATCAACTACCCCGCGTTTTCCGCATCCAACGAACCCGGAGCATCAGCATGAGCGCGACACGCCGCGAGTTCCTGTCGATGACCCTGGCCGCCGGAGCGGCGGCGTCGCTGCCGCGGGTCTCGGTGGCACGGCGAGCCGGAGGAGGCCCGCTGCGCATTCTGATCCTCGGCGGCACGGGGTTCGTAGGGCCGGCCATGGCGCACGCGGCCCTGGCCCGCGGCCATAAGGTCACGCTGTTCAATCGCGGACGCACGGAGGAGCGCCGCAAGGAGACGGGGCGGCCGCTGGACTTCATGGACGAAGTGGAAGTGCTCTACGGCAACCGCGACCCGGAGAAGACCGCGGACGACTGGAAGAAGCCGGAGGACCGCGACCCGGCCTCGCCCAAGGGGCTCAGCCAACTCGGGGGCAAGCAGTGGGACGCGGTGTTTGACACGTCCGGGTATGTGCCGCGGATCGTCGGGGCGTCGGCGCGGCTGCTCGCACCGAACGTCAAGCACTACACGTTCATTTCGAGCGTGTCGGTCTACAGGAGCAGCGCGGAGCCGTACGCCGATGAGACGGCCGAGGTCGGAACGATGCCCGACCCGAAGGTGGAGGACATGGGCGCGGGGTACGAGAACTACGGGCCGCTCAAGGCACTCTCCGAGCGGGCGGCCGAGGACGCGATGCCCGGGCGCGTGGCGAAGGTCCGGCCGGGGTTGATCGTCGGGCCCGGCGACACGACGCGCCGGTTTACCTACTGGCCGGTGCGCGTCGCCAGGGGCGGCGAGGTGCTCTCGCCCGGCACCCCGAATGATCCGGTGCAGTTGATCGACGTGCGCGACCTGAGCGAGTTCTGCGTCCACCTGGCGGAGGCCCGGATCGCCGGCACCTTCGACGCGGTGGGCCCGCCCCCCGCACCCGGGACACGCCTCACCATCGGCGACGTCCTGGCCGCGTGCAAAGAGGTGTCGGGTTCGGACGCTACGTTCACCTGGGTGCCGGCCGCGTTCCTGGCGCAGCACAACGTCACCCCTTGGGGCGACATGCCGCTGTGGGTCCCGCCGGAGGGCGACAGCGCCGGCTTCCACACGCGGAAGGTCGAGCGGGCGGTGAAGGCCGGGCTTACCTTCCGACCGATCGAGGAAACGTGCAAGGCAACCCTGGACTGGTACAACTCGCGGCCCGAGGAAGCGAAGCCGCAACTCACCGGCCCGCTGAAGCCCGAGCGCGAGGCCGAGGTCCTTGCGGCGTGGCACGCGGAGCATCCGGGCTAATCAGAGCCCCAAGCGCGAGCGCGGGGTGGTTGCGGACCCGTCGCTAGCGCTCCGGGCTCTGTTGGATACTATCGCCCCATGCATGCCGCGGAGACCACCGACTCGCACCGGTTCACGGCGGACGACCAGCACTGGTTCAACGAGGGCACGCACTACCGCCTGTTCGAGAAACTGGGGGCCCACCCGGTCGAGGGCGGCACGCACTTCGGCGTCTGGGCGCCGGGCGCCCGGCGGGTCTCGGTTGTCGGCGACTTCAACGGCTGGGACACGCGGCGCACGCCCCTCTCCCCCGCCGGGTCGTCGGGCATCTGGGAGGGCCTTGTGCCGGGGATCGGCCCGGGGTCCGTGTACAAGTACCACGTCGAGTCGAGTTTTCACGGCTACGCCGTGAACAAGGCCGACCCCATCGGCTTCCGGCACGAGGCCCCGCCGCGGACGGGTTCGGTCGTGCACCCGCTGGACTACGAGTGGGGCGACGAGGCGTGGATGGCGTCCCGCGGTTCGCGCAACGGGCTCGGGGCGCCGATCTCGATCTACGAGGTGCACCTGGGCTCGTGGATGCGGGCCCCCGACCAGGACAACCGCTGGCTGACGTACCGGGAGATCGCACCCCGCCTTGTCGCGCACCTGCGCGAAACGGGCTTCACGCACGTCGAGTTCATGCCCGTGATGGAGCACCCCTACGACCCGTCGTGGGGATACCAGAGCACCGGCTACTTCGCCCCGACCAGCCGGTTCGGCACGCCGCAGGACTTCATGTTCCTGGTCGATGAACTCCACCGGGCGGGCTTCGGCGTGGTGCTGGACTGGGTGCCGTCGCACTTCCCGACCGATGAGCACGGGCTGGCGTACTTCGACGGGACCCATCTGTATGAGCACGCGGACGCCCGGCAGGGATTCCACCCGGACTGGAAGTCCTCCATCTTCAACTACGGGCGGCACGAGGTGCGGGCGTTCCTCATCAGCAGCGCCGTGTTCTGGCTTCTGAAATACCACGCCGACGCCCTGCGCGTGGACGGCGTGGCGTCGATGCTGTACCTGGACTACTCGCGCCCCGCGGGTGAGTGGGTGCCGAACCGCTACGGCGGGCGGGAGAACGTGGACGCGATCGAGTTCCTTCGCCAGCTCAACGCCGAGGTCTACCGGGCGTTTCCCGACGTGCAGACAATCGCGGAGGAGTCCACGGCGTGGCCGATGGTGTCGCGCCCGACCTACGTCGGCGGGCTGGGCTTCGGGCTCAAGTGGGACATGGGGTGGATGCACGACACGCTGGAGCATGTGAAGCGCGACCCGATCCACCGCCGCTGGCACTACAACGAACTGACGTTCCGCGCGATCTACCAGTTCTCGGAGAACTTCGTGCTGCCGCTTTCCCACGACGAGGTGGTGCACGGCAAGGGGTCGCTGCTGGCCCGGATGCCGGGGGACGAGTGGCGGCGCTTCGCGGGCCTCCGCCTGCTGTTGGCGTACCAGTGGGCGCAGCCGGGCAAGAAACTGCTGTTCATGGGGTGCGAGATCGGCCAGAGCGGGGAGTGGAACTTCCGGCAATCGGTGGACTGGCACCTGCGGCAGTACCCGGTGCATGAGGGTGTGCTGCGGATGGTTGCAGACCTGAACCGCCTGTACCGGGAGCAGCCGGCGCTGCACGAGCGCGACTGCGACGCCGCGGGGTTCCAGTGGGTGGAGGCCAGCGACGCGGACCACGGCGTGCTGGCGTTCCTGCGGAAGGACGCGGCCGGGCGGCCCATCCTGGCCGTGTTCAACTTCACGCCGCAGACGTGGGGGACGTACCGCCTGGGCGTGCCGCTCACCGGGCGCTGGCGGGAGGTCTTCAACAGCGACGCGGCGCACTACGCCGGTTCCGGACAGGGCAACCTGGGAGGTGTAGACGCGACGCTGATCCCCAGCCACGGCATGGACCACTCGGTCGTGCTCAACGTGCCGCCGCTGGGGGCGCTGCTGCTGAAGCCCGAATAGACCCGGCCAACGACAGCGGGCGACGCCGTGGGGCGCCGCCCGTTGCCTTCCCTCTTCCGATTCTCTCCGCGGCGCTTACCGCGGCACTTCCGTGCAGAACAGGATGCGGGGCTTGTCGCCCAGGCGCGTGACATTGGAACGGTCCACGACCATGACGTAGCGACGGGAGATCGTGGGCCAGAGCGGGTCGCCCGACCCCAGCCCCTCCGTATCGGAACGCTGGTAGCCGCTGACAATGAACCAGACGGCGAAGACGTCGCTGCGGACGCTGACCGTGTTGCCGAGGCCCTCCAGCAGAAGCAGTTTCTCCGCGTAGTCGTCGGCGATCTCGTTGGCCTCGGTCGGTGTGGCGGTCGCGGCTGCGCCGGATGCCCGATAGAGGATGGATGACGTCCCGGCGCCGCCGCTGCGGTTCGGAGTCCCGGAGCGGTCGTCGCCCAGGTACGTCGACTGGTCCCGCGGCTGCACCCGGTCCGCCGGGACGCCGGTCGCCTGCGGATCTACGAGGCACGCCACCTCGCCGAGGGAGGCCAGGCCGGGGGTCTCCCGGGCGGCCTGGATGCGGTGCGTCTGGGTTCGGCCGTCCCACGAGAACGAGTTGTCCAGCAGCGGCTGGAGCACGTCGCGGAAGTAGGTCGTTGAGTTCGTCCGGTTGGTGATCACAGTCTTGTCGCGGTACGCGGCGAGCGTCGCCGCCACGTCAGACTGGTTGATGCGGGACAGGCCGTCCGGGTTCAGGTTGGCGCCGCCCCACCAATCCGCGGCCGATCCGTCGGCACGCCACGCCGGCGAGAGCATGGGGAGTGAACTCAGGACCGTGACGGGCGCCGTGTTCAGGTTCACGACGCCGGGAGTCGAGTGGGCGATCGTGCCGGAGGGCAGGGCCTGGAAGTGGTCCATGACGGCCAGAGCCAGCGGGACACCCGGCGACCGGCGACGATCGCCGGTCGGGCTGAAGGCCAGGTTCGGGTCCGCGTCGCTGTTCTCGAACGGTGCGAAGTCGTTCAGGACAAGGTTGCCCCGGTCCACCGCCGGGCGGCCCTGTGAGGGCGGCAGGTTCGGGCCTGTCCAGACCCAGCCACCCAGGCCCGAGAGCGGGCGCCAGCGTTCAAAGGCGGCGCCGCTGGTCGGCGGCGAGGCGTACCCGAGCGAAACGGCCATCGCCTCGCCGAGCGTCAGCCAGGAGCCGTCCTGCTGCGGGTCATAGAGCGGCGTGGTGCTGAGCGTCGGGTCCGGCACGGTCATCGGTCCGACGGCCAGCGGCAGCAGCATGTCTGCCACACGCAGCACACCGGCGTTGTCCGCGTTCAGGAAGTTGCGGTCATTGAGCGCGACTTCCGCGTACATCCGGGAGTACGGCAGAGGGTTGCCCGAAGCGTCCAGGCCGTCGGGGATGGTCTCCGACGCGGCGCCGGCGATGCCCTTGGCCTCCGGCCACTCGCGGATCGTGCCCTTGAGCGCGTTGTCGCAGGTCTTGTAGGTCGGGTCCGGAACGGGGTTGACGGTGCCCATCTCCGTGTACAGGTTCCCACCGACGCCGGTGGCCCCGTTCAGCGATTCCGTCCCGCGGATCCCCGCATCGGGGTCGCCCTTGGGCGGGCTGAACGTCCCCGGCTGAAGGTTCACGCTGAACGGCCCGGTCGGGTTGGCGATGTTGTGCAGGCTCGAGTTCACCGGGCCGAGCGACCAGAATCGCGGCGCCTCCACGCAGTACGCCGGCAGCGCTCCGCGGGGAATCCGGCCCAGGGCCGGGTCCTTCGGGTCGTCCATGCGCTTGAATGAGGCCCAGATCGCCAGCGAGTAACCGGTGTTCGCCAGGGGTGGAGGGCCGGCGTTGGGGCCCGTGGGGTCCGGCCCGCACAGGGCGCCGGCGATGGTGTTCGTCCCGGCCGGCAGCGCGCGGTCCAGCGTCGCCCGCGCGCCGGGGCTGGCGGTGTCCGCCGGATCCTCAATCCTGTCCACCAGCAAGTCGTTGGCGCGCGCGTTGGGCCCCGACAGGTCCACGTTGGGCGTGCGCATGGTGCGCCACAACTTGACCGAGGTATCCCTGGCCATCGTCCCGCTGAGGAGGCGAGAGAAGCCGGACTGGGCCGCTCCCGTCACCGGGTCCACGCGGGCGATCAACTTCGGCCTGACGGGCGGTCCGCCGCCCGCGGGGACGATCCCCAGTTGGTTGGTGATCAGCGTCTCGATGTCTGCCGCGCTGACCGGGTTCCCGCCGGCGCCCGCCAGGACCGCGTTGTTCCAGCGCGCGGCCACGTTGGTCAGCGAATCCGTCATGACGTACACGGTCACCGTGTTGTCGCGCGCTGTCCCGGCGGCGTCCCGGCCCTTGAGCACGATCTGCTTTGGAGTCGCGCCCCCCGCGTCCACTTCGGCCAGGCCGAAGCAGTTGCCGCCGAACTCCAGGTAGTAGTTCGACAGGCCACCCACAGACGCGCCCGGCGGGTTCGCATCGACGTCCGCCTCCGCGAGCCCGATGTCGGAGTCGAACGGGTTGGTGAGTTGGATCGCCAGCACCTGGCACAGGAAGTCACGGTTGCCGCTGGTGATGTCACCCTCGATCGTCACAGGCCCCGGGGTCGGCGGGACCGGGGGCGGCCCTGCGCTACCCGGGGTCCACTCCTCATCCCCGCCGCCGGCAACCGGGGTATCCGTGTAGAACACCAGGGTTCCGACCTCCGTGATAAAGGGCTGGGCCTCCACGCCGAAGACGTTCACCGCCGGGGGCATGGTGGAGGGCAGGTCATTCTGCTGCGCCAGGCGCGACGGCAGGGCGTTGCCCGCCGGAAGAGCGTTGGTGGTCCGTAGACCCAGGGCGCGGTCCAGGTCCAGCGTCCCATCCAGATTCGGTGCCCCGCCCGTGATCACCGCCCCAGACCGCTCCATCCAGAACGGGTACTGCGCCCCCGGCCCGCTGGACCAGTCCGCCCCGTCGATCACGCCGAGCGACGCGGGGTCTCCCGCCATCGCCACGGTGAACGCGCTGGGCGTGTGCTTCCCCGCCGCGTAGGTTGCGCCGTCCTGGTCGTACATGTCGATCGAGTTGGCCACCATATGGGCCGTCGTCCACAGCGCAAGGACCGGATCGTGCCCGTAGGACAGCGTCCGCATCACGGGGTCAGGCTGCCACGTCGCCCCCGACGCGGACTTCCATGCGCCCGTCCGCCACGAGTGCGGCATCAGGGCCTCCGCATAGCCGCGGAACAGGTCCGTCGCGTTGCGCCGGCCCGCGGCCGTGGGTTCCGTGGCCTGGCGGATCGCAGCCGCCGCGTCCACCTTCAGATCGCGGGCGGAGGACAACGAGCCCGCGGTCCCCGCGGGGAGGCCGACCGGGCCCAGCGGACGGAGCCCGTTCACACCCGTCAATCGCTGGCGCGGGTCTGTCGCCATCTTCACGAATGCGTCGTTGTCCAGGACGCCGTTGCCGCGGCCGCCGTTCTCCGCGTCGTCCAGGCTGCCGCGCTCGTACTGAGCCGAGCGGTTGTCCCGCATCGGGCTCAGGTTCGGTGGCGGGGCCGGGATGCCCGCGGCCTGGCGGTTGCCGCCCAGGGCCTGCTCCAGGCGCGACAGGGCGGCGTCGTCGTTGACGCCGTTGTAGGTCAGCAGTTCGATCTCGTCCGCGAGGCCGAAGGCCCCTCCGCTGCGGAACTGGGCCGTCGGCGGTGTGCCCTGGACCGTGACCAGTCCCGTGCCGTCGTATCCGCCGGAGTGCTGGATATAGAAATCACGCCGGTCCCTGGCGCTGCCGAGCAACTGCAAGGGGTTCCCGAGATTGACCGGTCCGGTGGAGGGTGGGGCCGGCATCGGCACCACCAGTTCACGGATCGATTTCTGTAGCGCGAGATAGGACAAGAGCCCAACGTCCTCCGTCGCCGCGGGGGTGTAGGCGTTGTAGTTCTGGGGGCCGCCGGCCGGGCCCTGGAGCCTGTCATAGCCGGGCGCGTTGTTGACGCCGTTCCAGACATACCGCGAATACGGGTCCGCCATGCGCAGCAGGTGGAGCAGGTCCACGTCCGCGGGGGTGACACCGGCCGGGTAGTCGGCGTCGGGTATCGAGTTCGGGGCGATATCCGTGTTGAAGTGGCCCGCGGTGTTGACGTTGATCCGGCCCGACAGGTCGACGATCCGCACGGCGAAGAAGTACCGGAAGCGGTCGTCCCGGGGGAGAAGCGACGCCGGGGCGTTGGGATCGCCGCAGTCCACCATCTCGAACCAGCGCGAATCCAGGATGCCGTCGCCGTCCGCGTCGGCCCACTGGTAGAGCGGGTAGCGCGGGTTGTCCGGCGCGTACGGCCCCGGCCCCGCCGGGCGGGCGGCGCCGCGCTGGCGCGAGTCCCAGTGCGCCGGGGTGTTCTCGTTCGGCTGGGCGCCGGTCTTGTAGTCCAGCCCGGGCGGCGCGTAGGTGGGCGAGGGGGCAACACCCAGCGAGGTGATGGTCGGCGACAGCATGAGGTTGTCGCTCATCCCACCCGCCAGCGCGTTGCCGCTCGTGTCAAACCCGGATCGCGCCTCGAAGTTGCCGCCGCGGAGGTTGAACAGGTTCACGAAGTTGCCGCTAGGGGCGACGTTGGAGATATGGCCCCAGTCAGGCCGCACATATGGGTCCAGGGCGCCCGGGATGGTCGGGCTGCTCAGCAGCAGCGTCGGCTCCGCATCGGCCAGCCACGGGTCCGTGGGCACGCGGGGGTCGCCGCCCGAGCCCAGCCAGACCGCAGAGAACGTTCCGACGGGGTTGAACCGCGCATAGGGCGAACTCGCGGCCGGGGCGCTCAGGAGCGCCCGGTCCGTGGATGGGTAGTCGAACGCCTCGCGGAACAGGATGGGCCCGTTGTTGCCGGTGCCCTCGTACTGCCGGTCGAAGCCGTCCACGTACGTCGCCAGCGCGTCGGCCCCGATGATGTCGTCCGCGAGGTAGGACCGAAACCGGGAGACCGTCTCTTCCACCTGGTCGCGCTCGACCGCGACCTGGGCCGTCCGCCGATCCGCACGCCCGATGGTGAAGTAGACCAGGGTCACGACACTGAGCATCGCCAGAGCGCCCACGATCAGCACCATGATCGACCCGCGCCGCCGCGTACCCGCCGCCCGGCCGGCCATCGCCGCGAGCCGTGCGGCCGCGTTCCCCCGCATCCCTACGTTCCACGCTCTCATCGCAAAGCCTCCAGTGCGGAGATCGGTCTTCTCGCGGGGCAGGCGTCCCGCCCGCCGCTTACGGCGCCGGCTGCTCGGGCAGTGTGAACACGAACTGGTACCGCTGCTCGAACGTCGGATCGTTGGGGTCCGCCAGCCCGATGGTCACGCGGATCAACTTCGGCCAGGGCCACGGAATGGTTGGTGCGGCGGCGTCGCCCGGGCTGTCCAGGCGCCCGTCGTTGTTCTTGTCCGGGTTGAACGTCGGATCGGTGAAGCCGAAGTAACTGGTGAGCGGGTCGCCCGGGTTGATGTTGGCGGGGTTGATCCCCTGGCCGTGGATCAACCGCTGGTTCACCGGCCACACGCCGTAGGAGCCGTCGTTCAGCCGCATCCGCTGGGACCACATCGCGGCGCCGGGCTTCCACGGGGCCGCGGCCCCGGGGTAGTTGACGAACGGTCGGGCGACGGAGTCCGTTCCGGTGAAGACCTGGCTGGGGGGGCGGCCGTCGGCCAGACGCTCCATCCCGTGCCAGATGATCTGGCCCTCGTGGCCCGCATACGAGTTCGGGGAGAGCGTCTCGGAGGGGTACGTCCTGCCGAAGGACCACTCGACCATGAACTCCGTGCAGCGGGGAACGAAGTTGGACGAGGACAGCATCAGTTGGTCGGCGCGGAACTCGGCGCGGACCAGGTCGCTCGTGATGTTCGGGTCGGCCAGGACCCCGAGGTAGTTCGGCGGCTCCGGCTCGTAGCGGACGCGGGCGCGGCCGCTGGTGTTCACGCTCGCGGGATCATCGCAGGCGCTGGACCACGCCGGCCACGCGTCGGTCATCCACGCCTGCATCCGAGCGACAATCGACTCGTCCGATGCGCCGTTGCCGGTGAAGTCCGTCCAGCGGCTCTTGCCGTCCACGCCGGCGTTCTGGCCGTCGGGCTTGCTGTTGGGGTCCGACACGTCCGCCGTGACCGGATCGAAGAACTGCGGCCCCGCGGGCTGCCCGCTGAACCCGCTCGGTACTCCGCCGGGCCAGGTATCGGCCGTTGTCACGATCAGGCGGGCCTCCTCCAGCGACGTCGTCGTGACATCCACGATGCCTGAGGCGAACGCCGGACGGCCCGGACGCAGCACGCCCGTCGGCACGAGCGGGAACTGGGCGTTGAGGGCCCGGAACAGGCCGGCCGCGGCCGGCTGGAGCGAGGACTGGTTGTCGCGATCATTGAGCACCCCGCTGTTGCCGTTCACGCCGAACACGACGGTGCCCGGCGGCATCGCCACGGTGCTGCGCGAGGGCGCCAGGACGCGCACCAGTCGCAGGAGGGTCCAGTCGGAGGCGAACCGGTTGGGGTTGCCGGCGACCTGCTGCCCCAGCCAGGAATCCAGTGTCTGCTCGCTGTTGGTGTGATTGAGCGTCGGACGCAGGTACTCCCCGGTGGGGATCGCGTCCGACCGCCGCCGCTTGCCCATGCCGTAGTAGATCGACGCGGCGTCGGAGCGGACGACGAACCGCGGGTCCAGCGCCTCGCGTGCGGTTGCGAAGTCGCCCTTGCTGAAGAACATGATCTCGTCGATGCGGCGGGGGCGCGGCGTCAGGTCGTCGGCTGTCAGCGGGATGGAGTCGCCGCCGATACCCGCCGCGTTCGGCGGGTCGTACACGCCGTCGCCGTCGGCGTCGGCCATCTCGTTGCGGATGACGAGGAACCCCTGGCGCGTGATCGAGGAGAAGTCCCGCTCCATCTGCTGCTGGATCAGGTTGGCGTAACTGTTCAGCGTGCCCATCCGCTTGCCCACGCCCACCGTCTTGCCCACCGCCTCGAACACCGTCGCGATCGCCACGCCGACCAGTGCCACGGCCCCCACCGCCACCAGCATCTCGATCAGCGTGAACGCCCGTGCCGCCGGCCGCCGCTCCGAGCGGTCGGTGCCGCCCTCGGCGATCATGCCGAGCCACGGTCGGCGGCACGGTGCGAGGAACCTTCTGTTCATGCCTGTCCGCATCACAATCCCCTACTTCGAGTTCTGCGGCGTCAGGTCGATCACGCGCACCGCCACCGGCACCTGGGGCGTGAAGGCAACCTGGCGGATCTCCCTTGCGACCGGCGCGTTCGACGCCGAGTCCGGCACGCCCATCGGCACGGGCGGGTCCACCAGCAGCACGCTGGGGTCGTCGTCCGCAACGCCGAGCACGGTGTAGACGTTGCCCAGATTGTCCACGATGCGCTGGCCCGGCTGCGTCGCAAGGGTGCGACGCACGTCGTTCACCGGGATGCCCTGCATCTCGAGGCGGCCGCGCCTGCTGCCGTCCCGGAACAGGACGTCCATCACCCGGACACCGGCGTAGTCACCGGCACCGTTGCCCGTGGGGTAGCCCTGGCCGTCCACGGCGACCGGCACGCGGCGGGCCCCGGCGGGCAGGGAAGCCGTCGGCGGGCCCTGCGGCACCGTCCCCGTGATCACGTCGTACAGCGTCCACTGGTACTGCTGGCCGGACGGCTTCTCCGGCACGCGGATGCCCGAGTCCAGCCGGCGCAGGAACACCGCGACCTGCACCTGCATCGGCTGCCCGGCCGGCGTCGCAACGCGCCGGGCGATGAAATCCCACACGAACTGCGGCTGCGTGCCGGCCGCGTCGCGCGCCGGGTACAGACGCTCGGCCAGCCCGATCTTCGTCGGGGACTGCGGGTTCTTCTGGAGCCAGACCAGCCCGGTGGCCTCGTCCAGTTCCGGCGGGCTGATCGAGGTCCTCAGCGGCTCCCACAGGTAGGCATCGCTGTTGTTCGTCGCGGGCGACCAGGTCGCGTCAAGCAGCCAGACGCCCAACCCCAGAGGGATCGGCGGGGACGCGGGGCCGGGCCCGGGGCGGCTCAGACGGTCCAGTTCCGCGTTGCCGCGCAGGTAGGACTCGGCCGTCGCCAGGGCGCCGATGCCCGCCGTCGCGTCCGACGCGTTGCGCTGCGCCCGGACGACCACGGGGATCACCGCCCCCAGCCCCAGGAGCGCGATCGCCAGGATCAGGATCCCGATCAGCACCTCGATAAGGGTGAACGCTCGTTTCATGGGGCTGACCCCGTGAGTTCCTGCGGCACGCCCATGTAGTGGTCCATCGCAAACACGCGCGCGTCGGTGGCGAACGGCACGAGCGGGTTCGATCCGGGCACCATGAGCCGCCCCTCGATCCACCTGTTGATCGTGTCGCCGGCAATCGGCTGGCCGGCGATGTTCGTCACCTTCGGCCCGTAGTTGTTCGACGGGCCGGGCTTCTGGTAGATACTGCCGGTGTCGGGGTTGACCCGCGCCCCCACCGCTCCCGCGAGCCTGGTCGCGCTGTAGATCGCCAGTTGCCCGACCGCCCGTGCCAGCACCGTATCACTGGACACGTCGCCCAGCAGTTGCTGCTTCTGCATCGCGGTCAGCGACCCCGCCCCGATCACCCGGCGCACGAACCGGGCCGGGTCCGCCTCGCGGTCCGCACGGAACGTCGCGAACGGCGCCGCGGTCCGGAACGCCGCGGGACTCGGCAGCAGAACCAGGGCCGCGGCCCCGTCGCCGCGACGCAGCCTGCCGGTCCCGCCCTCGAACCGCACCATGAACGTCTGGCGGTCGCGCCCGTCCGCCGCCATGTCCTGCGTGTTCCCGCTGTCGGTGTCGTAGAAGCCGGTCTCCGGGAACACCCAGTTGCCCCTGGTGCGGTCGCCAACGGGGTACGTCTGCTCGTACCACTCGTTGTCGATTGAGTTGGGCGGGGCGTAGCCGCGGACCATCCAGCCCATAGGGATCTGCACCGGCTCCATCGTCGGCACGGGGACGAAGACGTCCCGCATGACGACGGCGGGCTGGTTGCCGATCACCGCCTGCGGAGCGTCCGCCAACTGGGCCACCTGCACGCAGGGGATGATGGAGATCCGCCCGCCGGGCTCGAACGTGAACACGGCCGCCCCGTCGAGGCCCGCGGGCGAACGCAGCGCCGCGTCGTGGGCGGCGGAGAGCGCCGTCCTGAGGTTGTTGGCGGCCAGGGCCTGCTCCGACGAGTAGAGCATCGAGGAGAAGGCGGGAATGGCCAGCGCCAGGAGCAGGACGAAGATCGAGATCACGACAAGCAACTCGATCAGCGTGAACCCCGACGATCCCGGACCGTGGGCGGCGGGATTCCTCGTCGCACTCGGGCCCCCGCGCCCGGGCCGGGGACCTGCGCCGAAGCCGCCGTGGAGGGGTCGATGCCGGAAAGGTCTCCGCGTCTTCCCGGTCATCGCCCCACCTCCACGGCGTTGTCCTTCATCGCGGCCGCCCGAATGTCCGCGTTGGTCGGGTTCGTGCTCGCGTCGATGTTCAGCCGTGCGATCAGGTCCGCCTTGGTCATCTGCTGCGGGTGGCCGGCGGGCAGCAGGTGCTCATCCCCGAACACCCCGTCGCGCCCGGCCGCAACGATCGCCCACTTGGCGCTGCGCAGGTCCGGGTCCGCCTCCGGGTCGCCGACGATCAGCGGGACATGGAGGTAATCGTTGATCGGTGTCGTGGGCGTCGCCCCCTTCTCCGCCAGGTGCTCCCACCGGTAGTACCGCAGCGCCACGCCGTTGTCGTCGCGCAGTTCAATCCTCCCGGCGGGCGCGTCGATCGCGTACACGGCGCGCTCGTTCCTGCCCACGTCGAAGTAGGGCCCGTACGCCGGCCCCTTTCTGGTGAACCCGCCGTCCCGGGTGGGCTCCGTAAACCCCGGCCCTGCCACGCCGTCGGCGTCCCTGTCCAGCACGCCCATGATGTAGTACGCCAGCGAGTACACGCTGAAGCGCAGATCCCGGTCCGGGACCATCGTCACCGACGTGCCCCGCAGGTACGCCAGGTCCGCCGGGGTCGAGAGGGCGTAGACGCGCGGGATCGTCGGCGGCGTGCCGATCAGCGGCGGCAGGGCCGAAAAGTTCGGCGGCTCGCCCATGTCCTTCACCAGCGGCGGCGCGAAGTGGAACTGGTCCTGGAACTGGTTCACCGCCATCTTCACAGCGGACGCGGTCTGCTGGCCCATGACCTTGTGGGCAGACTTCATCGCGTAGTGGAATCCGGCCAGCAGCAGCCCCATCAGCAGGAAGATGACAAGGATCGAGAACAGGACCTCCACGAGCGTGAAGCCGCCCCGCCCGATCCCGCCCGTGACCGCTCGCCGGTGAGCCACGCGCCGCTCCTTAGACCTTGCCGTTCTGCAGCGACTCGATCATCGCCACCATGGGCATGAACATCGCGACCACGATCGTCCCGACGATGCCGCCCAGCACCAGCACCATCATGGGCTCCAGCAGCGACACCAGCGACGCCACCGCCACGTCCACCTCTTCGTCGTAGTTGTCCGCGATTTTGAGGAGCATCGCGTCCAGTTCGCCTGTCTCTTCGCCCACGTCGATCATGTTCACCACGATCGCGTCGCAGGTCTTGGACTCGCGCAGCGGGTCCGCGAACGACTCGCCCTCGCGGATCGAGTCGTGTACCTTCGTCAGCGCCTTCTCGTAGACGTAGTTGCCGCTGGTCTGCGCGGTGATCGTGATCGCCTCCAGGATCGGCACGCCGGCGGAGATCAGCGTGCCCAGGGTCCGCGTGAAGCGCGCGACCGTCGTCTTCTTGATCAGTTTCCCGAAGATCGGGATCCACAGGAAGATGTAGTCGGTCGCCGCACGCCCGGGGCCCGCCTTGCGGATCAGTTTGAACCCGCCCCAGATCAGGAACGGCGCCGCGCAGATGTACACCCAACCGGGGATCACCTGGTCCGGGTTGCTGCCGCCGGCTACCCACCGGCTCGTGTTGATCAGGAACAGCGTGATGCCCGGCAACTTCACCCCGAAGTCGCGGAAGATCTCCTCGAACTTCGGGATGATGAACACCATGATGAACGTCAGGATCGCCACCGCGACCGTGACCACCACCAGCGGGTACACCATCGCGCCGCGGATCTTCCGGCGCAGACGCTGGCTCTTCTCCATGAACTCCGCCAGTCGCTGCAGGATCACGTCCAGCACGCCGCCCACCTCGCCCGCCGCCACCATCTTGCAGTAGAGGTGGTCGAACGCCGCGGGGTGCTTGGACATCGCCTCCGACAGGGCGGACCCGCCCTCCACGTCCTCGCACACGCCCATCAGGACGTTCTTCATCTTGCCGGGCTTCATCTGCCCCTCGAGGATCTGCAGCGACCGCAGGAGCGGCAACCCGGCGTCCTGGAGCGTCGAGAGCTGGCGTGTAAACGCGGTGAGCTGCTTCTGTGACACGCGCCCGATGGAGATCCCGCCACCGCCCTTGCGCTTGGGCTTGGCGGACACGGCCTCGCCGGCGACAGCCGACTTCTTCACCTTCTGCTCGCGCACCGCCGTGGGGAAGAGCGACTGGGCCTTGATCCGCTGGATCGCCTCCTCGCTCGTGGAGGCGTCCACCGTCCCCTTGCGGGGCTTGCCCGCCTGGTCCAGCGCTTCGTAGGTAAACGTCGCCATGGCTGCCCTCTTGTGGCACAGGCGTCACGCCCGTGCTCCTTATCTTTCATTGTGGCACAGGCGTCACGCCCGTGCTCCTTTACACCTCGTCCGCGATGGTCTCGCGCACCACCTCGTCGATCGTCGTCTGCCCCTCGAAGATCGCCATCAGCCCGCTCTCGCGCAGCACCCTCATCCCGCGCTTGCGGGCGTGGGCCCGCAGCACGTTCGTGCTCGCCTCCTTCATGACCAGTTCACGCATGTCGTCGTCCAGCGTCAGGATCTCGAACAGCCCCATCCGCCCCCGGTACCCGCTCTTGTTGCAGTTGTCGCACCCACGCCCGCGGAAGATGTGCTGCCCCTTGATGTCCTCCGGACGGAGGTTGAGTTCCATCAGTTCCTCTTCCTTGGGCGTGTACTCCTCCTTGCACTTGGGGCAGATGGTCCGCACAAGCCGCTGGGCCAGCACGCCCTCGATCGTCGCCGTCAGCAGGAAGTTCTCCATCCCCAGGTCCAGCAGCCGGATGATCGAACTCGGCGCGTCGTTGGTGTGGAGCGTCGAGAGCACCAGGTGGCCGGTGAGCGAGGCCTGCACGGCGATCTGGGCCGTCTCCAGGTCGCGGATCTCGCCCACCAGGATGATGTCCGGGTCCTGACGCAGGAACGAGCGGAGGCACCGCGCGAACGTCAGGCCCGCTTCCTCGTTCACCTGGCACTGGCACAGGCCGTCGATGTCGTACTCCACCGGGTCCTCGGCCGTCAGGATCTTCGTCTCCACGTCGTTGAGTTCGGAGAGCGCCGCGTACAGCGTCGTCGTCTTGCCGCTGCCTGTCGGGCCCGTCACGATCACGATCCCGTTCGGACGCCGGATCAGCGCCCGGAACTTCGCCAGGTCGTCGTCACGCATCCCCACCCGGTCCAGCGCCAGTTCCACGTTGGCCCGGTCCAGCACGCGCATCACCACCGACTCCCCGTGCATCGTCGGCAGCACCGCCACGCGGAGGTCCACGGGGTGCCCGCCCACCGTCAGTTCAATCCGCCCGTCCTGCGGCAGGCGCCGCTCGGCGATATCCAGGTTCGACATCACCTTGACGCGGCTGGTGATCGCCGGCCCCAGGTGCTTGGGCGGCGGCACCATCTCGTACAGGATCCCATCGATCCGGTACCGCATCTTGAACTCGGTCTCGAACGGCTCGAAGTGGATGTCCGACGCCCGGTCGCGGATCGCCTGCAGCAGCACCAGGTTCAGCAGTTTGATCACCTGGTTGTCGCTCGCCGCCTCCAGCACCGCGTCCAGGTCCAGCGACTCGCCCCGGCCCTGCAGGCCCTTGAACTTGTCGTCCGCGGCCAGCGAACTCACCACGTCCACCACCGACTCGCGCTTGGCGTAGTACTTCTTCAGCAGCCCGTCGATCGCCGCCTCGTCCGCGATGACCGCCTCGACGTTGAACCCCATCAGCAGCCGCAGGTCGTCCACCGCCCGGAAGTTGTTCGGGCTCTTCATCGCGATCTTCAATCGCTTGCTGTTCGGGTTGTACTCAATGGGCACAACCTGGTAGGCATTGGCGTTCTCTGCCGGGATCGTGTCCTTGACAGCGTCCGGGATCTCGAAACCCGCCAGGTCGACATAGGCAAGCCCGGCCTGGCCGGCCAGCGCCGCCTGGATGTCCTTCTGGCCGCAGTGGCCGAGTTCCACCAGAAGTTGCCCGATGGGAACCTTCCGGGTCTTCTGGATCGAAAGGGCTTCATGGACCTGCTCGCGCGTGACCTTGCCCATCTTGGTCAGCACACGACCGATCTTCCGACCCTTCATCTCCGCCGCGTCAACTTGAGCGCTTGAACTCGGTGGCATCGGGCCTCCAGAACCCACGGCAAACATCTCTCCCGCTCCCGCGGGGCCAACTTCTGTTCGAGCATGTTATCGTGTTGGTTTTCGAGTTGCACCTCTTTTTTCGCCGAATTATCGATGCGACAACCGGATAGTTGTGCATACGCTTGGCGAGCCGCCGCCGGTTCATCTAGAACATAGACTTGTCATCCATGACAGCACCCGGCAAGAAACTCCGCGCCGCGATGGATAAGGGCTGCATCCCGATCCCGGGGGCGTTTGCAGGGCTTCCAGCCCGGTCCATCGCGGCGGCAGGTTTCCCGGCCTGTTACGTCTCCGGGGCGGCGACAAGCGTCCTTGCCGGCGTTCCTGATGTCGGCCTCCTGAGCCTGGAGCACTTCTGCCGGATGATCCGTGAGGTCGCGGACGCCTCAGGCCTGCCTGTTCTCGCCGACGCCGACACCGGCTTTGGAGAGGCGGAGATGGTCCGACGCACGGTCATCGAATACGCCCGCGCCGGGGCCGCGGGACTTCATATTGAGGATCAGGAGTTCCCTAAACGCTGCGGACACCTGGACGGAAAACGTCTGGTGCCCGAGGACCACATGTGCGAGAAGGTGCAGTGGGCCGCCGGGGCGAAACCGGACGGGTTCGTCCTTTGTGCCCGGACTGATGCACGGGGCGTTGATGGCTTCGACGCGGCCGTCAACCGCGCCAGGGCCTACGTCCGGGCCGGGGCGGACATGATCTTCCCCGAAGGGCTGACAAGTGAGAGCGAGTTTGCCCGGTTCGCGGAGGCAATGGGGAGGGGCTCGGCAGAACAGCGCAGCGGCGGGGCCGGGGCGCCGCTCCGCCATCCCGTCACTCCCTACTTGCTCGCCAACATGACCGAGTTCGGCAAGACGCCGAGCATCCCGCTCCAGCGCTTCGCCGAGATGGGCTACTCGGCGGTCATCTACCCGGTGACGCTGCTGCGGGTGGCGATGGGTGCCGTGACCCGGGCCCTCGCCGGCCTGAAGCGCGACGGCTCCGCGGACGCCTTCCTTCCCGAGATGCAATCCCGCCAGGACCTCTACGGCCTCATCGGGTACACGCCGGGCACCCCGTGGGAGTTCCCGGCCGGGGAACGCTGAGCGGGCCCGCGCATCATCCCTCCAATCGCCGCTCGCCGCGTCCCTTCAGGGGGCGCGGTCCTTGATCTCTGTCCGCACGTCCCAGAGTTCCTGGAAAAAGTTGTGCTCGACGATCTTGCGGAGGAACGCGACACCGGCCGATCCGCCGGTGCCCCGCTTGTAGCCGATGATGCGCTCGACAACCTTGACGTGCCGGAAACGCCAGAGCGAGAACTGCTCGTCCACGTCCACCAGTTTCTCGCACATCTCGTAGGCGTCCCAGTGCTGTTCCGGGCTCTCGTAGATCGTGCGGAAGACGCCGGTCACACCCGGGTCGGGCACATGCGGCTCGGACACGTCGCGCTCCAGCACCTCCCGCGGCACCGGGAGCCCGCGCCGGGCCAGCAGTCGCAGGAACTCGTCGTACAGGTCGGGTGCCGTCAGTGCGGCCTCCAGCACCGCGTGGTCCTGCGGGCTGTGCTTGTGGAACTCCAGGAGCCGCCGGTCCTTGTTGCCCAGCAGGAACTCGACCAGCCGGTACTGCACGCTCTGGAAACCGCTCGACGGCCCGAGCACATGCCGGAACTGCGCGTACTCGCTGGGAGTCAGCGTTGAGAGGACCGTCCACTGGCCGATGAGTTGCGCCTGGATGTTCTTGATGCGGGCCAGGATCTTGAACGTCGTTTCCAGTTCGTCCCTGCGGACAAGGCCGATCGCCTCCCGCAGTTCGTGGATCACCAGTTTCAGCCAGAGTTCCGTGGTCTGGTGCTGGATGATGAACAGCATCTCGTCGTGATGGACCGGCGACGAGAGGGGTGACTGGGCCGACAGCAGGGTCCGCAGTTGCAGGTAGCCGGAATAGGTCAGACGATCCGCCAGATCGCGGCGGAGCCCCGGATCGAGTTCACGTTCGCTCATGATCCGGAGCGTAGCGGCGCAGCGTAAGGGGCGGGGTCATGCACAGGGGTCGTGTCGGCTCGGGGAACCAACCGGCCCAGGCCCCGCCCCGATCGTGAGTTCAGCGGGCGTCGGCCAGCGACGGGCTTGTCGCCGGGCTCGGCCAGGAAGACTCTGGGGAGAAGACGATGACAGAACGGTCGCCGCGGGCGGCGGTGAACGAGACCTTCTGGGCGTCGCGGTATGTGTCGCGCGCCGTCCAGCCGCACCCGCCGAGCATCGCCACTCCGATCACACTCACCAGAGCCGCGCCGAGTCGATTCGCCTTCATCACGTCCACTCCCTCCCCGGCCGCCGGCCTGTGCGCTCCGCCGGACAGAGAAAGATGCCGAACGCAGGGGCCGGATGCCGGTGCGGACCCCTCTCCAGGTACACAGCGATGGAAAGCCGGAAGGCTTGGCCTGACCGCAACGGGTTTGCGGGTTTGGGTGCGGCTTCCCTACGATCCGGTCCGCCCCGCACACCAGTCCGAGAACACCCCATGTTCAAAGCCGCATTCAGCACCGTCGCCTGTCCCGAGTGGACCCTGGAGCGCGCCGCGCGGGCCGCGGCCGAGTGGGGCTATGACTGCATCGAACTCCGCACGTTCGGCCAAGGGTCCACGGAGATCGCCTGCGACCCGGCGCTGACAGCGGCCGCGAAGGTGCGGCGGATCATGGAGGAGCCGGGCGTCGGCATCTGCTCGCTGGCTACCGGCGTGCGCTTCGACGAGCCCATCCGCCCGCCGGTCTTGGGGCGTGTGCTGTCGGACACGGAACGATCGGTGCGACAGGCGAAATCGATGCTCGACCTCGCGGCACGGATTGAAGCGCCGCTCGTGCGGGTCTATGGGTACGAGTTCCCGGCCGGTGAACCCCGGAAGAGAGCGGTCGCCCTGATCCTGGAGCGGCTGCGCCTGGTCCTCGACGCGGCGCGCAACACGGGCGTCAGGGTGGTCATCGAGAACGGCGGGTCGTTCCCGCGCTCGGCAGACCTGAGGGACTTGATCGTGGCGCTGGGCGACCCCCTGCTCGGGGCCTCGTACTCCGCGGCCGCCGCGCACGCGGCCGGCGAGGACCCCGCCGAGGGTGTCCGCGCACTCGGCGACCGATTGTGGGCCGCGAAGGTCAAGGACTTTGCCGGTCACCGGGCGTGTCCGCTGGGATCGGGCGAGGTGCCGTGCGCCCGGTTCGTCGCGGCTTTGGCCGAGAGCGGCTTTGAGGGGCCGCTGGTCTTCGAGTGGGATCGCCTGTGGCTGCCGGACCTGGTTCCGGCCGATGCGGTGCTGCCGGACGCGGCCCGGACCATGTTCGCATGGGCCGGTGCGCACGCGGCAACCCCCGCGTCGCGATGAGCGGTGCTCCCACCTACTCCGGGCTCAACGGCCGGGCCGCCCAGTTCATCTTGTCGATCAGCGTGCGCCAGTAGTTGCCCGCGGGGTTGCGGACAAAACGCACGCTGCGCCCGTCGCCCGCGACGACAACCCGCTCTCCGTCGGAGAGCGGGGTAGTCAGTTGGCCGTCGAGCACGAGCGTGGTGCCGAAGCAACCCGCGCTCCCTCCCCCGTGGTTCACGCGGAGCATCGCCATCTCCACGCGGGCGGCCGCGGGCAGCACGGTCGGTCGGAAGGACAGCGAGTGGGCGGCGATCGGCGTGATGACCAGCACGTCCGCGTCCGGGTCCACGATCGGTCCGCCCGCCGAAACGTTGTACGCCGTGGAACCCGTGGGAGTGGAGATGATGAGCCCGTCCCCGCTGACCGTCGGCCCGTCCTCGCCGTCGATCCGCAGCGCCAGCGTGATCATGCGGAACGGCGGGCCCGCCGTGATCACGCACTCGTTGAGCGCCGGCCCCGCGAACCGCGGCTCATCCGCCCCGAGCGCGAACACCTCCGCCCGGAGCATCCCCAGCCGGCGCTCCGGGAGCGTTGCCCCGCCGAAGACCATCGCTGCCTGGCGGCGGAGCGCCGCCATGTCGTATTCGGCCAGGAACCCGAGTTTCCCGAAGTTCACGCCCAGCAGCGGCAGGTCCAGGTCCGCCCAGCGCCGCGCCTGCGAGAGCAGCGTGCCGTCGCCGCCCAGGACCACCAGCAGGTCCGCCCCGCGCGGGTCCGGGTGCGGCCCGCCGACCACCGCCTCCTCCTCACCGACCACACGCCCGTGCGCGGCCACGAGCGAACGCACCTCCGCGAGCGCAGCCACCGCGTCGGGCTTGTCGTGGTTCACGAGGAGGAGGACGGAGCGGCCCATGCGGGAAGAGTGTACGGGTCTACCAATTCTCGTGGCACAGGCGTTTCGCCTGTGTCTCCCGGTTCTACCCGTGCTCGTGGCACAGGCGTCTCGTCTGTGGCTACCCCGCCTCCTCGTTCCTGTGCCGTCCCTTCCCGCGTCACCACATACATGTATTCCTTGTTCCGCAGGTGGCCCACCCGCCCGACCCTTTCGCCGCGGGGGTTGTAGATGCCGATCTGGGCCCCGATATACCGCTTGAAGTCGTTCTCGATGACGCGGACACGGGCCGCGCCGCCCCACAACCCGCGCAGCATCGCCTCCATCTCGCCGCGCATCATGTACCCCTCGTCGCTGAACGAGATGATGAGAGTGCGGGCCCGCACCATGCCGAGAAGGCGCCGCAGCGCCGTCGCGAACCGGGGGCGCGAGTTGAACACGCTCCGCCGCCCCCCCTCGCGCACGTCCACCCGCTTGCACGCGACGCCGTAGACCGGCGGCTTGTCCCAGCGCACCAGCGACTCCCACATGTGGTAGTTGCCCAGGTAGGAGTGCTGGTTGTACGGCGGATCGATGTACGCGATATCGCCCTCGAGCGCGGCCGCGGCGTCGAAAGCATCATGGCAGTGGGCCCTGCACTTGCCGGCCGCGGGGCGCGGCAGCACCGCCGGCACGCGGAGTTCAAGGTCGTTGTGCGACCGCTGCGACCAGTGTTTCAGATATGCCATCTGGAGCCCGGTCGTCGAATCCACGCGGTCCGCGGCCTCCATGAGCGAGGTGAGCATGACCGCCTCCAGGTCCGGCGGGAGCGACTTGGCGGCGATCGCCTCGCGGATGGAGTCGATCCGCACGCCGTTCTTCGGCTGGATGTACCGCGACTTCACGCAGAACGTCTCCGTGAAGTAGCCGGGTGCGAGGTCCGCACGCCGCGCCAGCCGGTTGAACTCCCCCACCAGCCTCGCCGCGTCCTCCAGCACGCCCTCCGCATCCGCCTGCACGTAGCACCGCGCCAGCACCGCCGCGTAAGCGTTGTGGTCGTTCGCCAGCACCCGGTACCCGGCCCCCTTCAGCGCGTGCCCCACCCGCGACGTGCCGCTGAAAAGGTCGATCACAGCTCCCGCCCCCGCGGCCGCGCGCACCGCGTCGAGGATCACCGGGAGGAGCGTCCGCTTGGAGCCGAGGTACTTGATCATGCGCCCGAACCGTTCGTACACACTTGTGCCAGAGACCTCGCGGCGGCGGTGCCTATCGGCCGCCCGAAGCCGCTTCGGCGTCACAATCCTTGCCACGGGCGTAAGCCCGTGGTCCGCGAGCCATCCTAATCCCTCCCTCTCTTTCGGCCCGAGCCGCTTCGGCGACACAGCCCATTGTGCCGTGCACGGGGCTCGACTCGGGCAGCGTTGCGTGTCAATCCCACAGGAGCATGAGACGACCGCGGCTCAACCCGCGCCCGCACCTGGGGCACGGGCTCCCCGAAGCCCATGGAACGCAACTCCGCGTGGCGCATGTCGGGCACGTCGCCTTGTCCATGTCGATGGTTTTCTGCGCGAACTCCGCCTCGCTGATGTCCACGTCGACGAGTTGTCTGCACCTGGAGCACGCGCACGTCGCGGTGCAAGTCCACTCGCCCCGGTCAAACCCGCCGCTGACAACCGACGCCAGGCCGCAAGGGCACGCATGTGTGAAACATTGACCCATGGAATCTCTGAACAATAGCGCAACCGCCGTGGGCGAATGATCGTACCGGATGCCGGCCCGCGACGCGGGGCCGGACGGAGGCGCGATCATGGGCGTGCGGAAGAACGGGTCGATGGGGTTTGTGG
>JADLGW010000052.1 GCA_020849105.1 Phycisphaerales bacterium | reverse complement strand
TGCTCGGAACGGACAAGCCGATCTGGACGTTTGACGACCCCTCCAAAGGTCCTCTCGATCTGCCCCGAGACTCCCTTCCAAATTATCTCCTCAGAAGCGTGGGCGAGCCCGCCATCACTCCGAGTTCGTCTGCGTCCCGCCCGACCCGCTGCTTGATGACGATGCCGACCCCGACCCCGAGCCAGACGACGACGAGAACGAGGACGACCCGCTCGATTTGCTGCCTGAAGACGAGCCGCTTGAGGAGCCGGAGCCGCTGCTGGAGCCACTACCCGATCCGCTCCCTGAACCCGAGCCGGACCCTGAGCCTCCTGTGTCGCCGGACCCGCCCCCACCTCTGTCGTTGTGGACCCAGACTCCGTCGGCCAGAAACGTGTTGGTGCCGGGAATGTGCAGGGCCACGGTGCGGGCGGGGGCATCCACATGCTCGACCGTCTCGACGACCTCCTCGCTCATGTCTGCGTCGATGAGGCAATCGCCGGGCCGGATGAGTTCGGCCGAGGCGAATCCCCACTCATTGCCGCGGCGGATCAGGAACGGGTGCTCGGGGGTCGCCTTGAGGCGGCAGTTGATGACCATGAAGCCGTGGTGCTCACCGAGGCGGATGCTGGCAACCCGGGCCACGACGGGCTTCGCGCCGTGCAGGCCGTGGTGCGAGAGCCAGTTGTACTGGGCGCGGTACGGGACATCGACCTCGAGCCCGGGCACCTGGATCGACGCCACGCGGTCGCCGGGCTTGAGGTTTTCGATCGGGGTGAGGCGGCCATCCTCGAGGCGCACGAGCGTGCCGAACAGGAGGCAGTTGCTGCCAGGGCCGCTGCCACCGGGTCCGGACCCACCCGGACCGCTTCCGCCGGGGCCGCTGCCGCCCGGCCCCGAACCGCCCCCACTGGAACCGCCACCGGAAGACCCGCCACCCGACGATCCGCCTCCGGATGAGCCGCCCGACGATGCGCCGGATGAAGCTCCGGAACTCATGCCGCTGCTCGCACCGGACGACGCACCGCTCGATATCCCGCTGCTGCCCGAGCCTGACGAGCCCGAACCACTCGAGGACCCGGAGCCGCTGGACGAGCCGGACCCGCTGCTCGATGACCCGCTCGAAGGCGACCCGGATGAGGACGATCCGCCCGAGGACATCGACCCCGAGGAACTCGGCATGCCGCTGCTCGAACCCGACGACCCCGAGGGCATGGTGTCGGTGGTGCCGCTGCTCGACGGGGTGTGCGTTGTGCCCGGCGTGTTGCTCGTGAAGGCGCCCGTGGTGTAAAACGTCAAGGTCGGCGTGCCGCCCGGCCCGGTCGTGTAAATGACATCGCCTGTGGTCGAGTAGCTCGCGGGCATGCTGGGCGTGCTGGTGGGCGTGACGTAGGAACTATCCGGCGTGTCCGTGCCGGAGGGTGTCGAGTAGTTGCTCGATCCGCCACCCGTGGGCGGCCGGCCGGTCGCCCATACGGGGATGTATAAGTAGTACCGGGTCGGGCCGTCACTCATCGGGCGACCTCCGTTCGGCCGTGCGTCCGCAGGTCAGTTAGAATGGTCCCATGGGCTTGGACAGCGTCGAATTGGTCATGGAGGTCGAGGATCACTTCAAGGTGACCCTGCCCGACTCGGAATGCTCTCTGGTCCGCACCGTCGCGGACCTTGCGGGGTTGGTCATTTCCAAGCTGCCACGCGAATCCGGGAAGTGCCCTACCGCAACTCGCTTCTTCCAGGTGCGTGATCACGTGCTCGAAACTGCGGGGCTCCCGCCGCGAGCGCTCCGCCCGAAGACGAAGCTCGAAGTGGTGTTTCCTCGGCGTAGGCGACGAGCGATGTGGGCAATGCTGCGAGGCCGAGATCCCATCATTCCAAGACTCGTCGCATCGCCTGCTGTTGATCAAGCCTTTCTTTGGCTCAGCGGCGTCGGACTCTTTGCCTGGCTGCTCGCGAGCGCTGCGACCTGGGGCGCCGCCGGTGGTGTTGCCGCAGTCCTCATGGGAATGGTCGCGCTGATCGCAGGCGGGAGCCTCACCGCGTTCGCGTACTCGCGCCTCGCAGTTTGTTTTCCCGAAGGCTGCGTTACAGTCGGGGATCTTGTTCGCCAAACGCTGCCGCCCCAGATTCCGACCGAGCGAGGACGGCGGTTGGCAGCGGAGCAGGCAGTTCTTCAGAAGGTCCGCGAGATCATCGCCGAGCAGCTTGGGCTGAAGCTGGACGAGGTCCGGCCGGAGTCCCGGTTTATTGAAGACTTGCGCATGGATTGAGGCTCTCATCGTGCGGCCTCCTGGGGCTTCGGATTCGGCTCGTACCAGCCCTGCGTGCTGATGGGCTTGCCGCACTCCGCGGAGGCGGCCTTGACCGCCGCGTCGAACTCCATGCGATCGAATGCCTGGAGTTCGCTGCCGGGGGAGCAGTTGATCACGCGGAAACGGTGCTTGTCGAAGTGCGGCCGCAGGGCTTCGAAGCGGCGGGCCAGCGAGTCGTACAGGACGTTGTTGTGCCGGATCGCATTGGGTGCACGGTGCTCCTCGAAGGCGTATCGGCGGTCGGCCGCCATTTTGAAGTCGCAGCCGAGCAGGTACACCGTGCCGAAGCCAAGGTGGTGCAGCAATCGCAGCGCCACGAGCATCACGCTGCGCTTCCCCGTGATCCCAAGCGAGTCCGGATGCTTGGCATCGTTCCCCCACGGAACCGAGTCTCCGGTCAGGAAACGTTCATGGTCAAAGTGGTCCGCGCGGCGGAAGAACAGCACGCTCGGCATCTGCCGGACACGGAACGCGCTGTTGCGCATGGTGCCGTCAGGGTTCTGGATGCGAAGGCGCTTGTCCCAGGCACACGTCGGCACGAACTTCAGGATGCCCGGGTCCTTCCAGCCCGTGTCGATGAAGCGTCCGGGATCATCCACGCACGTCCAGAGCGTTGGGCGATGCACCGACCAGGCGTTGTTCACGGCCATCGTGACGATGCCGCGCTTGTTCAGCTGCGTCAGGTCCACCTGCGTAAGCGACGGTCCCGACAAGATCAGGAATGCTGAGCGCCCTCGGTAGAACCCAGCCAGGGAGACCGAGTCGAAGTCGGCGGTGTAGAGGCGCAGGCCATCCCGCGCGGGCCTTCGCGCTTTCAGCCCTGCCTGGAGCGCCGCGATGTCCGACTGGTTCTCACGCACAGGCGCACCCCTCCTTGGACACGAACCGCCCGACGATGTACCGGCCTTCGACCTTCGGTGTCGTCACCGTGCCCACGCGCCCGATCCGGTCCAGCCACCACGCCAGCGGTCGCACGGTGGGGTGCAGTCCTTCGCCAGCGACGGTCGTCCGGCTCGGGCGTGTGCAGATCGAGAACACGAAGTGCCCCCGTGGGCGTGCAACACGCCGCATCTCCGCGAGCACCGCGTCCACATCCTCCGGGAGCAGGTGCTCCAAAGCGTCGAAGCTGGTTACCACGTCGGCCACGCCGTCAAGGAGGCCAGTCTTGTGCATCGCCCGCGGGATGTCCGCTTCGGGGAAGGCGAAGTCGATGCCGAGGCCGTCGATGCCAATCCGCCGCAGAGCACCGACGAAGTTGTTCCGGCCGCACCCGAAGTCCACCACGATGCGTGGCTTGAGTCGCTGCACGATCGGGAGCGCCGCCGCGCCGTGGTTGGTCGAGCCATACCCCGCCCCGCCGCCGGGCGCGGCTGGCCGCGACGCCAGCGCGACGTACTTCTTCCGCTCGTGCTCGCGGCGGGCATCCAGAGTCGGTGCGGTTGCAGTGACGGGAGCCGTGGTCATGCGCCCCCCTCTATGTAGATGTTGAACTTGCGGTCCTCGTCCGCTGGGTCAGCGATCTCGATCAGGCTCATGGCCTCGAACACCCACACCGGCCTGCCTTTGCTGTTGCGCTCGCAGGTGAGCTGCACGCAGACACCTTCGGGGATGGGCACGAGCTTTGGCTTGAGCGATCGCGCCGGCGGGCACTTGGGGAGCACGCCCGGCAGCTCGCATACCGGTCCGAGCCCCAGCAGCCCGCCGAAGCCGGAGCCGGGATCGAAGTCGTTCATGTGGTGGGCTTCGAAGCGGTTGATCGCCAACCGTGTCGGGTCTTCGCCCCCGCCGGGGAGCTGCGAGGTCAGACCCTCGGGCACAGGCACGTATCGCAAATAGGTATCGCTGCCGGGATCGCCGTCGATCCTGGCCTCAACCCACGGGTAGCGCCAGCGGTTGTTCTCGGTGGGGATCGGCTGCGCCGCGCCGAGGATCGCGGTGACGCGCCCGGGTGAGGGCTGGCCCATCTCGATGACTGCCCACTTCTCGCCGACGCCTTCCTCCTTCCACAGGATCGGGATGCCGCCCATGGGCGTGCTTGCCAGCACGGTCTCCTCGGGGGCGAGCTCGCAGGTTGTGTCCGTTTCGTTGGTAATGAAGACCCGCGCGGGCGTGACGCCCGTGAGCACGCACCGCCCGAGGTCGCCCGGCTTGATCGGCTGGAGCGCCAGCACGAACGAGAGCGATGAGGAGTCCTCGGTGGCGACCTCGGCCGTCAGCGGCGTCCGGCTGTGGAACGTCCGCTCCTGGTCCTCGCTGTCGGGCAGGACCAGCACGCCCGTGATCGTGAGCGCGTGGTACGGTTCGATCTCATCGTCGGAGTCATTGCGGACGAGCACGATGCCGCGCTGCGCGGGTTCCAGCGCCGGGCCGGCGTTCGTGGTTCGTTCCCGCCGGCGCAGATCGACCGCCGCATCGACGAAGGCGTTGTACGCCGCCGCGGGGATGCGGAGCGGTGAGCCCGACCGGACTTTGCGGAACATGTCCCCCATCAGATTCCCAAGCCTGCGAAGTTGCCCTCGTCATACACGCGCTCGATGTACGCCGCGACCGGACGCTTCACGATCGCGTGCGATCCCGTGTCCTCCTGGTCGGCGTACCGCACCCAGAGATACTCCCATCCCTTCTTGCTGATGCCGCTGATGCTGCCCACCGAGATCCCGCTGGCGTTCGGACTGGCGGCGAACCGGAACGTGATCTCCCAGTCGTCATCGGGATCGGTGCCGCGCCGCGATCCCGAGGCCCCGAGGAACAGGACCTCGCCCGGCTGGAAGCCTTTGAATGCGCCGGTATTCACCTTGCCGGTGAGCGAGAAGAGCGTCCCCTTGTACGAGGGCGTTACCTGGTCATTGGTGAAGTAGTGCGTCTCGGAGAACTGGTAGACGGGGACGGTGATGTCCACGCCTTCAACGCCGTCGGCGGTAACGCCAATCGCGCCGCCGAAGTCCGGGGGCGACCCGCCCGACGGCGCGTGCGATGTCACCGTCTCTTTGCTCTGGGTGATGTGCTGCGTGCCCCCGCCGGTGTCGAACGAGAAAACGCTCTCGCCGGGCTCGGGGAGCGACCCGCCCTGCGCCTTGCCGTAGCGAACCACGGCCTCCCAGAGTTCGTCGCCAACGGGTTCGACGGAGACAGACTGCCGCTGCTGGCTGTCGTAGGTCGCGGGGCTGGTGGTCTCGGCGGCGTTGCGGGCCGCGAGGTCGTCGTTGGTCCCGCGCACGGTGTAGACGAGCTCCGCCGAGGGGTTGTCCCCCTTGGTGGACTTGCGGCTCTCGAACTTCTCGGTCACCGTGATCGGCACGAACAACTCTCCTTACGCGAACGACTGCATCAGGCGAACGTCAGGCCGCCGCTCAGCGCGGCGTCGGCCAGGCGCTTGGTGTGCTTGGCGGTCTGCTCGGTGGCGCGGGCGGTGCGCTCGGCGGCCCCGCCGTCGGACTCCAGCCCCTGTGCGGCGCGGGCGTTGAACGTCCCCCGCACGCTGATCCCCTTGCCGATGACCTCGCCGAGCCCCGCGAGCCGGTCTTCGAACTCGGCCATCAAATCGCGCGGCGTGCGGCCCGGGCCGCGTTCGGCATCCGCTGCCTCCCGCTTCTGGCGGGCCTGCTCGATGGCATCGGCGAGCTTTTGTTTCGCGGCGTCCAGCGCCGCTTGCGACTCCGCGAGCCCCGCCTCCGTGTTCGCCTTGAGCGCGGCCTGGGCCTCCTCAAAGTCCAGACCGATCCCGGCGAGCGTGGCTTCGTGCAGGGCGGCGGCCTGGTCTCGCTCGGCGGCACGTTGTCCTTCCCGCTCGGCCACCTGCCGTTGGGCTGCGCTCTCCAGTTCCGCCAGGCGGGTTTCGAGTTGATCATCGACGGCCCTCTTCGCGGCGTCCACGTCGAGCCCGGAGTCGAACAGCCCCTGGATCTCCAGCATCCGCTTGGCGACCCACGACGAGG
>JADLGW010000051.1 GCA_020849105.1 Phycisphaerales bacterium | reverse complement strand
GGGCCTCGCCGCGGAAGCCAAGGGTGCGCAGCTCGTGGAGGTCGGCGGCGCGGCGGATCTTGGAAGTGGCGTGGCGCTGCAGACAGAGGATGGCGTCCTCGGTGCCCATCCCGCAGCCGTTGTCGCGGACCCGCACCAGCCGCTTGCCACCGTCTTCGAGGACCACTTCGATCCGCGTGGCCCCGGCGTCGAGGGCGTTTTCGACGAGCTCTTTGACGACGCTGGCGGGCCGTTCGACGACCTCGCCGGCGGCGATCTGGTTGGCGACCACCGGTTCCAGCACGGCAATCCGCGGGCCTTCGTCGCTCATGCGCTCACCCGCGGCCGGCTCACTTGCCAGCGACCACACCGGTCTTGCTGGCCGCGCTCTTGGCCAGTTCGGCGGCCGAGAGTTCCTTGACGGTGGACGTGTAGTTGTGCCCCGTGGCCTGGAACTGCCCGAAGGTCAGATCCTGACCGTTCTCGACGACCTTGCCGGAGATGCCGAAGGTGCCGTCGCTGCCGAGCCCGAAGTTGAGCCGGCCGCGCGGGCGGAGCTTCAGCTCCTGCGACTCCGGCGCATTGCCGACCACGAAGCGGGTGATCGTGATCACGATGTTGTAGGGCGTCATGTTGCGGATCTGGAACGGCGTCGGCTGCTTCGGTTCCTTGTTCCGCTTCTCCTGGGTGTCGACCTTGATGTTGAACTTGGCCGGCGGCGCGCCCGGCTGCTCGGCCCCCGCCGCGGCGCCGCCACCACCGGCCGCGCCACCCGCCGCACTGCCAGCAGCGCTGGGCAGCGTGCCCTGCGCCGCGGCCAGCAGCGCCTGCCGCTCGGCGTCACCCAGCAGCCCGCGACCGTTGGCCTTCGGGTCCAGCAGGTTGGTCTGCCCGGCCAGAAAGACGCCGATCTCGCGCAGCACGGCCTGCCCCTTGCCGACCGCGAAGGTCTGCGGCGGCAGCGCCGCCGCTGCGACCAGCGCGACGTCCGGCAGGTCGCGAATCTCTTGGTAGGTGCCGGCGTAAAGCACGAAGGTCTGGCTCTGCCCCGGCAGCACCTCGCCCTCGGTTACCGATGGCCCGACATAGCGCACGCGCGCCGGGAGCCGCGTGTAGTTGACCACCACCACCGCGCCACAGTCGGCCAAGATGGCGGCGCGGCGGGCCGCGGCGGCCTCGGCGACCGCGGTGCCGGCATACTGCTGCGTCAGGCGCTCGAACTCGGCGAGCGCCCGGCCGAACTCGCCGCGCTGCTGGTAGTAATCGCCGACCAACAGGTACTGCTTCGGCTCGCGCGCCGGATCCGGCAAGCGCGGCGGCAGCAGGGCGTACTGCACGGTGGCTCCGCTGGCCGCCAGCTCGACGGTGCCATCGGGCGCCGCAGTGACCTGGCTGCTCTCGCCATGCGGCAAGCTGACCCGATAGTCGCGCCCCGGCTCCAGCCGCAAGCGGACCTGCCCGCCGCCGCTGTGCTGCACGCCGAACGGCTCACTGAGCGGCGCGCCGACGCGCACGGTGGCCGGCTGACCGCCGAGCAGTTCGCCGACCGCGGTAACCAGCTTGACCTGGTAGGGCGCCACCGAGGTCTTCACGGTGGCCAGGCCGTGGGCGTCGACCGTGGTGGTGGCTCCGGCCCAGACCAGCGGCGGGTCGGTCGCCGGGCTCTGCCAGCCGAAGTCGGAAGAGCTGCCGAGCCGCTCACGGACCAGCGCGGCGCGGCCGTCGGCCGACCAGCGGACCGTGACGTTGGCGTCGGCCTGGTAGCAGCCGGCCACCTGCGCCGCGGTCAGCGCGGGCCGCAAGAGCCCCGCGATGGCGGCGATCAGGCCGTCAGGGGTCTCGGCCAGGGTGCCGAAGCCGAGGTCGCAGCCACTCACCAGGACGGTGTTGCCAGCGACGACCTGCTGGCTCAGCAACGGCACCGCGGCCGTGCCAGCGGCGCCGCGCAGCCAGCCCAGCACCTCGCCGCCGCTGCCGGCAGTGACCCGCCCGGCGGGCACGCCCGCCGGCCACGGCAGGCTGGACCCAGCCACCTCGAGCCGCAGCCCGGCCGGGTTGTCGGTGGCCGGCAGCAACACCGCGCCGCCAGTCACCGCCAGCAGGTCGGCCGGCGGCGCGACGGGCTGGAAATACTCGCTCTGCGCCACCCAGGCGCCCAGCACCAGGGCGCGCTGGCCGCTGGCCGTGGGGTCGTTGAGCCACTCGCGCAGTTGCTCGAAGAAGCGTTCGCGCGGCAGTTGGCGGAGGCTCGGCACGACCACCACCTGGTAGCCGTCGAGCTCAACTTTGCCCTTCTCGTCGGGCCCGCCCAGCGCGCCGGGCGAGAGCAGGTCGTAGTCGACGTGAAGCTGGTCCAGGGCCTGGGCGACGCGGGCGCTGGCCCGGGCGTCGGGCGCGGCGTCGTTGCTGTAGGCGACCGCCGGGTTGCGCAGCACCAGCACCGCCGGGCGGCGCCGCACATAGGTCTGCGTGGTCGCTGCCAACAGGTCGCCGAGCTGACGCACGCCGACCGTGTCGCCCGCGCCGGCCGCGCCGCCACGGTTCAGCAGTTCGTCCCAGGTCGGCGCCGCGACCAGGCCAGCCGCGCCGCTGCCGACCACTTCGGCCCACTCGTGCCGCAGCGCCCGCGCGGCGTGCCCGCCGCGCAGCTCGCCACCGGCCCGGCCGCCGAGGACGCCGGCGATGGTCGAATCGGGCAGCGCGCGGTAACCGGCCACCAGGCCGAGGGTGTCGCCGAACCCAGGCATCGCCGCGCTGGGCTCACCGCGGCCGTCGACGCCGAAACTGCCCAACAGGTCGCACCGCAGCCAGGGCGCCAGGAACACCGGGCGGCTCGCGTCGGGGCTGCCGACCAGCACCAGTTGGTGCGGCGCGGCCGCCCGCAGGCCGTCGGCCCAGGTGTTCAGCCGCTTCACCGTCAGCCACTGCCCACAGCCGTGGAAGTCGATCGCCGCGGGGTCGGTCGGGCTGTCGCCCGGCGGCGGCACGTCGGCGAAGGTGGCGTAGTTGGCCGCTGGTCCCCAGGCGCGGCGGAGCCCTTCGATGTTGCCGTGGCGCTGCTGCAGGTAGCCGCGGTACAGCTCCAGCGTCAGCGGCTCACGGGGGTCGGGCAGCGCCGGCAGCCCGTCGGTGGTCGCGGCCCAGCCGACCAGCACCGGCCGTTCCGCAAAGCGGCGGGCGATCTTCTGTTGACCGGCGACCAGCCCCTGCCAGAGCGACTCGGCCGCCAGGACCTTGTCGCGGTACAGCTCGGGCAGCGTCTCGGCCGGCAGCGGGCGGCGGTAGTCGAGCAGCGCCAGGGCGTAGAGACCGTGGGCCTGAATCCGGTCCAGCGCGTAGTCCACCACCTGGTAGGCATACTCGAAGGCCGGCAACCCGTTGCCGCGTGGCGGTGTGGCGAGCTTGCGCCAGGTGCCGTCGCTGTGCAGCAGGTCGGACCAGCCAAAGCCGCTGAGCGCCACCTGCAGCCGGCAGTCGGCCAGCAGCGCCAGGTCGCTCTCAAACTGCGTGAAGTCGAAGTCGGCCGGGTTGAGCCGACCGCCGGGCTGCTGGTAGCGTACGAAGAGCAGCGCCATCGTACGATCGCCGTGGCGGAAGCGGCCGGTCTCGCGGTCGATCCCGACGTACCCGTCGTAACGGTCGGCCACCAGGGGCACGACGTACTTGCCGTCGAAGGCGCTGGCGGGCACGGTCTCGACAGGCACGCTGAGTTTGACCTCGTCGAGGGCCTTCTGCGACTCGGCGGCCGAGAGGCGGGTCAGCCGGCCCCACGGCGCGGCGCCGTAGAGGCCGACACTGCTGGCGGCCGACCAGCCGCGGTCATCGAAGTCGACACTCGCCCAGCCCTCGACCGGCTGCGCGGCCAGCCGCCAGGTCTCGTCGCTGACCAGATCGAGCACCTGCCCCGCGGCGTCGACCACGCGACAGGCCAGCAGCAGGCCCGGATGCTCGGCCCCGCCGGTGACCTGCACGCCGAGGGTGTTGCTGCCGCTGCGCAGCAGCTTGCTGATGTCCCACTGCTCCGGATCGGCCCAGGCGTTGTCGCCACCGACGCGCACGCCGTTCACGAACAGCTCGTAGCGCGCGTCGGCGGTCACGGCGACCCGGCCGAAGACCGGGTTGGCGACCTCGAAGCTCTTGCGGCAGGCGAGGCTCTCGGCGCGCGGCATCGCCGGGCTCGACCAGATCCAGTGCGCGCGCGCAAAGTCGAGCGGTTGCGGGGTCTGCGCTGCGGCTGCGGTCAGCAGCACCAAGCACCAACCCCAACGCCGCGTCAAGCCGTTCATGCAGCCACCCTTCCTCGCGACCAGGCGTGCCGCAGCACCGGCGCGAAGCCGTTCGCATTATACCTGTGGCGCTCGCCACTAGCAACGTCAACGCCGCCCGGCAGGCCGGCGCCCGGTCACCAGCGGAAGTAGCGATAGGGGTCGTCGCCGAGCGCGTGGCCGTCCTGGTAGTCGGGGTGGTAGAACCCCGCCGGTCCGCGGCCAGCCGGCTCGGCCGGGTCGCCCACCACCACGAAACTCGGCGCCGCGAACCAGAACGTGACCGCCTGGGTCGCCAACTCCTGGAACGTGAAGCGGACCTGGCTGTCGCTCGCGGTCGGTTTGAACGGGATCTTCACCAGCCGCCACTGCGGCCCCACCGTGACCCGCTCGAACAGCCCGGCGCCGCCGTAGGGCGGGTGGTTCTTCTCGATGGCGGCGCGCAGGCTGGCGGGCGCACTCGACTTGATCCAGGCCTGCCAAAGGTAGCTCGTACCGGCCTGGATCCCGAAGCCCGGCTGCCCGAACGAGACATGCCAGGAGGTTGGGCTGGGCTTGCTGACCTCGATCTTGACGGCCCGCTGGCCGAGTAGCTCCGGCGGCACCTCGGGGGTCACCGCGATGGTCGCCGCCGCTTCGCCAAAGGCGCTGAGGTTCCAGCCCTTGGCGTTGTCGGCAAAGCCCGGGTTCTGCAGGATTTCCTCGCCGGCCGGCTGCGCTGGTGCCGCCAGCAGGCCCAGCCGCAGCTCCTCCGGCCGGCCGAAGAAGCCCCCGCCGCCGAACTCGTCGAAGACCCGGATGGCGATGCTGTTGCGCCCGGCTTGGACCAGGCGGGCGGGCACGGGGTAGCTGCGCGGGACGTTCCAGCCGCTTTGCTCCCCGACCTTCACGCCGTTGAACCAGGTCACGTCGCGGTCGTCGATCGCCCCCAGTTGCAGTACTAGCTCCCGGCCCGCCCACGCGGCCGGCAGGTCGACCTCCCGCCGCACCCAGAACGCGCCGTCCCGCTCGCCGACCGCCGGGTCGCTCTCCCAGCCGCCCGGCAGCTTGAGGGTGCCCCACCCGGCGGCCGGCACGCTGGCCGCTGACCAGCCGGTGGTCGCCGGGTCGAGGCCCGGGTCCACCGTCCGCGCCGTCGGATCGGCTGCCGCCGGCAGCAGCTTCTCGACCCGGAACTGCCACTCGCCGGCCAATGCCAGCGGTTGCTGCGTCAGGTGCCAGCCCGGCGTCAGGCTCCGCTCATCCAGCTCAAAGCTGCCTCCGAGGTTGGCCAGCAACTGCGTCAGCGTGCGCGTCAGCCGCCAGCGGCTGTAACGCAGGTAGCTGCGCTCCTTGGCCGGGATCTGGTCCGGCGTGAGCTGCAGTTGCAGCGCCACGCCCGGGCCGACGGCCAGCCGACCGAGCAGCCCGGCGGCGCCCGGCGTCAGCTCGCCAGCGACCACCGGTGCCAGTGGCAGCGCTCCGCGCAACCGCAGGTCGCTGCGCGAGAGGCCGCGCGTCTCGGGCCAGTCGGGCAGGCTGCGGGCCTCGATCCAAGGCGCGGTGGGGCCGAACTGGCCAACCAGCGGCGTGGCCCGCGGCAACAGCAGCGCCCGGCCGCCAGCCGTCAGAAACGCCCGCAGCGCCGCGGCGTCGACCGGGGCGTCGGCGCCGATCACCGCCAGGGCGGGACCCGCTGGGAGCTGGGTCGCCGCCGCGGATTGCAGGCCGAGGCTCTGCAGCAGCCGGTGGCCGGCCGGGCCGCCGAGGTAGACCGTCCGCGGCGCCCGCGGCTCGACCGGCGCGGTCAGCGCATACTGCACGATCCGCGGCCACAGCCGCGCCGCGGTCGGCTCGTCGGCCGTGCGCGCTTCCAGATCGAGGGTGCTCCAAAGCGCCAGCCCCTGCCCGAAGTGCAGCTCCAGCAACGGACTGTAGGCGAGGTCGAACTCGCATTCCAGGACGGGTCGCCAGCCGCTGAGGTGCGGCTTCTCGAGGGCGGCGCTGCTGACGCTGCCCTGGTTGCCCCAGTGCCAGCCGAACGGTGGATCGGCGGTCGGGCTGTCGTCCAGGTCGCCCCAAGTCTCGGCCACCAGCGTCCCCGCGCCGCGCCAGTCGCACAGGTCGGTGGCGTCGAGCCCGGCCACGATCGGGTGGTTGCGCTGAGTCGGCACCGTGAAGACGCGCCGGCTGACCTGGCGGGCGACCCGCCAGCCCATCGCGTCGCGCAGCCAGCTCGGCGATTGCCCCGCCAACAACAGGCGCCCACCGGCGGCGACGTGGGGCGCCAACGGACCAGGCAGCCGCGCCCCACCGTCGAGGGCGTGGCGGCCGATCACCAGCAGTTGCCCCGGATGCGCGACGCCGTCCCACGCCTGCAGCCGATAGCCCAGCGCCGTGAGCCGCCGCGACGTGTCGCCAGCCGGATCGACCACCCACAGCGGCGCCGCCGCGACGGTTTGTTCCGGCGCCCGGACGCGCAGGGCGAAGGTGTCGCGCAGGGTGGTCTCGCCCGCCGCGGCAGTCAGCGCAATGGTCACCTCCATCGGCCAGCGCGGCGCCGTGAAGTTGAGCGGCAGCAGGCGGGTCTCGCCCGGTCCGACGGTCGTGGTGATCTCGCCGGTGGACGCGAACTGGCCCACCCCGGCCTGCTGGCCGGTGGCCCGGTAGCTGACCTCAAACTGCTGCGGTTGGCGGGAGTCGTTGAGCAGGGCAATCTGCTTGCGCACCGCTTCGCCCGGCACGTAGAGGTGGTCCTTGGCGGTGAAGCGCTCGGGCGGGCCGGCGATCCAGGCCAGCAAGGCGCGGTTGTTCTCCTGCAGCGCCAGCCCGGCGGGGTGGGCGACCCAGCCCGCCGCCGGGTCGAGGTACTGCAGGTCGGGCCGGTTAGCCTGCGGGAACCAGACTCCCCGCCCATCGGCCGGCGCCGTCACCGGGGCTTGCACCCAACGCTGCTCGGCCGGCACCTGCCAACCATGGGCCATCGACCACGGCACCATCCCCGCCGCCAGTCCCCAGGTCCGCCAGCTCCGCCAGGTGTTGCGGACGAACAGCGCCTGCAGTTCCTGAAAGGCCGGCGCGGTGTCGAACTCCGGCGCATTGTGCCAGTTCTGCCACCGCTCGCCGCCCGTGTAGGTGCGCTCCAAACGTTGCCGGTAGGCGGCCGTCTCCAGGTCATAGGCCCGCTCACCGAGGTAGACCGCGCAGAACTCGGTCAGCAGCGGCTCGCTCACGACGGCCTCGCCGAAGCCGTTGCGGCCGCGCATGAAGGTGGTGTGCAGCGGGGTGCCGAACTCGATCGGCAGGTACGGCAGCTCGCCCTTGGCGACGTAGTCGCTGAGCCACTCCTCACGCTCTTGCAGTGGCGTCAGGCAGAGGTAGTGGTTGCAGGTGTGCAGGTCCCCGATGTCGGCGCCGTGGTGCGTGAAGATCGGCCGGGTCGGGTCGACGCGACGAATCAGCTCGACGCCCTCCAGGCCGGCCTTGGCCTTCGCGTCGGGCGGGTACCAGCCACGGCGGCCGATGGTCCGCGGGTTCTGGTCCTGGCTGCGGCCAAACAGGTTGGCCGAGGTGCCCCACAGGACGATCGACGGGTGGTTCCGCAGCGGCGGCAACTGCTCGGCCAGCCGGGCGGCGTAGCGGTCGCGGCCGGCGGGCTGATCCCAGATCAGGCGATAGTCCCGGCCAAACAGGTAGGGGCCCATGCTGAGCGCCGCGCCGGCCAGCAGGAAGCCCTGCTCGTCGGCCTCGCGGGCCCACAGCTCGCGCAAGTAGACGCTGCCGCGGCTGTCCTCGTCGCCCGGCCAGTGCTCCCCCAGGTTGAACCCTGCCGCCGCGTAGCCGCGCAGCGCGTTTTGGATGGCCTCGGGCACCCAGGCCGCGTGGTTCCACTCGTCCCGCAGGCAGACCGGCCGCAGCCGGATCGGGACTTCGTTCAGCCGGAAGCCCAACCCGTCGATCCGGAACTCGCGGAAGCCGAAGCGCTGCGGGAAGTCGTCGGCCAGACCCGCGCCGCGAATCGCCAGGTGGAGCGTATATAAATAAGGTCGACCCAGCTCCCACAAGACCGGGTCGGGCCAGGGCCAGGTGACGGTGATCTCCTGGCGCGCCGTGGCGACCACCGGGCGGGTCGCGGTGAAGGTCCGGGCGGGCTGGCCGTCCGGACCGAGCAACCGGGCCGTCAGGTCGACTGGCCCCGCCGTGGCCACGTCGCGCAGCGTCACGGTGAGCCCCAACTCGTGCCGCCGGACCGACGTCTGCACGAAGACCGCGGCGACATGGGGCCCGGCCGGCCGACTGTGCAGCAGCACCTCGCCGCTCAAGCCGCGCGAGTCCAGCCCGCTCTGCCGCAGCGCCGCCGGCTCGCCGGCCAGCACCGCCGCAGCCTGCGCCGGGTCGGCCGTCGCGGCGACCAGCAGCCGCAACTCGTTCGGCGCGCCCGGGCGCACGGCCGCGGTGAGGTCGACCCGGCCGTTCGGCCAACCGATCCGACCGCACTCCTGGCCGTTGCACCAGACCCGGGCGTCGGTGCTGAGGCGCGTCACTTCCAGCTCGGCGGCGCGACCGCGCCAGGCGGCGGGCCACTCGAAGCGGCGCTGGTACCAGCCGCGGCCGAGCTCGGCCAACGGCACGACGCCCCAGGGGTCGCCCTGGCCTTGTTGCGTCGGGCGGGGTAGCGGCCCGCCGGTCCAGGTCCCTGGTACCAGCGCCTCGACCCAGGCCTCACTCGGCGTGGCGACGGCGCGGCCGACCGCGGGCTGGAACTGCCAGGCACCGTTGAGCACCAGCAGACCCCGGGCGGGCGAGGTCTCGACCGGACCCGGCGCCGGCGGACCGGCCAGCAGCAACCACGCACAGCCCAGCCAGAGCACGGCAGCAGACATCGGCAACTCCTGAGCGACAACCCTGCTGCCGCCCGCTTCGCCGCCCGCGCGCCGAGTCCTCGGCTGACGTCGCCCAGGCGGGGAGTCACCCTTCGGTCACTGAGCCCGCCGTCGAGAGTTGGTTGATGCCGCTGCACTCCCGTCACTTCTCGGTTGCCGAAGCCAACGCCCTGCTGCCGCTGCTGCGGGCGCAGTTGGCCGAGTTGCAGCAACTCGACGAGGCCCTGCACGCCTCGCATGAGGCGCACCGCGAGCTGTTTGCGAAGCGCGTCAACGATGTCGGGGGCCCCGCCCTGGCGGCGCACTACGCCCTCTGGGTGCGCTGGCGCCGGGCGGCGCTGCGGATTGTCGCCCACGGCGTCGAGCTGAAGGACATCCGACGCGGCCTGATCGACTTCCCGCACGTCCTGCCCGAGAGCGGTGAGGAGGTCTACCTCTGTTGGGAGGCCTGCGAGGGTGAGGTGGCGCACTGGCACGGGCTGCAGGAGGGCTTCACCGGCCGGCGGCCCTTGCCACGCCGCGGGCGCGAGCCGCGCTGAGCAGCAGGTCTGCACGCGGCCCTGCCGAACTGCCCCGGCACGGAGAGCGACGGACCATGCAGCGCTTGCGCTTTCGGCAGATCCACCTCGACTACCACACCTCGGAAACCATCCCCGGCATCGGTTCGGAGTTCGACCCGGCCGAGTTCGTGGCCACCTTACGCCAGGCGCAGGTCAACTCGGTGACGGTCTTCAGCCGCTGTCACCACGGCATGATCTACCACGACACCCGCTTCCCGGCGCGTCACCCGCACCTCACCTGCGACCTGCTCACCGAGCAGATCCGCGCGCTGCACGCCGCCGACATCCGCTGTCCCATCTACATCAGCGTCGGCCTCGACGAGTACATGGCCAACGCGCATCCCGAGTGGGTCGAGGTCAAGGAGGACGGCGGCCGGCAAGGCCCGCCGCCGCTGCGGCCGGGGTGGCGCAAGATGGACCTCGCCTCACCCTACCTCGATTACGTCATCGCCCAGACCGCAGAGGTGCTCGACAAGTACGGCGACGAGGTCGACGGGCTGTTCTTCGACATCATCAGCCAGCACGGCGTGCACTCCAAGTGGTGCCTCGCCGAGTTCGACCGCCTCGGCCGCGACCCGGCCAGCCCCGCCGACCAGGCCTGGCGGCGGCGCCACCTCGTGACGCAGTACACCCGCCGCATGACCGACGCCGTGCGGGCCAAGAACCAGCGCTGCCTGATCTTCCACAACTCCGGCCACATCTACCCCTGGTGGCGCGACCTGCTGGACTGCTACAGCCACCTCGAAATCGAGTCCCTGCCGTCGGGCGGCTGGGGCTACGCGCACTTCCCGGTGACGATGCGCTACGCCCGCGGCCTCGGACTCGATGCGCTGGCGATGACCGGCCGCTTCGCGAAGACCTGGGGGCACTTCTCCAGCTACAAGACCCAGGCCTCGCTCGACTACGAGTGCTTCAACGCCCTCGCCCACGGGGCCAAGTGCAGTGTCGGCGACCAGCTCCACCCGCGCGGACGCCTCGACGCCGCGACCTACCAGTTGATCGGCCGCAGCTACGCCGAGGTCGCCCGGAAAGAGGCCTGGTGCGAGGAGGTCGAGCCGCTGACCGAGGTCGCGGTCTTCAACGTCGAGGCCGTCGGCCGCGAGGATGCGCGAGTCGACAGCAGCGCGCTGGGCGCCTACCGGATGCTCGTCGAAGACCGCCAGCAGTTCGACTTCGTCGACTCGCAGCACGACTGGTCGCCCTACCGCGTCTTGATCCTGCCCGACAAGGTGACCTGCGACGAGAGTCTGGCCGCCAGGTTGGACGCCTACGTCGCGGCGGGCGGGGCGGTGATCTCGTCGGCCGAGTCCGGGCTCGACGCCGCCGGCCAGCGCTATCTGCCGGCCGCGCTGCCGGCCGACCATGCTGGCCTGTTGCCCTACCACCCCGACTTCGTGCGCCCAGCCGCCGAACTGGCCGGCGGTCTGCTGCCCACCGAGTACGTGATGTACGAGCGTGGCCAGCGGCTCGTGCCGCGACCGGACTCGCACGACCTGGGCGAACTGTGGGTGCCCTACTTCAACCGCGAGTGGCGCCACTTCTGCAGTCACCACCACACGCCGGTCGACCAGCGCAGCGCCGATCCCGCGATTCTGCAGCGCGGGCGCTGGATTCACTTCGCGCACCCGGTCTTCGCCTGCTTCTCGAAGCACGGCATGGTCTTCTACAAGCAGGTCGTGCTGAACGCCCTGCGCCGCCTGCTGCCCGAGCCGTTGCTGCTGGCCGACGGACCGAGCACACTGCACGCCACCTGGAACCGCCAGCCCGGCGCCCGCCGGAGCATTGTGCATCTGCTGCACTACATCCCGGAGCGCCGGACTCAGGGGGCCGACTACCTCGAGGACGTGATCCCGCTGCACGACGTCACGTTGCGCCTGCGCACGGCCCCGCCGTCGCGGGTCTACCTCGCGCCGGACGGCACGGAGCTGGCCTGGCGGCAGGAGTCCGGCCGGCTGGTGGTGACCGTGCCGCGAGTCGACGGGCACGCGATGGTGGTGCTGGACGACTGACCCGGAGCCGCCCGATGCACTACGGACTCGCCACGGTCGACCTGACGCCGCCGCAGCCGGTGCTGCTGGCCGGCTACGCCGCCCGCACCGCGCCGTCCGAGGGCAGCTACGCGCCGCTGCTCGGCCGCGTGCTGCTGCTGGCTGATGAGTCGACGCGCTTCGTCTGGGTCACCGCCGACCTGATCGGCTTCGACGCGGCCCTCAGCCAGCGCCTGCGCGCGCGCCTCGCGACGCTCTGTGCGACGAGTCCGGCGGCCGTCTGGCTGAGCGTCAGCCACACCCACTGCGGGCCGTCGATCCGCCAGGTCGACGGCCTGCGGACCACCGATCCGGCTGACCAGGCGCGAATCGAGTACGCCGCCGAGTGGGTCTACCAGCGCCTCGTCGCCGCGGCGGCGGCCGCCGCCGCGGATCTGCGGCCGGGCAGCCTGGCCGTCGGCCAGGGCCACAGCGACATCGCCATCTCGCGGCGCCGCCTGGTCGACGGCGTCGCCGCGATGCTGCCCAACCCGCTCGGTCGCCACGACCCGACGGTCGACGTGCTGCTCGTCCGCGACGAGTCCGCGCGACCGGTCGCCGCGGTGGTGGGCTACGCCTGCCACCCCACCACGATGGGCGGCCAACTGCTCGGGCCCGACTACATCGGCGGCCTGCGCGACGAGGTCGCCGCGGCCTGCCAGGGGCTGCCCGTGCTGTTCGTCAACGGCTGCGGCGGCGATCTCAAGACCCGCAGCCTGAATGCCGCCGGCACCTGGTCGGGCGGCCCGCTCAGCGAGGTCCAACGCCTCGGCCGCGAACTCGGCCGGGCGGTGGTGGGGGTGCTCCACCGGCCGTTGCGCCCCGTCGGCGGGCCGCTGCGAGTCGCCCGCCGCGAGCTGGCGCTGCCGCTGCAGCCGGCGCGCGAGCTGGCCTGGTACCGCGGCTTCCTGGCCGACCCCGACCCCTGGCGGCGCTGGTGGGCCGAGCAGGTCCTGGCGCAGGCGGCGGCCGGCACGCTGGCCACGGCGATTCCGGCGGTCGTGCAGCGCCTCGCCGTCGGCCGCGAACTCGTCGTGCTGGCGATGTCGGGAGAGGTGTGTAGCCCGATTGGGCTAAGAGTCCGGCGCGAGCTGCAGACGCCCGACCGCCCGCTCTTCGTGGCGGCCTACACCGATCTGGCGCCCGGCTACCTCGCGGCGCGCGACCAGTTCGGCGAGTCCGGCTACGAGGTCGACCGCTGGTTCTGGTACCATGGGCTCCCGGCGCCGCTCGACCCGAGCGCCGAAGACCGGCTGGTCGCCGCCTGCCGGGGGTTGGCAGAAGGAGCGTAAGCCGATGGCTCGCCCGCGCGTCTTGGTTGTGGATGACGAGGCCACCAGCCGCGATCTGCTGACGCGGATCCTCAGCGATGCCGGCTACGACGTCGTCGACACCTTCAGCGCCGAAGAAGCCCTGGCGCTGCTCCACCGCGAGAGCTTCGATCTGGTCACCCTCGACGTGATGATGCCGTTCGTCGACGGCCTCGAGTGCTGCCGCCGGATCCGCCAGTTTTCGAAGGTGCCAGTGGTCTTCGTGACCGCGCGCAGCGACCCGCACAACGAGGTCGAGGGCTTCCAGGCCGGCGGCGACGACTACATCCGCAAGCCCTACCACATCGCCGCCGTGGTCTCCCGCGTGCAGGCCGTGCTGCGCCGCGCCGAAGACCGCGGCAGCGTCGACGCCGTCGGCAATGCCGTCCGGGTCGGCCCGCTGCAGCTCGATATCGCCGCCCAGGAGGCCTACCTCTTCGGCCGCGCCGCCGGACTCACCACCAAGGAGTTCGAGCTGCTGCGGATGCTCGCCGAGCGTTGCGGCCAGGTCGTGCCGCACGACGAGATTGCCAATGAGGTCTGGGGTGAAGAACTCGACCCCGAATCGAAGACCCTGCGGGTCCACGTCTACCGGCTCCGCAAGAAGCTCGACAGCCTCGGCGACTTCGGCCGCTTCCTGCTCACCAAACGCGACCGCGGCTACCTGCTGAGCCCCGAACTGCGCCAGGTCGAGGCCTCCTAGCGCACGCCGTCCTCATCCGCTCTTGACATCCTGCCAGCCCTCGGCGAGCCGCTCCGGGAGCCGTTCGGCAGGCCGCGCGGGGCGCACGCTGTGGTTATCCACAGAGTTGTCCACCGGCCGTGAGGCGAGTCCAGCCAGCACCGAAGAGTCCATGCTACGGCTGGGAGGACTGCGGCAACCTGGCTCTGCAGGCCGATTCGTCTGTTAGGGGTTGGCGAGCCGGCGGGCGGTGCGAGCGGTCTGGTCGCCGGATCGGCAAGCCTGTGACGGACTCGTTGTGGATAGCTTGTGGACAGCGTGGACGACCGCCGCCTAGCTTCCGCCAGCCAGCTCGCGCAGCCGTTCGGCCTGTTCGGCGCGGGTCAGCCCGGTGATGAACTCGGCCAGGTCGCCGTCGAGCACTTCGCCGAGCTGGTAGACGGTCAACCCGATGCGGTGGTCGGTGACTCGGCCCTGTGGGAAGTTGTAGGTCCGAATCTTCTCGCTGCGTTCGCCAGAGCCGACCTGCGACGAGCGGCGGGCGTTCTGTTCGGCGTCCAGGCGCTGGCGCTCCAACTCGTAGAGCCGCGCCCGCAACACCCGCAGCGCCTTCTCGCGATTCTGGCGCTGGCTGCGCTCGTCCTGGCACTCGATCACCATGCCCGAAGGGAGGTGGTAGAGCCGGACCGCAGTCTCGTTCTTCTGGACGTTCTGCCCGCCGGCGCCCTGGCTCAGGAAGGTCTCCCAGCGGAGGTCGCCTTCGTTCACCGCCACCTCGACCTCTTCGGCCTCCGGGAGCACCGCCACCGTCGCCGTGCTGGTGTGGATCCGCCCGGCCGACTCCGTTGCCGGCACCCGCTGCACGCGGTGCGTCCCAGCTTCGTACTTCAACTGGCTGTAGGCCCCATTGGCGTTGATCGCGAAGACCACCCGCTTCAGGCCGCCGATCCCGGTGTCTTCGCTGGACATCGTCTCGTACTTCCAGCCCTGCCGGTCGGCAAAGCGGCAGTACATCCGCAGCAGCTCGGCCGCGAACAGTGCCGCCTCGTCGCCGCCGGTGCCGGCCCGGACCTCGATGATCACCGACTTGTCGTCGGCCGGGTCGCGTGGCAGCAGCAAGACATGCAGCCGCTCCAGCGTCGCCACCTGCAAGGGCTCCAGCTCGGCCAGCTCTTCGTCCGCCAGCTCGCGCATGTCGGGGTCTTCGGCCAGCTCGCGCGCCTGCTCCAGGCGAGACTCCTGGTCCTGCCAGCGCTGGTAGGTCACCACCAGCTCGTCCAGCGCGGCGCGCTCGCGCGCCACCACCCGCAAGCGCTGCGGATCGCCGTAGACCGCCGGGTCGTTGAGCTGCTCGCTGAGCTGCGCATGCTTCTGCCGCAGCTCCTCCAAGCGGTCGCGAATCTCAAGCAAGGACCGTCTCCCCGGGGGCCAGCACCCGGCTCGTCAGGGTGTCGGTCTCCTCAGCCAGGCGCACCGCCTGGAAGCTCGCCAGCGCCACCTCGATCATGTCACGACTCGGCTCGCGCGTGCTCAGACGCTGTAGCCAGAGCCCCGGCAGGATCAGCAGTTGCAGCGGCCGGCAGCCCCGGTAGCGGCCAATCACGCGGATCAGCTCGAACCCCAGCCCGGCCACCAACGGCAGGCAGCACAGCCGCATGCCCAGCCGCGCCAAGAGCGCCGGGGTCCAGGGCAGGAAGCTGTAGACCACGATGCTGACGACGATCACCAGGAACCCGAAGTTGGTGCCACAGCGCGGGTGGATGCAGCTCTGCGTGGCCACCGCCGCGACCGTCGGCTCGATCCCCGCCTCGTGCGCGTTGACCACCTTGTGCTCCGCGCCGTGGTACTGGAAGACCCGCCGAATCTCGCTCCACTGGCCGATTAGCCCGATGTACCCGACGAACATCGTGAGCACGATGCCGCCCTCAATCAGGTTCCGACCGATGCTGTGCGGGGGGAGCCCCAGCCAGTTCGCCAGGAGGTCGGCGAGGTAGTTCGGCAGGACCACGAAGAGGCCCAGCCCCAGCGCGAACGCGGTGCCGATCGTGGCCCACAAGATCGGGCCGTTGAGCGCCCCGGCCTGCTCCCGCCGCGGGGACTCCGCGGCGTCACCCGTGCTCAAGCCAGGCGCCAGCACCGCCAACGCCACGGTCTGCAGGTTGGCGGCCCGCTCCAGCGCCCGGAGGCCCAGGCTGAGCATCTCGAAGAGCGCGCAGAACCCGCGCAGCAGGGGAATCCGGCGGAGCCAGGGCAGCCGCTGGAAGAGCGAGCGCACTGGCTCGGTGTGGACATCGACCGGCGTCTGCGTCCCATGGCTGCCGTCGCTCTGGGGCAGCCGGCAAGCCACTGCGATGAACCGCGGGCTGCGGATCATCACCCCTTCGACCACCGCCTGGCCGCCGTAAGCGACCGGCTCGCTGGGAGCTTGCGCAGCCACCGCCGACCTCCGGCCTAGCGGCGCTTGTCCTTCGCCGGCTGGGCCACCTTGGCGTACTTGCTGCGGAACCGCTCGACGCGCCCCTCGGTGTCGACGATGTTCTGCCGGCCCGTATAGAAGGGGTGACAAGCGCTGCAAATGTCGACGTGAATCGTCGGCAGGCTGCTGCGCGTCTGGAACGAACTACCGCACGCGCAGGTCACCGTGCATTCGACGTACTTCGGGTGGATACCCGCCTTCATGGTGCATCTCCCACCAGAGTCGCAAGCCAGCAGTCTACCACAGGGCCCCCCGAAGCGGCAACGGACGTTGCATCGTGGGCGCTGATCGGCTACAATCCCGCGGCCAGTTGGCCGCGGAGGAGAGCTATGAGCGCCAAACCCACCAACGTCCAGGAGACCCTCCTCAACTGGTGCCGTCGCGAGCAGGCCCGCTGCATCGTCTACCTGGTCAACGGCGTGCAGCTCCGCGGCGTGGTCACCGCCTTCGACAACTTCACCATCCTGCTCGAGGACGAAGGCAAGCAGCAGATGGTCTACAAGCACGCCGTCACCACCGTCCAACCGCTCCGGCGGCTGCCCGACCTGCTGGCCCCGGCCGAGGCCCCCGAGGCGCCGCCGGCCGCACCCGCCGAGGACTGACATGGTCGTACCTTTCGACAAGATGCACGGCTGCGGCAACGACTTCCTGGTGGTCGACGCCCGCCAGGGCTTCGCTCCCGATCCGGCCGGCGCCGCCCGCGCCTGGTGCGACCGGCGCTTCGCCGTCGGCGGCGACGGCCTGATCTTGGTGCGGCCCTCCAGCGTCGCCGACTGGCGGATGCAGATCCTCAATAGCGACGGCAGCGAGGCCGAGATGTGCGGCAACGGCCTGCGCTGCTTCGCCAAGTACCTGCGCGATCACCAGCTCGAGACGCGCGCCAGCTACACCGTCGAGACCGGGGCCGGGGTGCTGCAGCCGACGCTCCTGGAGTACCAGCCCGCCCGCGCCCAGGTCTGTGTCGACATGGGCCCGCCGCGGCTGCATCCCGACCAGATCCCCTTCATCGCCGACGCTGGTAGCCAACGGGTCGTCGATGCCCTGCTGCAGGTCGATGACGACCCCTTCAAGATCACCTGTGTCTCGATGGGCAATCCCCATTGCGTGGTCTTCGTCGACTCCTTGGACACCATCAACGTCGCCTGGTGGGGGCCGCAGATCGAGCGCCACGAGCGCTTTCCCGCCCGCACCAACGTCGAGTTCGTCGAGGTCAACAGCCCGACCGAGCTGACCATGCGAGTCTGGGAACGCGGCGCCGGGCAGACGCTCGCCTGCGGCACTGGCGCCTGCGCCACCCTCGTCGCCGCTCACCTCGGCGGACTCAGCGAGCGCCAGGGCGTGGTCCACCTGGCCGGCGGCGACCTCCAAATCGCCTGGCGCGAGACCGATGACCATGTCCTGATGACCGGCCCGGCCGCCACCAGCTTCCGCGGCGAGCTGACCGCCTAGACCGGCGCGCCGCGCGCTTTTGCAGGCCGGTATCCTGTTGGTAGCGGGCCCTGGGCAGCGTGGGATCAGCGGTCATCCTGACTGTTGCAGATACCCCTGCGACGTCGCGCCTTTACCCTGATCGAGTTGTTGGTGGTCATCGCCAGCATCGCCATCCTGGCGGCCATCTTGTTCCCGGTGTTCGCCAAGGCCCGTGAGAAGGCCCGCCAGTCGAGCTGCTCGAGCAACGCCAAGCAGCTCATGCTCGGGATCCTGCAGTACGCCCAGGACGACGACGAAACCTACCCCTACGCCTCGTCCTGGGGCGAGCCGACGCCGTTGCTGTGGACCGACTACCTGGACCCGTACCTCAAGAACCAGCAGATCAAGACCTGCCCCTCCAACTCCAACGTGGTCCGGGGCTACGGCTGGAACTACCAGGACTGCGGCTACCGCTCGGCGGCCGGCGCCGATCCCAGCAACCCCGGTCGCTCGCTGGCGGTGGTCGTGCAACCGGCTGAGACCATCCTGATCGGCGACAACCCTGACACCGGGAGGTGGGGCGCCGGGAACTGGCTCATCTACGGGCCGGCCGCGTCGACTCCACCCACCGACGGCATCGGCAACCTCGCCGGGCGGCACAACGAAGGCGGCCACTACAGCTACTGCGACGGCCACGTCAAGCGGCACGCGCGCGGGGAGCTGACCGGCAAGGAGCGCCTGTGCACCGTCGCGGAAGACTGATCCACCTGGCGGGCCGTCGTGCCGTACGGCGGCCCGCCCCCTCAACCCCGCTCCTTCCCACCCTCCCGAGGCGACTTGCTCGCCGCCGGCCCCCGCGCCAGAAACCTCCGCACCTGCTGCTCCACCTGACTCCGCGGCAGCAGCAGCCGCCGCCCACACCGGGCGCACTCCAACCGCAGGTCGGCCCCGACCCGGTGCACCAGCCAGTGGTTCGCCCCACACGCGTGTGGCTTCCGCAACTCCAGCTCATCGCCGACGTAGAAGGGCACCACCGCCATCGCCGTGCTCCACCGCCAACCATAACAGCGAGCCGAGGGCGCGACCAAGGCCGCCTCGCGACCGCGCCGCCAGGACGTCCCGCCCGTCCGCGGATCGCGGGCGATGGTCCCGCCACCCGCGGGCTCGCCGCGGCAGGAGTGACCGCTCTGAAAAAACTTGCGCGGCGCTCTTGACACTCCTCGGGCGGAGTGCTACAGTCTCCCCTTGTCGGCGGCTGGAAAGCCGCTGGAACCTTGAACGAAAGCGGGCAGCAACTTGGCAGCCATGGCCGCCCAGGCCGCTCCGGCGAGAGCCGGCGAAGACGTCTCCGACGCCACCGCCACGCTTTCGAACGAGCCGCCAAACGCAGCCGAAGCCGGGGTTGACGCCTCAAGTCGTCGGTGGTACGATGACTTTCCGGTTAAGCCGGTAGGTACCTTGAGAACTGAATAGTGTCCTTTACACATGCATAGTCATGTGGGCCAAGTGGAATCCTTTGATCGGCAGAGATGCCGACCGCCACTGCGCAAGCAGTGGGAGCCGTCCGCACAGCGGACGGGGATCGTTCTCTTCGGAGAGTTTGATCCTGGCTCAGGACGAACGCTGGCGGCGCGCCTAACACATGCAAGTCGAGCGAAGGAGCAATCCTTAGCGGCGGACGGGTGAGTAACACGTGAGTACCTGCCCTCAAGTCCGGAATAACTACTGGAAACGGTTTGTAATGCCGGATGTGACCATGGTCAAAGCCTTCGGGCGCTTGAGGATGGGCTCGCGGCGGATTAGGTAGTTGGTGGGGTAAAGGCTCACCAAGCCGACGATCCGTAGCTGGCCTGAGAGGGTGGTCAGCCACACTGGGACTGAGACACGGCCCAGACTCCTACGGGAGGCAGCAGTTGGGGATCTTGCACAATGGGCGAAAGCCTGATGCAGCGACGCCGCGTGCGCGATGAAGGCCTTCGGGTCGTAAAGCGCTTTTCAGAGGGAAGAAAGCCTGAGATCGTCTCGGGTGTGACATCAACTCTGGAATAAGCCCCGGCTAACTACGTGCCAGCAGCCGCGGTAATACGTAGGGGGCGAGCGTTGTCCGGAATCACTGGGCGTAAAGGGTCCGTAGGCGGCTCGGTTAGTCTTGCGTGAAAGCCCCAGGCTCAACTTGGGGACTGCGCGAGATACTGCTGGGCTTGAGGGCGGGAGAGGCAAGCGGAACGTTGCAAGTAGCGGTGAAATGCATTGATATGCAACGGAACACCAATGGCGAAGGCAGCTTGCTGGACCGCTCCTGACGCTGAGGGACGAAAGCCAGGGGAGCGAACGGGATTAGATACCCCGGTAGTCCTGGCCGTAAACGATGGGTACTAGGTGTTGGAGGTATCGACCCCTCCAGTGCCGCAGCAAACGCACTAAGTACCCCGCCTGGGGAGTACGGCCGCAAGGTTGAAACTCAAAGGAATTGACGGGGGCCCGCACAAGCGGTGGAGCATGTTGCTTAATTCGATGCAACGCGTAGAACCTTACCTGGGCTTGACATGGCCGGATTAACCCCTTGAAAGAGGGGCCACACCCGCAAGGGTGGAACGGTCACAGGTGCTGCATGGCTGTCGTCAGCTCGTGCTGTGAAGTGTCGGGTTAAGTCCCTTAACGAGCGCAACCCCTGTCGTTAGTTGCTTGCCGCAAGGCGGTACTCTAGCGAGACTGCCGGTGTCAAACCGGAGGAAGGTGGGGATGACGTCAAGTCCTCATGGCCCTTACGTCCAGGGCTGCAAACGTGCTACAATGGTGCGCACAGAGCGATGCAAGGCCGCGAGGCGGAGCAAATCGCAAAAAACGCACCCCAGTTCGGATTGCAGGCTGCAACTCGCCTGCATGAAGTCGGAATCGCTAGTAATCGGGGATCAGCTACGCCCCGGTGAATACGTTCCTGAGCCTTGTACACACCGCCCGTCAAGTCATGGAAGCCGGTAGTGCCCGAAGTCGCCACATCACTGTGGTGCCTACGGCAAGATCGGTGACTGGGACTAAGTCGTAACAAGGTAGCCGTAGGAGAACCTGCGGCTGGATCACCTCCTTTCTAAGGGATTTCCTTGGACCGGAAAGGTGGCACTTCTCTCCAGAGAAGTGTCGCTGGGTGGCACCGCTCTCCAGAGCGGTGTCCTCCAGGAGAGAGATCTCCCGCCGGACCGTCAGCGCACTCTCGTCCGACACAGAGCCCCGAGCGCAAGCGACGGGTTTCTACGAGCCCGAAGCGCAAGCGAGGGTACACACCCGAGCGCAAGCGACGGGTCACGTCGGCCAGCCCCGCGGCAACGCGAGGTCAACGGATTCCCGCTGTTCGCATTACGCGACGCCCGTCTCGCAAGAGGCGGGCGTTGTTGTTTTTGGAGCAGGATATTGACAGCGACACCAGCCGTTGCTACTGACATCTGCGCTGATATTGACGTGAACGGTCACAGATGGAGCCCCGCGCGATCGAAGGCGGACGCGAGCAGGTTGGGGGAGCACCGCTGGCGGATGAGCGAGCGGCGGACGTGGCCGCGAAGATCCTCGCGGTCGGTCGGGGCGAGGTTGGCCAGGTCGACACGCTTGCCGTGGTTCCACAGTTGCTCGGCGGGGTTGAGTTCCGGGGCGTACGACGGGAGCCACTCGACCATCACGCGGGGAGCGTCGGGCGGCCGACCGGCCAGCCAGCGCCGGACGGCGGCCTTATGCACGTTGAGCTTGTCTTGCACGACGATCAACGCTCCGTTCACATGCCGGTCCAAGGCACGCAGGAACTCCGTGGCCTCGGGTGTCCTGATGTTCCTTGGGTGGATGCGGAAGACCGCTTCGAGTTGGTGACGCCGCGCGGCGTGGGCGCGGGTAGGCAGGGCCGACGCCGGCACGATGATCCCGCCGATCACGCTGAGCCGGTCGCGCCGGTCCCAGCAGCGGACGATGGGGGTAACGCCCCGCGGGGCCCAGGTCTGACGCACCAAAGGCCGCAGCATGAAGCCGGATTCGTCGTAGAACACTACGGCCGCGTTCAGCCGCCGCGCGTTTTTTTGATGCGCGGCCAATCCTTCTTCCGCCAGCGTGCAATCGCCCGATCGTCACGCTCCCTGGCCCGGGCCTCGGGCTTCTGCACGCTGAAGCCCAGCGCGTGCAGGATGCGTCCGACGTGGTTGAAGTCGTACCACACGCCCTGGGTCTTGCCGATCAGGTCGCGGACACGCCGGCAGGTCCACAGTTCGCTGTCGTACCCCGCGGCCACGGCGCCCTTCTTGAGCAGCGCCTCCAGTCGCCGCTTCTGCACTGCGTTGAGCCGGGGCTTGCGTCCCGGGTGGGGTCTGGCCCTGAGCCCCTCCGGCCCCCGCCTCAGCAGGGCCTTCTTCCACTTGCTCACGCACGACGGGGTGACGCCCACCAGCCGCGCGACCGCACTCGTGCCCTTGCCCTGGCTCAGCAGCTCCGCCGCCCGCAGCCGCCGCGCCTCCAGCCCCGCCGGAGCGCCCTTGGTCCTCATGCCCTTGTATCGGCAGAACCGCCCAGTCGTCTTTCATTGCGCAGAGACCAATAGGCTGCCGCTAGGAGTCGCTCTAATGCGTGCAATGCATCTTGCGCTCGGCTGTGGCACGCTCCTTGTCCCAGTTGCCGCTGTCGGTCAGCCCAACCCGCCGACCTACATGACTATCCCGCTCGTCGGTGAGTTCGGCGACCAGATTCAGCCGCAAGGTCTTCGGAATGCGATTGCGTTGGCATCGACACGCCACATCCATAATTTGGTTTTCGTGCTCGACAGCCCGGGCGGCGAAGTGTGGGCTGGTCGAGAGATAGCGGAAATCCTGAAGGAGAACGACAGCGGATTTACGTATTACTTCGTCGTCAAGCGTGCCCTTAGCGCATCAATGTGGCCTCTTGTTTGGGCGGATCACATCTACATGTCGCCCGGGTCTGCGACGGGTGCTGCCGTTGCGTATGGCCAGAACCCGAGCACGGGAGAGGTGAACGTCGATGCGAAGTTCAATTCGGCAGTTGCGGCACAGTTAGCGTCAATGAACGAGGCGCGAGGGCGCAGCGGTGCCGCGATTCGCGCAATGGTCGTGCGCGAGGCGGAACTCTGGGTCTGGCATGACCCCGCGACAGGCCGCTGCTTGCTGTTTGACCACAAGCCGGCGGGCGCCGCGTACTCCACGGCTTTTCTGCGCGATAGCGCTGACACAGTGCTCACATTGACCGCGCAAGAGGCGATTGACTACGGACTTGCGGATGGAATCTCGGATGAAGCTGGCATTGGATCAGCGCTGAAAATCGCGGATTGGATTTCAATGGGGAAGAGCGGCCAAAATGCCATGCGCCGCGCTTCCGACAACATTCGCGCTGACAAGAAGATGGCAGAGAAACGAATCGCGGATGTCGAGACGGGCTTCAAGACGGCAAGCCGACATCTCACGGATGCAAGAGAGGCCGATCCGGAGAACCTGGACGTCTGGTACAAGGAAACCTCCGGACTATTGACCCCGGAGACCCAGCGTAGATGGAGGGATCAGACCGACGCCGCCCTGCGAGCTTGGCAGCGTCTGTCCGACGACCTGGCTGCGGTGCGAGATCGTGCGCACGATGCCGAGACGACTTGCGCCGAGCTTCCCGGTCCCATCGCTGAGTTGTTGCACTCGCGTCTGGAAGCAGGATGGAATCCGGATGATTGCGCCGCTTGGATGGAGGAGGCGATATCCACCATGAAGCGATTGCGGGATGAGCGGGGTCGCTACCGCGTGGATGGCCGCTGACCCTGGGAAGCTGCCGTCGCCGGGCCGCCACGGCGCGGGCGGTGGGGGGCGACGGGCGGGGAGGGTGGGGCATGGGCCGCCCGCTTTGTGGGTCCCGGCGAGCAGGAATTGTATTGGTTGATCGTGCGCGTCGGTCCCCCGCGACTGTGCCACGATCATCGCGAGGCTTTGGGAGCGGGTGATCGTGGTTCGCTTTGCGGGGGGGATTCCCCCCGCACCCCCCTTTGGAACACACCTGGGAAACGGGTGAGCCGAGATCGAGAGCCGCCTCTGATCGGCGAAGAACCCCCTCCGGCCTCGAAGACTCGACCACCTCCCCCGCCAGGCGCGGGGGAGGAGAAGGAGCCCCCTCCGCGTCGCAAAGCCTCGGCACCTCCCCCGCCGGGCGCGGGGCGAGGGCTTTGCGGGGGGTTGCAGGGGGGCGGAACCCCCATGCACGAGCGCACGGAGCGGGAGACGACGGTGGAAGCGCGGCGGTCTCGGGGAAACCCCCTCCGTCTTCATCGCTGCGCGATGAATCCACCTCCCCCGTCGGGACGGGGGAGGAGAAGAAGGAGCGTGCCCGTCCAACGCCGCGGCCACGGCACGCAGCAAAACCAAGACACGATCATCCGGCCAAAGCCCCGGATGATCGTGTCACAAAGAATAAGGCGTGCCGCTGACGACGCTGTTCCTCGACCTCAACTCGTACTTCGCGAGCGTGCCGGGGACCTGGGTCAGCCCGTCGTGGGAGGCGCACTGCAACCTCGGCGGGGGTTGCACGGACAGCCCGACGATGCTCGACGCGCTGTCGCAGTTGTGGGCGCGTGCCCCCGCGACGCCGGCGGGGTGGCACTGACTCCCGGATTGTGCCACTGACCACGCGGCTTCTACCCGCCCTTCTCCTTCTACCTGCCCTACATCCCGCGCGGTCAGTGCGAGTTGCTCCCGAAACCCAGCACCGACCGCGCCGCAGATGAAGAGACGGAAGAAGGTGTAGAGCAAGCACGAGTGCGGCGTGGTCGGTGGCACGGCCGTACCCTCTGAGCGGCGGGTGGCCGGGCCAAGGGTGGGTGGCATGGGTAAGCCGCTTGGGCTTACCCGTGAGCTCAGATCGGGGACCACGGGCAACGAAGCGTTGCTCATGCCACCCATGTGTGAACCTAGACCAGTATGCACGCCTCGAGGGCGGCCATGCGGACGGGCACGCCCAGTGTGACCTGTCGCAGGATGCGCGAGCGCGGGCCGTCGGCGACATCGCTCTCGATCTCCAGCCCGCGGTTCGTCGGGCCCGGGTGGAGGACGACAGCATCATCCTTCATCAGCGCCGCCCGCGCGGCGCTCAGCCCGAAGAACTCGCGGTACTCACGGGCCGTGCCGATCGCCGTCGTCCTCTCCGCGGGGCCCACCTTGCCACCCTCCCCTTGCGGGCAGGTTTCGTGCCGCTCGAACTGCACGCGGAGCATCATCACGGCGTCGGCCCGCGGCAGTTCGGCATCGAAGTCACGCGCAACGCGGCAGCCCAGGGCCGACAGCCCCGGCGGGCAGAGCGCCGGCGGCCCGACGACCACCGATTCCGCGCCCAGCGCCCGCAGCCCGGCGACCGCCGACCGCGCGACGCGCGAACTCGCCACGTCCCCGACGATCACCACCCGCAGGCCGGAGAGGTCCAGGCCGCCCAGGCGCCCGTGGGCCTCCGCGATCGTCAGCAGGTCGAGCAGCCCCTGCGTCGGGTGCTCGTGCTTTCCGTCGCCGGCGTTGATCACCGAGCACGCCGCACCGCCCTCCGTATCCAGTGCGGCGGCGATCATCGCCGCGGCCCCGGCCTGCCTTGTCCGCACCACCGCCGCGTCCACGCCCATGGCGCGGATGGTGCGGGCGGTGTCGATCAGCGTCTCACCCTTGTTCACGCTGGACGCCGCGGCCGACAGGTCCACGACTTCCGCGCCCATGCGCCGGGCCGCGAGCGTGAAACTTGTCCGGGTGCGCGTCGAGTCCTCGAAGAACATCGTGGCGACGGTCCGCCCGTGCAGCGTGTCCGCCCCGCCCGCTGCCGCCAGTTCGGCCGCCCGCGACAGCAGGGTTCGCAACTCGGCCGGGGTCAGGCCGCCCAGCCCGAGCAGGTGCCGGCGTGTCCACGGGGCTGGGGGCACGGGGGCAGTTCGACTGGCGTGGGTGGGGGGCGTCACGAGCGGGGCCGCGGCTCGGGTCACGCCCGCATTGTACGGCATTCACGGCCGCCGCTCCGGGAACGCCCGGCGATGGTGTCGTGAGCAAGCACGGCGGCATGGGCGATGCGCACCGGTGTTGTAGAGTCCGCGTACAGACCCCAGAGCGTCGCCATGACTGCGGCGTCGGCGTGGGCGCCGAGTTGCCGGCAGATGAGGACGGCCGTGCGTTCGTCGCGCTCGATCAGGAGGCGCTCGATCAGTGCCCGGTGTGTGGCTGGATCCGGCGCAAGATCGAGGACGGCGACGCGGCGGACGCCCGGGTCACGGTGGTCGATTCTGGAACCGGGAACGGACATGGATGCGCGCGAGTTTCCGGGAGTGCGACTGTGGTCCACCGGGGGGGGGTCGGCGCCGCCCGCTACCGCTGCGGTTCGGGTGTCCCCGCGGGCGGGGCGGCGGGCGCCGCCGGTGTCGCAGCCGGCGGCGGCTCCATGAAGTTCAGGTCCGGCATACGCGACACGGTTCCGGGGGTCCATTCGCGGTGCGAAGTGACGGTCCAGGGCCGCACACCGCCGCGAAGGTTTACGCGCACCTCCTGATACACCGGCTCACCGGACGGCGCCGCGCCGAGTTCGATCAGGGGGCGCAGGATGTCCACCGCGGCCTCGTCGCCGCGGATGCGGACCTGGGCGATGTGATAGATGGGCAGGTCCGTGCGCTCGCGGGTGAGCGGGACCGCCCCGTGCCCAACGTCCCGTGCCAGCGCCTCGTACAGACGGGGCCGGATCCCCGGCGGGAGGTTGACGGCAAGGCGTGCGCCGGCCTGCTGCTCCGGCCCCGGCGGGTACTTGCGGACGACCCACTCCATGGCTGTCGTCATGACGTCGATCAGGGCCGGGTCGTTCGGGTTCTTGACCGCCGCTTCACCCGGCGCGGCCGGGTAACTGGCCCAACTGACGCACCCGCCGAGCAACGAGAACGCGATCACCACGGTCAACAGCCCGCCGACAAGCCGCTTCATGCGATTGGCCTCCATCCGCCCCTGCCGGGCGGCGCGGATGATACCCCGGGTGTCCGTGCGCGGGACCTGGATCGGCATTCTGAAAGACCGGCGGGTTCGGCCGCGGTCGCGCTCGGGGCTCGTTCGTACCATTCCGCGTGCCCATGTACCAACTCCCCGAGCCCGCTCCACGGACGTTCGTCCTCGGCATCAGCGGCGCTTCCGGTGCGGCGTATGCGCTGCGGGTGCTGGAACTCCTGCTCATGGCGGGCGCGGAGGTCCACCTGGTGGTCAGCGAGTACGGGCGCCGGCTGCTCGGCGATGAGGCCGGCGTGCGCCGGCCGGACCTGGAGTCCATGGTTCCCGGGCTCGCGTCGTCCGCGCGGGTGGCCGAGTACGAGGGGCGGCTCATTGTCCACCCGCACAAGGACGTGGGGGCGGTCATCGCCAGCGGGAGTTTCCTGCACGATGGGATGGTGGTCATTCCATGCTCCGGCACGTCGCTGGGGGCGATCGCGGGCGGATCGGGGTCCAACCTGCTGTGCCGGGCGGCGATGGTGACGCTGAAGGAGCGGCGCCCGCTGATCCTGTGCCACCGCGAGACCCCGCTCTCGCTGATCGACATCGAGAACATGCGGACGGTGACGCTGGCGGGCGCGATCGTGTGCCCGCTCAACCCGGGGTTCTACCTCCGGCCGCGGAGCGTGGAGGACCTGGTGGATTTCATGGCCGGCAAGGTGCTGGACCTGCTGAAGGTTCCGCACGACCTGGCGACGCGGTGGGACGGCGGGCGGCCCGCGGCGGAACAGGAGCGAGCGCGATGAGCGGCATCAGCGGTGCGCACGGGCCGGGGTAGCCGAGGCGGTGCACCCCCGGAGCCTACGGGCATCCGAGAGCGAACTTCGTCATGAAACAGCCGAAGTCGGAGAGGTTCAGGGCGCCGTCCTTGTTGCAGTCCGCGACGGGGTCGGCGAGGGCGAACTTCGTCTGGAAGCAGCCGAAGTCGGCGAGGTTCAGCACGCCGTCGCGGTTGCAGTCGGCCTCGCACAACTGGATCGTGCCCAGGTCCATCTCGACCGGGGCGCTGCGGCCGAGCAGGGCCCATTGGTCGTAGGCGATCTGGCCCTTGGCGCCGCCCTTGTCGCGCAGGAACTCGATGTACTCCTTTGACGTGCTCTGGTAGTACACGCGAACCTCGGCGGTGCGGGCGGTGGGCGGAATGGCGAAGGCGGTGTCGTCCCAGTTCTGGCCGTCGGCGTAGGTGGCCGCGACGGGGGCCGCCTGGACGGCGGCGAAGCCCGCGTTGGTGAAGCCCCGCGGCGGGATTCGGTTGTCCTTGAGCCAGACGTTGTTGAGCACGAAGTGGAAGGATTCGCCCTCGGGCACGCCCGTTGCCGCGGAGACCGCGGCGTCGAGGCCGAGTTTGCCTTCGTAGACCTTCGTGTCTGCGGTGGTCAGTTCACCCGTGGCGGCGTTGTAGGCGCCGCGTTCGGCGATCAGTGCCCCGGCGGAGTTCATGAACCTGACGTTGATCCAGATGCGGCGGCCCTCGGGGTAGCCGCTGGGGAGTTTGTGGCCGGACTCATTGGTGATGCGCGCGGTGAGCGTCGCGGCGGTCGCGGAAAGGGCCAGGTCTCCGGCCTTTTTCAGCATGTCCACGGTGCGGGCGATGGAGGCGTCCACGGTCGATGCCGACAGGAAGGTGTCGCCGTCGTTGTAGAGGTTCCGCACGGCCTTGAGGACCCAGGTGTTGCCGCCGTTGAAGTGGTGCGGGGGCAGGTCGCTGCGCACCTCGCCGAAGGAGCACGCCTTGCCCGTGGCGTCGGGCATGTGGCAGTCCTGGCAGGTGCTGACCTCCAGTTTGTTGCCGCCGAAGCGCCCGCCCATGTTGATGGGGGCGACGGCGAAGGCGCTGGCCGACCACTCGCTGTAGGTGCGTTCCAGCGGGAACTCGTCGTAGACGTTGCTGGTCGGGTGGGCAGCGCCCAGTTCATTGAGGGTGTAGGTTCCGCCGGGCTGTCGCGTATAGACGGGGTTGCTGACGTCGTGGCAGGTGGCGCACATCGTGGCGCTCTGGTGGAACGGGCTCTTGCGCCACTGGTGGAAGGTGAAGCCGGGGAGGCTGAACGGGCCGCGCCTGCGGTCGTTCGGGTCGATGATGTAGTGGCCCGAGTGCGGCGAATCGGGCGGGAACGTGAGGTTGCCCAGAATCTTCTGGTCGTCCGGCGGACTCTGGCCCGCGACGTAGACAGGGTCCACCATGCGGTGGCAGGTGTGGCAGGTGACGCCCTCAAGGTCCGTTCCGCTCATGGCGGAGCCGTCGGTCGGCACGCTGCGGCCCTCGACCCACCCGGAGGGCGCGTGGCAACGCAGGCACAGGTCGCCGGCGAAGTCGGCGTCGGCGTTGGCGACCGCGAGGGCCGCGTGGAACACCGGGTCCCGCATGGCCTGCCCCATCAGGCTCGCGGCCCAGGGTCGGAACGGCTCCTGCACGGCGTTGAAACCGCCGTGGCAACTGGAGCAGTCGTTGGCGCTGAGCATGTATTCATTGATCTCGGTGGGCTGGGTGCCGGGCCCGAAGTAGTCCAAGAGTGTCGTGGGCAGGGTGCCGAGCGTTGCGGTGGCGCCGAGCGCGACGATCGCCCCGCCGGCCCACAGGACTTCTCGGCTCCGGATAAATCCGCGGCGCTTGTTCATCGCGGCCGGCCCTCTCCATTCCGCTTGCGGCCCCGCGGCCGCGAAAAAAGCCGCCCTCCCGGCGGCACGGTTCAAGTGTACATCCTGTTCGCGGGAGTGCCAGCGGGCGTTCCTTGCCCAATCCTCCCAAAGGACAAGCCGCCCCCGGGGTGTTGTCCCCGGGGGCGGCCCGAGCGAAGCAACCGTCACCATCTCCGCGGGGTGACGGGTTCTGGACCCTAGTTGCAGCCCAGCGCGAACTTGGTCGTGAAGCAGCCGAAGTCGGACAGGTTCAGTTGGCCGTCCCCGTTGCAATCGGCGTAGGGGTCGCCCAGGGCGAACTTGGTGGTGAAACAGCCGAAATCGGAGAGGTTGAGGGCGCCGTCGCCGTTGCAGTCCGGGTAGCACGAGGGGCCGCCGAGTTCCAGGATGAAGGCGTTGATGAAGCCGGTGTCCTGCTCGCTCCAGTCGGTGGCGATCAGTTGCCACGGCCCGGCTGCGCTCTCGCCGATGAAAGCGGTGAGCGGGTTCTCGGACTTCCAGGGGCCGCTGGCGTTGTTGGCGGGCGCACCCGGGGAGCCCACGTCGTAGGTCGCTGCCGCCGAGTCTATGGACCGGAAGAAGGTCGGATTGACCGAGCCGAAGTTGTCGGTGGCGAAGCCGCACTCAGGGCCGTTCGACCCCGCGCGGTCCACGAGAACGACGGTCGTGCCGGTCGTCACGTGGCGCAGCGAGATGACCAGGTCGCCCTGCCAGGAGTGCTCGATGTAGTACGAGGCGCTGACGCTGGAAACTGGGAAGGATTCGTTCACCACGATCTCGGCGATGGCCTCGGCGCCGGGGCCGCTGCCGCAGGTCGGGCCCGGCTGCCCATCGGGGATCGCGACCGAGCCGCCCGAGTACACAAACTGGCGGGGGCAGGTCGTGCCGCAGGTGCTGTTGTCCCCGCCGTAGATACCGTTGGCGGCGGCGCAGTCCTGGGCGGTGAGCAGCGAGCAGGTGCCGTCCAGTTTGCAGCACGCGCCCTTTGGGCACTCGGATCCATTGCCCTGGTAGGTGCCGCCGTTTGCCTGGCAGAGCGTCTGCGTCGTGGTCACGCACGCGCCGCTGGGCAGCGTGCAGGCACCGACGATCGGGGCCGCGGTGAAGGCGGTGCCGGAAAGCGTGATCGTGTAGGTGCCCTCATCGCCGGAGTCGATCCAGCCGTCCACCGATCCACCGGGGTTGGGCCCGTCCGGGGCCCGCTCCAGGTCAAAGGGCGCGTCGGCCCAGATTTCCGCTGCGCCGGCGACGGGATCCACGTCGTATGTGGTGACGGCCAGGTAGTACGTCCCGGGAGCAAGGCCGGCCGTGAAGGCCGAACTGAGGGCCGATTGCAGGACGCCCTGCCCCGGCGCGTCATCGTCCATCGCGATGCCCGTGCCGTCGGGCTTGAACAGGAAGAGTTGGGTATCCATGAACGCCGTGCCCACGGTCGACACGGAAAACTGCGTGGGCTCCGTGATCTCCAGCACATACATGTCCACGTCGTCTGGAGACAGCACCCCGCTGATACCGGTCAGCGGGCCGGAGCCCACGACGTACTGGGCCGTGATGGGCAGGTTGCCCGCGTCGCCGTTCTCGTTCCAGGCCTGACCCTGTGCGCCCCCGGCGAGCGCGAGCGCCGCAAGAGCGGTCGCCGCGGCGTGGTACCTTCTCATCGTGTTTCTGCCTCCACAGATCGAACATGTCGGCGTGGCCAGAGTCGTGCGGGCACGCGCCGGCACGGGCCGCCTTGAACGGCGGCACCTTACCACGAAGGAGCGGAAACCGCCAGAAAAATCCGCCGCCGCCTGGATGGACCGCCGACCCGTGGCCTTCGGCGTGCGGCCGCGCCCGGCGTTGGCCGGCGGGTCTCCGGGGGCCTCAGGCCCTGGCTGCTTCGCGGGCCCAGGTGTCCCTGAGCGTGGCGGTGCGGTTGAAGACGAGGCCAGCCTCACTGCGGCCGCCGGAGGTCGCGGCCGGGCCGCCCGGGTCGATCGCGAAGTAGCCCAGCCTCTCGAACTGGAAGCGGCGGATTCCGTCGGGCCACTCCGGCTCGTCGGGGGCCGGCGCGCCGAGGGACGGCTCCACCCTCGCCCGCGCCACCGACAGGGATGACGGGTTCAGGTCGTCCAGGTAGTTGCCCGTTCGCTTCCCCGGTTCCTCGGTGGTGAAGAGGCGGTCCAGGAGGTGTACCTTCGCGTCCAGGGCGTGCCCGGCGCTGACCCAGTGCAGGGTGGCCTTCACCTTCCGTCCATCGGGCGAGTCCCCGCCGCGGGTGGCGGGGTCGTAGGTGCAGCGCAGTTCCGTGATGTTGCCGTCGGCGTCCTTCACGATGCCGGTACAGGTGATGAAGTATGCGGAGCGGAGGCGGACCTCGCGTCCGGGCGCGAGCCGGAAGTACTTCTTCGGCGGGTCCTCCATGAAGTCCTCGCGTTCGATGTAGAGTTCTCGCGAGAACGGGACCGGGCGTGTGCCGGCCGACGGGTCCTCGGGGTTGTTCACGGCGGGCAGGTGCTCGGCCTGGCCCTGCGGGTAGTTCTCGATGACGACCTTCAGCGGGTTCAGCACGCCCATGCGGCGGGGGGCACGGCGGTTCAGGTCGTCGCGCACCGCGTTCTCCAGGCGGCCCACGTCGATCACGCTGTTGACGCGCGTGACGCCCACGTCGTCGCAGAACGCCCGGATGGCTTCGGGCGTGTAGCCGCGGCGCCGGTAGCCGCTGATCGTGGGCATGCGCGGGTCGTCCCAGCCCGTGACGTGCCCGCCCTGCACAAGGTCGATGAGTTTGCGTTTCGACAGCACGGTGTAGTTGAGGTTGAGCCGCGCGAACTCAATCTGCTGCGGGTGGTGAATCCGGGTAGGTCGGCTCGCCGAGCCGACATGGGTTGAAGCGTCGGCTCGGAGAGCCGACCTACCCTCGTTCACCGCGTCGATGAACCAGTCGTAGAGCGGCCGGTGGTTCTCGAACTCCAGCGTGCAGATCGAGTGCGTGATGCCCTCGATGGAGTCCTCGAAGCCGTGGGCCCAGTCGTACATCGGGTAGATGCACCACTCGCCGCCGGTGTTGTGGTGCTCCTCGTGCAGGATGCGGTACAGCACCGGATCGCGCAGGTTCAGGTTGGGCGAGGTCATGTCAATCTTCGCGCGCAGCGTCCGTGAGCCGTTGGGGAACTCACCGGCCTTCATGCGCGCCAGCAGGTCCAGGCTCTCGTCCGCGCTGCGCGTGCGGTACGGGCTGTCGCGCCCGGGCTTCTGCGGGATGCCGCGGCACTGCGCGACCTGCTCCGCCGAGAGGTCGCACACATAGGCCTTGCCCTTGCGAATCAGGTCCTGCGCGAACTCGTACATCCGCCCGAAGTAGTTGCTCGCGAAAAGCACCCCGCCGCCGAGCGGACCGTCGTAGTCGCCGCCGAGCCACTTCACGTCGCGCTTGATGGACTCGACATACTCCGCCTCCTCCTTCGCGGGGTTCGTGTCGTCGAAGCGCAGGTTGAACCTGCCGCCGTAGGCCGCCGCGAGCCCGTAGTTCAGGCAGATGCTCTTGGCGTGCCCGATGTGCAGGTAGCCGTTGGGCTCGGGCGGGAACCGCGTGCACACCTTCGGCGCGCCGGGCTTCTGCCCGCCGCCGGGCTTGATCTCGTCCGCGCGCCACAGACCCCATTTTCCGCTGGCGATGTCGGCGTCGATGATCCCGGTGATGAAGTTCTTCGGCGCCTGTCGGTTGTCCGAACCGACCGGGCGCGCATCCCCGTCGGCCCTGCTGGCGTCTGACATGGCAGGACTCCTGTGTTCCCTCCGGCCCAGCGGCCGGGGTGATCCGGGAAGGGTAGGTGTGCTCACCGCCGGCGCATGTACAGGTGAACGGCCGTGGACCCGTACTCATGGGTCTCGGGCCCGTCCGCCCCGGGGAGGGCGAGGTCCACGCGGCGGCGGGGCACCGGCGGCGCGGGCGTGTCCCCGCCAGCATCCGCGGGAACGAGCGGGGGCCGGGCGTCTTCCGGGAGCTCGTGGAGGAACGGCCACGGCGTGCGGATGAGCAGGTACCCGTCGTCCGCGAGGCAGCCGAGCAGCCGCTGGGCCTGGCCGCACACGCGCCGCCACGCCGCCGGGTCTTCGGCCATCACATACGGCGGGTCCAGCAGGATGATGCCGGCCGGGCGCGGGCAGCGCGACAGGGCGCCGGGGCCGAGCGCATCGCCGATGACGACATCGGCGCGGGCGCCGGCCCCCAGCGCCTCGATGTTCTTCTTCAGAACCTGGGCCACGTCGCGGTCTCGCTCCACGAACACGCACCGGGCCGCCCCGCGCGACAGCGCCTCCAGCCCGAACGACCCGCTCCCGGCGAAGCCGTCGAAGACCGCGGCGCTCTCCACATGCCCGCGCAGGATGGAGAACAGCGATTCCTTCACCCGGTCCGGGAGCGGCCGCGCCGGGGAATCCTCCGGCGGCGAGATCAGGCGGCGTGAGCGGTACTCCCCGGCGATGATGCGCATGCGCGAGCATGCGCCGAGACAGGCGGCGAGTCAAGCGGGCCTTGTCGGCTGATTCTGGCGTGCCGCCCGGCTGACGCCCGCGGCCGCCCGTCACGCGCTCGGCGCGAGCCGCAGGTTCGGCGCCAGGGGGTCGAAGAGGGCGTCGAGCGACAGCGGCTGGATCGGCGGGGCGTCGAGGCCGGATACGAGTTCCCAGAACGGCCGCCCCGCCCCCTCGTTGTACCACGCGCGGAACTGCCCGTCCCCGCATTCCCAGTACCGCTTCAACTCCGCCCCGCCGATGAACACCACCCGCTGGATAAACAGCAGGTCGTCGCTGGCATACTCGGCCTCCGCCGCGACGCCCGCCAGCGCATCGACCAGGCGCCCGAACAGGTGTTCATCGTGGCCCAGCAGAGTGTCCGCGTCGTTCCATACATAGAACCTGAACTTCGCGGCCGGGCGGCCGGGCCAGGTTTCCCGGTGTCGTATCAGCGCGGTGACCCCGCAAGGACCGTCCACGCGCCGCTCCAGCGTGGGCCCGGGCACCACCCGTTCCAGTTGGGCGCAGAACGTCTCCAGGTCGCGGATCGCCCGCCCGTGGAGCACGCACACCTCGGTATCCCGCATGCCATGGAGGAAGCCGGAGAGCGAGGATGCGAACCGCACCTGTCGCGGCACGCTGGGGGACAACGCGACAAGGTGGCTCTCGTCCAGCAACTGGACGACCCCGGCGTGCCAGTCCGTGGTCTCCGGTCTTCCGCGTTGTCGTGTCAGCGCAGTCATGCCGCAAGCCCGCGTTGGGCCCTGATACCGGTTGTCACACACCCCGCGCGGCACTCGCGCACGAACCCCGGATTGTCGGGCAGACCCCGGTGTGCTTCTTGGGGGTAGTGTGCACCAGAAACGGCTGTTTGCCAGCCGCAAGCCCGGATGATCGTCGAAATCCCCCTTGTTTGACGCGCCGGATGGGGCGTGTACCCCGGGTGCCGCCCTCGTTACACGCCGTGCTCGCGTACGCGGAACAGGTTCCGGCGCTTTGGGCATTTCCTCCGACCTTCGGTTGCGGCTGCCGCGCCCGCCCGCCGATCCGATGCCACGGCCGCAGGCCAAAGGGGGGTGTGGAATGAGCACAGGGGAAGGAATGGAACAAGGCCGGACACCGACCGCTGCTGCGGGCCGTGGCGCTCCGGAGACCTGGGGCACCGAGTTCCCGGAAACAGCCGGCGGCGGGATCAACAAGCCCGTGCTGATTGTCGCCTTGGTCGGGCTGGCCCTGGCGGCGTTCGGTGTCGTGCGGAGCCTGGTGTCGCCCGCGCCCAAGGCCGCCGCGGCGGCCCCGGTGTCCAATATCTTCACCGAGCAGCATCAGATGATGCGCGATGTCGTCCAGATGGCTCGCGAGGCGCGCGATGCCCAGCGCGAGCATGCGGAGTTGCTGCGGCGCCAGATGGAGGGTTACGAGAGAGAGCCGGAATGAGCACGCTCGCCGCGGCGTCAGGACGCGAGGACGACCCGCACGCGCCGGATCCCCGTCGTGGCCGCCCGGATGATCTCCGCCTCGCCGCCGGTTCGCAGCCATCGATCCACGAGGAAACGGGATGCGGCGTCCGGGGTCCGGATTGTGAGCACCCCGCGGAGCACGCCGGCAGGAGTCCCTACCGCCCGGAGTTCCGCCGGTGCGGCGGAGTTCCACGCGCCGGAACCCGCGGCGCCGGCTCGCGACCGGCCCTTGATCCCGTCCCGCAGGCGGTCGAGGTCCGCGGCGAGGGTCAGGTCGCGCGTCCGGTTGCGCAGTTCGCGCAGTCGGGCCAGCGGCACGGATCGGTACATTGAGGCATGCTACCCCACATCGGGGGTCGGGGTTGATTGACACCGGCCCCATTGAGTAGGGTTCACGAGCACCGGTGGCGCACCCACCGGAACGGCCGAAGACTACGGGAGGACTGGATGAAGAACCCCTCGGCCATTGGGCGCGGCATCGCCGCGTCTCCCGGCGCACGAGCCCGGCGCCTCATGGAACCGCTCGAGCCGCGCACGCTCCTGGCGACCATTGCCTGGGACGCCGGAGGCGACGGACAGTCGCTGCTGGACCCGCTGAACTGGGATGGCGACGTGCTGCCGGGATCGGGCGATGACGCGGTGATCGCGGCGGGCTCGTCCGCGGCCCTGAGCCTCACGGGCGGGTCCCTGGCGGTACTCACGCTGACCTGCGACGCGCCGCTGACGGTGGGGGCGGGCGGCGTGCTGTCCGTTGCCCAGGATTCCCAACTGGCGGGTCTGCTCGCGCTCGCGGGCGGGACGCTCTCGGGGGACGGCGACCTGAGGCTTGCCGGCCTGCTCTGGACCTCGGGCCTGATGGAGGGGGCCGGCCGGACCATCATCGACGCGGCCGGCGGTGCGGCCACGCTGTCGACCGGCGCCACGAAACAACTCCGCCGCACGCTCGTGAACGAGCGGACGATGAACCATACGGGCGGGGCGCTGCGCTTCCTGGACGGGACGCTGCGCAACGAGGCGGGGGCGGTGTTCACCAGCGACGGCGTCGCGCCGCTGCTCGACGACGGGGGCACCAACCTCATCCACAACGCCGGCGTGTTCCGGAAGTTCGGGAGCGCCACGCTGATCATCGCCGTCCCCTTCGACAATGCGGCGATGCTCAGCATCGGCGGCGGGATCGTCAACATCGACGGCGGCGGGACCAACACGGGGCAGCGGTTCGTCGCGGCGTCCACGCTCAACTACCGGCAGTCCTACGTCCACGGCGCCGGGTCCACGCTGTCGGGCTCAGGTACGGTGAACTTCATCGGCGGGACGCAGTGGATCTCGGGCGATTGGACCGCCGGCACGGTCATGAACCTGGTGGGCGCGCGCATCGAGGGGCCGGGCGTGCTCTCGCTCTCCGGGCCGATGCTGTGGCAATCGGGGCTCATGGCGGGCACCGGCTCCGTCACGATCAACCCGTCGGGCAAACTCGCGCTGACGACCACGGGCTCGAAGTCCCTCGGGCGCGACGTGCTGAACAACGGCGCCCTGCACTGGATCGACGGGCTGCTCACCTTCACCGGCGCCACGATCACGAACTCACCGGGCAAGATCATGGCGATCCTGCCCGGGGGCAACGTGAACGTCACGATCGGTTCGGGGACGATCCAGAACGCCGGCATCCTGCGGAAGATGACGGAGTCGGGCATCGTCTTCACCGAGTTCAACGGCGGGGTGACGCTCAGCAACACCGGGCTCGTGGACGTGCGGGCCGGGCAACTCACATTCGGCGGTGCGGTGCTCCAGGCCGCGGGCCCGACCCTGTCGGGCGGATCCTGGCAGGTCGGGAGCGGCGCGGACCTTGTGCTTGCCGGCTCACTGACCACCACGTTCGGCCCTGCGGTGGCCGTCACGCTCTACGGCAACGGTCACTTCAGCGGGCTGGACGGCGTGGGGCTGAATCTCGGCACGATCACCGTCGGGCGCGGGGGGCGAGCCGCCGTGGGCGGCGTCGGGGGCACCTTCACCAACCTCGGGACCATCCACCTGGAACGCAACGCGGTCCTCACGGCGACCCAGGCGTTTGTCAACGGCGCGACCGGGACCATCAATATCGACGTGGCCGGGGGCGCCGGCGGGCTGTGGGGCAGGCTGGAAGTCACCGCCCTGGCGACCCTGGGCGGTTCGGTCCGGTTTGACTTCACCGGCGGGTACACACCGGCCACGGGGGTGACGTTCCAGTTCCTCACCTTCGGATCGCGCCTGGGGTCGTTCGCGACGGTCGCGCTCCCGGTGGCCGGCAGCGTGCAGTACCTGGCCGGTGGGGCACGCCTGGCGATCGCATAGCCCGGGGCCGACTGAACGGTTCGTGGTCCGGCTACTATGCCGGCGCATGGCCTGGATCACCAAGAACTCCGGTACGGCACGGGTCGAGCATCGCGCGGAGCCGTACCTGACCCCCGCGATGCAGGCGGACCTGCGGGCCCGCGTTCTGCCGCGGTATGAAAGCGCCAAGGGGGCCCTGCTCCTGGTCCTCAACGAGGTGCAGCACGCGTACGGGTGGCTGCCGGAACAAGCCATGGAGGAGGTCGCGGCCTTCCTCGGGCTGCCCGCGGCCGACGTACTGGACACCGCGTCGTTCTACGAGGAGTACTGGCTGAAGCCGCGGGGGAAGCATGTGGTGGGCGTGTGCCGGTCCATCGCGTGCGAGTTCTGCGGGCAGTCGCGGCTGACCCAGGCGATCAAGGACAGGCTCGGGATCGAGGTGGGGGAGACGACCGATGACGGGCGGTTCACCCTGATCGAACTGGAGTGCCTGGGGGCCTGCGGGGGGGCGCCGGCGATGCTGATCGACGAGACTCTGCATGAGTGTGTGAAGCCGGAGGATGTTGGTACACTGCTGGCGGCGGTCAAGGACAACCACCCTCATTAGCGTCGGGCCATCCGAACGGAGGTTGACATGAAACTGGACAGGAGCGGTGCAGCGGCCGCGGGCGGCAAGAGTGCGGAGGCGTCCGCGCCCGCGGCAAGCCCGAGGCCCGGACCGGGCAAAGTTGCCGCGGACTTCGCGGGCATCAAGGCTCACGGGACTGAGCACGCCGGGCACGGCGCGAACGCTGCCGCCCACGGCATGAATGCGAAGGCATTTGCCGCGGGCAACGACGCCCATTTCGCGAAGGCGGGCAACCTGAACACCATGGCGCATGAGGCAGCCCATGTGGCGCAGCAGGGCGGCGTGGCGAGTTGACGACGGAGCGGCCAAAGTCGCTCATGCGGTCCCTGGGTGAGTTCTTCGGCCACATCGCGCGCGGCGTCAAGCAGCCGGTAGGGCCGCGGGTCAGCGGGGTGCGCCGTGAGGTCGAGGAGCGGCAGCTCCCCGGCGGGGTGACTGTGCGTCGTACGACGATCGAAGAAGTCGAGGTCCGCCCCGCGGCGCCGGGCAGCAACCCTCACTAACTCCGTGCCGCCGCTCATACACTTGGGCCGCATGGATCGAAGTGTCATCATCACGGGCGTGGGCACCGTCTGCGGCCTCGGCGTCGGGGCGGAGGCCCTTTGGGAGGGCCTCGTCTCCGGGCGCTCGGCCCTGCGCCCTATTACCCGCTTCGACCCCTCCGGGTTCCGGTCACGGCTCGCGTCGGAGGCGGTCGATTTTTCGGGCGCCAGGGAGTACGTCCCGAAGTCCTACCGCAAGGCGACGAAAGTCATGGTCCGCGACACGGACATGGCTGTGGCCGCGGCCCGCCTCGCACTTGACGATGCCCGGATGGCCACGCGCGGAACCAACGGTGATGAGGGCGGAAGCCCGACCTACCCGGGTGCGCGGTTCGGGTGCCAGATCGGAGCCGGATTGATCGCCGCGGAAATGGACGATCTGACGGCGGCGCTCGTGACGGCGATGGTGCCGGCGTCCGTACCCGTGGGACCTGTGGACACCGCCCCGGAGCGTGGTGCCGCCGTGTTCAGCCTTAGGGCCTGGGGCACGGCCGAGGGGGGCGGCGGCGGGATGAACAACCTGCCCCCCCTGTGGCTGCTGAAGTATCTGCCCAACATGCTGGCGTGCCACGTCACCATCGTGCATGGGGCGGAGGGCCCGTCGAACACTGTGACTGCGATGCAGGCCAGCGGGCTGCTCTGCCTCGGGGAGTCGATGCGGGTCATCGGGCGCGGTGATGCCGATGCGTGCTTCTCGGGCGGGGCGGAGTCACCGATTAATCTGCTGCGTCACCTGCGGATGGAACTGGCCGGCCGCCTGGCCCCGACCGGGGCGAGCGCCCTGGACGTGCTGCGTCCGTATGACGCGTCCAGCGCCGGGGGTTTGGCGGGTGAGGGGGGCGGCATACTGATCCTGGAAGAGGCCGCGGCGGCCGAGCGGCGTGGCGCGACCCCCTACGCGCGGGTTGCCGGGTTTGGGTCGGGGCAATCCACCGTGGCGACGGGTTCCGACTTTGTCTGGTCGGGGGAAGGCCTGCGGTACGCCATCGAGAGCGCGATGGAGGACGCCGGGATCGGCCCGGGTGACGTGGATGCGATCATTCCCCAGGGTTCCGGGGTTCCGGCGGTGGACCTGGAGGAGGCCGGCGCACTGAGGGCGGTCTTTGGCCTGCGTCTTGGCTCAATACCGCTGGTGCCGCTGGTGCCCTTCATCGGGGATTGCCTGGCGGGCGCAGGCGGGCTCGCGGCTGTGGTGGGGGCAATGTGTCTCCGGCAGCAGCGGCTTCCGGCGCGCCTGCACGCGGGGGAGCCGCCGGCCGACCTGCTCGCCGGGCCCGCTCCGTCGGCTCCCGCGACGCTCCGGAACGTGCTGGTATGCACCGGGGCAGTCGGGGGCCAGAACGCCGCGCTTGTTCTGGCCCGGGCGTCGTAACATTGATCCATCGTGGTTTGGGCTACGGAACCTTCCAGGAGCGACCCATGAACGCGGAACGTGGTTACGGCGGCGGTCAGTACGGAGACAGCCGGGGCGGATACCGGCACGGTGGACCGGGTGGCCAGGGCGGTGGCGGGCAAGGGGGGTACGGGGGACAGGGCGGCAACTACGGCAATCGTGGGGAAGGCGAACGCCGGCGCGGCACGCCGCTGTCGGAACTCGACCCGGCGCTCACGGAAGTCAGCCGGAAGACCATCGGCTGTGCCATCGAGACCCACATGGAACTGGGCCCGGGGTACGACGAGTCGGTCTACCTGAAGGCGCTGATGATCGAACTGGCGGCCGAGGGAGTGCCGCACAAGGCGGGGCACCCCTTCCAGGTCATGTTTGATGAACAGGTGGTTGGACAGGTGGTCGCCGACCTGTGGGTGGCGGATCGGTTCATCGTGGAGGTCATGGCACGGCCGGGCGAGGTGACCTCATACGAGCGGGCGCTGCTGCGGGCCCAACTCCGGGCCGCGGACGTGGAACTCGGGCTCATCATCAACTTCGGTGAACGCCGGCTCAAGGACGGGCTCGTGCGGGTGCTGAACCCGGACAAGCTCAACGCGATGAAGGACGGGGACGAGCACGACGACGGCGGACACGACGAGGAGCAGTCAAGGCCGGGCGAGCCCGCGGCGTGAACCGGCCAAGCGTCCGCCATACCGAGCGCCCAGCGACATGACCAGGGGTGTCGTCATCACGGGGATGGGCTGGATCACTCCCCTCGGGAACGAGGTGGGCGCCGTGTGGTCGCGCCTGCTGCGTGGGGAGTCGGGCATCGGGCGGGTGTCGCTGTACGACGCCTCGACCTTCACAACGAACTTCGCCGCGGAGGTGCGGGAGTTTCGATTGGAGGACTGGCTGCCCGACACGGCGCCGCACCGCCACGCGGCCCGCAGCACGCGCTTCGCCCTGGCCGCGGCGGCCCAGGCCTGGCGGCAGGCGGGGCTGGATCGTGCCCGCGTCCCCGCACGGCGCGTCGGCGCCTACCTCGGGTCCGGGGAGGGCTCACTCGACTTTGACAACTTCGTCGAGTGCTCCACCGGCGCGTGGAGGCCGGCCGGGCGGACCGTGGACACGGGGGCGTGGGCGGCGGCCGCGACGGCGCGGCTGAGCGCGCACACGGAGATCGGCCAGGAGCCCAACCTGTGCCTGTCGCACCTGGCCCGGGAGTTCGGGTTCCGGGGCCCGTCATCCAACTGCATGACGGCGTGCGCCGCGAGCACCCAGGCGATCGGCGAGGCGTTCGAGGTCATCCGTCACGGGGATGCGGACGTGATGCTCGCGGGGGGCTCACACTCGATGATCCATCCGCTCGGCATGTCCGGCTTCATCCGGCTGACGGCGATGAGCGCCCGACGGGACGACCCCGCGGGGGCGGCGCGGCCTTTCGACCGCACGCGCGACGGCTTCGTGATGGGCGAGGGGGCGGGGGTACTGGTCCTGGAATCGCTGGATCACGCGCGGGCACGCGGCGCCGCGCCGCTGGCGGAACTGGCCGGGTACGGCTCATCGGCCGACGCGTTCCGCATCACGGATATCGAGCCCGAGGGGCGGGGCGCGGTGGCGGCGATGTCCCGGGCGCTCAGGCAGGCGGGGATCTCGCCGCGCGAGCCGGAAGGGGACGGCCGCCCGCCGGTGCACTACATCTCCGCCCACGGCACGGGCACGCAGGAGAACGACGCGATCGAGTCGCTCGCGGTGAAGCAGGTCTTCGGACCGCTGGCGGGGCGCGTCCCCTTCAGCAGCGTGAAGTCGATGCTCGGGCACCTGATCCAGGCGGCCGGCGCGGTGGAACTCATCACCTGCGTCGAGGCGATCCGTACCGGTTGGCTGCCGCCCACCATGAACCTGCACCACCCGGACCCCAAGTGCGACCTGGACTACATCCCCAACGCGGCGCGCGACGAGCGGGCCCGCGGCGTGCGCGTGTGCCTGTCCAACTCCTTCGGGTTCGGCGGGCAGAACAACACCGTGTGCGTTCGCCGCTTTGAGGAGTAGGAACTCTCGGAGGGTTGCCAGCGGGGCGCAGGGGACGTGGGCGGGGTCTGAGCGGTCGCCGGTTATCGCCCCCTGTACGCTCCGGTACCGTGGCGCCGCGTTCCCTCCTACCGTTGGCCCGGAGCGAGAACCATGCGAAACGCCCTCATCGCCGTGTGCGCCCTCCCTGTTGCCGCCTTCGGGCAGGCGGATGCGCACCTCCTGAACGACCGCGCGAACGACTCCGTGTGGCAGATCCATGACGCCAACGGCAACGGCGTCATCAACGAGCCGGGCGAGGTGCGCCTGTGGTTCAGCGCGGCCAACGCCCCCGGGACGATCGGCCCCGACAACCCGACAGCGCTTGCGGTGCGCGGCGACGGGTACGCGGCCATGGGCGACCAGGGCATCGCGGCGGTCCTCGGCCTGCGCGACCTGAACGGCGACGCGGACGCGCTGGACGCGGGCGAGAGCCTGGTCGTCGCGGACGCGTCCAACGCCTCCGGCGCGGTGCTCTCCTTCCCCGCCGGCGTCGCGTTCGACTTGGCCGGGGTTCTGTATGTCTCCAACCCCGGGAACGCGTTCGGCCCGGACGCTGTCTACCGCCTGGAGGATCTGAACTCCGACGGCGACTGCCAGGACGCGGGCGAGATCACCGAGTGGGTGGGGGCCGGAGCGTTCGGCCCGGGCAACGGCCCGTGGAGCCCGCAGGAGATGGTGTTCGTGCCGGGCCTGTTCCCCATCGGGCTGCTCCGCAACTCCTCGCCCGGCCTGCACGGTGTGTACCGGTTCCTGGACCTGAACGGCAACGGACGGGCCGACGACGCCGGAGAGTTCACGGTGTACTTCGATGCGGCCAACGGCTCGGGCATCACCCCGGCCGCGGGCTTCGCCCTCGAACGGGACCTGGCCAACGCCGGGTCCATTTACATCCTGCAGACCGCCAGCGGCGGGGTGGACCAGTTGATCCGCCTGACCGACAAGGACGGCGACAGCGCCGCCCAGAGCGCGGGCGAGGCGGTTGTCGCCTTCGAGACGAACGAGGCCGGTTTCACGGGCGTGGACGTGGTCTCCGCGGCTGACGGGCGGGTGTTCCTCAGCGACAACAGCGGGAAGCGCGTGATCGTGCTGAGGGACAATGACACCGACGGCCTGTTCATGAGCGCGGGCGAGCGGGCGGACTATTACGTCAGCGGCGGCGCACAGGTGGGCGACATCCGCCAGTTGGCGCCGATCGCGGCCCCGGCCGTGGCGTGCTACGCGGACTGCAACGGCGACGGGGCGCTGAACCTCTCCGACTTCGGCTGCTTCACGACGAAGTTCGCCCTCGGCGACCCCTACGCCGACTGCAACGGCGACGGCGTGCGCAACCTCGCCGATTTCGGGTGCTTCACAACGAAGTTCGCGCTCGGGTGTCCGTGACGCCGCGGCGGCAGGCCGGGCGCTGGCCGTTTAGGCCGCGTCGCCCTCGGCCGGCTCCGGAGCGGGGAGGTCCTTGTACGCCGACCGGTCCACGAAGCCCTCGAGTTTGCGGGCCCGGAGCGGGTGCTGGAGTTTGCGGATGGCCTTGGCCTCCACCTGGCGGACGCGCTCACGGGTGACCTTGAAGATCCGCCCGACCTCCTCAAGGGTGTAGGTGTACCCGTCGCCGATGCCATAGCGGAGTTTGATGATCTCCCGCTCGCGGTAGGTCAGCGTGCGGAGGACCTGTTCAATCCGCTGCTTGAGCATGTCGGACGCGGCGGTGTCGCTGGGCGCGCCCTGCCGCTCATCCTGGATGAAGTCGCCGAAGTACGAGTCCTCGCTCTCGCCCACCGGGCGGTCCAGCGACACCGGGTGCTTGCTGATCTTCAGGACGCGCCGGACCTCGGCGAGGGTCATCTCCGCGGCTTCGGCGAGTTGCTGCATCGTGGGCTCCTGCCCGGTCGCCTGCAGGATGCCCTTCTGGATGTTGCGCAGGCGCGACATCGTCTCGATCATGTGGACGGGGATGCGGATGGTGCGGGCGTGGTCGGCGATGGCGCGCGTGATCGCCTGGCGGATCCACCACGTCGCGTAGGTGCTGAACTTGTACCCGCGCTTGTACTCGTACTTGTCCACCGCCCGCATCAGGCCCGTGTTCCCCTCCTGGATCACGTCCAGGAACGACAGCCCCCGGTTGCGGTACTTCTTGGCGATGGAGACGACCAGCCGCAGGTTGCCGCCGGAGAGGTCCCGCTTGGCCTGCTCATACTCCCAGAAGACGGTGGAAATATCGCGGACGCGGCGCTGCAACTCGTCGGGCGCCTCGAGGACGAGGGCGCCCAGCCCGGCCAGTTCCTCCTTCATCACCTCCACGTCGTCGGCGTCGTACTTCCTGGGCAGGCGTTCGGCACGCCTGAGTTCCGCGGCGATGTCCGCGGTCTTCTTGCAGATGCTGCGGAGTTTGCGCATCATCGGGATGATGCGGCCGGTGCGGAGGCAGAGTTCCTCGGTCAGCGCGGCCATGCGCCGCCGGCGGGAGCCGATGCGGTCCCTGAGTTCCGCCGCGGCCTCGTCCTCGCGGCCCGCGCGGGCGGCGACGAGGGCCTCCCAGGCCCGCCGGTTCAGGTCCAGGAGTTTCTCCAGTGTCGCCACGTTGCCGGGGATGCGCCGGGCGATCTTGGCCTTGGCGTTGGCCTCGGCGGTGCTGATCCTCATCGTGCGGTCGAAGGGCAACTCGCCCGAGTGGACCATCTTCAGCGTGTCCACGGCCTGCTGGACGATGTACTCGCTCTCCAGGCACCGCCGCCGGAAGATCATGCGCGTCGTCTCGATCTTCTTGGCGAGGCGGATCTCCTCCTCCCGGGTCAGCAGCGGGATCGAGCCCATCTGCGACAGGTACATCCGGACCGGGTCGTCGACCCGCTTCTCGGCGGCGTCCACGAGCCCCGCCTCGTCCAGGTCCTTCTGCAGGGTCCTGGCGTCCATTGCCTCGGCTTCGGCGACGTCGGCTTCGGCCTGCGCGGCGGCATCGGCGCTCATCTCGGTCAGGCTGCGCCGGAGCCGCGCGGCCTCGCCCGTGCGCTCGCCGCCGGTCACGCTCATGGCGCGGAACGGGCGGCCCTTGTTCAGCAGTTCCGCGGACCGGTTCCCGCCGGCCTTGGATTCCCGGTACAGCCGGCCCTTGTACTCGAGTTCATCGATCAGTTCCAGCCCCTGGCGGTCCATGAGCGTCAGCAGTTCGTCGAGGCGCTCCGTGTCCACCATCTCATCGGGAAGGGTGTTGTTGAGTTCCTCGTAGGACAGCCAGCCACGCCGGCGACCGACCTCGAGCAGTTCCGTCACAACAGGGTGCATTTCAAAGACCACGGCGTGTTCCTTCTTCTTCCTGTGAAGCCTCGACCACACCCGGCCTCCGGGTCCGAACCGGAGGCCCTTCCATCCCTCACCCGGCCGGCACCGGCCGGGGCATGACACGTCTGTTCCCGCCCTGGTCCCGATCGCGGGTCCGCAGGGCCCGGAGTCGGTCGTTCGGCGTGAGCGCGGTATCCCCGGGCAGGCCCGCGCGCATCTCCGCCAGGGCCCGCGCCCGGAGTTCGTCCGTCTCCAGGGTCCGCGCCACATGCTCCGTGAGCGCGACCGCCTCCGCCTTCGTGTCCGTGTCGTCGCCCAGGGCAAGCAGCACCCCCGCCAGCGAGCACGAGCCGTGCTCCGCGACGGCGCCGGCCGCGACAGACGCGATCCGCTGGACCGCGGCGTCCGGGTGGGAAGCGTCCAGGATCGCGGCAGCGATCTCCGCGTTTGATTCCCACAGCGCCGGCGAGAGCAGGAGGATGCCGAGGGCCGTCTCGTCGCGCGAGCGCCCGGTGCGAGGCGGGGTGGCGGGTGCCGTTCGCGCCGCGCTGCGCCCTGCCGGCACCATCGACGCGATCGACGCCTCGTCGATGCCCGCAACCGCCGCGACCTGCCGCAGGATCAGGCGGCGGCGCAGCGGCGTGAGTTCGTTGAGGCCGATCTGGACCAGGCGCTCCAGTTCCTCCTGAACGATGCGCGTGATCGCGGCCGGGCCGGCGCCCGTGCCGACCGCCGCACGCAGGCGCTGGTACCGGTACGCCAGCAGGTCGGACGCGCCGGCGATGGCGCGGCGGAGCACGTCCACGCCGCCGTCGCGCCTGAGCAGTTCGTCCGGGTCCTTCGCGTCGGTGAAGCCCGCGAGCGTCGCGATCTTCACGTCCAGGTTCTCGCGGATGAAGACCTCCACCGCGCGGTCGGCGGCACGCTGCCCCGCATCATCGCCGTCGAACAGCAGCACCACCGTGTCGCAGTACCGCCGCAGCCGGGCCGCGTGACCGAGGGTGAGCGCTGTGCCCAGCGTGGCTACCGCATTCGTGATCCCCGCCTGGTGGCAGGCGATGGTGTCCGTGTACCCCTCGGTGATGATCGCCGTGCGGTCCGCCTGGATGGCCCGCGATGCCTGGCGCAGGCCGTAAAGCGTCGACCGCTTCTCGAAGATCGGCGTCTCGGCGGAGTTCAGGTACTTGGGCTCGTCTGCTTCGTCGATCTTGCGGGCCCCGAACGCGATGACGCGCCCCGCCTCGTCGTGGATCGGGAACATCAGGCGGTTGCGGAAGGCGTCGTAGTGCCCGCCGTCCTCCCGCGACTTCACCAGCCCCGCGGCCGCCAGGTGATGGACAGGCAGCCCCGCCTTCGCGGCCGTCAGCATCAGGCCGTCCCAGCGGGCCGCGGCCACGCCGAGGCCGAACTGCTCGACCATCGCCGGGTTGATCGCGCGGCGTCCAATGACCTCGCGCCCGGCCCGCCCGTGTTCCGGGTGGCGAAGGAGTGCCCGAAAGTACTCGGCGGCCGCGGCGTTTGCGCGCACCAGGTCCGACCGCGTGACGTCCGCCTTGTCGCCTGTTCCCTGCTCCCGGTCCGCTTTGCTCAGCGTGATCCCCGCCCGCTCCGCCAGGTATTCGAGCGCCTCGCGGAACTCCATCTTGTGGTACTTCTGGATGAACGAGAACACATCGCCGCCCGCGCCGCACACGAAGCAGTGGAAGATCTGCTTGCCGGGTACGACGTTCATCGACGGGCGGTGGTCGTCGTGGAACGGGCACAGCCCGGTCCACTCGCGCCCCTTGGCCTTGAGCGTCAGGTGCTCGCCCACCACGCGGACGATGTCCGACGCGTCCCGGACGCGTTCACGGTCTTCGTTGGAGCGGACCATCGACATGCAGCCGGGTCTCACCCCGCGCCGGTCAGGGCGCGGCCACCGCGCGAACCTACACGCACACAGCCTGGAACGGAACGATTCTGGAACTCATCGAGCGCGACCAACCCCAGTGAAAGACGCCACCTTTTCCGGCGCCGCAAACCGGCCGCCGCGGGATCGAATCCTGGCTCGGTCGCTCGTGGATGGGTTGATCCGATCGGGCTTTGCTGCCGGCCGACAATGCGGACGCGGCGGGGTGCCCATGGATCCGGTGGACGAGCGACGCCTCCGAACGTGTAAACCGTAGCACGCGGTTCGCGGCAATCAACCCGCGCCGCCATTTTGACGCGGGCAAGCGGGTTCCATCGCGGGATTATGGGGCGTCTGGACGGCCGCTTAGACTCCGCCGTGACGCTTGTCTGTGTCTCCATCATGGTCCAGGGGGTGGAAGCCGCGCTTCGCGACGCGGCCGCGGCCGGGGCGGGCGGTGCGGACATCGTCGAGTTCCGGCTGGACGAGTTCTACGAACCCGAAGGGCAAGCGGGGGAGAGTGCCCGCAGCGCGAGCGGGGCCGAAGACCGCCGCGGCGTGGCGGGGCAGCCGGGGTCCATTGACGACATTGTTCATCTAGTCTCCGAATCCCCGATTCCCTGCATCACCACCTGCCGCACGACCACGGAGGGGGGCCACTACGACGGCGACGAACCGTCTCGGATTGCGCTCTTTGAGAGGCTTGGGACATCGTTCGGTCCGCGGGAGCACCCGCCGCGGTACCTGGATGTTGAACTCTCGACGCTGGATCGGTCGGCGAACGTGCGGCAGAAGGTGCGGCTCGCGGTCGAGCACCCGGAACAGGTCCGCGACCTGCGCACCTCGCTCATCGTCTCGACCCATGACTTCACGGGGCGGCCCGCGGACCTGACCCGGCGCCTGCTGCGGATGCGCGACGAGCCCGCGGCCAGGGTGCTGAAGGTCGCGTACCGAGCCCGCTCGCTGCGCGACAACCTGGAACTCTTCGACCTGCTCGCGGAGCGCGACCGGCCGACCATCGCGCTGGGCATGGGGGAGTTTGGCCTGATGTCGCGGGTGCTTGCCGCCAAGTTCGGGGGTTTCCTGACGTACTGCGGGCTGCGCGACCAGGCCACGACCGCGCCCGGGCAGCCGACGCTCGACGAACTCCTGAACCTGTACCGATTCCGGTCCATCGGGCCCGCGACAAGGGTGTATGGCATCGTGGGCTGGCCTCTGGGGCATTCGCATTCCCCCCGCATGCACAACGAGGCGTTCGCGGCCGCCGGATACGACGGCGTGTACCTCCCGTTGCCGATTCCCGGAGAAGCGGACAATGCGCTGCTGGTCCTGAAGGCGACGCTCATGCCGCTCATCGATCATCCGCGGCTGGGGCTCGCGGGCGTCAGCGTCACACACCCATTCAAGGCGGCACTGGTTGAACTCGCGCGGATGGAAGGCTGGACGATTGACGGTGTGTCCGCGGCTGTCGGAGCGGCAAACACCCTTGTCCTGGCACGGGACGGCTCCGCACGCGTGCTCAACACGGACGCGCCCGCCGTGCACAGGGCCGTGGCCGGCGCCCTCGGTGACCTTGCGGGGAAGACCATCGCGATCCTGGGCGCCGGCGGCATGGCCCGCGCGGCCGCCTACGCGTGCGCGAACGCCGGGGCGCATGTGGAGGTCTTCAACCGCACGCCCGAGCGAGCCCGGGCGCTCGCGGAGGCGATCGGTGCCACCACCGGCCGCGGGACCGTCCCCGGCGGCGGGTTTGACGCCGCCATCCACTGCACGCCGCTCGGGATGGCGGGCTCACGCGACGAGGGCCGATCGCCCATGACGACCGAGCAACTCCGTGCGATGCCGGGCACCCTCGTGCTCGACACCGTGTACAACCCGCGCGACACGCCCCTCCTTTGCGCCGCCCGTGATGCCGGGCTGCGCACGCTCGATGGTCTCGGCGTGTTCATGGCACAGGCGGCGGCCCAGTTTGCCGCGTGGACGGGCGTCGCGCCGCCCGCCGGTTCGTACTCGGCCAGTTCGTGATTCCTGTCGGGCTCGCTCAGAGCGCCGCGGAGCGGCGGGCCACCCTACAGGTCTACCCGCTTGAGCCGGGCGTACTCAAGGATCAGGGTCTTCACGCCCACATCGCGGAACCGGATATCCGCGCGGGCCGCGGCGCCCGCGGTAACGGCGACGACTTGGCCGAGCCCGAACTGGGGGTGCCGCACGAGCGAGCCGATGGGGTACTGGGCCTCGGGGCCGCGGGCTGGACTCGGGGACCAACCCGGGCCGTCGTCGGCGAGCGCGTGCCTCGCCCCTTCCTCCGAGCGGTCCGAAACGAGCACCCCTGGCCCGAACTCACCCAGGAAGCGGCTGGGGATCGTTCGCTCCAGGAGGCCCCGGTTCGTGCGGTGCTTGGCGGAGGTGACGAGCAGCCGACGCATCGCCCGCGTGATGCCGACGAAACACAGGCGGCGTTCCTCTTCCAAATCGGCGTCGGATTCGCGGGCGCGGGAGTGGGGCAGCAGCCCCTCCTCCAGCCCGACCATCGCGACGGCCGCGAACTCCAGCCCCTTGGCCGCGTGCAGCGTCATCATGGTGACCACACCCTGGTCGGGATCGGTCATGTCGGCATCGGCGACGAGCGAGATGGATTCGAGGTAGGCGCGGAGGAGCGACAGCAGCGGGGGAGCGGCGTCTTCGGGGTGCGCGGGGCCCGGTTCGGCGGCGGCGTCGTACTCGAGTTCAAACTCGGCGGCCGATGAGATCAGTTCGTTCAGATTCTCGAGCCGTTCCGCGTCGCTCTCAGAACCGGAGGTCTTGGCCTGGGCCTGGTACATGCCCTCAAGACCGGATTCCTTGACAACGCGGGCGGCCAGGTCCGCGAGCGAGCCGGTGATCCCCGCTCCCATGAAGGTCCCCGCGCCCGTCCAGGCGTCGATCATCGCCACGAACTTCGTCATGCCGCCGCGGGAACGGCCGGAGATGCCGGGGATGTCACCGGCCCCTCGCATCGCGTCGAGCATCCGGACATTGGTGCGCGCCGCGTGGACCTCCAGGGCCTGGATTCCCGCGTCGCCGATACCGCGGGGCGGCGTGTTGGCGACGCGGAGCAGCGAGACTTCGTCGGCGGGATTGGCGATCACGCGGAGGTACGCCAGCGCATTCCTGATCTCCTCGCGCTGGTAGAACGCGGTTCCCCGGGCGATGACGTAGGGGATGCCGGAGGCCCGGAGTTCATCCTCGATGACACGCGACAGCGAGTTGGTGCGGTAGAAGACGGCCATGTCCTTCCAGGCTGTACCGGAGCCCGTGGCCTCTTGGCCCGGGGCGCCCTTCCCGAGCCCGGAACCCGCGTGGAGCGCCCGCAGCCAGTCGGAGACGAGGCGGGCCTCCTGACGCTCGTCCGCGGTGAGCACCACCTCCACGGGTTGCCCGCCGGCCCGCTTCGTGAACAGGTCCTTGTGTTTCCGGATCTTGTTGCTGCGAATAAGGGTGTCGGCAACCGAAAGGATGGGGGCGGTGGAGCGGAAGTTCTCCCCGAGTTTGATGACCCGGCAGCCCGGATACTGGGACTCGAAGTCCAGTATGTTGCTGATGCTGGCCCCACGCCAGCCGTAGATCGCCTGGTCCGGGTCGCCGACGACGCAGATGTTGGGAGTGGACGCCGGCTGGAAGCCCGTGCCACCGGCCGCTCCGCCCGCCAGCAGCCCCGCGATCACGAACTGGGCCCGGTTGGTGTCCTGGTACTCGTCAATCAGGAGGTACCGCCACCGGCCCTGGCACTCGCCGCGTATGTCGCCGCGCTCCCTGAGCATGCGGGCCGTGAGAACGAGCAGGTCGTCAAAGTCGGCGGCGTTGGCGGCGGTCAGGGCCTTCTGATACTGGGTGTAGACCCGGGCGATGGTCTTCGAGTAGAAGTCCCCGGCATGAGCGGCAAAGGCCGGCGCATCCATGAGGTCGTTCTTCGCCGCGCTGATCGCCGAGAGGACGGACCGGGGGGGCCAGTTCGTGCCGGAGAGTTCGAGCGCGGCCAGCACCTTCTTGACCAGGGCGGTCTGGTCCGCCGTGTCGTAGATCGTGAAATCACCGCGAATCTGCCCGAGCCCCGCGGCCTCGGCGTATCGGCGCAGCAGCCGAGCGCACAGGCTGTGAAAGGTCGTCACGGTGAGGCCGCGGGCGACAGCACCCTCACCCAGGAGGGAGGCGACCCGTTCCCGCATCTCCCCGGCCGCCTTGTTGGTGAAGGTGAGGGCCAGGATCGACCACGGCGGCGCCCCTGTGCGGACAAGGTGAGCGATCCGGCGCGTGATGACCCGCGTCTTGCCGGATCCGGCCGCGGCCAGGACGAGGAGCGGCCCCTCGGTATGCAGCACGGCCTGTCGCTGCGGTTCGGTCAGGTCGGCCAGGAGCGGGTCGGGCATCGGGCAAGAGTAGAGGCGAGGCGGCACATCGGCGGAGGCCGGTCTGACGCCGAGCGAATGTGGCCCCGGCGCGGCACGGCGGAGTGCGAAGGTTGCCCGCGCCCGGCCCACGGGAGCGGCGAACCTACGATTCCCCCTTGCCCATGGCCCTCCCGCCGCGCCCCAGTTACCGCCCATCGCCCCTGCACCCGCGCCGCGTGCGCGGCGGCGTACGGCTGACAAAGTCGGAGGCCGAGGCCGGCTCCTTTCCGGAGAGTTGGGCCGCGCAGCGGTGGCTGCGCCTCATGCACGGCGCGGCGGCCCCACGGGCCGCGTCCGAGGGGCTCCAGTACGCCGCGGGCGGGCAGACGAGGTCGATCTCGATTGATCCGGGGCGTGTCCGCGCCCTGGTGCAGGGACGCCAGATGCGCGCTTACGACACCGCGTTCAGCGTGAAGACGATGAGCGACGCGAAATGGCAGTCCGTCGTAGCCGCGATGGTCGAGCAGGCCGTCTACGCCGCGAAACTGCTGGCGGGTGAGTTGCCCGCGACGGTCGAGGACCTGTTCATACCGCTGGGTCTGCGCTTGTTTCCTGAGCCTGGTGACGGGGACGTCACCGCGTCGTGTACCTGCCTGGATTTTCGTACCCAGCCGGCGCACTGGTGCAAGCACGCGGCCTGCGCCGCCTATCTGGTTGCGGATCGGTTGGCGACGGACCCGTTTCACATCTTCACGCTCCGCGGCCTGCCCCGCGAAGACCTGCTGGAGCGGCTGCGGCAGCACCGGGTGTCGGCATCGGCGCCCGCCGGTGGGGCGCTGGTCTACTCGCCCCACATCCCCGGGGTGAGCGATTCACCGGCCCGCCCGCTTGAGGATTCCGTCGGCGGCTTCTGGGACATGCCGGGCGACCTGGCCCTTCCGGACATGCCCGTGGAGCCGCCGGCGGTCAGCCACCCGCTGCTGCGCCGGCTTGGCCCCAGTCCGTTCCCCTCGGGCAAGTTCCCGATGATCGGGCTTCTGGCGACCTGTTACGACGTGATCAGCGAGAGGGCGGTCAGGCAGGAGATCGGAGACGAGCCGACCGAGAACGGTGAGCCTCCAGCACCCCCGGCCACCATGGATTGACTCGATCGCGCGGGGCTCTAGACTTCGCCCGTTCCCTTAGGGCCGATTGTGACGGACGCCGAAAGGCCGAGGCACAATCCGGGGCCTTCCCATCGCGGCTGATGGAAGGTCCAGCCCTGGCCTGCTGCACACCGGGTTGCCGGTGCCACCAGGCACACTTGCCGCGGCCTCGCGACCCCGCCGTGCGGCGGGGGCGGACCGCGAATCCCGTGGTCCGTGCCGGCCCTGACAAGGGGGAACCGGCCTTGCTGGAAGGCCCCGCCCGCGAACTGCTACTGGCCGATGGTGTAACGGTAGCACAGCAGATTTTGGTTCTGCTTGTCCAGGTTCGAATCCTGGTCGGCCAGCATCTACCCTCGCGGCGTAGTACACGTCGATGCCCCCTTCGCCCTCCCAACCCGCCGCCGTGATCCTTGCCGCGGGCAAGGGCACACGGATGAAGAGCGACCTGCCCAAGGTCGTGCATCCCATCGGGGGGCGGCCGATGGTCTGCGCGGTGGTGGACTCGTGCCGGGCCGTGGGGTGCGAGCCGGTCGTCGCGGTGGTGGGGTACCAGCAGGAGAAGGTGCGGGCGGCGCTGGCCGGCACCGGCGTCGCGTTTGCCGTGCAGGAGCCGCAGCTGGGCACCGGCCACGCCGTGCAGTGCGCCGAAGAGGCGTTACGAGCCCGGAGCGCGGGCGAGGGAACGAGCCCGAAACACGAGCGAGGGGACGAGCCGGCAGCGCACGCACGAGGGTCCGGCCCACCGATCGCCCACGGCGGCGGCCGGCACGATGTCTTTGTCCTCTGCGGCGACGGCCCGCTGATCCGCCCGGAGACGCTGCGGGCACTGCTGGAGCGCCACAGGACCAGCGGCGCCGCCGCCACGCTCGCGACCGCCATCATCGACGATCCGACCGGCTACGGGCGCATCGTCCGCGATGCGGCCGGGCAGTTCCGCGAGATTGTTGAGCATAAGGACGCGACGCCGGCCCAGCGCGCGATCCGCGAGGTCAATCCCAGTTACTACTGTTTCCGCCGGGAGGATCTGTTCGCCGCCCTTCGTGATGTGAGACGCAACGAGGCCAGCGGCGAGTACTACCTGACGGACGTGCTCTCGCTCCTGCTCGCCCGCGGCAAGCATGTGGAGGTCGTGGCCGCGGTGCCCCCGGAGGATGTGCTCTCGATCAACACGCCGGAGGACCTGGCGATGGTGGACTCGATCTACCGGTCGCGGAAGGGCTCCCCAATCACGGAGACAGGCCGGTCACGGAGCGACCGACCCACCCAAGCCGCATGAGCCGCAGCGACCAGGACAGCCTGAAGATCTTCGCCGGGCGGCACAGCATCGACCTGACGCAGCGCATCTGCCGCCACCTGGACCTGCCGATGGGCCAGGCCAGGACGTTCGTTTTTCCCGATGGCGAACTGATGGTGAAGCTCGAGGAGGACGTGCGCGGTCGCGACTGCTTCGTCGTCCTCTCGACGTGTGAGCCGGTCAACGACAACCTGATGGAACTGCTGGTCTTCATCGACTGCCTGCGCCGGGCATCGGCCTCGCGGATCTCCATCGTCACGCCCTACTTCGGCTACGCCCGCCAGGACCGCAAGGATGAGGGGCGCGTCCCGATCACCGCCAAACTCGTCGCCAACCTGATCACCGCGGCGGGGGCCCAGCGCGTGATCGCCGTCGACCTGCACGCCGCCCAGATCCAGGGGTTCTTCGATCTGCCGGTCGATCACCTGTCCGCAACACCGGTCTTCTTCGAGTACTTCCGCTCCATCCGCGCCGAACTGGGCGACCTGTGCATGGTCAGCCCGGACGTGGGCAACGTGAAGGTCGCCGAGGGCTTCGCCAACCTGCTCGGGGCGGACCTGGCGATCATCAACAAGCGCCGCCTGTCCGGGGAGAAGGTCGCCACCGGCAACCTGATCGGGTCCGTCGAGGGTAAGACCGTCGTCATGTTCGACGACATGATTTCCACCGGCGGCACGGTTGGAGAGGCCGCCCGGCTCGTCATGGAGCGTGGGGCGCGCGGCGTGATCGCCGCGGCGACGCACGCGGTTCTTGTCGGGCTCGCGGTGCAGCGGCTCCAGGAGAGCGTCATCAGCCGCATCGTCGTGACGAACACGATCCCCTCCAACGGGCGGCTCGCGCCGCTCAGGGGCAAACTCGTCGAGATCTGCGTCGGCCCGCTCCTGGGCGAGGCCATCCACCGCATCCACCACAACCTCTCGGTGAGCGCCCTGTTCACCGGGACGGCCGGAACCAAGAGATAAAGGAACCGCCCCCCCAAGAGGGGAGCCGGCGGGCAAGAGGGAACCATGGCAACCAAGACCATCGCACTGGCGGCGTCGAAGCGTGAACGGCTGGGCTCTCGGTACTCGGGGCGCCTGCGGCAGCAGGGCAAACTCCCCGCGATCGTGTACGGCCGCAGCGAGGAACCCCTGCCCGTCAGCCTCGACGCGCGCGAGGCCCTCGGGCACTTCAGGAAGGGCGAGAAACTCTTCGAACTCTCGCTGGACGGCTCACCGCAGACCGTGCTGCTCAAGGACCTGCAGTTCGACTACCTGGGCACGCACATCATCCACGCGGACCTGGCCCGAGTATCGCTCACCGACCGCGTGACCGTCCGCGTCCCCGTCCGCCTGATCGGCGAGGCCCCGGGCCTCAAGACCGCCGGTGCGATCCTCATGCACCCGACGGGCGAGGTGCAGGTCGAGTGCATCGTGACGGAGATCCCGGAGTTCATCGAGGTCTCCATCGATGCGCTGGACGTCGGCCACGCCATCACCGCGGGCGACGCGAAACTGCCGGCGTCGTCGATGAAACTCGCCACGGACCCGCACGCCATCCTCGCGCAGATCGTCATCCAGATGGAGATCAAGGTCGAGGAGAGCGCCACCGTGGACGCTGCCGCCGCCGCAGGCCCGGAGGTCCTCACCGCCAAGAAGCCCGAGGAAGGCGCGGAGGGTGCGGCGCCCGCCGCGGGCGCCAAGGGCGCACCCCCGGCCAAGGGCGCAGCGGCACCCGCCGCCAAGGGTGCGGCGCCGGCAGCGAAGGGGGCTGCTCCCGCCAAGGCCGCGGCCCCGGCCGAAAAGAAGAAGTAGAGCGACAGCCGGAGCCCGGGGATTCCAGTCCCGGGCGCCGGGTACCCGGTCCGGCGGTTGGAAGCCACCGGGAAGGCAAGGAGTTCATGAAGTTGATCGTCGGCCTCGGAAACCCGGGCAGGGAATACGAAGGGACGCGGCACAATGCCGGGTTCATGGCTGTGGATCGCCTGGCATCCCGGCACGCCGCGGGCGCCGTCGCCCGGGGCCGCTTCCACGCCGCGGTGGTCGAGGCACGCGTCGGTGACGAGCCGTGCCTGTTCATGAAGCCGACCACCTACATGAACCGCTCCGGAGCGGCGGTCGCCGAGGCTGTCGGCTTCTACAAACTCCAGCCCGCCAGCGATCTGCTGGTGATCGTGGACGACGTGGCCCTGCCCTGCGGCACGGTCCGCATCCGGCCCGGCGGCGGCGCCGGGGGGCACAACGGGCTCACCGACGTCCAGCGGGCGCTCGGCACACAGGCCTGGCCCAGATGCCGGATCGGTATCGACCCGGCACCGGAGTTCATGAATCAGGCGGACTACGTCCTGGGCAGGTTCTCCGACGAGCAGTGGGCGCTGGTGGCCCCGGCGATCGAACGTGCCGCCGACGCGGCGGAGGTGTTCGTCCGTACCGGGCTGGATGCCGCGATGAACAGGTTCAATGCGCCCGCCGAGGGCGGGCAGAGACACGAAGGCACATAAGCACCAAGGCACGAAGCAGAAGAAAGGCAACCGAGCAATGCCCCCGACCAGAACGTACACATACGAAGCCATGTTCCTGATCAGCCAGGCGGTCGCGGCCGACCTCTCCGGCGCGGTCGCCCACATCAACGAGTTGCTCTCCCGCGCTCACGCGGAAGTGATCGCGATGCGCAAATGGGACGAGCGCCGGCTGGCCTTTGAGATCAAGAAGCAGAAGCGCGGGCTCTACATCCTGTGCTACTTCAAGGCCCCCAACACCTCGATCGCCCACCTGGAACGCGACTGCAACCTGTCGGAGAAGGTGCTGCGCGCCATGATCCTGCGGGCCGACCACCTGAGCGTGGACGAGATGCGGGCCGCCGACGGGCGCGAGGCCCTGGAGACCGAGGCCAAACTCCGCGCCACCCGGGAACGAGAGGAGCAACAGGCCGCGATGGCGGGCGCCGTCGCCGGCGACAGCGCGGAAGCGGCCGAAGACGGCGGGGCCGAGGACGAGCCCGAATAAGGCTGGGTTGCAGTCAACAGGCCGGGAGTGCTAGACTACCCTATCGGAACCCGATCAAAGGAGGCGGCTCGTGGCGAACTTCAACAAGGTGATCCTGATGGGCAATCTCACCCGCGACGTGGAGGTGCGCCACACCGCGGGCAACAGCGCCGTCGCCAACTTCGGGCTCGCCATGAACCGCCGCTGGAAGACGCCCGAGGGCGAGCAGCGGGACGAGACCACTTTCGTCGATTGCGAAGCCTGGAACAAGACCGGCGAAATGATCGGTCAGTTCTTCGGCAAGGGCCGCCCGATCCTGGTCGAGGGCCGGCTGAAGATGGACACCTGGCAGGACAAGGAATCCGGCGCCAACCGGACCAAACTGAAGGTCGTCGTGGAGAACTTCCACTTCGTGGATTCCAAGCAGGGCGGTGAAGGTGGCGGGGGTGGCGGCGCGCGCTCGTTCACGCCGCGTCAGTCACAGCCCGCCGGCGCGCCCTCGGGCGGCGGCGGCGAGTCGGGGGCGCGCCCGCCGATGGGTGACGACGACATCCCGTTCTGATTGGGGCCACCCCATCGCTCCAGGGCGGCGTCAGTCCCGTAAACGGTGACGGGCGACGCCTACACTCACGCCCACATTCCCGCTGGGGCCGTGCCCGTGCGCACCGCTCCTAACTTGGCCTCAGGCCAGAGGACAGCGACCCGTGCCCAAGAACATCAAACTGCTGCTCACCGAGAACGTCGAATCCCTGGGGATCGTCGGGGACGTCGTGAACGTCCGGACCGGCTACGCCCGCAACTTCCTCCTGCCGCGCAGCATGGCGACGACCCCCAGCGATGAGGCGATCAAGGCGGTGGCCGCCAAGCGGGCAGACGCGGAGAAGCAGGTGGCCGCGGAGCGAGCCCAGCGCGAGGGATTGACGAAGAAACTCGCGGGCGTCGAGATCACGCTCCAGCGTTCCTGCAACGACCTGGGGCACCTCTACGCCTCGGTCACGCAGCAGGACATCGCGGCCGCGCTGCAGGACGCCGGCTACCCGGGCGTGAAGCCGCGGGATGTCCGCCTGAACACGAATATCAAGCGCATCGACGCCTATGACGTGCACATCAAGTTCGACTCGGATCTGGACGCGACCATCAAGATGTGGGTCGTGGCGGACCGCAAACTCGACGTGGACCGCAGGCCGGAGGTCGAGGTGGACCAGCACGGCGAGATGATCGAGCAGCCGACGGGCGAGGCCAGGCACGCCGACAAGCCCGAGCGGGGCGAGAAGCCGGCCAGGGCCGACAAGCCGGCGAAGCCCGAGCGCGCGGATCCCAAGTCCGGCGCGGCACCCGCACCTGAAAAGGCCGTGAAGGAGAAGCCGGCCAAGGGCGACAAACCCGCCAAGCCCAAGGGCGAGAAGGGTGAGGCCGCCCCGGCCCCGAAGGAAGACAAGAGTGGCTGGGGCAAGAAGGCGGAGGTCCCGACGGAACTGCTCAGTCTGGGCGCCGCCGGGCGCCGCCGCCGGCGCGACTGACCGCCGCTTGCACGCGGAACGCCGCCGATCTCACGCACTCCCCCGTCCATCTGGGCGGCATCCGGTGCCGTTCGCTCGCGCGGCTGTGCCGCGTCACGCCCAGCCACCCGAGGCAACCCGCGAGGTCCACGCCCGATTCATCCCGGCCCGCGGCCGCGCGGCTCCGTACACTCGGGTTGGTACAAGGCCCCGGGGAGCGAACGTGGTGGCGAAAGGCAGGACCCAATGCCGGCCATGAGCAGGGAGTCCATTCACGCGACCGTCCGAGGCATCGCGGCGTGCGTTGTCCTGGCGGTGCTCATCGCGCTCGGCTCCCGCAGCCTTGCGCACTTCGACGCCGCGCTCGTCGGCTACACGTTCGCGGTGCTCTTTACGGTGTTCGCGATCACCTACCGATACTCGATGTGGCTCCAGCGCCCGCCCACGGCGCTCTACTGGCGCCGTGGGTGGCAGGTGTTCTTCTCTCGCGACCGCCTGCTCCGCAACCTGGCCGAGTGGCCCGGACGGGTGGTTGGCGTGTTCGCCCTCAACAACTTCATCTTCCGGCGGGGCCGGACCCGCTGGGCGGCACACTGGCTCATCATGTGGGGCTGCCTGATCGCGGCCGCCATTACCTTCCCGCTGGTGTTCGGTTGGGTCTACTTCGAGACGCCGCCGGGGGACTTCGCGCACTACCGCGCGTTCGTCTTCGGCTTCCCGACGATCACCTTTCCGATCGAGAGCCTTGTCGGTGTGCTCATTTTTCACGGCCTGGTCTGGGCCGCATTCCTCGTGATCGCCGGCGTGATGATCGCGATGCGCCGGCGGATGCGCGACCACGGGGCGGAGGCGGTGCAGCAGTTCGGGGAGGACTTCCTGCCCCTCATCCTGCTCTTCGCCGTCAGCATCACGGGCCTGATGCTCACGGCCAGTTACACATGGATGCGGGGGTACGCGTACGACTTCCTGGCGATCATCCACGCCGCCACGGTGATCTTTACGCTGCTGTGGCTGCCGTTCGGCAAGTTCTTTCACATCTTCCAGCGGCCGGCGCAACTGGGGGTCGCGTTCTACAAGGATTCCGGGAAGGCGGGCGAGCAGGCCGCGTGCCGCAACTGCGGCGAGCCCTTTGCCTCGAGGATGCATGTGGAGGACCTGATCCAGGTCGAGCGGCAGTTGGGGTATTCCTACGACATGCCGGGGAATCCGGCCGCGCACTACCAGTACATCTGCCCGCGCTGCCGGCGCACCACCATGGCCCTGGCCCAGGGCCGCCTGTGGCAGACCGGCCGCGGGCGGGAGGTGACGGACCGGCCCGGGATCGTGGACGTCGGAGCGGTGCTCGAGGAGGCGGGCGGCCACGGGCGCCCCGTCTCCGACCGGGAAGGAAGAGCATGACGACCCCTCCTTCCAGCCTCCTCCCCGTGATCGAACGGTTCGGCCCTCACCTCAACCGTTCCGGCCCGATGCGCCTCGCCACCGACGCGAACCCCGACCGCCTGGTCAAGACTCACTGCTGCTTCTGCGGGCAGCAGTGCGGCATCCAACTGAAGGTCCGGGACAACCTGGTTGTCGGGTTCGAGCCGTGGTACGACTTCCCGTTCAACCGGGGGATGCTCTGCCCCAAGGGGGTCAAGCGCTACCTGCAAGGGGGCCACCCGGATCGGCTGCTCACCGCGTTCACGCGTGATGCCGCCGCCCCCGCGGGCTTCAGCCCGGTGGGCTATCAGGAAGCCATCACCCGCGTCGCGGCGGAGATCGCGCGGATCCAGAAGGAGCACGGCCACGCGTCCATCGCGTCACTCAGCGGGGCGTCGCTGACCACCGAGAAGGCGTACCTGATGGGCAAGTTCGCCCGGGTCTGCCTGAAGACACCCTACACCGACTACAACGGGCGGCTGTGCATGGTCAGCGCCGGGGCGGGCAACAAGAAGGCGTTCGGCATCGACCGGGCGGCCAACCCGTGGAGCGACATCCCGAAGGCCGAGGTCGTCTGGATCAGCGGCGCCAACGTCGCCGAATGCGCCCCGATCACGACCGAGTACGTCTGGCAGGCCCGCGAGAACGGGGCCCGGATCATCACCGTCGACCCCCGCATCACGCCGCTCAACCGCACCTGCGACCTGTACCTGCCGATCAAGTCCGGGCGCGACGTGGCCCTGTTCAACGGCGTGCTGCACCTGATGATCGAGAAGGGGTGGATCGACCGGCCCTTCATCGAGACGTTCACCGTCGGTTTCGACAGGGTCGCCGAGCACGTCCGCGACTGGACCCCCGCCCGCACCGCGGAGGTCACGGGCATCCCCGAGCGCCTCGTCCGCCAGGCCGCGGAGTGGTGGGGCACGGCCAGGACCAGTTTCCTCATGCACGCCCGGGGGATCGAGCACTCCAGCCACGGCGTGCAGAACGTGCTGGGCGCGATCAACATGGTGCTGGCGTCGGGGCGGATCGGGCGCGAGGGCTGCGGCTACGGCACCATCACCGGCCAGGCCAACGGGCAGGGCGGGCGCGAGCACGGGCAGAAGTGCGACCAGTTGCCCGGCATGCGCGACATCTCGAACCCGGAGCACCGCGCGTACGTGTCGAAGGTCTGGGGCATCGCCGAGCCGGACCTGCCCGGCCCCGGCGTGGACTGCTACGAGGTGTTCCGCAAGATCGACAGGGGCGAGATCAAGGGGCTCATCTCGATCTGCTTCAACCCGATGGTCTCGCTCCCGGACAATAACTTCGTCGCCCGGGCCCTGAAGAAACTCGACTTCTACGTCGCCATCGATTTCTTCCTGAGCGAGACGGCGCGGTTCGCCGACGTGGTGCTCCCGGGCTCGCTCCAGGAGGAGGACGAGGGCGTCGTCGCCCAGGCCGAGGGCCGCGTCATCAAGATCAACAAGGCCGTGGACCCGCCCGGGGAGGCGAGGCAGGACTGGCGGATCATCCAGGACATCGCGGCCGCGCTGGGCCGCCCGCACGGCTTCACGTTCGACTCGCCGGGGGCGATCCTGGAGGAACTGCGCACCGCCAGCAAGGGCGGCGTCGCGGACTATTCCGGCATCACCTACGAGAAGATCGAGCGGCAATACGGCGTCTTCTGGCCCTGCTACAGCGAGTCGCCAGACGGGAAGCCCGCCGACCTGCCCGGCACGCCGCGGCTGTTCGAGCCCGGCTCGTGGAACTCCGTCGCCCGCGGCGCCGGCCCGTACTACTTCCCCGACGGCAGGGCCCGGTTCAACGTGTCAACCTACACCCCGCCCGCCGAGGACACCGACGCCGACTACCCGCTGATCCTCACGAGCGGGCGCGTCGTCAGCCAGTTCCTCTCCGGCACACAGACCCGCCGCATCGGCCCCCTGGTGGACCAGTACCCTGAGCCGCGGATCGAGATGCACCCGCGACTGGCCGGGCCGCTGGGCATCAAGGACGGCGACTGGGTGACGGCCGAGTCCCGCCGCGGCGACTGCACGCTGCGGGCCATGGTCGTGACGACGATCCGCCCGGACACGATCTTCATCCCGTACCACTGGCCGGGGCGCAAGAGCGTGAACCAACTGACGATCTCCGCCCAGGACCCGATCTCGAAGATCCCGGAGTACAAGGCGTGCGCCGTCCGCATCCGCAAGGCGGACAAGCCGCCGGACTGGGCGGGCGTGCTGGAGCCGCAGCAGGGGTAGGACGACGCGTCCGAGCCGAACACCGATTTCCGCCGTCGCCAATCGCATGGACCTTGTGCCGCGCACGCCGGGGAGGGGCTTGCCGCCCTTCCCGCGGCACCCCCATCCCGCTCGGGGCATCGCCACCGCGCGCGGGCCGGGCTTCCAGCCGCGCCGGAGCGTCGTCGGCATCGGTGGTCTTGGGAAAGCCCTGCACGACCGAGGTGATGGGGCGGACGCAGTTCCGTGCGCGTTGGACGCTCCCCGATCCTCTCTAGATGGCCTGGTCCCTGATGCAGAGAGGGCGTGCCGCCCTCTCCGCACCTCTCCCTGCCCGGAGCAAGACCGCCCGCCGCGCCGGTCGTGCGCTCCAACGGCCTTGAGCGGGGGTGCCGGGGGCGGCAGCCCCGGCGGTTCATGCCAGTACCGGCACGCCCAACTCTCGCAGGTACTCGAACGTCGCGTCGTACATCGCTGCGGCCCGTGTCGGGTCCGCCGCTTCGCCACCGGGAACCACGAGCACCATGCCCTGTCGTGCGCGCGTGAGGAGAACGCGGTACGCGTTCTTCAAGTAAGCCTTGCGGTCGGCCTTGTTGATGCGCTGCCAGCGACTTCCTTTGAAGCTCCAGTGCTGCCAGCCGCCGGGTGAGTAGCGGTAGTCGCCATCCCAGACCACGCAGGCCCAATCGAGTTCAAGCCCCTGAACGTCGAACTCCGTCGCGGCATCCTCCAAGTAGTACGAACTTCGCACGTCCTCACGCGGGTGCAGGAACCAATGCACCGGGTTGAGGTCCACGCGGACGTCGATCGCGTGCGGCTTCAGCCGCTGCGCTTGCGACGACACGACCAACCCGTAGCGTTCGTTGCCGCGGGCGCGCTCGCGCACCCACGCCTTGGCCTTGCCGAGATCCCGAGTGAGGACGATCGGGTACCGATCGCGGATGCTTGCAAAGGCCCTCGCTGCCGCTGCACCGTCGATGTCAAGCACGGCCTTGACCCACGCCGATACATGCTCGGCCCGAAACGATCTCATCGACACGGACAAGTGCAGACTGTCGTGCGTCTGCACGTGCGCGTGCCCGGCAAGGAGCCCGAGCGCGTCGCCCGCCGCGTACTCAGAATCTGTGAGGTGGGGCGACAAGTGCACGTGCCAATGCGGGAAGTCGGAGCGGATAGCCCGGAGCCATTCCCCGATCCCGGCCTCGCCGGTGTTGATCTCCTGGCCGCCTCCCACGAGACAGACAATCACCGCCCAGTCTGAATGGCGATCCATGCACGAGACGAGGAAGGCCGGTTCCGACATGGCGAAGTTGGCGTGCCCCTTCTTACGCTGCATGAACGCTGCGGTCTGCTCCTTGTTCCATGCTCGCTGGGCTTCGTCAAACAGCGCGACGTGTTCGATGGGCGGTTTGGCTCTATCGCGGATGCATTCATCGCGGAAGTGGTGCACGTTCTGAATGAATGCCCGCACTTCGCTGCGAGCTTCGCCGAGCGTGACCCTCCTGGCCGAGGCTTGTGATCGTTCCGCGCGGTCGCGGGCCAGCGCCTCGCACAGGATCTTGACCAGCGGACCGTTGCCGGAGAGAAAGACGCTGTAGAGTTCGCTGGCTTTGTCGTGATGCTTCGTCGCCACGTCGAGACCCACCAGCGTCTTGCCCGCACCCGGAACGCCCGTCACAAAGCAGATGGCTTTGTGCTGGGCCGCGCGGGCCTGTCGGATGACCGCGTCGATCTGCGCCGTCGTCTGAGTCAGGTTGATGGCCTCGGCTTCACGCCGTGAAATGTCCTCCACCCTGTGACCGCTATAGAGCGCCAGCGCGGCTTCGATAATCGTGGGCGTAGGGCTGTACCTTCCCGAGGCCCATTGTCGCGCGTCGATCGCTGTCCCCCCGCACCACACCCCAACCGTGCGTAGCAACTCGGCCAGCGCGCCTGAGGTCGCTCGCAGCGGCCGCACCACCCCGTCGTGGTCGCTCGTGATCACCGCTTGCACGCCGCGATCCTCGGCAGCCGTTGCCACCAGCACCGGAACGATCGTCACGCGGTGGCTGGTGCTGTGAAAGTTCTTCATGTCCAGCGCATAATCCCAAACCTGGTGGAGCGCATCGGACGAGAACTCGCGCTGTCCGACCTTGAACTCCAGAACGTATACCGCTGCGTCCAGAACCAGCACCACGTCGATCCGTTTACCCATCCGCGGCACGGCGAACTCGAAAGCAATCAGGCCCTGCCCTGGCGCTTGGGCGAGCGCGGCACGCATGATGGTGATCTGGGCCAGCCACGCGTCCCGTTGGGTGGGCTCGATGGCGAAGGAAGACGAAGCAGCCAGACGACCAAGGATCGTCTCGTCATTATCGGCTCGAAAAGCGTCGATGCTCGCCGCGTAGTACGCTCGGGCGAGTGGGTGCCGGGCTTGCGGCGGCGGAGCATCGGCCATGCTCCACCAGGGTAACATGCTCCCGGTCTTCACACGACGCAGACGCGCGGAGAAGAACCTATGCCGGGTTTGATCACAGAGTCGCTCGTTGCTGAGTATGAAGCGTTGAGTGCCCGCGTGGGCAATGACGCAACCGATGTTCGGATCGTCGCTGCGCTGGTGCAGGATGCCGACTGGACCGAGCTGGGCGCTCAAGAAGTGCTCCACATCGCCCGGAAGTACGGGACGAGCATTCTCAGAAACGCGCTCGCCCCCGCATCCGCGATGCAGATCGAGGACGGCGAAGCCGGACTGTGATCCGCTCTGAACGCCCCAACGGGGCAACTCTTGGCCCCGAAGGGGCCGCGGGCTGTAGCCACGGGTGGAGCGGCGGCGCGGAGGAGCCCGCCGACGCGCAACCCGTGGAAGCGTGGTCCTCGTACTCTCTTCCCGCCCCGGAGGGGCGGAGGGCCGCATCCACCCGGCGAAGGGCCCGCGATGCCGGGCACCTACTCCCGGATTCTTCTCCACATCGTCTTCAGCACAAAACACCGCGAGCCGTGGATCACAGCTGATATCGCCGAACGCCTGTATCCCTACATGGGCGGCATCGTGCGAGCCGAAAAGGGGGTGCTCTACGACATCGGCGGCATAGAGGACCATGTCCACGTGTATCTCCGCTGGCGGCCCGATGAGTCGGTGTCGGGCCTGATGCGCACCATCAAAGCACGGTCGAGCAAGTGGCTTCACGATGAGTTCCCGTCTCTGCGCGGGTTCGCGTGGCAAGAGGGATACGCGGTCTTCTCGGTCAGCAAGTCGCAGGAAGAGGCCGTCAAGAAGTACATCGCAGGCCAGCACGAACACCACAAGAAGGAGGACTTCAAGTCGGAACTCCTCCGGATGCTCCGGCTGCACGAGATTGAGTTCGACGAGAAGTACGTGTTCGACTGAGCCGCCGCGAGATCAGCCGCTTCCTCTGCCCCTCCGGGGCAGGATTGACAATGCGCGACCTGTCCCACGGGTTGCGCCCGCGAAGCGCGGGCTTCACCCGTGGCTACAGCCCATCGCCCCGTTGGGGCGAAGAAGCGAGTCTTCGGCTTTGTTCCTTCCCGCGCAGCGGAGTCTTACGCCGCCACCGTCGCCGTCGTGACCTCGCTCCACGGCCCCTTTTCGCCGCGGGTGTTGACCCAGCGGAGCATGTAGACGGCGGTCTTCCCCCCGCCGCCGTCGGGAAACTCGCGGTCACGCTCGGCCTGGTCGCCATCGTGAGGAAGCCGAACGTCGCGGGGTCGCCCAGCGAAGCGGTGATGGGCGAGTTCGCGGGCGTCCCCGCATCCACGAGTTTCACCCACACCTCCGCGCCCAGCACGCCCCGGGGCCGGGCGCGCCGCGTGGGGGTGGATTCGTCGGTGAGGCGCAGCGTGTGCGTGAGCCGCTCCCCCGCGCGCACGACCGCCCGCGGGCGCGTCGCCGGCGTCGTGACGGGCGTCCCATGGGGGTCGCGCACGGTAATCCCGATCGCCGCGGCGGTGATCGGTTCGGTCGCGGCGCCCGCGTGCCTCACGCGTGCCCGGCGAGCAGCGCGTCGAGTTCCTTGAACCCGGCCTCCATTCCCTGGTCCATGCCCGAGGCGAGCGACCCGTCGCGGGCCTCCCTGGTGGCGTACACCTGCGTGATCCGCATGGTGGTGACGCCGCCCTTCTCGGAAAACTCGTGCGTCTCGACCTGCGAGCCGATGGGCTGGCCCGAGCCCAGCAGCATGACCTCCGTGTGCGTGATGCGCTCGGGCGCCGCCGCCTCGGTGAACACGCCCAGGAGCGAGCCCGCCGGGTCGGCCTCGGCGCTCGTCCACACCAGCCGCAGCGCGCCCGCCGGTCGCGGGTCGCACTCGCACACGCCCAGCGTCCAGCCCGGGGGCGGCAGCATCCAGCGTCGCATCCTGTCTGGAGTAAAGAACGCCTCCCACACCAGGCGGCGCGGGGCGTTGAACGCACGGGTCAGGACGATGGTGGTGCCGGTCGGGGTGGAGATGTTCAGGCCGGGGGGCAGGTTCATGGCGCGATCCTTGTGAACGGCGTGAAGCGGACGACCGCCGGTGAGACGTTCAGCGGCGGGGGCGGCGCGCCGTCGCTCCGCCCTTCATCTCTTCGAGCAGCGCGTCCAGTGCCCCGAAACGGGCCTCCCAGTGGCGCCGAAACTGCTCGGTCCAGAGCGCCGCATCCCGCAGCGGCGGCGCGTGCAGGCGGCAGAGGTGCTGCCGCCCCACCACGCGCCGGCGGACGAGGTTGGCCCGTTCCAGCACGCGCACATGCTTGGTCGCGGCCGGGAAGGTCATGCGCAGGGGCGAGGCGAGTTCGCTCAGGTTGCGCTCCCCGCCGGAGAGTTGCCGGATGATCCCGCGCCGCGCCGGGTGGGCCAGGGCGTGGAAGACGAGGTCCAGCCGGGGTGACTGATCTACAACCATGAGGTTTAGTATACCACATGGTTGCACAATGTCAACGGGCCGCGCCGGAGTTCACGCCCGCGCAGGCCCGGCGGACGCCCGCCCTGGGCCGCGTGCACAACCGCGCCCCTGCCCGGTCGGCGCGCCAAGGATGAATCTCGGGCGGGGGTTGGAGCACGCCGAGCACGGGAGGAAGCCATGCAGCAGCGGATCGACTATTTCAAGGTATCGCCGGGCGCGGGGGGCGGCGGGGCCGGGCAGGCCATGCTCGCCCTGGAGAAGTACGTTCGTGGGTGCGGGCTGGATCACAGCCTGCTCGAACTGGTGAAGGTGCGGGCGTCGCAGATCAACGGCTGTGCCTACTGCATCGACATGCACACCAAGGACGCCCGGGCCGCGGGCGAGACGGAGCAGCGGCTCTACGCCCTCTCGGCGTGGCAGGAGACGCCGTTCTTCACCGGCCGCGAGCGGGCGGCCCTGGCCTGGACGGAGGGCGTCACACTGATCCATCGGGATCGTGCGCCCGATGCGCTGTACGACGCGGCCCGCGAGCATTTCTCCGAGAAGGAACTCGTGGACCTCACGATGGCCGTGGTCGCCATCAACGGGTGGAACCGCCTCGCCATCGCTTTCCGCAGCGTCCCCGGGACCTACCAGCCCCCGCGCCACGGCGCGGCGGGCACGTGACAGGGCGGGCCGCGTTCACCTCGCCGCGGCTGTTCGGCACGGATGCGGCGGTCCATCGCGCCGCCCCGTAGACTGCGCAGCGCAGTGCCCCTCCCGAAGGACATCGCGGCGTACAACGCGGCCCAGTCCGCCCCGGACAGGCGCATCTGCGGCCGGCTCGCCCGAGCCATCGACGCGCACTATTCCGGCCCCAAGGGTCGCACGGGCGTGACGTGCAAGGTCTGGCACCGCCACCCCGTCTGGTTCATGGACGGCAACCCCATCGTCGGATACAGCACGCTCAGGGGCTGCGTGCGTCTGCTCTTCTGGAGCGGGCAGTCGTTCGATGAGCCGGGCCTGGTGCCAGAAGGGACGTTCAGAGCCGCCGAAGCGCGGTTCACGGACGCGGGCGACATCCCCGCCGCGGACCTCGCACGCTGGCTGGACAAGGCGATCCGGATCCAGTGGGATTACAAGAACCTCGTGAAGCGCAGGGGGCGGCTCCGGCGCCTGGCGTGAGCGCGGGTGGAACCGGTGCCCGCCGGGCGCACGCCCCGGCGTTCGCGCATGGTCGTGGATTCATGGAGGCAGATATCTACAATCGGCGCCGACCGAGCGCCGTACGCCGCATCCGGGGATGACCACCGGCGTCCGTGGGGGCCCGAGCCATGAAGACGATCATCGAGCCGTTCCGCATCAAGGTTGTGGAGCCCATCCGCCGGACGACGCGCCCGCAGCGCGAGGACATCCTGCGGCGGGCCGACTTCAACGTGTTCGCCGTGCGCGCCGAGGACGTGCTCATCGACCTCCTTACCGACAGCGGCACGGGGGCGATGAGCAGCGAGCAGTGGGCCGGCGTGATGCGCGGGGATGAGTCCTACGCCGGCGCCAAGAGCTGGTACGTGCTCGAGCGAACGGTCCGCGGGCTCACCGGCTTCGACCGCATCCTGCCCACGCACCAGGGACGGGCCAGCGAGCGGATCCTGTTCGAACTGCTCGGCGGCGCGGGGAAGGTGGTGCCGAGCAACGCCCACTTCGACACCACGCGGGCCAACGTCGAGCACTCCGGCGCGCGGGCCGTGGACCTGCCCATCCCGGCGGCCCGGCACCCCGCGTCACGCCACCCCTTCAAGGGCGACCTGGACGTGGCGGCGCTGCTGCGGCTGATCGCGGAGGTCGGCCCGGAGCGGATCCCGGTCGTGATGGTCACGGTGACCAACAACAGCGGCGGCGGCCAGCCGGTCAGCCTGGAGAACCTCCGCGCCGTGCGGGAGGTGTGCACGCGCCACGGCCTGCCGCTGTTCCTGGATGCCTGCCGCTTCGCCGAGAACGCCTACTTCATCAAACTGCGCGAGCCGGGCCAGGCCGACCGGCCGGTGCGGGACATCGTCCGCGACATGTTCGACCTGGCCGACGGGGCGACCATCAGCGCCAAGAAGGACGGCCTCGTGAACATCGGCGGGCTGCTGCTGCTGCGCGACCCGCTGCTGGCCCAGCGCGCCAACAACCTGCTCATCCTGACCGAGGGCTACGTCACCTACGGCGGGCTTGCCGGGCGCGACCTGGAGGCGATGGCCCAGGGTTTCGAGGAGGTGGTCGATGAAGATTACCTCGAGTACCGGATCCGCTGCGTCGGCTACCTGGGGGAGAAACTGCTCGCCGCGGGGATCAAGATCGTCGAGCCCCCCGGCGGCCACGCGGTCTACATCGATGCCGCCGCCTTCTGCCCGCACATCCCGCCGGAGCGGTTCCCGGGCCAGGCGGTGGTGTGCGGCCTGTACCGCCACGCGGGGATACGGGCCTGCGAGATCGGCAGCGTGATGTTCGGGCAGGACGGCCGCCGCCCGGCCATGGAACTGGTCCGGTTGGCGATCCCCCGGCGTGTGTACACGCAGAGCCATGTGGACTACGTCGTTGAGGCCGCGGCGGAGGTGTTCCAGGACCGCCAACGCCTGCGCCCGCTCGAAATCATCGATGCGCCACCCTCGCTGCGGCACTTCACGGCCAGGTTCCGCGAGTTGTAACCGCCGCCGGGGCCCGCCTGCCGCCCGCCGTGCCGGGGCGGACGGCGTGCGCGGGGGGCACACGCTGGGCCCGCATCGCCGCCCCCCGGCATGGCCCCGGGCCGCGCGGGCGGGCGCTTCTTCGCCCCGGAATGGAGCCACGGGGGGCGGAGGGCGGCCTTGGCGTCCAAGTTGCACATCTATGGCCCCGGAGGGGCGCAGGAATGTAGCCACGGGTGGAGCGCAGCCCGCGTCTTCGCGGGCGGAGCGCAACCCGTGGAAGCGAGTTCGGTTCCTCTCACCTGCCCCGGAGGGGCAGCGGAATCGAGTGCGGCGCGGTTGGCGCGGATGAACCCGGTACTTCCTCCGCCCCTGCCGGGGCGGGTTCACCGTGCGCCCGCTTTCCACGGGTTCCGCGTCGGCGGGCTGCGCCGCGCCGCCGCTCCACCCTTCCACGGGTTGCGCGAGGCTCAGAGCCGCCTCGCTCCACCCGTGGCCACACCCCGCGACCCCTCCGGGGTCGAAGAGGTGCTTCAATCGAACACATATCGCTCGTCGAACTCGATCTCATGCAGCCGGAGCATCCGGAGGAGTTCGGACTTGAAGTCCTCCTTCTTGTGGTGCTCGTGCTGACCGGCGATGTACGCCTTGACCGCGCCCTCCTGCGACTTGCTGACGGAGAACACCGAATACCCCTCCTGCCACGCGAACGCGCCGAGTTCGGGGAACGTGTCGTGGACCCACTTGCTCGACCGCGCTTTGACCGTGCGCATCAGGTCCGACACGGCCGCGTCGGGCCGCCAGCGCAGGTACATGTGAACGTGGTCCTCGACGCCGCCGATGTCGTAGAGCACGCCCTTCTCGGCCCGGACGATGCCGCCTATGTATGGATACAAGCGCTCGGCGACTTCGGCGGTGATCCACGGCTCGCGGTGTTTGGTTGAGAAGACGATGTGGAGCAGAATCTGGGAGTAGGTGCCGGGCATCGCGGTTCCTTCGCCGAGTGAATGCGGTCCTCCGCCCCTCCGGGGCGGGAAGAGAGTACGAGGATCACGCTTCCACGGGTTGCGCGACGCCCAAAGCGGCGTCGCTCCACCCGTGGCTACAACCCGCGGCCCCTCCGGGGCCAAGACTCGCCCCGTCGGGGCGTTCAGAGCCGATCACAATCCTGCTCCACCGTCCTCGCTGTTCATGGCCGACGCCGGCGCCGGCACGCTCCTGAGGATGCCGGTCCCGCAGGTCCGAGCGAGGTGGAGGAACTCCCGCGCGACCCGAAAGGCCGCGTACGCGAGCCGGATCACGCCGCGAACGCCGCGCAACCGGACATCCGCGCCGCCCGCCGATGCGGGCCACGCCGATTCGGGCACGCGAACCGGCCGCGCGCGGGCGGGCGCGGGGCACGCCGAGGCTCGGGCGGGGGGTGCCCGCCCCGCGCGGCGACGAGGGGTGGTGCGGCAGCCCCCGGCATCGGCGGCGACCACCTCAACGAGGATTGCGCGGGAATGCGGCGTCGCTGCGATGGTCGCCGCGAACTTGTGCGTGTTCCTGTACGTTTCTGTATTGACACTTTGAATCAAGCCGATATTGTTCTGCCCCTCGCGGGTTGACCAATGAGCGGTGAAGGTGCGCCCGGCTGCCGATTTGGCAGTCTTGTAAGCGTGTACTCACCGCGCGGCAGTCTGGGGAATCATTCTATCCTTTGCAAAGGTCGTCGAAACGCCACCCGGCGGCGTGCTTTCGCGCGCGTGGTGGTTCTCGGGCGGCTGGCACGGGGGTTGCCTTAGTCCGAGCAGAATGCCGACGCCTACTTCCGCACACATTGATCCTCCCATCACCTACGCCGACATCCGCCGCTTCGGCGAGGAGCGCGTCAACCTTGACGCCGAGACCGCCAAGGAGCGCCGAGAGAAGGTCGGCGCGCTCCGCGAGCAACTGGCGCGGTACATGAAGGGCCATCCGACGTGCGGCCTTGCCAAGTCGTACCTCTCCGGCAGTCTGGCGAAGGGCACCGCACTCAAGACGTGTAGCGATGTCGATGTCGCGCTGTACATCACCTACGAGGGCGAGAAAAAGGTTGATGCGAGGTTGCTGAACTGGATCGCCGAACGGCTCCGGAAAGCGTACCCGCAGATGTCGGCGGACCAGATCAAGCCCAAGACCTACTCGGTCGGGATCGAATACAAAACCGCCGGGATCGAGATTGATGTGGTTCCCGTGTTCTACGAGGGTGACTCGAAGGACCGGGGCTTGCTGGTCTCGCAGGACGACGGCTCGACGCTGATGACAAGCATCCCGATGCATCTGGAGTTCATCCGCAAGCGCAAGTCGGCGCACGAGACCCACTTCGCCCAGGTTGTCCGCCTTATCAAGTGGTGGGCCGCCGAGCAGAAGGCCAAGGACGCGAACTTCCGGTTCAAGTCGTTCATGGTCGAACTGATCTGCGCCCACCTCGCCGACGGCGGGCAGGACTTCTCCGACTATCGCAAGGCGATGGAGGCGTTCTTCAACTACATCGTCTCGACGGGTCTCAAGAAGCGGATCGCGTTCAAGGACTACTACCAGCCGAGCGAGTTACCCGCGACGGCGACGGGCGTGGTGGAGATCTTCGACCCTGTGAACGCCAAGAACAACGTCTCCTCTCAGTACACTGAAACCAATCGCAAACTCATCGTGGATGCCGCGCAGGACGCGCTGAACGCCCTGAACGAAGCCCACACCGCATCGACCAAGGCCGATGCCGTCGCCATGTGGCGGGTGGTGTTGGGAACTTCCTTCAGAGGGTAATGCATGACGCAGACGTACACGATGACCTCGACATTCACGACTTCCGATGCCCGCCGTGTAGGGGGAAAGGTGGTTGCCGACTTGCGCCAAATGCAACAGGCGTACGGCAGCCCCTCCGACCAGGACATCGAGAACTATTTGGGCGAGCTCGTTTCGCTCCTGAGCGACGGGTATTTGGACACCGTGATGTACGGGTTCAAGAAAGACGGCGCATGGCTGCCCGCCACGCTTCGGTACACGGCGTTGTCGCTGGGGACAACCGGCGACGGTGACCGTTCCGGCACGGTCAAGCGCGGGGTCGAAACCTCCGGGGCGTACTTCACGTCCTACCTGACATATTCACAGAAATGGTGGAACCTCAGCGAGGACGCCCGCGCTCGGTACAAGGCGGGCTTGCCGATTCAGCGCGTGTCCGGCGAGGAGCCCAAGGCGCCGGGTGGCTGGATCGAAGACAAGTCGTACATCTCTGGCGGCGGCGGCGTGCGCCGTGCCGTGCTCGGGGGTGTCTCTTGAACCACGCCGACTTGTTCGAGGATGTTGTCACACTTCCCGACCCACGCGGCCAAGCCGACTACGACCGGCTTGTTGGGTTGGACGTGTACAAGGAACGGCTTGTCAAGGAAACGCTCCTGCTGGTTGATCCGGGGCAACTCCGCGACTGGAACAAAAGGCACCACAAGGGCGAACTCGCCGCCGTCGAGTATTTCCACTCCCGCCCGCCGCTTTTCGTCCATGCGGGCGATGTGGGCACCGGCAAGACCGCGCTCGCCCGCTCGTTTGGGAACCAAGTGGCCAAACTCGCTAAGGTGCGGGTTGAGTTGTACGCCCTGAGTCTCAATGCCCGCGGCAGCGGCGCGGTCGGCGAGATGACCCGCCTCATCTCCGGCGCGTTCAAGCAGGTCCGCGAGGCCGTCGGTAAGACGCGGGGCGGCGACGGCAAGGCCGGGCGCGGGATCATCCTCCTCATCGACGAGGCCGATGCGCTCGCCCAATCCCGCGAGGCCGCGCAGATGCACCATGAGGACCGCGCGGGCGTGAACGCCCTCATCCGCGGGATCGACGATCTCGCGACCGACCGCCTTCCCGTCGCGGTGGTGATGTGCACGAACCGATTGGATGCGATCGACCCGGCTGTGCGACGCCGCGCGGCGGCCGTGTTCGAGTTTGCGCGTCCCAGCCACGAGCAACGGCTTGCGGTGTTGAGGGCGAGCCTTGCGGGCAGCGGGTTCAGTGACCGCGACCTCGGCCACCTCGCCGATGCCACCGGCGAAGCGCACGGTCGCCACTACGGCTTCACGTATTCCGACCTGACTCAGCGACTTATCCCCACGCTTGTTCTCGACGCCTTCCCCGAGAGCGGGCTTGTCGGGTCGCGTGCGGTTGAGATCGCCAAAGGCTTGAAGCCCACGCCGCCGTTCAGGGAACAAGCGTCCACCGGCTCGCATGGAGGCCCGCATGGCCGGTAAGCCCACGCTCAACGAGTTGTTCCTGGCCCTGCACGACCGGCTGGCGTGCGAGTTGGGCATCACGCGACGCACGGTCTTGCACAATGCCACGATGGGCGAGGTGTCCGAGCGGCAGTGGATGGAGATGCTCTACAAGCACCTGCCCAAGCGGTACAAGGTCAATAAGGCGTTCGTGATTGACTCCAAGGGCGCGTGCAGCGACCAGATCGACATCGTGATCCATGACCGGCAGTACTCGCCGTTCGTGCTGAACTACGGCGACGCGCTCTACGTGCCCGCCGAAAGCGTGTACGCGGTGTTCGAGGTCAAGCAGGGAATGAACACCGATCAGATGCGCTACGCGGCGGACAAGATCGCCAGCGTGCGAGCGTTGCACAGGACAAGCATTCAGTTCCAATCCAATCGCGGCACGGAAGTGAAGCACAAACTCCACGACATTCTGGGTGGCCTGCTGACCGTGGACAGCGATTGGAATCCACCATTTGGCTCACCCTTCACTTCTGCCATCAACACGACCTCGAAGGAGGGCCGCCTCGACCTCGGCTGCTCGGCCCAGCACGGCATGTTTGAGGTGCGATATACGGAGCCGGACTCGGCGGCCATCGACTCACAACTCACCAATGCCGCCCTTGCGCTTTTTGTGCTGCGACTCATCGACCGGCTGAGGTCAATGGGCACCGCACCCGCGCTTGACATTCTCGAATACGCGAGGAACGGGATCGAGTCGCGGTCAGCGTGAGATGCCGGGGGCTGCCGCCCCCCGGCACCCCCCATCAAGAAAGGCACGGGCTCCATGGCCATCGGCGACCATCTCTTCATCAAGTACATCTGGGGCGAGCACCACGGCATCGACCTGGGCGACGGCACCGTCATCGAGTACGGCGGCAAGGGCGAGGCCCGCCTGTCCGTGCGGCGGGTGTGGCGCGACGCCTTTCTCGCGCGCGGGCCCGCGTTCGTCAAGCCCTACGCGCCCGGGGCCGCGCTGCCGCTGCGGGAGACCGTGCGGCTCGCCTTCGCTCGCCTCCGCGAGCAGCGGTACGACCTGTTCAACAACAACTGCGAGCACCTGGCGTACTGGTGCAAGACCGGCCACCACCGGAGCCCGCAGGCGGACGGCTTGAAGGGGGCGCTGGCGGTCGGTGCGGTGGTCGGTCTTGTCGCCCTGGCGGCGGGCGCGGCGGGCTGAGCGTCGGAAGACGCCGATGCCGGGGGCGCGTTGATGCGTCGTCCGCAGGACCGCACCCCGGCACCCCCCGCTTGGAAACAAGCCCGTTGGAACCGTTACCATCGCATCATGGGACATGCCGGGCACAGCGCCGGGGTTGACCCCGCTGCGATCGCGGACCTGATGGAGCGGGCCAAAGCCCTCGCGGGGGAGTATCGCCGCCGCACCGGAAGACCGCTGGGAATTACGGGAGAGGTTGCGGAGTACGAGGCGTGCCGCCTGCTCGGGCTGCGGCGTGCGCCGGTTCGGCAAGAGGGGTTCGATGCCGTGCAGGAGACCGCGAACGGGACGCGGCGGCTCCAGATCAAGGGCCGCGTGCTCCTGCCCGACGCCAAGCCCGGCCAGCGACTCAGCAGGATCAGCCTCCGGGACGAGTGGGACGCCGCGCTCGTGGTGGTGCTGACCGAGGACTTCGAGCCGGTGGTGATCTACGAGGCGGATCGGGCCGCGATCTCGGCGGCCCTGACAGCGCCGGGATCGAAGTCTCGCAACCAGCGCGGGCAGCTCGGCCTCTCCAAGTTCAAGTCGATCGCGCGGGTGGCGTGGAAGCGAGCATGAGCCGCGCATGCCGGGGGCTGCCGCCCCCCGGCGGCCCCCGCGTGGATGCACCGGAAGAAGCGCCCGGCGCGGGCGCGCCCGCGGCGATCGCCCGGCGCCGGGGCGCGGGCGCCCGCCGCGGCCGGGCCCCGGCGCGTACACTGACCCGGCGACCCCGCCGGCGGAGCCGCGATCATGTCCGTCCCTAGCCATCTCAACTTCTACATCGACGCCTCCCGCTGCATCGGGTGCCAGGCGTGCGTGCAGGCGTGCACCGAGTGCGACACGCACAAGGGGCACACGATGATCCACCTGGAGACGGTGGACCGGGCCCGCTCGACGCAGACCATCCCCGTCATCTGCATGCACTGCGACTCGCCGACGTGCGCGGAGGTCTGCCCGGCCGACGCGATCAAGCGCACCCCCGACGGCGTGGTGCAGTCGGCCCGCAAGCCGCGCTGCATCGCGTGCAGCAACTGCGTGCTGGCCTGCCCCTTCGGGGTGCCCAAGATGAAGGTCGAGTTTGAACTGATGATGAAGTGCGACATGTGCTACGACCGCTCGTCGGTCGGCCTGAAGCCCATGTGCGCCAGCGTCTGCCCCAGCCAGGCGCTCTTCTTCGGCACCCGGGAGGAGATCGAGGCCCGCCGCCCCCAGTCGGCCCCCATCGACCGTTTCCGCTTCGGCAACCAGACGATCACGACCAAGGTGAAGATGATGGCGCCCCGCCGCGCCTTCCCCGAGCACATCGACGTCACCTCCGCCCTCGCCCAGGACCCGCCCGAGCGGACGGTCAGGCTGGGCCTGCTGCCCACCGCCTGAGCCAGGAGTTGCCCATGCCCGAGTTCATCACGCCGCAGGCCCCGCCCGACGCGCTCCCCCCGGCCATCCCGGGCGGCGACCCGCGGCTCCGCGTCCTGACCCCCGACGGCCGCCAGGCTCGGGAGCAGCCGAAGTGGCGCCGCGACTTCCCGATCGATACCACGGAGGACAACTACGTCGCGCGGCGGGATTTCACGAAGTTCATGGTGCTCATCAGCGCGTCGTTTGTCGCCGGCCAGGGCTGGATCGCCCTCAAGACGCTGGAGGGCGGGGACCGGGGCGCCGGTCCCAGGGCGATCGCGAAGGTGGACGACCTGGCCGTCGGCCAGGCCGCGGTGTTCGCCTACCCCGGCGAGCACGACACCTGCCTGCTGGTCCGTGTCGCGGACGGTGAGTTCCTGGCGTACGGCAACAAGTGCACGCACCTCTCGTGCGCCGTGACGCCGGACGTGGCGTCCGGACGGCTGCTGTGCCCGTGCCACCACGGATCGTTCGACCTTGCGACCGGCCGCCCGCTGGCCGGCCCGCCGCGCCGCCCGCTCAACCGCGTGGCGCTCGAGGTCCGCGACGGCACGGTCTACGCGACGGGTGTTGAGGAGCGCACCGTATGAGCCGGCAGAGCACGCAGGCACCGCCCGTTCCACGCCCGGGGTTCGCGCGGACAGCCGGGCGGATGCACGGCGAGACGCGGACCGCCATCGTCACCGGCATTCTCTGCATCGTCCTGCTCATCGGCCTGATGCAACTCTGGTTGCTCACCGCCACCATGAACGCCTTCCTGGGCGGGGATCACGCCGTGGCATGGCCCGCGCTCGGGGCCAGCATCGTGTGCCTCCTCCTGAACCTTGGACTTCTGCGGTACCTGGCCCTGCTGGAAAGGCCGCGGTGAAAGGCGGCTGGGGTCATTGGGGGGGCGGGCCGCTCGACCGTGCGGCCGCGGGGTTGCACCCGGCCTATTTCTCGCTCGTCATGGCGACGGGCATCGTGTCACTGGCCGCGTGGGTGCAGGGGTTCGCCGCGATCGCCCGCGCCATGCTGTGGCTCAACGTGGCGTTCTTCGCGGCCCTGTGGGGGCTGACGCTGCTGCGCCTCATGCTCCACCCGGTCCGCCTCATCGCGGACCTGCACGACCACACCCGCGGCGTCGGATTCTTCACGACGGTCGCCGCGTCGTGCGTGCTGGGGTCGCAGGCGCTGCTGATCCAGGACGCGCCCGGGGCCGCGTGGGGGCTGTGGGTGGTCGGGGCTGTGCTGTGGGTCGTGCTGACCTACACCATCTTCACCGCGCTGACTGTGAAATCGGTGAAGCCGTCGCTGGCCGACGGGATCACCGGCGGGTGGCTGCTGAGCGTCGTGGCGACGCAGTCCGTCTCGGTGCTGGCAACCCACCTGGCCGGCGGGGCGGGCACGTTCGAGCCCGGCCACCCGATGGGAGGGGCCCATCGCGAGGGACTGCTGCTGGTGGCGTTGCTCTTCTGGCTGGGCGGGGCGATGCTGTACGTCTGGATCATCTCGCTGATCTTCTACCGCTACGCCTTCTTCCCCTTCCGCCCGTCGGACCTGGCCCCGCCCTACTGGATCAACATGGGGGCCATGGCGATCTCCACCCTGGCCGGGGCCACGCTGGTGCTCGCGGGGCGCGAGAGCCCGCTGGTGCGCGACCTGCTGCCGTTCATCAAGGGAGCGACGCTGCTCTTCTGGGCCACGGCCACATGGTGGATCCCCATGCTGCTGATCCTGGGTGTGTGGCGCCACGTCGTGCAGAAGTTCCCGCTGCGGTACGACCCCCTCTACTGGGGCGCCGTGTTCCCGCTGGGCATGTACAGCGTCGCGACGGCCCGCATGGCGGGCCTCGGTGATCCGGGAGCCGCGGAGGGGTGGGTGCCCGGCGCCATGGACCTGCCCCTGCTCCGCGATCTGCCCGCGGCCTTCTTCTTCGCCTCACTGGCCGCGTGGGCCCTGGCGCTCGCGGGGATGGTCCACCACGTCGTCACCAGCGGTGGGCGTGCGCCCCGCGCGTGACCACAGCGCCCTGCCCCGCGGGGGCCTCGCGCAGTTCCCGGTAGCCACTCCCAATGTGCCCGCGTCGTGTTCACCCACCCGGAGCGTGCGGCGGCGCACCCAGCCCACGCCTTGCCCGCATCTCCGCACCCACCGCGGCCAGGTCCGGGGCGCTCAGCAGCCGCGCCGCCAGCGGGAAGACCTCCGCCTCTTCCGTGTGGATGTGGCCGGCATACAGGTCGCCGAGCGAGTCCAGCAGCGACGAAAGTTCCGCGGCCTTCCCCTTGGCCAGGGCGCCGCCGCCCTCCCCCAGCCATTCGCCCAGCAGCACATCCACCCGGGCGTGCATCACGTCCGCTCGGGCGTGGTCATCCTGGAGCCGCGCGACCGTGCTGGCCCCTTCCCCATGCGCTCCCGCCCCTCCCGCCACCCCCGCCGCGGCCCGCAGCCTCGGGAACAGCGACTCCTCCTCATCCGCCGTGTGCTTCGGCGCGGCTTCGGCAAAGTATCGCTTGGCCGTCCGCACAGCCCGCTCCGCCGCCGCGTCCAGCGGCCGCCCCGAAAACTCACGGGCCACGCGCCGCAGCACGTCCAGGAACATCTCGATGCGGCGGTGGCAATCGGTGAGCAGGGCCAGCGGCTCGTCGAAGCCGTGACCGTGCCCGTGTCCCAGGATGTTCAGCGGAGCGGGTTGGGCCATGGTGAATAGTATGAGCCGATGGACGGGGAACCGACGCCTCCGCTGAAGCGCCACGCCGCCCTGGTCCCGCTCTCGCGTGAGCACATGAACGGCCTGATCCAGGCCCGGAACCTTCAGCGAGCCGCGGGGCAGGACGGGGCCGCCCGCGCCGTCGCGGCATTCGTGGACGCCTGGAACGCCGAAATCCGCGAGCACTTCGACGATGAGGAACGCCTGCTGCTCCCGTTGACCGGCAGCCCGGCGCTGCGGCGGCGGCTCCTGGGCGAGCACGACGTCCTGCGGGGCCTGGCCGCCCGGTGCGAGGCCGACCCCGCGGCCATCGCCGGCGACCCAGCAACCATGCGGCGGCTCGGGACGCTCCTGAACGACCACATCCGCTGGGAAGAACGCGAGTTCTTCGAGGTCGTGCAGCGCGAACACCCCGGCGCCCTCGACGCCATGGAGCACGAGGCCGCGATCATCGAGCGGCGGCGCCCCGGTGCGCGGGCGCGGCAGGTATCGGGCGGCAAACCCGCCACAAAGGAGACCGGGACATGAGCGACGACCGGCTTCGCACCGCGCCCGCCGAGCGCTTCGCGCCCGACCACCTGGTGCTGGACCTGCACGCGGAGGCCGCGGCACTGGAGGCCGAGCAGCCGGCCAACCGCCACGGACACCGGCAGAAGACCCTGTACAAGCACGGCGGCCGCACCGTCGCCCTCTTCGTGCTCGAACCCGGCGGCGGCCTGCCGGAGCACGCCGCGGCCGGCATCGTCACGATCCAGGCGCTGGAGGGCGAGGTGGACGTCACCGCCGCGGGCCAGCCCTGCCGGCTCGCGTCGGGCCAGTTGCTCGCGATGGCCCCGGGGGTCCGGCACGACGTCCGGGGCGGCGCCGGCGCCCGCGCCGTGTTCCTGCTCCAGGTCTCGCTGACACCCGCAACCCCCTGATTCGCGGCCCCGCCGCCGCGACGCGGCGTCAGCCGAAGCCGGCCAAGCCTGCCGGCCCCGTGCGCCTCGATCACTCGCTGGCCTTGCTCCGCCGGGTTCATTACGAACGGCCGGAGGCGGCGACGGGGTCACGGATGGCTCCCCGTCGGCAACCAGTGAACGCATGGCGCGGTGAGGGGCGCACGGGGTGGGTGGGGGGATGGGAGTGCCAGATGTTTGACCCGCGCTCCCCGAACTGCACGTCGAAGGCACTCGCCGCGCTACCAGCGCTCCCCCTGTCCAACAGCGTCGCCAACGAGGCCGCCGTTGCCGCCACAGGTTCACGGGCGGGAAGTGGCCCAACGGGCGGGGTCATCGGCGCATCGCGCCTACGGGCCAACGTCGCCCAACGGGGCGGGAACTGCGCCGGAGTCCGCGCTGTGAATAGCGCCAGGAGGCGACCAGGAATCGCAGCGCCCGCAGCCGCGCGCAGGGTTCAATCCGGGCCATCCCGCGTCATCGCCCGCCAACAACGCGAGCGCCGCAAAACGCACTGCGACGGCCTCGGAAGGCCGCCGCAACTCGCGTAAACGTCGGGATTTGTGCGCTCCTGGGCAACCCGTGTCATCGGCTGCCAACGCGGAGGTTTCAAGCGAGGCGGACGGGACTCGAACCCGCAACCACCGGATCGACAGAGGAACCTTGCCCGGGCCCGAAACGCGTAAACCACGATACGGGCGGGGTTTCCCGATTGCAAGCGATGCGGCCCTTGGGGCGATTTGCGGCCGTTTTCGGGGCGGAGCGCGGTGCGCACCGCGCACCCGGGCGGCGTCAGTTGTAGGCCGCCAGGTCCTTGGCGCGCTGCTCGAGCCGCCAGGTACTGAACGAGTCCCGGCCAATACGCCGCGCAGCCCCCTTCTTGCCGTTCGTCCGGAACTTCCCCTCGTTCGCCGCCTTCGACACCCGTGCCTTGGCCTTGTCGAGGTCGATCCCCGAGATGTCGTCGAGCAACAGTTTCGCCGCCGCCGTCACTGTGATCCAGGCGTCTCCCTTGATCTCCACCACCGCTGCGGTGGGGAAGGCGCTGGCCAGGTCCAATGCGATTCCGTTCGGCCCCAGGTGGGCGTGCTCCGCGAGCACCGCCGTTTGGGGCCGCTTACCCGATCGACCAGATCTCCCCCGGTTTGACGCCAACGGAGAGGACGACCGGATGCTCGGACGCCGCCAGCCGGCGCGCCGCTGCGACGCCGTGATTGCGGTGTCCTGCACGCGCGAACGCGCATCACCTTTGATCGTCTCGAAGTGCGGATCGTCAGTGACGGTGATCTTGAACGCCTGGGCCTCGTCCTTCTCCGACACCGTCACGACGATGCAGTATGCCTGCCGGATCGCCTCTGGCACGCGTGCCCGCGCCTTGTCGATGTGGATCTTCAGCGTCTGCAAGCGCGCTACATCGACCGAGCCCTTCTGCTTGCGATCCTCATCGTTCTTTGGGGTCAGATCATCGAGGACTCGCTCCCACGCGAGCTGGTCGCGGACCCGCGCGTGGGCCACGTCGAGGCCCTCACGCGATGCAGCGAGGAGCAGAACGGCGTTGCGGTACACACGCGGCTTGTCGCTGCCCGTCGTCTCATCGAGGAAACGCTTGGCCTCTGCGCTGGGCTTGCCGGAATCCGACGCGGAGCTCGGGGGCAGCACGGCGTAATGGAACAGGCCGTCGTCCTCGATGTCGCGGGGCTTCGTTGGGAGTGTGTGGACACGGACGCCCAGCGCTGACGCTCCGGACGACAGGGCCTTGGTCTTGCCGATCTCCTCGAGCAGTTTGGCCTTGACGATGTCAGCCGAGATCTGCTCCGCCGCCGTGGACTGCATCTGCGTGAGGTTCGGCCGATTGCCGAGCCTCCACTCCGCGGGCAACTGGCCGTCCTTCTCGGGGATGTTGTTGTCGTCGAGCCAGTAGCTGCTCCGGCCTCGCCCTTGGCATTGAGCAGCTTCAGACCCTCATCGCCGCCGATCTGGTAGGCCAGGATGCTCCACGGCTGCCGCAGACGGCGGACCGAACCATCGGGGGAGCGGACATCACACCCCGTCTCAACGTCGATCTTGTCGAAGCACAGGGCTGCGACCCGCGCCTGCGGCGGCTCCTGGCCGATGGTCTCCGTGAACTCCCGCACTGCCGGCAGGTCCGGCAGGTTGGCCGGGTCGTAAACCAGGTGCCGCATCGTGATCAGCGTGTGCGTCTTGCCGCCACCGTAGGTGAGTTCGAGCTGGCGGACCGCCTTGTCGTTCTTGCCTGCCAGCCGCAGCACCACATCCTTCACTAGGTTCCGCAGGTTGTGCGTTGGGAAGGTGAGGGCGAAGAACTCTTCCGGCTTTTCATAGATCGGCCGCTTGCCGTTCTGCATCATGACCTCGTAGAGGTCCGCGGCGAACATGTGCAGGGGCAGCTCGCCCGACCGGAGGTCGTCTCGCAGCTTGACCACCTCGTGCCAGGCTTTCCAGGGTTGCTTTGCCATTTTGTCGTACCTCGGGTCGAGCGGGCCAGGTCTTGCCGGCGGGTGGGTTCGATCGATCAGTCGTTGGCGGGTGTGGTTATGAAGAGCGCTGCGCCGCGGTCGCGGACCGCCCCCTTCGCGCCGATGTGGTTGCTGATGCTCTCCAGCAGCGAGCGCTCGCCGCCCCCCCCAGTTGGGGCTGAGAGCTCGATCAGCGACTGCACCACGCGCTTGAACAGTTCGTTGCGGCGGAGGCTGTGCTCATCGATGTATTCGTCCACCTTGTGCAGGTCGCCGCTCTTCCAGAGATTCATAAGGCGATGGATGCGGTCGATCAGCGGGACGGCCTTGCCCTCGGGTGCCTCTAAGCCCAAGCTCCGACCTTTGCGCTGGTTCCAGGCCTTGAGCTTGACCTTGCTGCCCCCACGCCCATCTTCATCTGCGTCGGGGTCAGCATCGGCGTCCTCGTCGTCGTTCTCGTCTTCTAGCCCAAACGGGTCTTCGTCCGCGGCTTGTGCCTTTCCGCCGGAGAGGATGTCCACGTCCGTTCGAGGTCCGTGTCAGATAGGCCGCACGCAGTGGCGTAGAGGATGCACGCGCCGACGGGCGCGTCTTCGAGGCCAAAGTAGCGACGATGGAGCAGGTAGTAGGCGGTGACCTCGTCGAGTCGGTCGGCAGCGGCCAGGTCCGACCCCTTCTCGCCGGTCAGCACTTGGCCTACGACGTAGTCCACCACCATGCGGCGCACTCGAGTCAGGAACTCGCCCACGCTCATCGTCGCGTGGGGCTCGTTGGCCTTGCGAACGACGGGGTGTTTGCTGTACGCCTCCAGAGCCGGCCCAATCGCCGACCAGATGAGGTCTGGTCCCTTAATCCCAGCATCCCAGAACTCGCGGAGTTGGATGGCGATGTTCTGGCGCATTTCCTCCAAAACACGGTTGTCCCAGCCCGGTCGTGCATTCGCGGCTCGCTTTCGACAGACCAACCACACTGAAGAGGCCAGGGCTGCGGAGCTGATGGCGCGACCACGGTTACCCATTTCCGTCTGGATGGGCCAAGACGAGACAACGACGAACCCCGCCCTGATCATCGCCGCCACGAGCGTTTCCCAGGCATCCGGCTGCTTGTGCGCGAACACGACGCAGAACCGGCCACTTGCCTTGAGTGAAGCATGCGCAGCAGCAAACGCTTCTGCCATGCGGTCCTCGTACTTTTTCTTTTCCTCTGATCGCCGCTTGTCACTACGAACATGCTGCACTGCTTCCCCGTCCTTGTCGGTCAACTCCTTCTCGAATTCCGTCAGGTCATCGTGCAAGCGCCGCTGCCACACATAGAAGAAGTCAGACAAGTCCGCATACGAGATCGCCTCGTAGTAGGGCGGGTCAGTGAGAATCAGGTCGTATCCCTCGCCCGCCACCGACAGCGTGGCAGAACCGCGAAGTACGCATGCGGGTCCCTGGCGGGGAATTGACCTCTCCAAGTGTTCGAGAACCTTCGCAATCCATTCAAGACTGTGGATGTAACCGCCGCTGGAATCGGAGATCGGTACGCCCTCGATATAATCCCACGTGATGGGAAGTGCGAATCTGGAGAACGTGTTGATCACGCCACTTTGCGTAGGGGTCGGATCTGGACGGCAGAATGTACTCGAACGATCAGCAACACGATCGACATTCAACGAAAGCAGCCGGTAGACGGCCTCTGCCCAATCGTCCGAGCCCGCAGTGCTGCAGAGTTCTCGTGTTGTTCGCACAAATATCCCTAGCGATAGTTGCTGGCGACTTGTGAAGACCTTGCCGAACGTGTCGATGCCGTACAGGTCGCATGAAATTGACCTGCTGCTGGTCGGTTTCAGCGGCTCTCGAACTCGGCCGTGCGGGATCGCCCAAACACTGCATCGAGCTCACCAGAGATGGCCTCCGGTAGATCAAGTTCATGACGCGTCGCCATCCGATACTCTCGGGACTCTACTCCCTCGTACATCACAGCGGTCAGCTGTTGACCGAGCCGACCGGCTCGTCCCTCAAGCCGGATGTCCTCCATTGTCGTGGTCGGCAAACCACAACAAGGACACGTGACACCAGCGCGAGTCATGGTGCCGGCAGCGATGCGTCGATCGTTCTCGCGTCGCTGCGCTGCATCATCTCGGGCGCGACGTACTCCGGGAGGTTGACCATGAACGTGAACGTGGCGGCCCAACCCGCCTTCATCGCCGGGCGTACGCGCGTAATGCCGTTGCGCTGGATCTGTACGCGACACTTGTGCTCGTAGTCCCAGGACCCCGTTCCGAGGCCCGCCAGTGGCGTCAGGCTCACCACAGCCGCCTTCACCAGGTCCTGCGCGCTCTTGCGCGGCGAACGCGGGTCCTGACGGAACTTCGCCGCCGCGATCACCGCCTGACGCACATACTCGCCGGGGAGGCAGAGCGTGCCCTCATCGTCGCGGTAGACGTAGGACTCGACGTCGTCGGACTTCTTGGCTGCCGACCCCTTGGCCGAGCGGGCCTTGGCTTCGACAGCCTCGCAGTTCCAGCGGTGGAACAGGAGGTCGGCATCGCCCTGGATCGTGAACTCCACGCGGTACGGGATGCTCGCGTCGATCGTGCTCTTGCCGCCGTTGCTGACCGGCCCGATTGCCGTTGCTGTGCTCACCATGATCTCCTTGTCAATTCCGCCCCGGGCGGTGAAGCCCCGGGCGGGGTCCATGCCAAACCATGCCGGGTCCTGCCACGCCCTGCCGAGCCGAGCCTCGTCTTGCCGAGCCCTGCCCGGCCAAGCCATGCCCCACCCTTGTGTCACCGCTTCCAGGGCGGAGTGCTTCCCGGGCCAACGCCAGCAGGAACGCGAGCGCCGGCAGCGCCGCCTCCGCCGTTCCCGCCCTTCTTGGCGTACCCCTTGATGACGTTGGTGAACTCGCCATTGTCGTCGCGCTTCTTCAGTCCGACATTGATCTCCAGCGGCACGCCGTGCAACTCGATCGAGTCCTTCGGGGCCATGACGCCGACCGCACGGCAGATCGCGGAGAGCTCCCCCCGCGCGATCTTGACCGTCATCTCGCTCTTGTTCTCCAGGTTGAGCCGCGCCCAGACGAGGCGGCCCTTGTACTCGCCGTCGATGATCTGGAACGTGAGCTGGAGGTACTTCCCGCCGCCGGCCTTTGTCGGCTTCATCTCCGTCTCGGTGACGACGGCGATGTACTTGCCCGCGGGGATCGGGTCGAGGGCGACGGAGGGGTCCACGTTGTTCGCATCGAAGTTGTTCAGGTTCGCCATTGGTCAGAGTCCTTTCAGTTGGTTGCGGCCGCGCCCTCGCTGGGCGCGGCGTCGGTGTTCTGGGTGATGGGTGCAGTGGGGGCGGACTCGCCGCGCGAGGCGGCGACGTGCTCCGCGAAGACGCGGTAGTCGAGCGGCAGTTCCTCGGGGAGGTTCAGCCGGTTCTTGGCGACGTGCGCCGGGCGCTCGACGGTGCGGATAATCCGCTCACCGGTACCGATGCCGTTGTGCTTGGCCTTGTTGAAGGTCTCGTCCACCTTGACGGTGAGCACCTTGTAGGTGGCGAAGAGCACCTCGTCGGTCCACTCCTGCACTAGCGCCGAGGCGAGCTTGTGCAGCCGGGGCGAGTAGCGGTCGTACGGCACCGTCTCGGGGTTCTCGAACTTCTCGATCTTGGCGTGGGCGATGACGATCACCGTCATGCCGCGATCGCTGCGGAGGGCGTCGAGCGCGCCGAGCACCGTCCGCCACTTCTCGATGGCAAAGGCGTACCCCTTGGCGTACCCGATCTTCTCGATGCTCGGCGCCTGCTCGTCCTCGCAGACCTCGCTCCAGATCAGCCGCTCCAGCCAATCCAGCGAGTCAATGACGACGGTCCTGTACCCGTGCTCGCCGGAGTACAGCGACTCCAACGCCGCCATGACGTCGCCCAGCGAGTGAGCCACCGGGAACGACTCGCACTCGATGTCCCCGAGCCCGTCCTCGGTAGGGATGAGCCGCACGCGCTGGCCAGAGGCCGCCTTCACGCCCTCGCGGCACCACCGCCACACGCAGTTCGGCGAAGGCCGCCCCGGGGCGAGTTTCGCCGCCTGCGAAAGCGTGATATGCTCCTCCGCAGCATGCGCCTCATCGCTCCTGTCCATTGCCTTTCCGATTGAGTCTTGCTGGATCACGGGGAACTCCTCGCTCGCTTGGCCCGGTGTGGGGCTGCATGCGACGCGGGAAGAATCCACGCTGTTTTGCGAGCGTAACTCGGTAACTCGGGTTACCACGCTGGACTACAACAACTGCGGCCTTCCCGCGATCAGAAGCCCGCTCGCGGTCGCGAGATTTTTTTCGGCTACCGTAATGTGGTAACTCGGGGACGACGGACGACGGGACAATGACCGCCGACAGCCGGGCCGATCACTGCCGGACGCATCGGCCGGCCACCGCTTGAGGAGTTCCGGAGTGACGCAACAGGCCACCGCGACAGGGATCACCCCGCCGTCGGCACCTGATTCGGCGCGCGACTTCGCGTCGGTCGAGGCCGCACAGGGAGTGGTGGCGAAGCTGGCCTCCGACCAACTTGAGCTCTACGCCCGCCAGCCAAAGGAGCTCGTGGGCCATGCGAACAGGGAGCTCGCCGCCATCGAGGGCTATCGCGGGCGCCAGCTGCTCGAACTTCTCCAGAATGCCGACGACGCCGCAGAGCACTCCACCGGGGGACGCCTCCTGGTCGAACTACTCGACGACTGCGTGATTGTCGCCAACTCGGGGTCCGCCTTCTCCGCAGGGGGTCTGGAATCCCTGGTCATCAGCGACTGCAGCCCTAAGCAGCTCGACCGGAACAAGTACATCGGTTGCAAGGGCCTCGGCTTTCGATCGGTGCTGACCTGGTCTGAGTGCCCCCTTTTGTTCAGCGGGCATCTGTCGGTCGCCTTCGACCGGTCGAAGGCGATCGACGACGCGGGCGAGCGAGCGAGTGCGTCGCATTTGGTGCTGACCAACCGCCTGATCACGGCGGTGCATCGGCTCAATCCGGAACTGCCCAATGAACAGTGCGAGCAGGTGGCCCGCACGCTGACGCGCCCGGCGCACCCATCCGCCAAGCGGTCGAGGATGGAGCGACCAAGCCGCTGTACTACGAATCGCGGATCGTGAAACTCACGGTCGATGAGCAGGGCGCAGCAGCAGCTGAGGCGGAAATTGATCGGGCTGTCGCCGCGGACAAGCGAGGCGTCCAGATCGAGGACCCGATTCGTGTGCCGCTGGAGGCGCTGGTCGGTGCGCCGGAGCGGGTGGACCGGCTGGCGACGTTCATCGTCGAGCACTGGGAGAAGCGGCGCTCAGCGATGGAAGGCAAGGCGATGGTCGTGACCATGAGTCGCGACATCGCCGCGCGGCTGTATGAGGCAATCAAGGCCCTGCGGCCCGCTTGGCACGACGCCGACGATGAACGGGGCGCGATGAAGGTGGTCGTGACGGGCACCGCGGATGACCCCGAGCCGCTGCGGCAGCACATGCGCACAAAGGCGGCACGCAAGCGTCTGGCCGAGCGGTTCAAGGACCCGTCGGACGACCTGCGTCTGGTGATCGTGTGCGACATGTGGCTGACGGGCTTCGACTGTCCGCCGGCGCACACCATGTACCTCGACAAGCCGCTGGCCGGGCACAACCTCATGCAGGCGATCGCCAGGGTCAACCGCGTCTACGGCGAGAAGCCGGGCGGGCTGATCGTGGACCTTTTGGGCCTCGCCGACCAGATTGCCGACGCGCTCGCGACGTATACGCAGGCGGGCGGCACGGGGGAGGCGGTGCGTCAGGTGCAGGACGAGGCCGTGCCGGCGATGCTGACAGCGTTCGAGAAGCTCAAGTCGTTCTTCCACGGGTGTGACTATGCCGCGGCGCTGGCGACCGCGCCGCAGGGCGCGTTGCCGGTCTACTTGCGAGCCATCGATCATGTGTTCGGGCAGCAGGACGGGTGGAAGCGGTTCCGAACGCTGGTGAAGGAACTGTCGTCGGCCTTCGCGCTCGCCGTGCCGCGGCCGGAGACAGAGGATGTGGTCGAGCATCTGGCTTTCTTCCAGCGCATCGTTGCGATGATCCGCAAGCGGCTGGCAGATGATGTGCGGGGTGGGAGCGCTGGTCGGCGCGGGGACATTGATGCCGCGGTCAGACAGGTGATCGGCGGGGCGGTGGACGCGGATCAGGTCATCGACCTTTTCGCGGCCGCCGGGCTTGACGAGGCTCGCCTGGACATTCTCTCCGACGAGTTCCTTTCCCGGGTGGCGGCGCTCGAGCAGAAGAACCTGGCCCTTGAGACGCTCAGGAAGCTCCTCACCGACCAGATCCGCGTCACCGAGCGGTCCAATCTGGTGCAGAGCAAGAAGTTCCGCGAGGCGCTCGAAGACGCGATGCTGCGGTATACGAACAAGGCCATCACCACCGCCGAGATGATCTCCCGGCTGATCGATCTGGCCAAGCACCTGCGCGATGCGCAGCGGCACGGCCAAGCACTGGGGCTGAGCGATGAAGAAACCGCGTTCTACGACGCCCTCGCCGAGAACGGGTCGGCTAAGGCGGTCATGAAGTCGGACACGCTGCGGCTGATGGCGCGGGAACTGGCGGAGATGGTCAAGAAGATGCCCAAGCTTGACTGGACGCAGCGGGAGTCGGTGCGGGCGACGCTCCGGCGGAACGTGCGCCGCATGCTGGCGAAATACGGTTATCCGCCAGACCTCTCGGAGGATGCGACCCAACTCGTGCTCCGGCAGGCGGAGTTGAGCACCGACCAGGAGGTTGACTAAGTCGACCTGTAGCGTGAGCGCCTGCGTTGGATTTGCTTGTAAAGCGGCTCCCCGAACATCTGCTCCTCAAGCTTCTTCCACCGAACGTTGGCAAGGGCAGCGGGGAGAGCGAGGTTCATGAACACGGCCCGCTTCGCCAATCCGGCATAGCTGAGCGTGGTTCTCGTATCGTGCTTCAGACGGACAAGGTCTTCTGCCGAGCAGCTCCCGGCGGCGACGCCCTGCCGCGCAAGCGTGGCCGCGAACTCCTCCTCTGGGAAAATGAACTCGGCGGCGAAGATCTCCGCGCCGATCTCGATGTGCTCGTTGGCATTTCGGTCGCTGCAGCACGCCACCGGCAACTCGCGGTCGACCAGGTGGTGCTTGAGCTCGTGGGCCATGGTGAAGACCATCGGGTCCTCGGGCAGACCCTTCACCAGCATCACGGTCGGGCCGATTTCGTCGTTGAAATAAGCACCGCGCACCTCTCGCAGACGGTGCGGCCAGAGGTCGATGCGGATGCCTTCGTCGCGATAGATCGCACGCAGGTGGGATCGCTGCACACGAGGCGTGGTCAGGCCGTATTGCAGGCGCTTGGCACGGGCGAGGTCCTTGAGGGAGTTGTAGTAGGCGGCTCGATTCACACGATTTGCTTCCCACGGGATGTTTGCTACGCGGATTCACGGTTGCGCGCGGGGGCGCCCGGCCTTCTTCTTCGCCGATGAGGCTCCCATCAGCGCCCGAGCACGCCGGTACTCCGCGTATTTCTGCAACTCGTCGATGTCGTCCTCGGGAAGGTCTCGGGCTGCCCGCAGCAGCGCACTCACCTTGGCATCAGCAGGGTCAGCTTCGTGCGGCAGAAATGCCAGAATCGAAACCCCGAAGAACCGCCCGAGCGCGTCGAGGTCTTCGAGACTCGGCTTGTATGTGCCCGTCTCCCAGCGGGAAACGGTGTTGGCCGCTGTTCCCAGGGCCTTCGCCAAGGCCTCCTGCGAGATGCCATTGGGGCCTCCGTGGCGGTTGCGCAGGTCGCGAATCCGTTCGCCGACGTAGCGATTCAAATCCATGCACGCCTCCATCCGGTATCGGGACGACATTTTCCCGTTGGTGTTGACTCCATGAGGACGCCGGTTACCATCCTCTAACGGGATAATAGCACAACACTCGTAGGAGGCCCATATGGCGAAGAACGAAGGCGGAAACCAGGGCGGGCCCGAGCCCCACATCACCGTGATCGTGAACGGCAGGCCGAAGCACGTGAATTCCACGACGTTGACGTTCTTGCAGGTAGTCGCACTGGCGTTCGACCCGGTGCGGACTGACCCCGACGTGCTGTACACGGTGCAGTACAGCCGGGGACCGCGCGAGAACCCCGAGGGCGAACTCGTCGAGGGCGGGATGGTTCACATCAAGAGCGGGATGGTGTTCCTTGTCACAGAGACTAATCGGTCGTAGTCCGGACCTAGCGCGTCTTCGGCACGAGGGCTTCAACATCCGCATCCGAGCGGGGTTCCTGTTGGTGCACGACGTTCCCTACCTCAACGCCGACAAGGTGGTGAAGCGAGGAACGTTGGTGGCCAAGCTGAAGCTGGCTGGCGAAGTGGCGGCGGTTCCGGAGGATCACGTGATCCACTTCGACGGGGACTACCCGTGCCGCGCCGACGGGTCGGAAATCCACGGCCTCCGGAACAGCAGCGAAGCAAAGACCCTCGCCGAAGGAGTCCCTGTCCGGCACACGTTCTCCGCAAGACCCTCAGTCCCCTTTCCTGACTTCTACACCAAAATCACGAACTACTGCGCGATCCTGACGGGCCCGGCAAGGTCAGTGGATCCAACGGTCACCGCGAAGACGTTCGCGCCGCCAGTGCCCGATGAAGAGGACAAGTCGCCGTTCCACTACGTCGACACCGCATCGAGTCGAGCAGAGATCGATCTGCTTACTGACAAGCTCGCGCTGTCGAAGGTCGCCATCATCGGTTTGGGTGGGACTGGGTCCTATGTGCTTGACCTAGTGGCGAAGACGCCCGTCGACCAGATCCATCTCTACGACGCCGACGATTTCCTGACGCACAACGCGTTTCGCGCCCCGGGAGCGCCTTCCCTCGCCGAGCTCGAAAAACGTCCCCGAAAGGTCGAATACCTCGCGGCGATCTACTCGAAGATGCACAAGCGAATCTACCCACACGCGGTGCACGTCTCGGCGGAAAACGTCGTGGAACTGGACCACATGGCCTTCGTCTTCATCTGCATCGACGACGGGCCGGCGAAGAAGGTCATCATCGACCGCCTGCATCAAGCGAATGTTCCCTTTGTCGATACCGGGATGGGGGTGTACATGAGCGAGGGCGGGCTCGGTGGTTTGCTGCGCATCACCACGAGCACCCCCGAGCACCGCGATCACATTGCTCAACGAATCCCTTTCGCCGACGCGGGCGCTGAGGATGAGTACGCCAAGAACATCCAAGTCGCCGATCTGAACGCGCTCAGCGCGGCGTTGGCCGTGATAAGGTGGAAAAAGCACTTTGGCTTCTACATGGACTTCACCAAGGAACACCACTGCACGTTCGGGATCGAGGTTCAGGCCCTCACTCGGAGCGAGGAGCACACATGAGGCAGTCCCGTCTTCAGCACCAGTTTGTGGAGTTCATCCCCGAGAAGATCGAGGAGGGTGTTCTGTACATTTCTGTCGAGTACCGGACGATGACCCACAAGTGCTGTTGCGGCTGCGGCGCCGAGGTGGTGACGCCGCTGGGCCCGACAGACTGGCGGCTCATCTTCGATGGCAAGAGTGTTTCCATTGAGCCGTCGGTGGGGAGTTGGAGCTTGCCATGCCGGTCTCACTACTGGATTTCCAATGGCCAGGTCCGGTGGGCGGAGGCGTGGAGCAAATCGCAAGTTCAGAGCGGCCGGGAAAGTGACGCGCGGGTCAAACGAGCGTATTTCGCGCGGGAGGCCGAGCAGACTGCCGCGGTGCCGAGGAAGATTGAGACGGCGAGGCCTGGCCCCACCCCGACGTGGTGGGAAAGGGTCTTGAGGGCACTGCAGCGCAAGTAATTCCTCAAAAACTCTCAGATTCCGCGCGCACGGGTCGCCCCAAAAGCATAAGTGGTCCCTAGAGGACCACGCCTGTCTTCGCGAGGAACCCAACGAACACAATCGTCCCTGCCTGTCGTCAACTGGCTCGCCAGGAGGCGAGATGGATTGTGGCGACCGTGCGCGACAAATCGGCGGGCCCAGCAGAGGGGTACAGGGGCAGGCGATGACTGGAGACGACACGCACCAGCCGAAACCGCGCGACAGTTTTCCGGCCGCGCGCAGATATAGGGATGGCCAGGGAGCACCGATTCCCTGAAAGTCCCCCCAAGTCTCGCCACTCCGGGCGGGAAATGCGTAGATGGATACTGGGGTGCCAGACCTGACAACGCACGCCATCGAACCACCCACCGACCGATCCAGCAATCCAACCACCCATTGGCCCGCCGCGACGCACGGTGCGTGCGCGGCCCACGTCTTCCTGCGCCGCGGCGGCGCTCTGGGTGTGCACTCATGGATGAGATCAGGAATCGGATGGCGGACGTTGCCGTTGTCAGCGTGCGCGAAGTGGCCGAACTCTTGGGCGTCAACCCCCGCACCGTTTGGCGGATGGCACAGACGGGAGAGATTCCCGCGCCGATCCGGCTCGGCGAGCGGATCGTCCGCTGGCGGCTCTCCGACCTCCGCGAGCACCTCGACCGCAAGGCCGCGGGCGCAAGCGGGGTGGGCCAATGAGCCAAGGAGTCGACAAGAACGGCGTGGCCGATGCTGGCCAGCCCGGGCCCGTGCTCCGCTGCCTCGCGGATGTCGAGCCGCGCGAGGTGCAGTGGCTCTGGCCCGGGCGCGTGCCGCTCGGTCGAATCTCGCTGCTCGTCGGCCGGCCAGGGGAAGGGAAGAGTTTCCTGACGACGGACATGTCGGCACGCGTCTCGACCGGGCGCACCTGGCCCGACGGCAGCGCATGTCCTGCTGGGTCGGTAATCCTGGTGTCGGCCGAGGATGACCCGCACGACACCATCCGTCCGCGGCTTGACGCGCATGGTGCCGATGTGCGCCGGGTGCATCTGCTGGCCACAGTGCGCCGGCGCGGCGAGGGCGGTCGCCTCGTCGAGGCCATGTTCACGCTGGAGGACCTGCCGGCGCTTGATGAAGCGCTCCGGCGGCAACCTGACTGCCGCCTGATCGTCATCGACCCCATCGGGAGCTTCATCGGCGGGGGAACGGACTCTCATCGGGACAACGAGGTCCGTGCCGTGCTCGCTCCTGTGGCGCAGTTGGCAGAGCGGTACGGCCCGGCGGTGCTGATCGTGGCGCACCGGCGCAAGAGCGCCGGAACGATCGCCGACGACCTGGCCATCGGCAGCAGGGCGTTCACCGGCATCGCTCGCGCGGTATGGCATCTCACACGCGACACCGACGACAAGCGTCGGCGACTCCTGCTCAGCGGCAAGAACAACCTCGCGCCAGAGGGAACCGGCCTGGCCTTCGACATCGGCGGCATCCCACCGGCGATCCAGTGGGAACCGAGCCCGGTCAACATGCGCGCTGATGACGCGCTGGCCGCCGAGTCCGAGGGCGGTGGCGATGGTGGCGCACTCGCCGAGGCCACGGACTTCTTGCGGGCGGAACTGGCCCACGGTCGCAAGACAGGCACCGAGGTGAAGGCGGCGGCGAAGGCAGCAGGGGTCAGTGCTCGCACGCTTGATCGGGCCCGGGCTCGTCTCGGCGTCGTTGCCGCGCCTGATGGCTATCGGGGGCCGTGGACATGGGGGTTGCCAAACCACATCTCGCCAGACTCTGCCAACACCGCCAAAGTCTCAACCTTGGCGAACTCTGGCGGGCTTGGCGAAGTCTGGCCCGGCGCTGATGGTGAAGCACGCTCGCCAGAGGGGGGAGGCCCATGTTGAAATGGTCCTCCTACTGGGTAACGGCGGATCGAGATGGCCCCCACATCGACGGCCGGCGCGATGGCGTGTGGATCGCTCGCGTAGTGGCATGCCGTCGCCTCGCGTCCATGCCCGTGTTGCGTCATCCCTGCGGTCGGGACCGGCGCCTCTACCTCGCGATGGTCTACCGCGATCACGGCTGGCAGGTCGCGGGTGTCTACGGCTCCGCTGGCGCGGCGCAGCGCGAGTGCGCCAAGGCCCTGGGACAGGTGATCTCATGAACCGATGGACGCTCTCTCTCCATGAGGCCGGCCATGCGGTTGCCGCGTGGGCGCTCACCGGTACGCGGGCCATCGCGACGCTGCACGACGGAGCCGCCGGCGCGGCGTGGCCCCTCGAGGAAATGAACCCGACTGACCGGGCCATCATGACGGCGGTGGGCCCGCTGGCCGAGACCTTGGCCCACCGATATTCCGCGCCTGAGATCGCACGGCAACTCGCCGGCGACACGCCGCCGCGGGCGCTGCCGACGGTCGAGACGATCGCCACCGTCGAGACGGCCGCCGAACTCCGCAGCGTGGTCGTGCGCGGCGTCCCCGATCATGTCGTGCTCGCGAGGTTCTGCATCGCGGGCGTCGAGCACCAGCCGGAACGATGGGCCCGGCGGCATGCCTGGGTTCAGTCCCTGGCGGAGCGGCTTATCCGCTCTCACGAGAAGTCGATCGTCGAAGTCGCACGGGTGCTGTACCTGCGCGGCGTGGTCTCTGTCCCTCTTGAAGAAAGGAACGCCTCATGACAACCCTCACTCAGATGGCTCGCAACAAGAAAGAGCAGGCCCGCGCCGCGTTCATCGACGCGGCCTCGGTGGACGAACCCTTCGACCGCTTGGCCGAACTCGCCCGCGAGGCGGGCATGGAGCCCGGGGAGGCGGACAAGATCATCGGCCGCATCGCCGGTGCCCGCGATGACATGAAGGCCGCTGGCGACGTGGTGCGGCTGCGCCGAGCGGCGACAAGAGCAAAGGCCCACGCCGATGCGACGCGGACGCGGTGCGACGCGGCAATCGAGAAGCTCGAGGCCGAGACTGAGGCGGCTGCGCAGGACGCCGACGCGGCGCAGCGGGAGTTGAACACCGCCGAGTCCGCCGGGCAGCGGGTGCTGGCCGTGTACGACGACGGGCTGCTGCCAGCGTCGCGCCTGCCCAAGGAGGTAATGGCGTTGATCGACCGCCGCGAGCAGGAGGGCAAGGTCAACCGAGCGCACGCGGCGATGATCGCGGCGACCAACGAACGCAACCTCGCACGTGAAGAAGTAGAGCGGATCGGGCGGCAACTGCAGAGTCTCTCCATCTCGCGCGATCGCAAGGAGAAGGAGGCCCGGCTGAACGAGGAACTCGAAAGCGCCAAGACCGTCCTCGCTACAGCCGAGACCCGCCTCGCCGACGCCGACCGGGCGCACGCCAAGGCCCGCAAGGGCCTCTAGTCCGGCGATCTGGCCCCACATTTCCGCCTGAATCGCCCCCTGGCCCACCGGTCAGAGGGCGACTTGACCCGTGCCAAGTACCCCCCCTCACTGTGGTCCCGCCGTCGCCCCTGGATGGCTCACGAACGGAGTTTGCCATGCCCACCGTCTACAAGACCGCGTCGGACCGTACGAAGAAGAGCGCCCGCTGGATGGTCGCTTGGACCGACGAACTCGGCCACCGGCGCACCCGCCGCGACTACACCGACAAGGCGCTCAGCGAACGCCTGGCCCGCCAACTCGAGGACGCGGCCCGGGCGCGGCGCGAAGGGACGATCGATGCGGCCGCGGAGCGCATGGCCGACCACTCGCGTCGCCCGCTGGCCGACCACATCGCCGACTACCGCGTCTACCTCGCCGCCAAAGGCAGCACGGAAGAGCACGTTGACCTGACCGAGGCCCGCATCGAGCAGGCCGGCGCGAACGCGGGCTGGAAGACCATCGCGGACATCGACGCCGCCACGCTCAGCCTGCACGTCGAACGCGTCCGGGCAAACGGGCGCGGCCACGCGACGATCAACCACCACCTCCGCGCGGTGAAGGGTTTCACTCGCTGGCTCATGACCAACCACCGCCTCGCCCGCGACCCGCTGGTCGGGGTGAAGATGCTCAACGTGAGCACCGACCGCCGGCGCGAGCGCCGGGCGCTCGACGATGACGAACTCACACGCCTGCTTGCCGTCGCCGGCGCGAACGAGTCGGTCACCATCACGAAGCGCTACAAGCGGAAGGTCGGGCCGAAGAAGGGCGAGATTCGGCTGGGCACGCGGACGTTCGCCATCCCGCGTCGGGATGCCCTCTACCTGCTCGCGGCCTCAACGGGCTTCCGCTTCGGCGAGATCAAGTCGCTGACCACCCGCTCGTTCGACCTCGACGCCGACCCGCCGACGGTGACGGTCGAGGCGTCGTACTCAAAGCGCCGCCGGCGCGACGTGCAGCCGCTCCGGCCCGACATCGCCGATGCGCTTCGGGCGACGCTCGATGCCACGCCGCGCGGCGAGCACGTCTGGCCGGGCCTGCCCCACGAAATGGCCCAGGTCATGGCCGCCGACCTCGCCGCTGCCGGAATCGCCGTCCGCGACGACGCCGGACGCGTCATCGACTTTCATGCGTTGCGCCACACGTTCATCACGCGGCTCGCCCGCTCGGGCGTGACGCCGAAGGTCGCCCAGACGCTGGCCCGACACTCCACCATCACGCTCACGATGGACCGCTACGCCCACGTCGCCTTGGCCGACACGTCGAAGGCGCTCGCCGCGCTGCCCGCTCTCCCGCTGGTCAACGCCGTCGCCAGCGAGGCCGCCTTTGCCGCCACGGGTACGCACGGGCGGGAAGTGGCAGAACGGGCGGGGTCGGCGGCGCGTTCCGCCCACGGGCCAACGTCGCCCAACGGGGCGGGAACTGGCCCGGCATCCGCGCTGCGAATCGCGCCAGAAGGCCACCAGAAATCGCAGCGCCGGCAGCAGCGCGCAGGGTGCAATCCGGGCCATTCCGCGTCATCGCCCGCCAACAACGGGATCGCCGCAAAACGCACCGCGGCGGCCTCGGAAGGCCGCCGCAACTCGCGTAAACGTCGGGATTTGTGCGCTCCTGGGCAACCCGTGTCATCGGCTGCCAACGCGGAGGTTTCAAGCGAGGCGGACGGGACTC
>JADLGW010000050.1 GCA_020849105.1 Phycisphaerales bacterium | reverse complement strand
TGCGGGGGGCGTGAGATGCGGGGGGCAATGAACGCCCGGCGACGAGCGCTCGCGCCACCCAGAAACCGGCGCTCAACCCCGCCGGATCCATGTCCGTCCGATCGCGGGACCAAAGATCAGATGTTCCAACAGTGGGAACGCGGTCGTATCGAGGCGTTCCAAGTCGGCAAGAGGTCATACGCCAGCCCTCTTACACTGCCCCATGCCCATCGGCGACATCAGTTACGAGATCGCGCACCTTCGAGTCGTATCGCACGACGGAATCGCGCGGGCGCTGGAGCGGCACGAAGATGAAGGGCAGCCGGAGCCCGCTCGCCTCCAGGCACGCGGGAACCGGCGCCAGCCGCGCCTCCGCCGCGCGCTCGCGCATGAGCGCGTCGGCGGCCTCGCAATAGGATGGCTCAATGTGCGGGCTCGTGCCCGCTCCCCACATTCCCGGCCACGATGAAACGGCATTCTCACCGGCGGAGTCGAACACCACCGCGTGGTAGTGCGGAACGAACCCGAAGTCCATGAACACGGTCCGGACTCGACTGTCCGCGATCGCCTGCAGAATGTCCCGCTGCATGGGGTAGAAGCGCTGCCAGGTGACGAGCGCATCGAAGTGGCCGCTGCGGATCGCCTCAACCAGGCTCGCCCGCTGGTCCGGGCTCGACCGCGATATTGTGCGCGTCGAGTGGCCGCCTGCCTCGAGCGATTGGCGAACCGAGGCAAAGATGTGGGTCTTGTTCTCGCCCCAGTCCACTAAGAGAAAGCGCATGACGCTCTTTCGGCAGTTCGCATTCATCGCCGCAGAAGTCGAGACGTGAGTCATTCCCCAAGACGGCAGGAGATGGAACTCACGACGCCGCCGGCAAGTCCGAACTTCCACTCAGTCGCCACCAGACCGTCATCCACGACGTAGACGAGTGCATCAGGCGGCGCTGCCGATGGCGGCCCCAGAATGCCCCGGACATGCTCCGCAGTAAATGAGGAGGCCCCAGCAGCAAGCGGACCTCTTCCGATGTGCAGTGAAGCGGGTTCCACTCGCGAAGGAGAGCCGCTGCGCGCCGGGCGTAGGTGTCACCTTTGTACGGGTCGCGGTGGTCGGCCGCGTCTCCGGGCGGACCATAGCGATCCCGCAGATCGTGAATGAACTCCGACCTCGCGGACTCGACAGCCGCGGGCGTGCTGGCGGCAACATAGCGATCACGCGGTGTCATACATGCGGCGCTCCTTGGGTTGGTGGAATGGCAGGCGGTGACCGATGCGGCCACGAGAACGCATGTCACGCTCTCGGCGGTTCGCATTCGTCCGGCGGCTCGGCGCTGCTCCGCCACTGCTACTGTCCCATGAAGTGGATGATGCCCGTCACGATATCGCGGGTGCGAACAAAGTGCCATGAGGCGCCGCCCCGGCCGGTATCGTACCTGTAGACGAACTTCTCCGGGCTACTCTCGCTCGGAGGGCCCAGGACAAGCTCGACGCTCTCAACGTTGTACCCAATCGGATTCCATTCGGCCATGAGAGCGTCGACCGACGCGAGAGAGGTTGGCGTCGAAGTGCGAGCGGCGGTACTCGGCAGCCGACCCGCGTACTTCGTGATGAGTTCCTGCACGCGTTCCTGCCTCGCATCGAAAATGTCGGCGGCATCCTGCCGCAGATGCGAGTCGACCAGGCGGTCAGTGGCGGTGCGTGTCATATGGGCGTCCTTTCGAGCGGGCTGTTGAGGGGCGCATCCGACAATGAACATCGCCGGCACGATCCAACTTACGTGAGTCACGAGCAATGATGTCATGGGAGGTTCTCTGTCGCCGCTCGAATCACCTCGGTATCATTGTCCCCGACGCCTGCGGCCGCCGCATCGGGATAAGGACCGATGCGCTTCGTGCTCCCCACCGACTGTGGGATACCCTCGGGGTAGAACAGCGCCGTCACCGGGTCAAGCGGGTCCCCGGAGGCATCGACCCGGTGCGGGGCGTTCAGAAGGATGTGCAAGACCTCATGCCCGAGAGTGGAGAATATCCTCGTATCGGCGCACATCACGACCCAGTTGGAGTAGGCGTCGTCTCCCGTGGCGTTGTATGATTCGTAGTACGCGACGGCGTTGCTGTGGGGTATGGCCTCAATATAGAAGATGTCAAGCGTGTCGTAGATATCGTCCTTGAAACCGATGATCGCCTCTTCGTCCTCGTTGGGCGTGGCCATCGCCGGAAACGCCGGATTCGGCGTAAAGCCGTCGAGCATGGGCCCGGGCAGCGGATGTCCTTGATTTGAAGGACCGAGATCTACCGGCACCGGCTCGCGAACGCGGATCCCAGATTGAGCAAGTCGCGCGTTGGCAAAGTCAACGTCCTCCTGAACCCCCGCCAGCGTCGTAGAAGGAACAGTTCGTGAATAGAGCACGCGAGCCCCGACCGCGTGCGCCTGCGCCGTTGTGCCGCTCGCACCGCGCGTGCAACCTGTGAACAGATTCGACGACGCGTCGATGTTGGTGTATTCAATGATCTCGGTCCCGATCATGACGGCGCCTGCGGAGTGAGCATCCGCTACGCTGTTCACCGCGATCTCGGAATCGGCGGGGTCAACCGCGGCGGTAACGCGCCCGCGACCCACCTTGCTGAACACGACAACGTTCAGTCGGAGCTGCCGCACATCGTGGCGGCTGTGGTCCGGGTGGTCGTTGTTGTTCTCGCCAACCGGACGGCCGATCCGGAGTGTCGCCTGCTCGACGCACGTCGCGCCACCGTACTTCAGGATCACAAGGTCCCGCAGCGCTCCCAGGATGGTCTGGGTTCCCAGGACCCCATCGTCCACGCTGTCGGAGACGAGGCGGTGGAACACGCCGCGGAACGTGGTCCCCGACCGGAAGGTCAGCGTCAGCGGGATGGGCGCACCCGATCCAACCTGGAGCGTGACCGTGACCGACGTGACCGTTGGGCCGATGTCGTCGTCCGTCACTTCGATGCGGAACGCATCGAGGTCTCCGGCGGTCGTGGCGAAGGCGGTCCCGGCCGGTGAAGGGATATCCGAATCATCGGAGACGTGATTGCTGACGCTCAGAGCCTGCGTGTTGGGGTCCAGTGGATCGTTGTTGTAGTTGAGAAACCGGACGGTCGCGCCGCACGGGCTCTTGCTGGGTGTGGGGGTGGGTGACTCAACAGGGGTCGGCGACGGCGTGGGCGTCGGCGAGGGGGACGGGCTCGGTGAAGGGCTTGGTGAAGGGCTCGGGGAGGCGCTCGGCCCCGGCGGCGCCGAGGACGAGGGCGAAGGCGACCCCGAGGGCGAACCGGAGGGCGAGAACGACGGGGACGATGACGAAGACGGCGAACCGGAGGGTGAGCCTGAGGGAGAACCCGAGGGAGAGCCCGAAGGGGAACCTGTGGGAGAAACTTCTCCCGTGTCACCGTCCGAGGACAGGTCTTCAAGGGTCCAATCCGGCACGTGGGACTCCCGCCCCGAGAATACCAGATCGGTCCCAACCGGCAAGCCATTTTTTTCGCTCGTGCGGAGCGTGCCGGTCGGTGGGTGCTCGCGGGCTGCGCCCGGCGCGGGGCGCATGACGCCCGACGCGGAGCGCGTCGGGCCGGGCGCGGGGCGGTCCCGCGAAGGCGCGGGGCGCATGGGGCCGGGCGCGGGGCAAACCCGCGATGACGCGGAGCGCGTGAGGCCGGGCGCGGGGCAAACCCGCGATGACGCGGAGCGCACGGGGCCTCGCGCGGAGCGCACGGGGCCTGGCGCAGAGCGTGCGGGGCCTGGCGCAGAGCGCGCGGGGCCGCCGGCTCCGTCGCGGCGTCGGCACGGGGGCTCTTCTCGGTCCCGCGCGCGATCCCGGGGGTGGGACGAAGGGGTTGTGCCGGGGCCGCGCCCCGCCCGCGTACACTGCCCTCATGCCCATCGGCGACACGAGTTACGAGATCGCGAGGCCCACGGGGGTGTGCGCGGGGAGCGGGGCGGCGATCGGGCCGGGCGAGCCGCTCGTCGCCGTGCTCCTCGAGGGCCCGGACGAGCGGCTGCAGCGCCGCGACTACACGCCGGCGGCGTGGGAGGAGAGGCAGGCGGGACGCCTGCCCCACACGGTCGACGGCCTGCGGGTCGTCGGCTTCTGGCGCGGCGTCATGCCGGAGCCCGGCGAATCCAAGCGCCGCTTCATCGACGACCAAGCACTCACCGACCTCTTCGAGCAACTCGGGGAGGGCGGGGCGGACCCGAAGCGCAGCGCCTTCCGCTACGTCCTGGCCCTCATCCTCGTGCGCAAGCGGCTGCTCAAACTCGAACCGGGCGACGGTGGCGGCGGCTTGCTCGTGCGATGGCCGAAGGCCCCGCCGGAGCAGCAGCCCATCCACGTCCCCGACCCCGGCATGACGGACGACGCCGTCGCCGACGTGATCGAGCGGCTGGGGGGCGTGCTCAGCGGTGAGTCAGGGGAGAGGGGCCAGGCGTGAGGCGGCCGCGATTCGCTGCCTCGTGGGTTGTGGCGCCGAAGCGGCTCGATTGGAAGCGGCGCGAGGGTGGCGTGGCAGCGTTGACCACGGGCTTACGCCCGTGGCAACGGTTGTGGCGCCGAAGCGGCTTGAAGCCGCGCGGAGCGCCGGGACGCCCGGGAATCGACTTGAAGAGCCGGCGCGGAGCGCCGGGCCACCCGGGAACTGGCTTGAAGGGCCGGCGCGGGGCGCTGGGTCACGCGGACACAGACTCAGGGCACCGGCGCGGAGGGCCGGGCCACTCCGGCCTCCGCGCGGGGCACACCGCCGTGCCCCTTCTTGCGCTGTGGTGCACGGTGGCCGTTGCACTTGTCGCCGGCTGCCAGAACACCGGGCATCGCGGCCCGGAGGGTCCACCACCGGAATACGCCGCCCTGGCGGAGAAGTACAACGCCCGGCTGGCGCAGGTGCCGCGCCTTTGGGCCCGGGCGGTCACGCAGGCGACCTACCCGGGCAAGGACGGCAAGCCGGAGTCGATCCAGGCCGAGGGGCACTTCCAGTTCATCCCGCCGCGGTCCCTGCTGTGGACCTTCGACAAGGTGGGGCTGCAGAAGACCTTCGCCGTGCTGGGCTCGAACGACACGCGGTACTGGTGGATCGACCTGATGCAGGACCGAGTGATGAGCATCGGCACGCACGAGCGGGCGACGCCGGCGGTGATCTCGCGGCTCGGGCTGCCGATGTACCCGCTGGCGCTGCTGGATGTCGCGGGGCTGACGCCGCTGCCCGACCCCGCACTTCCGGATGCACCGGAGGTCGCCTGGTCGGGGGATGGGCTGGCGGTGGTGACGATCAAGGAGGATGGACGGCCCGTGCGCCGCGTGTTCCTGTCGCCCGGGGATGCGATGCCCCGGCGGGTGGAGTTGCTCGGTCAGGACGGCGGTGTCACCGCATCGGCCGAGATCTCCATGCCGCGGGAGGTGAAGGTGCCCTTCCCGGCAACGGGCCCGCTATTCCCGACCCGATATGTGATCGACGCCGACGACGAGGCAGGTCATGTGAACGTGCGGATCGAGTTGTTTGCGATGGACACGACGCGGAAACAACCGCAGGCCGAGCAGTTTGATCCGGCGGTGCTGGCCGAGCGGCTGGGGGTCGAACGGGTGGTCGATCTGGATGAGGCAGGCAACAGGTGACGGGGAACAGGGTTTCCTGATCCCCCGCCGTCTCGATACCATCGCCCCGTGAGAATCCTGTTCGGCGTTATCGCGTTCCTGGCCCTGCTGCTCCCGGCGCGCGGACAGGTCCTGCCCGCGGCGGGCACGGTTGTGCCGCGGGGCGGTGAGACCCACGCGTGGTTCGTGGGCCCGGACGACGGCGATCCGCCCGTGGCGGTGTTCCATATCCCGCCTCGGAGCAGGTCGGGCCCGCTGGCGAGCGGCGAGGGCGTGCTGGCGATCGCGGGGCGGCTGAAGTCGTCGCCGGAAATGATCGCGGCATCGGGCACCCGGGTGATCCTGGTGTTCCCGACCAGTTCCGCGGCGCCCGGCGTTCGTGAGCGGCGTGTGCTGTCGATCACGGCATCGCGTTCGGGCCTGGGGGACGGATGGGTGTACGACTCGCAGGGTCGGCTCGATGCACTGCCGGCGCTGCCCGGGGCGGGCCGGCTTGCCGGGTTGGCGGGAACGGAGCGCGGGGCTGCGGCGCTCATCCTGGACGGGGAGACGGCGCGGTTCCTTCTGCTCACGCGGGATGGGTGGCAGGAGCCGTCCCTGCCCTCCGAATGGTCCCCTCCCGAGGGTTCGGCCGCGCCGCTGCTTGTGACGCTGCCCGGCGCCGTGGGGCTGCTGGACCTGGGCCCGTCGCCGGCGCTGTGGACGGGGACGGTCCTTGGGGATGAATCGTCGCCGACGATGGAGTGGGAGCGCCGGGCGTTGCCAATCGGCGCGGGGGCCGGGCCGCGGCCGGGGGGGCCAGTGGTGTGGACAGCAGGTCGGCTGACGTACCCGGTGCGGGAGCGTGGCGGTATCACGCTGTGGCAACTGGACGGAGGGCGGGCGCTGCGGCTGAGCCGGGTCGATGGGGTGGGCGAGCCCTATGCGCTGACCGGCATCGACCAGGCGGGCCGGATCGCCGTGATCTGGCCGCAGGAGGGCGGAGAGCGAAAGGGGGAGCCGGGGGAGCCGCGGCGGGCGTCGATCCGGTACCGGGTGGTGGAGGTGTCGGCGTCCACCGGGCGGGTTCTGTACGACGGCGGTCCGGTGGGCAAAGGGCCTGTGTCGGTCGAGGAACTGCGTGTGCTGGCGATCGGCCTGCTGATGGTGATGGTGCTCATCCTGGTGCTGGTGCTGCGCCCGGATTCGGGCCGGCCACCGCTGGCGCTGCCGCAGGGCCTTGCGCTGGCGGAGGGTTCACGCCGGTGGACGGCGACGCTGATTGATGTGCTGGTCGCGGCGATCGCCGGGTCGAAGATTGCCGGGGTTCCGCTGGCGACGCTCCTGGAATCGGGGCTGCTGATCGAGCCCACGGGGGAGGGTGGGCTGCTGCTCCTGTGGATGCTCGGTGTCGCGGTGGCGCACGGGGCGCTGGCGGAGTGGCTGTTCGGTCGCACGTTGGGGAAGTGGTTGACCGCGTGCCGCGTGGTCCGGGCGCGCGTGGTGCGCGGGGCGGACGGGACGCTGACGGCGCGGGCGGAGCGGCCGGCCCTGTGGCGGTGCGTGCTGCGGAACGTGGTGAAGTGGGGGCTGCCGCCGGTGGCCGCGGCGGGACTGAATGCCGGCGACCGTCGCCACCGCGGCGACGTGCTGAGCGGTACGGCGGTTGTCATTGACGTGGAACGGCCCGCCGAGTCGCCGCGCTGAGCGTGCCCCCCGCTCGTTGTCCCTCCGTGCCCTTGGGGATGCCGCTACGGGCATCCGAGCGCGAATTTCGTCTGGAAGCAGCCGAAGTCGGAGAGGTTCCGGGCCCCGTCCTGGTTGCAGTCGGCGTAGGGATCCTGGAGCGCGAACTTGGTGCTGAAACACCCGAAGTCGGACATATTGGGCCAGACACCCGTCCCGAACTGCTCCGGCTGCTTCGGCGGCGGCCACCACTTCGAGCCGTCCCAGCGGGCGAAGCCGTTGCAGGGCAGCCCCCCCGCGAGTGTGAAGCGTCCGCCGGCGTAGAGGTACGGTTCGCCGGGGCCGTCCGCGTCCTCATCGTACATCGACAGGGCGTCCACGAACGAGTACACGGTGGTGGAGGTGAGGCCGGCGCCCACGTCCGTCCATGAGGTGCCGTCCCACACACGGATGTTGCCGCCGTGCCAAGTGCCGCCCACATACCAACCGGGGTCGACCCCGCCTGATCGGGAACTCAGAAGAATCGCCGCACGCGGTGTGGCGTCCTGCCATGCGCCGCCGCCCTGCATCGAGCCCCAGGCCCCGCCGTCCCAGGATGCCACTCGGTACGCCGACTGGCCTCCCGCCGCCCAGAACGCGCCGGCGACGTAGATCCCGCCGGGCGCGCCGGGAGCGCCCGCCAGAGGCCCCCGCACGATCGCGCGGGCCTCCTGAGAGAGACCTGTGCCCAGGCGAGTCCACTGCGGCGCACACTGCGCCGACACGGAAGCGCAGAACGCGCCGCACGCACCCAGGCTCGCCAAGACTCGGCTTGCCATGTCGATACCTCCGAACACCGGGGCGCGGCGGGCGGTTGCAGGAAGCGCCAGAATCAGGCCTTCATCGCCCGCATGACCTCGGCGATGGTCGTGACGCCGGCGCGGGTCTTGGCAAAGCCGTCGTCCCGCATGGGCCAGAGGTGGCTGTCGGCCTGGGCCCGCGTGGCGATCGTGGGGGCGCTGGCCCGGTGCATGATCATCTCGCGCAGCGCATCGTCCACGAGCATCAGTTCGTAGATGCCGATGCGGCCGAGATAGCCCGTGGAGCGGCACTCCTTGCAGCCGCCGCCGCGGACGAGGGTCTCGCCCGGCCGGAGGGCGAGGGCGTCGGGGACGTCCGCCGCGTCCGGGATGTACGGGGCCGCGCAGTGCCGGCAGACCCGCCTGACGAGGCGCTGCGCCATGATCCCCTCGACGCTGGAGGCGACGAGGAAGGGCTCCACACCCATGTCGAGGAGGCGCGTGGTGGCGCCGGCGGAGTCGTTGGTGTGGAGGGTTGAGAAGACGAGGTGGCCGGTGAGGGAGGCCTGGACGGCGGTCTCCGCGGTTTCCTTGTCGCGGATCTCTCCGATCATGACGACGTCGGGGTCGTGCCGGAGGACGGAGCGGAGGCCCGCGGCGAAGTCCAGGCCGACCTTGTGGTTCACCTGGATCTGGTTGACGCCCTTGACGTGGTACTCGACAGGATCCTCGACGGTGATGACCTTCACCTCGTCGCTGGTGATGCGGGCCAGGGAGGCGTAGAGCGTGGTGGACTTGCCGGAGCCGGTGGGGCCGGTGACGAGCAGGATGCCGTGCGGCTTGTTGATCAGGCCGTCCCAGGTGGCGAGGACGTGGGCGGGCATGCCGAGGTCGGCCAGGCCCATGACGACGGTGGTCTTGCTGAGGATGCGAAGGACGACACCCTCGCCGTGGAGCATGGGGATGATGCTGAGGCGCAGGTCGTACTCGCCGCCGCCGCTGCCCCGGAGGGCGCGGTCCCGGAAGGTGATGCGTCCGTCCTGGGGCTTGCGTTTCTCGGAGATGTTGAGGCTCGCCATGATCTTCAGCCGGCTGATGATGGCGGGGCCGAATCGGCTGATGGCGGGCGGGACGTTGGCGCGCTGGAGCACCCCGTCGATGCGGTAGCGGACGGTGAGTTCGCGTTCGTAGGGCTCGATGTGGACGTCGGTGGCGCGGTCCTTGATCGCCTCCGCGATGATGTCGTTGACGAGTTTGATGACGGAGGCTTCCTGGGCCTGCTCGACCTCGTCGTGGGCGTCGGCGGCCGGGGCGGCCTCCGGCAGGCCGGACATCTGGTCCAGGGTGTCGCCGCCGACGCCGTAATGGGCCCGGATGAACTTGTGGAGTTCATCCTCGTCGGCCAGGACGAGTTCGATGGAGCAGCCGGTGAGCAGGCGGAGTTCGTCAAGGACCGCGAGTTCGAAGGGATCGCTGGTGGCGACGGTGAGCGTGGTGGCGCTGCGTGCGATGGGGACGCAGTTCTGCTTATAGACGAGGGTGGCGGGCAGAGCCTCCAGGACCTTGGGCTCCGGCGTAATGACGCCGAGGTCCACCACCGGCATGTGGAACTGGCCCCCGATGGCGTCGAGGACCTGGTCTCGCCGAACGATGCCGCGGCGGACCAGTACGCGGTCGAGGCGCTCGCCGGAGGTCCGCTGCTCCGCCAGGGCGTCCTCGAGTTGTTCCCGGGTGACGAGGCCGCGGTCCAGGAGTACCGAGCCGATGCCCATGATGCGGAGTGTAGGGCCGGCCGGTGTGTTGTAAAGGGTCCGCTAACGCGGGCAGGTCGGCAGCACCCAAGGAACAGGCACCCCGCCGCAAGCGCGGGGTGCCGGTGCCCTGGTTGGGCGTGGTTGTTACGGGCAGCCGAGGGCGAACTTCGTGGTGAAGCATCCGAAGTCCGAGAGGTTCAGCACGGAGTCGCCGTTGCAGTCGGCGTACGGGTCGCCGAGGGCGAACTTCGTGGTGAAGCATCCGAAGTCGGAGAGGTTCAGGGCGCCGTCGCCGTTGCAGTCCGGGTAGCAGGGCGGGGCGCCGGGGGCGGCGTAGGTCGCGGCGCAGAACGTGCCGCTGCCGGTGAAGGGCGACGGGAGGGTTCCGGTCTGCTGCCCGGTGGCGACATCCACGAGGTAGAAGTTCGGTTGGGTGCCCTGCGGACCGTCGGTGACGAAGTACGCCACGCCGTTGTGGACGGCCAGGCCGTCGATGTCGGTCTCGCCCGGCGGGTAGGGGGCGATCAACGCTTCCGAGGGCGCGGCCAGGTCAATTTTGTACAGGCCGCGGGCGGTGGAGGGCGTGTCGCTGAGGGCGTAGAGCGTGTTCGTTGAGGTGTCGGTGTCGAGGCCTCCGAAGTCGAAGGTGGAGGGATAGATGTAGAGTTGATTGACGGCGAGTGTCGCGGGATCGATCTCGTAGACCGCCTCCGTGGTGATGTTGCGGGTGCCGAGCAGCCTGCCGTCGCGGAAGGCGAGGGCAACGAAGTTGATGGCGCTGCCGTTCCAGGAGAGGGGGCCCAGGTTCTGCGGGACGAGGGTGGGGCCCATGGGCGACTTGTACATGGTTCCGCCGTTGTTCCAGTAGAGGGTGTCCGTGGCCGGGTCGTAGGCCATCCCCCAGGGCTTGGCCTCCGCGGTGGTGCTGGTGTAGATGGCCGCGGCGACGCCGGTGCCGACATCCACGTTGTAGATGGTGGCGGAGCCGGATTGGTCGTTGCCGACGATGAGTTGGGCGTGCGAGAGCGTGGCGGACGCGGCCACAACGGCGAGAGCGGTACGCATGGTCAGTGCCTCCCTACGGGGGCCGGCGGAGTGCCGGTGCGGCAGCAGGGTACAGGGCGTGTCAAGAGGACGTGTGGAGCGGGCGAAGAAGTGGGGGATTGGGGAAGTGGGGGGGAGGAGCGGGGCGGCCCATCAGGGCCCTAGCGCCCGGGGCAGGCGGCTCCAGGGCGGCCCGCGGGAACACATAAGAACGAGCGGCACCGTGGCCGTCCAGGCCGCCACCATGCCACTCCGAACGCGCTACCGGTCCAGTTCGGCCGCGACGATGTTGATAGAGCCGAGGATGGCGACGATGTCGGCGAGCATGTGCCCCTCGGTGAGTTTCTGCATGACGGAGTAGTTGATGAAGCACGCCGGGCGGGTCTTGACGCGCCAGGGGCGGGGCGAGCCGTCGGCGACGATGTAGAACCCCTGCTCGCCGTTGGGCCCCTCGTTCCAGCCGTACGCCTCGCCGATCGGGGCCTTCCAGCCGCGGTTGGTCATGATGAGTTCGAAGTGCTGGATGAGCCCCTCGATGGAGCCGTAGACGTCGCGCTTGGGCGGCTTGACGACCTTGGAGTCCACGAAGGCGTCCATGGGGCCCTTCGGGATGTTGTCGATCAGTTGGTCGATGATCCTGATTGACTGCTTGATCTCCTCGACGCGGACGAGGAATCGGGCGTACGCGTCCCCGCCCTCGGACACGGGCACCTGGAACTTGACGGCCTCGGCGCCCTGGCCGTCCCAGTTGTCCTGGTAGCAGAGGTAGGGCATGTCCTTGCGGAGGTCGCGCCGGACGCCGGAGGCGCGGGCCATCGGACCGGAGATGGACCACGCGATCGCGTCCTCCTTTGACAAATGCCCGATGCCGCGGGTGCGCTCGATGAAGATGCGGTTGCGGTTGAGGAGGATTTCGCAGTCCCTGACGGCCTGCTCCAGGTCGTCGTGCAGGAAGGACCTGACCATGCGGGCGAAGACACCGTCGTCGGGGATGTCCTGCATCATGCCGCCGACGCGGGTGCCGTCCGGGTGGAAGCGCTGCCCGAAGACGTAGTCCATGATGTCGTAGATCTTCTCGCGGGGGTTGAAGCAGTAGAGGAAGGCCGTGAAGGCGCCCAGGTCCAGCCCCGCGGCCCCGACGCAGAGCAGGTGGTTCTGGATGCGGGCCAGTTCGTTGAGGATGGTGCGGACGGCCTTGCAGCGCGGGGTGATGCCGATGTCGAAGAGGCGTTCAACGGCGCCGTGCCAGGTGATGTCGTTGTGGATGGGGGAGAGGTAGTCCATCCGGCTGACGATCGTGACGTACTGGTTGTAGTCCAGGTGTTCGCCGAGTTTCTCGAAGCCGGAGTGGAGGTAGCCGATGTGCGGCGTGCAGCGTGCGATCCGCTCGCCGTCGAGTTCCAGGACCAGGCGCAGCGTGGTGTGCGTGGCCGGGTGCTGGGGGCCGAAGTTCAGGACCCAGCGGTCGCCGGTGTCCACATGGCCGCGGAGGTAGGCGGTCGATTCGGCGTCAACGTCGAGGCCCTGATCCGGGCGGAGTGTGAAGGGCATTGGGGTCCCCGTGGGTGCAGGACGGAACTATAGAGGACACGGGAGTGGAACGGGGAGAAGGCCATCGTCCCGGCGCATTCCTGCCGGCGCACAGACAAGACTGTGGTGGGTGGGCGCCCGCCCCATGAGGCTCAGTCAGTGCGGGGGCGGCGTGCGGCCGGGCTCCTGCCAGCGCTCGGGCGGGTTCATCTTCTCCATCCAGCGGCCCTCGGGGACGGGCCCGAAGCCGAACGGCTTGTAGAGGTCGTGGGCATCGCGGGTCGCCAGGAGGAAGCGGCGGACGGTCTGGAGGCGCGGGTGGGCCAGGAGGTCCGTGACCATGCGCTTGGAGATGCCCTGACCCCGGTACGCGGCATCCACGAACACGTCGCAGAGGTAGGCGAAGGTGGAGAAGTCCGTGATAACGCGGGCGAAGCCGACCTGGCGGCCGCGGACCTGCTCGAAGGCGCCGATGACGACGCTGTGGCGGATGGCGTTGGCGACGACCGACCGCCTGATGCCGGGTGACCAGTAACTGGACGCAAGGAAGCCGTGCACGGCGTCCAGGTGCATGTGGGCCGGATCCATTGAGTATTCGATGCTCATGCGGGAGGGTAAGGAGCGGGCCGCACCGAGCCCAGTTCAGCCGGAGCGCGAGCGCAGCACGCGGTCGGTCGTCCTCGGCAACAGCGACGCCACCGCGAACATCACGCGGGTCGTCTGGCTCGTCCACACCTCGGGGCGGGGCCGGCGCAGGCACCGGAGGATCGCGGCCGCGACGTGCTCCGGGCTCTGGGTGCGGACCGGCGACCTGGCCGGCCGTGCCGGCTGCCCGGCCCGCTTCCGCGAGGCGTCGGAGAACTCGGTGGTGGTGCTCACCGGGTGGACGGTGGAGACGTACACGCCCGTGCCGTGGAGTTCGACCCGCAGGGCGCGGGCGATGTGCTCCTGCGCGGCCTTGGTCGCGCTGTACGCCCCGTGCCAGGGCAGCGCAAGCCGGGAAAGGCAACTGGAGCACACGAGGATGTGCCCCGCTCCCGCGGCCCGCAGCGGGCCCAGTGCCGGCCGGACGGCGGCGAGCGTCCCGAAGAAGTTGACCTCGAAGATCTCCCGCATCTGCGCGTCGCCGGTATCGGCGATGGACTGGTACAGGCCGTGCCCGGCGTTGGCAAAGACGCCGTACACCGAGCCGAACTCTGACCGCGTCCGCTCAATCAGGCGATCGCAGTCGCCGGCCTTTGTCACGTCGCACCCCACCGCCAGGGCTCGTCCGCCCGCGCTCCTGATGTGCTCGACCAGTTTCTCCAGGCGGTCGGCCCGCCGCGCGGAGACGGCCACCGGCATCCCCGCGCCGGCGCAGGCGAGCGCCGTCGCCCACCCAATGCCGCTGCTGGCACCCGTGATGGCGATGGGCCTGCCGCGAAGGTCGATGGTCATGGCCGATCCTTGCGCGCCAGCCACGCCAGTTCCGGGCAGCGCAGGGCCAGCGCCGCCCCGAGGTAGATGGCCGTGCCCGCCGCGCACCCGGCCAGCAGGGATACCGCGCGGCCCGACCACCCGGTCGGCGCGGGAATCAGGCCCTGCACCCACCACACGCCCACGCCCATGAGCGCGGCGGCGAGCCCGACGCGAAGGAACGCGCCCAGCGTTTCACGGTCCACCGCCGCGGCGCCCAGCCCCGAGCGCGACAGCGCCACCAGCACGCAGCACTGCACGGCCGCCGAGACGGAAGTCGACCAGGCCAGCCCGGCCTCCGCCAGCCACCAGATGAGGACAAGGTTGAGCGTCAGGTTGAACCCGACCATCACCAGCGCGATCCGCATGGGCGTCCGCGTGTCGCCGCGGGCGTAGAACGCCCTCGTCAGCACATGGTTGAGCGAGTACGCCCACACCGCCGGGGCGAACCCGCACAGGACCGCCGCCGAACGGTCCAGCGATTCCGGGCTGAACCCGTGCGCGCCGAAGGAGAAGAGCGTCGCCGTCAGGTCGCGCCGGACCAGGAACAGGCCGATGCTCGCGGGCAGGCCGATGAACAGGGAGAGACGCAGCCCCCGCCGCAGCGTGGCGGCAAACTCCGCGGGGTGGTCGGCGTGGCGCGAGAGCATCGGGAAGACCGCTGTCGCCACCGCGATCCCGAACACCCCGAGAGGAAACTGGTACAGCCGCTGCGTGAACCCGATGATGCTGGCCGATTCCAGGTCCATCGGGCAGGGCCGGCCGAACATCGTGGGCCCGATCCAGTTGGGCCACGCCGCCAGCAGGGTGTCGATGAACGTGTTGATCTGCAGCGTCCCCAGCCCGATGAGCACCGGAATAAAGCACGCCCCCATGCGGAGGGCGCGCTCCCGCTGGCCGGTGAAGTCGCGCGTCCACGACGCCCGCCCGCGAAGCAGGCGCAGGAACCACAGGCACTGCGTGAGCCCGGAGAGCACCGTCGCCCCGCCCAGGACGTACGCCACCGTTGCCCCGCCCCGCTGGCCCGTGGCCAGGTAGTAGGCGCCGGCCGCCACGATGAACCCGTTGAGGATCAGGGGTCCGCTGGAGGCCGGGCCGAACCGCCCGTGGACCTGCAGCATCCCGCTCAGCAGCGCCGCGGCGCAGACCAGGGGCATGAACGGCAGCATGACCATGACCAGGCGGAGCGACAGTTGCCGGTTCTCATCCCCCGGCGCGACCAGCAGGATGACCAGGAGCGCGGCCTCGATGGCCACGGTCAGGGCGCCGGTCGCCGCCAGGAGCCCCGCGACCGTGAGCGACGCGAAACGGTCGGCGTCCTCGCGGCGGGTGGCCAGGGCGCGCGTGTACTCCGGGATAAAGGCGGCCGACAGCGCGCCCTCGCCGAACAGCCGGCGGAACATGTTCGGGACGGCGAACGCCGACAGGAACGCTGAACTGATCGGCCCCGCCCCACGGAAGACGTAGACCAGCATCAGGTCGCGGATCAGCCCGCCCACCCGGGACATGAGCGTGACCGAGGACACGGTGCGCACCGCGCTCCCCAGGCTTGGGGCCGCGGGCGGCGTCGCTGCGGCTGCGGTCGCGCGTGCGTTCATGATTCGCCCGGGCCCCGGATGCAGCCGATCACCAGGGCGACGGCGGCCGCGAGCACGACGCCCAGGGAGTCAGCCGCGAAGTCGTCCCAGGCGGCCGTGCGGTGGACCCACGGGATCGCCTGCAGCCCCTCGTCCAGACCGGCGTACAGGACGCCGATGACCGCCGAGGTGATGATGTTCCGCGCCGACAGCGGTCGGCCGAAGAACCCGCACCCGATCAGGAGCGCCGTCCACAGGCCCAGAACTCCAACATGGATCCAGAGGTCCGGCCGCCCCTCCGCCGGGATGACAAGCCGCGGCCAATGGGTTGCCGTGAACAGGATGGGGACGTAGACCCAGAACGCGGCGCGGCGCGCGGCGGGTCCATTCACCGCGCCGGCTCCGTCGCGACGGCCTGTGCAACGACCCGGACCTCCGGCGGCGCCGCCGCGGGCGCGGGGCCGAAGATGGCGCCCGCCAGCGCCCGGTAGTCAGCGGCCCCGGCCGCCGCGGGCGCGTAGTCGAAGATCGTCTGGCCGAAACTGGGGCACTCGGCGAGTTTGATGTTGCGGCGGATGGCGGGACGGAAGACGCGAGCGTCCCTCCACGGGACGTTCTGGTCCCGGGCCTTCTCGAAGTAGGCGTCAAGGTCGGCAACGACCTCCTGCGCGAGGCTCGTGGTCGCGTCGTGCATGCACAGCACGACACCGGCCACGCGCAGGGCGGGGTTCACCGATACCGTCATCAGGCGGACCGTTTCCAGCAGTTTCCCGACACCCTGAAGGGCCAGGAAATGGGCCTGCATGGGGATGAGCACCTCGTGCACGGCCGCCAGGGCGCCGACGGTGAGCAGCCCCAGCGAGGGCGGACAATCGATCATGACGATGTCGTACGGCGCAGCCGCCCGGTCCAGGGCCCGTCGAAGCCGGTGCTGTCGGTCCGGGGCCGCCGCGAGTTCCTGTTCGGCCGCGGCCAGGTCCGTCTGGCTGGGGATGAGCGCGAGGTTCGCCTTGATCGGGCGGACGATGGACGCCGCGTCGGTCTCAGGGTCCAGGATCAGGTCGTATATGGATTGATCGGTCGAGTCCGGGTCCACGCCCAGGTGCAGCGTGGCGTGGGCCTGCGGGTCCAGGTCCACCAGCAGCACGGAGCGGCCGCGTTCGGCCGCGGCCGCGGCCAGGTTGACGGTCGTTGTGGTCTTGCCCACGCCGCCCTTCTGGTTCAGCAGCGCGATCCTTCGCTGGGCGGGCCGGCTTCCGTGCTCGGTCATGGTGGTCAGTATACCTGAGGCGGCTCCCCGGGCGGGACGGTGGCCGGTTCGCGCCGACGGGTGGGGGCGGCACGGCTGTAATGGAGGGCCTGCTCATCCAGGGCCTTGCGCCGGGCCATCTTGACGGCGGTCACGATGAGGAACGAGATAGCGACCAGGGCCACGACGTAGACCACCCGGGCCCGGAACAGGCTCATGGCCACGCCCAGGACGGCGAAGACGGCCCCCATGCCGTAAAGCGTGAGGACCGCCCCCTTGACCCCCAGGGCGCGCTTGAGCATGTGGTGGAGGTGCTGGTCGTCCGCATCGGAGATGGCACGGCCGGCCATCCGCCGGCGGATGATGGCCAGGATCGTGTCGACAATGGGCAGGGCGTAGATGACCAGGCCCGCGATGACCAGGTATGTGAACCCGCGGTCGCCGAACGTCAGGACGATGACGATGCTGCAGAACCCCAGCAACAGTGACCCGCAATCTCCCAGGAAAATGGTGGCGGGATTGAAGTTGTGCGGGAGGAACCCGAGGCACGCCCCGAGCAGCGACAGGCACAGGATGATCCGCTGGGCGTCGCGGGGACCGTCGTCCAGCATGGCCAGGGTGAGCGCGATGAACAGGAACCCGCTGGCCGCGATCGCGGTCACGCCGGTGGCCAGGCCGTCGAGGCCGTCGATCAGGTTCGAGGCGTTGCAGGCCCCGAGGACGAAGACGGCGATGAGCGCCGTCCCCGCCCAGTACACCACGTCGATCTGCACCTGGGTGCCGATCCCGGGCACCGGGAACGGGAGTTGGATGACATACAGCAGCCGCTCGTTCCCGAGCAACTGGCCCAGGGGCAGCAGGAGCCCGGCGGCGACCCGGACACCGACGTCGTCATAGGCCAGGGCGGCGGCGGCGACGAGCTGGCCGCCGAGTTTGACGCGGGGCGGGATGCCGACAACGTCGTCCAGCAGCCCCACCAGCATGATCACGGTGAGCCCCAGCAGGACCGAGAACGGCACGATGTGGTGGAACGATTCGTCCACCAGGTACCGCGTGGGGTGGAAGCCCATGAGGCCGGGAATGGCGGTCGCCAGGTAACTGTACAGGATGCCGGCGATGATCCCGAGGAAGACGGCCACGCCGCCGAGGTAGGCGACAGGCAGGCGGTGGGCCTTGCGCCCCTCGGTCGGGCGGTCAATGATGCCGTGGGAGAGCGCGAGGCGCCGGACCAGCGGGGTCGCCAGGAGCGTCACCACAAAGGCCACGACGAACACGGCGATGTACCCGTGGAAGACCTCCAGCCTGGTGACCGTGGGGCCGCTCTCGATACCGGAGACCCGAGCGAGTTCCTTGACCTGGTCGGCCAGGGCCGAGACCTGCTTGCCGAGGCCCTCGACGCGCGAGGCGACGTTCTCGGGCACGCGGAGTTGTGCCGCCTCCTGGATCACGCGGGTGCCTCCTGGATCGCGGCGGCCAGGTCCAGGATCGTTCGCTCCAGCGGGATCGACGGCTTGAACCCCACGGCAGCGCGGAGGCGGGTCAGGTCGGGCTGGCGTCGCGCCAGGTCCTCGAACCCGGTCGGGTAGGCCTCGGAATACGGGATCGCCCGCGTGCCGGAGCGCGAGCCGAGCACCCGGATGACAAGGGAGGCAAGGTCCGCGATCGTGATCGGTACGTCGGAGCCGACGTTGACGACGTGCCCGCGACAGGCCGCGGTGTCGAGCATGGCGGGCAGGACATTCACCACGTCCCGCACGTCGCAGAAGCAGCGCGACTGGCGCCCATCGCCGTGGATGGTCAGGTCGCGCCCGGCGAGGGCGGCGGTGACGAACCGCGGCAGGACCATGCCGTAGTCCCCGACCTGCCGCGGGCCCACGGTGTTGAAGAACCTTGCGATAACGACCGGTACGGCGTGCATCCTGTGGTAGGCCAGGCCCAGGTACTCATCAACAGCCTTTGAGCAGGCGTACGACCATCGCCCGACAACGGTGGGTCCGTAGACCGCGTCGTCGTCCTCCTGAAAGGGTGACTTGGCAGACTTCCCGTAGACCTCCGAACTGGAGGCGATCAGGGTCGGACAGGGCGAAGCGGCGATGTGCCGGAGCAACGCGGCGGTCTGCTCGATGTTGGTCTCGATGGAGCGGACCGGCTCGTCCATCACGAGTCTCACGCCCACGGCGGCGGCCAGGTGGTACACCTGATCGAACGCGACCCCGCGCGGGAGAGCGCCCAGAGCACGCCCCAGGTCCTCGTGCCGGAAATCCAGGCGCGGGTGGGACGCGGGCAGGTTGGCGCGGCGACCGGTCGAGAGGTCGTCGATGACCGTGACGTGGTCGCCGCGGGCCAGGAGCAGGTCCGTCAGGTGCGAGCCGATGAACCCGGCGCCGCCGGTGACGAGCACACGGCGTGCATCCCGCATCGGACCGGGATTCGGGGCGTGGGAGGGCACGGCAGCGGCGCAGGCGGCCGCCTACTCCTTCCCGTTGGTGTAGCGGTGCGTCGCCTGGATGTTGCCGCGGAGGTAGCCGCCGGCGGCCGAGCGTGCGGCGTTGATCAGGACGCCCAGGAAGTCGCCGCGTCCCTCTCCGAGTTGATTGCGGAGGCGGGCGACCATGCCGCGTTTCTCGCTCAGGGCGCGGACAACCAGGAGCGAGGCGTCCGCGCGGTTGGCGGCGGCGACGCCGTCCTCGGCGACGACGGCCGGCGGGCCGTCGACGATGACGAGGTCGTAGTCCTCCTCGGCCTGTTTCAGGAGATTGCCCATGGACGCGGCGCCCAGTTTCTCGCAGGAGCGCGGGTCGGAGGCGCCGACGGTCAGTACATGCAGCATGGTGTCATCGCTGATCTGGACGGCGGCCTCCAGGGTCGTGGTTCCGGCGAGCACGTCGGCCAGGCCGGGCCTCTCCTGGAGCCCGAGCACCTTGTGGAGGGCCGGGCGGCGGAAGTTGCCGTCGATGAGCAGAACCTTGCGCTCGGCGGCGGCGGCGGCGAAGGCGAGGTTGACGGCGATGGTCGTGGCCCCGGAACCCGGGAGCCCGCCGAGCACGACGAGGGACTTGTGCCCCGCCTGGTCCATTCGTTTGAGGATGGCGCCGCGGGCCTGCCGGAAGTTCTCCGCCATGACGCCCTGCGGGGCGTCGCGGAAGACGGTCTCGGGCTTCTGCGGGCTTGCCGGGTCCTCCGCCGCGTGCGGTATCAGGCCGATGCAGCGGACCTTGGTGATCATGTCGATGTCCGACGGACCCTTGACGCGCTGGTCCACGATCTCCACCAGGACGATGAGGCCGACGGCCAGGCCCATGACCAGGAAGAAGCCCAGGGGGATCATGATGTAGAGCTTGGGGAACGAGACGGTGCGGGGGAGGGCCGCCTCCTGCACGATGCGGATGCGGTAGGCGGAGTCCAGCTCCGAGAGGGCCTGGAGGCCCGAGAGTTTGGCCATGAAGTCGGACTTGATCTTCGTCAGGGTCGCGATGGAGTTGCGGATGTCGTCGACCTTCTCCATGACCTTCGCGAGGTCGTTGGCGCGCCCGATTTCCTCATCGATCTTGGCGACGATGTTGGCCTGGAGCGCCATGGTGGAACTCAGGCCCATGCGGAGTTGCTCCAGTTGGCTGTCGAAGACGCGCCGGAGCGTCTTCTCGTACTCGGCCTTGTGGGTCTGGGTCAGGCCCTCGAGGCGAGAGCGAAGCGCGACGGTGTCCATCGCGTTCTCGCCCAGGCGCTGGGTCATGGCCTTGACCTCGCCGTCGATCTGGTTGATGTTCTGCTTGAGGTAGAGGATTTCCGGGGCGTTGTTGGCCGCCTCGCGGATGTCGTCGGTGTAGACGGGGCCCGTCGGCGAGTTGAGTTCCGACTCCATCTTGTCCAGACGGGTCTTGTAGAGTTCCATGTTGCGGCCGGCCTCGGCGAGTTGGTCCGAGAGGGTGCGGAGGGTGCTCGTCGCCTTCGAGGACGAGGCGTCCATGGTGTCGAGTTTGGCCTCCACCATGATGGCGGCGCGGCTGGACTGGAGCGTGGCGATCTCGGACTCGGTGTTGTCGATGGCCTTCTTCAGCGAGTCACGCCGCTTGCCCTGCTCGGTGGTCACGGTGTTCTTGCGCCAGGACTCGAAGACGTCGCTGACGAGGCGGGCCACGCCCAGGGCGCTGTTCTTGTCGGTGTCCCAGAAGGACAGCCGGACGAGGTTCGAGTCGCCCACGATGCCGGCGCTGAGGCGGAAGTCGAGGCTGGAGGCCGCGGCGTTCTTGTCGAAGCTGTCCCCGTGCATGAAGTGGGACTGCCATTCGGGTGCGGTGCGTGCCAGGCGCGGGTCGTCCAGGACCAGGCTGATGATGCGGTCGGACTTCATCAGCGCGGCCTGGGTAGCCATGAACTTTTCGAGTTCATCGCTGAAGCCCTGGTCGCCGCCGGGGGTGCCGACGTCCTTCTCCTGGTTGAAGCACTCCCACAGGACCGTCGCCTTGTAGATCGGGGCCGTCGCCAGCAGGACGTAGTGCATGGCGATGCCCAGCACGATGCCGGTGATCGCCGCCCCCGTCAGCACCCACTTGTGCTTCTGGATCAGTTTGAGCGGATCAATGCTGACGGTCGCCTGCGTCGCGGCGCCCGGGCGGGCCGGGGACGGAGACGGGGGGCGGGGCATGGTCGCGGTGCTCATGGGGAGGGGTCCTGGTCGTCCTGTTGTCGGATCATTCGTCGGGTGGCGTCGGGGGTTCTGGCTCGCCCGTTATCGGCCTGCCTGGCGCTCGTACTCGTCGAGGTCCTTGTTCTGCTCGGGCGTGAGGATATCGGTCCCCTGGCGCATCAGGAACCGGAGGTTCTGGGCGAGTTTCCGCGCCCGGGCGTGGTCGGGCGATTCCACCGCCAGTTTGAGCCCCTTGAGCAGGTAACCCGCGGTCAGGGGCGTGGTGGGGGCCACCTGTGCGGCCTGCTCGTACGCGTCGATCGCCTTGTCGTGCTGGCCCGTTGCGGCCAGGACTTCCGCGAGCGTGTCGAGGATCGCGTGGTTATTCGGGACCGCTTTCGCCGCGGCTTCCGCGTAGGGAAGTGCCTCCTGTGGGCGGTTCAGCCGGTTGGTCAGGTAGGACGCGGCGTTGTTGTTGAGCATCGCGTCGGTGGGGGCGACGGCGAGCCCGGCCTTGCAGGCGGCAAGCGCCTTGTCGTACTTCTGGTCGGCGTTGTAGATGTCCTGGAGCATGCGTGCCAGGCTGAGTTTGAGGTTGGTGTCCGCGCTCCCCGCAAGGAGTGATTCGGCCATGGAGGTGGCCTCGTCGCGCCGCGCGGGGAGCAGGGCCAGCGTGTCGCAGCGCATGGACTGGAGCCACTGGGCGGTGGCGGGGTCCGGCGAGATGCGCTCGAAGATCTGCAGGCGGACGGCCGGATCGGTGACGACCGCGCACAGCGTCTGGTACCAGGCCGAGAGGCTGCGCGGCTGGGCCTTGCTCTTCTCGTAGGCGGCCATGATATCGCGGTAGGCCCCGTCGTTGTCCTTCTGCTTCATGCGCAGGTCGGCCCGGGCCATGAGCAGCGGCGTGCTCGAATCGATGGGCAGTCCGGGCGTGGCAAGGATGGCCGCAGCCTGCGGCAGCGCGGGGGGATTGCTGTGCAGGAGCGCCGCCAGGTACGGCACGGCGTCGCGCTGGTCGTGCGTGAGTTCCCAGATGTGTCCGTAGAAGACAGCGGCGGCGTCCCAGCGCCCCCTCTGGGCGAAGAGGTCCGCCAGACCGGAGGCCAGTGCGGTGTCGTTGGGCCGGATGCGCAGGGCCGCGCGGCCCACCTCGATGGCGTCGGGCTCCCGGTTGGCTTCCAGGAGTTCGATCATGTAGTTGAGCCGGACGTCGTCCTGGAAGAGGTTGGTTTCGACGGCGGTGCGGAGGTCGGTGAGCGCCTCGTTCTTGCGTCCGCGGCTCTTGTTGATCATGGCGCGGGTCTGCAGCGCTTGCCAGTACGACGGGCGGAGGCGCAGGGCGGTGTCAAGGTCCGCCAGGGCATCGGACTCGGAGTCGGGGTCCTGCACCAGGAAGAGAGCGCGGCGGAAGTACGGCATCGGGTCGTCGGGGAATCGCTCCACGGCGTGGTCGAGGGCCTGGCGTGCGGCCGGGCGGTCCCCCTGGCGCTGGGCGAGCGTCGCCCGCAGGACTAGGAGGGTCAGGTTCGAGTCCGCGGCCTGTCCGACGGCGGCGAGGCGCTGTCCCGCGGTCTTCAGGTCTCCCTGCTGGACGTAGGCCTCGATCATGCGCGCGTGGACGACGAGCTCGGGGTCCGGGGCGCCCGCGGCGATGATGGAGTCGTAGACCTGGGCGGCCTCTCCGTAGCGGCGCATGCCGAAGAGGGTGTCGGCGCGGGCCAGGTCAGCGATGGGGCTCTTGGGGTCCTGGTACTGGGCCGCGCTTGTGAGTTGCTCGAGCGCTCCGGCGGGGTCGCCGCGCTGGACGAGGAACTGGGAGTACCCGATGAACGGTGAGGGGCCGGTGGCCTTGGGATCGATGGACGCCAGGTACTTCGTCCAGACCGCCTTGCCGCCCTCCAGGTCGCCCTGGTCGGCGTGCCAGCGGGCGTCGAGGCCCACGAGGTTGATGGTGTCCTTCTTGCCGCGGCGATCGTCGAGGAGCGCGCGCGCCTTGGACCACTGGCGGTCCTCGATGTAGAGCTGGACAAGCGAGAGCGTGTTGTCCTCATCGTCGGGGGCGCGCACGGCGAGTTGCTCGCGACCCTTGACGGCGTTCTCGCGGCTTCCCACCAGGGCTTCCAGCAGGTAGCGCATGTTGGCGAAGACAACGTCGGGGCCCATGAACGGCTCCGCGTCGCGGGCCACGCGCAGGGCCTCCACGTTCTGCTGGGTGCCGGCCAGGGCCATGAGGAGGGCCCGGACGATCTCCGGGTCCGTCGGGCTCATGCGCTGGGCGTTGCGGTACTGCTCGATGGCCTGGAGGGGCCGGCCCTGGCGCATCTGGACGTCCCCGAGGAGGCGGTAGACGGCGGCGTTGGGCCCGCGCTTGTCGAGCGCCTGCTGGAGCGTGACGCCCGCATCAGCGAACTTCTCCCGAGCGATCTGGAGGCGTGCCTTGAACGTCAGGCCGTCGGCGAGATCGATGTTCTTCGTCGCGGCTTCCTCGCTCAGGCGGTCGGCCTCGGTGAGGTTGCCCGCCTGGAGGGCCGCGAGGAAGAGTGACTCAAGGACGCGGGCGTCGTCGTGTGAGCCCTCCATCGCGGCGGCCTCGGCCAGGGTCTTCTTCGCTTCGTCCGGGAGTTTGCGGGCGCGGTAGACGGCGTAGCGGTTCATGGCCTTGTCGATGGGGGTCCGACCGGCCTCGTCGGCGAGGGCCAGGGCGCCCTCGAGCGTGTCACCGCTGAGGTTGCGGCGCAGCGACCTGAGCACGTCCGAATCCGGGTGGGCCTGCAGGCCCGCGTCCACGGCGGCGACGGCGCCGGGGATGTCGTTGCGGTTGACGAGCACGGTGGCGAGGGCGCCGACAAGCCTGGGGTCGCTGTTGTTGGCGGTGATCGCCTTGCGAAGGACCGCGATGGCGGCGTCCGGGTCGCCCACCTTCCCGCCGGGCGGGTACTGGAGGCGTTGCGCCGTGACGAGGGCGTTGAGGACGGGATCGGCGATCGTGGGGGCCTGGTCGCTCTGGAGGGCGCGGATGATCTCCAGTTGCTGGGCGGCGACGGTGTTCGAGGGGTCGAGTTGCAGGACCCGCCTGTAGAGGTCCGAGGCGGTCTTCAGGTCCTTCAGGCCGTGGGTGATGTTCGCCAGTGCCATCATGACGGGGACGTACTGGGGCCTGGCGGTGAGCGCCCGCTGGTAGAGTTCGGCGGCGCGGCCGGGAGCGCCGAGGCGTTCGGACACCTGGGCCCCGAGGACCAGGGCCTCGAAGGCCAGCGGCCCCGTGTCGCCCGACAGGCCGCTGTACTCGTTCAGGTCCTTCTGGGCCAGGGCCAGATCGTGCCGTGCGATGGCGAGTTTGGCGTCAATGAACTTCAGGCCGGGATCGGTCTTGGGGACGCGCTGCTCGAGGCGGTCCCTGAACTTCGCGGCGTCGGCGATGGCTCGGTCTCGTTCCGGTCCGTCGGGCGTCTTGTCCACCGTCAGAAGAGCCGTGTTCGCCTGCCAGAAAAGCGACTGGCCGACGAGCCAGTACTGCTTGATGCCCTCGAACCCGACGTGCGGAGGCGGCAGGTCGATCGTCTTCTGGAACTGGGCGATCGCGGCGTCAACCTCGCCGCGGAGGGCCAGGAGGCGGCCCTTGAAGTAGATCAACTCTGCCGAGTGGGGCCGATCGGCCAGGGCCCGGTCCACGAGTTCCTGGGCGCGGTCCGCGGCGGTCGCGGGATCAATGGCGTCGGCCAGGCCGAGGAACTGGCTGATCTGGTCGATGCCGATGCGTGAGGTGTCGGTGGTCCGGAGCGCGGCGGTGGCTTCGTCAAGGCGGGGGACGAGGGCCTTGACGGCGGCGATCTGGCGGGACTGGATTTCCGTCGCGGGCAGCGCGGGGTCGATGCCGCTCACGGAGTCCTGCAGGTCGCAGGCGAGGCCGGTCAGGACGAGGTCCGGGTCCCCGGGCTTCACGGCCAGGGCGGCGCTGAGCACGTCCCGGCCCTTGGTGAGGAGTTGCTGCTGGAGCGCCGTGTTCCGCTTGGCCAGGGCTTCCGCCGAGCGCCTGCGGTAGTACTCGCACAGGGCCACGGCGCTGGCGGCGTCGCCCGGGTCCGCGGCCAGGGCGGCCACCAGGTCCTCCTTGCCGGCTTCCACGTCGCTCTCGCTGATCTCCATGCGGGCCGCGTCCAGGCCCATGGCCGCCAGGCCGCGGTAACGGCGGAGCCCCTGCGACTCCGGGGTCTCGGACCCGTCGAAGAAGCGCAGGGCGGCGTCGGCCTCTGTGCGGAGGTTGGTCCATGATTCTCGGGACCCACCGACGGCGAGGGTCATCTTCAGGAGCATGTCCAGGAAGTCGCGGTGGGCCTGGACATCGGTCTTCCGGGCGGTGGCGAGCGCGCGGTGGACGGTGAGGTACATCTTGAAATCCTCGCCGAAGACCACGTCGTTCGGCGGTACCTTCTTCGATAGGGCCTCGCGCCACTTCAGCAGCCACGGGACGTTCTGCTGCTCCTTGTTCACGGCGATTGAGTAGAAACTCGCGGCGGCGTCGTAATCTCCCGCGGCCATCTTCGCGTCGCCCTTGGCGATGTAACTGGCTCCGCTGCGGGAACTGACCACCAGGGCCAGGGCGGCGACACCGCCCACGAGCGCGACGAGCACCGCGGCCAGGATCACGACGAACCGTGTGTTGACTTTGGAGGCCATGCGATTCCTTATCGGCCCGCGGCCGTGCGGCGGGGGTTGTCGGCGGGATATGTGCCGTCCTGGACCTCCGTCCAGTCAGGGACGCAGCACATGATGTCGCCCATCAGGTCGTCAAGGAGTGACCCGGCCTGGGCGGCGAGTTCGTCGGCGGACTTCACGCTGGTGGAACTGACCTGGACCTTCAGGTAGTAGGCGTAGTACTCCGACAGGTCGAACGCGAGCGTCCGGACCTCATTGGCGCTGGCGACCCAACCCCCGTTGGCGATGAAGAAATACCCGGCGAAAATGGTGCGGCCGCTCGGATCCTCGAACTTGCTGATCTGCATCTGGAACGGCCGGTCCGGTGCCACGCCGCGGGGCAGGCGGACACGCCGCCCCGGGCCGAAGGGGGATGAGTCCGGCAGGCGGACGGACAGCACACGCTTGTCCGGCGGGGCGTCCCGTTCCTCCGCGCCGGCGCTGGGGTGCGGGGCCCATCCGGAGGTGTCCATCGGGATCGGGACGAACCAGGGTCCGCCGACCTTCGCGATTCCCGCGCCGACGAAGCAGCGGTCCGGGACGTGCGGGACAGTATCGATCTGGTTGGTGTAATAGGCCGCGTGCAGTTCCAGGGTGGAACGATCGGCGGCGTCGATGCGCCGGTAGGAGCGGGTGACATAGTTATCCGTGCCGAGCACCTTGAGCGTTTCGGCGTCCACGGTCTGGTCCGGTCCGACGCGTTCCCAGTGCTCCGTGCGCGCCGGCAGCGATCTCAGCAGGCGGCCCTGGGGGGCGTAGATCGCCTTCTTCTGCATGTACATGCTGTACGCGCTGATGGCGGCGCTCCACCCCGCGGCGCAGAACACAAGAATGCCAAGCGCGGTGAGGAACGCCGGGGTTCGGAGGGCGCGGGTCATGCGGCGACGCCCCCCTTCCCGGCATCCCTGTCGTCGGTGACCACACGGTTGAGCGACCATACAACGAGCATGAAGAGGCCGAGCCCCGGGACCAGGAGCAGCGTTCCGATGAGCGTGTGGGCCGAGCCCTCGGACAGGTGGGCATCGGCCAGCGAGAGCAGGCCCAGCACGGCGACGCGCCCGACGTTGATGATCACGGCGACGGGCACGGCCAGGAGGAGGACCGCGGCGCGCTGCCACCAGTACCGGCAGCCCAGGAGGGCCGTGGCCGCCGCCAGTGCGCAGAACGCGACGACCATCCGCATGCCCGAGCACGCCTCGGCGACGTTGAGGTTGTGGACGACACCGTGCGCATCGATGATGTTGAGCACGTTGGTGCTGACCTCGCACCCGAAGCCGAAGATCGATCCGATCGTGCTGAGGACCATCCAGGCGCCGTAGGAGGCGATGATCTGGAGTTGGAACGTCAGTTCGATCATGATGGCTTCAGAAATGGTGACGGCGAAGACCAGGAAGGCGATGGGGAGGAACAGGAACCTCATGGCGGCCGGGCCCAGGATCAACAGGACCAGCCCGAACAGGCAGAGGATCATGGAGAACCCCTGCAGCATGTGGTTCCGCGCTCCCGTGACGCAGAAGAAGTACGCCATGATCCCCAGGAGGAACGGCGCCAGGCCGGGCCAGAACGGGGCCACCGGGGCCCGCGCCAGGGCCTCGCGCCTGGTCCAGACCAGGTAGATGCTGATCAAGGGGACGGCGTAGGCGTGCCCCCAGTCGTCCGGGCGGTCCGAACTCAACTGGTGCTGCATGTAGAACCAGCGGAAGAAGAGGAGCACGAATCCCAGGGAGAGCAGGCCGCCAACCAGCGCGCCGGCGGGCGTCACCAGGCCCAATATCCGCCGGTCGGCGCTGGGGAGCATCGCAAAGTCTGTTGATGACGCGGTCGTCACTGGGAAGGGCTCGCCGTCCGGAGGGGGTCGGGGTACTACGACCGCCCCAATGGGCGGTTCGGGTCTTGGTCCGGGCCCGGCCTACATGCCGCGGCCCCCACCCCTCCAGATCGGCAGATTCACGCGGCCTTCCCGGTCAGCCCGGGCCAACTCGGTCAAAAGATGGTTCGTCCGTTATCAAGGGGTTCAGCCCCGAAAACATCCGCGCCGAAGTTCCGGTCGAGCAGGAAGCCAAATCCATATGTTGCCCTGAACCCGTTGCGGATAATTGCCATCGGCGTGGCCCAGAAACTGGTTCCAACGTCGATCTGGTCGTTGGCTTTCAGGTAGATGTCCGGGTGTGTGCGTTCCTTGATCGCGCGAAGGTTGAGCCTGATGGTTGCCAGACGATCATGGCCGATGTGGCGTGTCAGGTCCACCCGTTCCGGGATCGCCAGGGCGCCGAGGCCGCCCGCCGCGGTGATGACCGCGGTCAGGGTCATCTGCTCGCTGAGCCCGTAGGTGCCAGCCCTGGCAACCTCTCCGGCGACGAAGACAAAGCCCGACGGCTGGGTCGGGACGCGGATCACGTCTCCCGGCCGAACCACGATGTTGTACCGCGCATCGCCGGCCAGGAGCGGGGCAATCGGGATCCGGATCACGCGCTGCGTGACGAGGTGCTTGGCCGCGGCTTGGCCGGGTTGACCCGGTGTGGAGGCGCCGTTGCTCGGAACCCCGGCCTGTATCCACTTCCCGTTCAAGAAGACCCAGGTGGAGTCGGCGGCGGGGTTCGGCGGTGGCGCCTCGGTCCGGGGCTTGTTCTCCGGTTGGGCCTCCGGCTGGGCATCGATCAGCGGGATGGCGGCCTTCTGGCCGCTCAGGACGCCGGGTGACCCGGCGGGCGGCGTGGGCGCGGGCTGTTCCGGCTTGGACGAAGCGTCTGCCGGAGGCGTCGCGGGAGCGGGCGGCGTGCTGGAGGGCGGCGTGCTGGAGGGCGGTGTGCTGGAGGGCGGCGGTTTCGAGAGGTCGTTGATGATGTCGATCAGTTTCTCGCCGCCGGGCTGCGGCTTGTCCGGTGGCGGCGCGACAACGTTCGGCTCTCCGGTCACGCGGTCTTCGAGCGGGATCTGGCGGATGACCGTGATGTAGGAGGTCGACGCCATCGCAGATTCGACGGGCCCCCCCGCGGCGGTTATGGCCTCGAGGACGCGGAAGTCAGCGGCGGGGATCTGGTATGGCCCCGGGGTATAGACGGCGCCGAGCACGCTGAACCGCAGCAGCCGCTGCTGCGACAGGCTGAGGTCCACCAGGGGGTTGGCGCCCAGTTCGGCGCGCCTCATCGCGTCGGCGATCACCTGCTTGGCGCCCTCGATGGTCTGCCCCTCGACGGTCAACTCGCCCATCTGCGGCAGGCTGATCATGCCCCGGGTGTCGACGATGCGGGGGTACGGGCTCGACTCCCCCTCACGCGGGTAGTTGTAGATCGTGATGTTCAACTGATCGCCCGAGGAGATGCGGTACTCAAACGCCTCCGGGATCAGATCCTCGGGCTGCGGGTCGGTGTACTGGACGAACTGATCCTCCGGCCCCTCGATGCTCGACAGGCGGGTCAGGATCGGCGTGCTGGTGGGGGTGCGCTCCCAGCGCCCGGGCTTGCTGGGATCCCCCATCCAGGCATCGGTTTCGAGGCAGCCGGTCGAGCCGGCCAAGACCGCCAGCATTGCCGCCATCGCCACGCCGCGGCCCGCCCAGAACCCGATACTCCGACGAGGAAGACCCATCTTCGCTCCTTTGCACGAGCATCCGTGGCGGGACGCCACGGAAACCGCCCGCGACAGGCGCGGGGCGGCCGTCCGCCGAATCACACAGGCCCATAGCGTAGCGGGTTCCGGGCGGTTCGCGCGGGGTGACCGTCCCTGTCATTTCCTACAGTTACCGTGACCATGCCGACCCAGCCCTTACCCCTTCCGCCCCGCCCCCCACGCCACCCCCGCCCGCTCGGTGGCGACCCGATGAAGAGAATGGATCGGCCGCTGGTCAGCCTCATGGTCCTCAATAACTCGGATCGTGAGCCCCAGCAACTTGCGGTGAAACGCAAACCTCCGTGGCTGAAGGCCAAGGTTCCGGGCGGTCCGGGGTACCAGCGGCTGAAGGCGATCATGGATCAGCACCGCCTGCACACGGTCTGCCAGGAGGCCGGCTGCCCGAACATGGGCGAGTGCTGGGCGCGGGGCGTGGCGACGATCATGATCCTCGGGGACACGTGCACCCGGTCGTGCGGGTTCTGCAACGTGAAGACCGGACGGCCGGGTGCGGTGGACCGTGACGAGCCGCGGCGCGTGGCCGAGAGCCTGGCGCTGATGGGGCTTCGGCACGTCGTCATCACGAGCGTGAACCGGGATGAGTTGTCCGACGGCGGGGCGGCGGTCTGGGCGGAGACGATCATCCGGACCCGCGAGGCCTGCCCGAGCATGTCCGTCGAGGTGCTGATCCCGGACTTCGAGGGGAACTGGGCGGCGCTGCAGATGGTGGTCGACGCGCGGCCGCACATCATCAACCACAACCTGGAGACGGTGCGGCGGATGTACCCGGCGGTGCGCCCCAGCGCGAAGTTCGCCCGCTCGGTGGAACTGCTGCGGCGCGTGAAGGAGCAAGGGGGCGTGGCGAAGACCGGGATCATGGTGGGGATCGGGGAGCGGGACGATGAGGTGGTGGCGCTGCTGGAGGAGGTTCAGGAGGCGGCGTCCTGCGACATCCTGACCATCGGGCAGTACCTGCAGCCGACGCGGAATCACCTGCCGATTGACCGCTGGGTGACACCGGAGCAGTTCGCCATGTTCAAGGAACGCGGACTGGCGGCGGGATTCAAGGTTGTGGAATCGGGGCCGCTGGTGCGGTCGAGTTACCACGCGGACCACCAGGCGGACGTGCTGACGCACGTTGCCCGATGACGGGTGGCGTGGCCCGGGTTTCTACGCCAGCCACCGGCCCCCATCGAGGCGCACGATCTCGCCGGTGACGTAGTGGGCGTCGAGGGCGAGCCATCGGACGACCTCCGCGGCATCGCGCGGCGTACCGCTGCGACCCAGCGGGACCCGCGACAGGTACCGCTGCTGCGCCTCCGGGTCCGCGTCGGGGCCGTGCTCCGGGAACGCGATGACGCCCGGCGCAACGCCGCAGACGCGGACGCCCGGGGCCAGGTCCCGGGCCAGCGAGCGGACCATCTCCGCCAGCGCCGCTTTCGACATTGAGTACGCGGCGAAGTCGCGGCGCGGGCGTCCCATCGCGTGGATGTCGCACATCGCGACGATGCACCCGCCGCCGGGAAGCGGGGAGCGCGAGAGCAGCGGGGCGAGTGCGGCCGAAAGCAGCAGCGGGGCGCCGGCGTTGACCCGGTAGTTCCTCAGGAGTTCGCCCGCGTCGAGCGCCGCGACCGGCGACGGCCCGTAGACCGACGCGTTGTGCACCAGCACGTCCAGCCGCGGCAGTTCACCGCCCAGCCTCGCACCGAACGCCGCGACCGCGCCGAGGTCGGACAGGTCCAGTTGCTCCAGCCGCACGCCCGCCCCGAGCGTCGCCAGGTCGCGCGCGGTCTCGGTGGCCTCCGTGTGGCTGTGGTGGTACGTCAGGATGAGGTCGAACGCGGACTCGGCCAGCGATCGCGCGATCGCGCGTCCGACGCGCCGCGCCGCGCCCGTGACCATCGCGACCGGGCGACCCGTCACGGCTCATCCCTCTCGTCGGCCTCGTCCCCGTCGTCCACCTGCAGTCGCCTCCCGGCCTCCTGCCAGGCATCGCGGATCGGCTTGCGTTGGCGCTTCGTGCCGGCGCCCAGCAGCGCCTTCCGCTGCCGGGCCACGACGACCCATGCCGCTCCGAGCGCCACCAGCGCGGCGATCGCGAATGAGATCCACAACCAAAGGGCGGTGCCGGCCAGGTGGGCCTCGCGAGAACCGGCCTGGGCGAGCGTGAACACGCGGAACTATACGGGACGCGACCGTGGTGGGGGAGCGTGACGGGACCGCGTGGGCGCCGCTGCGCACGGCGATGGACCGCCGTTGAGGGTGATCGCTCAGAGCAACGGTCGATGTCGCGGTTCAGGGGCCATGCCGCGGGGCTTCGGCGTTTCATCGGGTTGCAGCCCGACGACGGTGACGCGGCCCTCGGTGCGGATGAGGCCGGTGGCCCGTCCCTCGGACCTGAGAATCAGGAAGAGGTCGTCATCATCGAGGCGCTCCACGCTCGCGGGCGATGCACGGGACGCCCACCGCTCGGCGATGCCGGCTTCCGTCGCCACGAGCCGGATCGTGGGCGTGGGCGTTCCGACGACCACGGGACTCGGCGCGGCGGGTGCGGGCGCCGAGCGCACGGCCCACACGGTCGCACCCAGGGCGATGACCGGGACCGCGAGCGCCGCGCCGCGGGCCACGGCGCGCCGCCGCCGCCGAGACCGCGACGCCGCCAGCACCCCGCCCAGAATCGCGTCGCGTCGGGCGATCCCCGCCGGTGAGAGGTGGATCGTGCCCTCAGCCATGGTCATTCTCCTTCGCCAACCGCCGCAGCCTCGACAGAACCCGCCGGATTCTGCCGTGCGCCGCCCCGCCGCTCATCCCCTCGTGCCCGCCCGCCTCATCGAGTGTCCTGTCTCCCCAGTACCGCAACCGCATCAGCCCGGCATCCTCCGGCGGCAGGGCGGCGATCTGGGCCCGCAGCCACTCCACGCGCTCGGCAACGTCCGGCTCCGCGGCGGTGGGCGCGTGCGCGCCGCGCTCGCGGGCCGCACGGCGCGACTCCCTGCGCAGAAGGTCGAGCGCCGCGGTATGGACCACCCGGGCCATCCACCGCTCCACGTCCGCTTCGCTTCCCATCGCCTTCATCCTCCGCGCCACCCGGAGCATCGCCTCCTGCACCACGTCCAGGCAGAAGGACTCATCGCGCCGCGTGATCGCCCGGGCCAGCCCGTACGCCCGCTCGAACCACGCGGAGTAGAACTCCGCCATCGCCGCCGCGTCTCCGCGCGAGACAGCCGGGGTGAGGCGGGCCGTCCCCCCGGCACCCCGGCCGTCGCGGAGACTGTCGGTCGCGTCGGGCACTCGGCGGCCTCACGGGCGGGCGGACTCACCGGCTGGAAGCCGGCCCCGCCGGCCATTATCGCGTCCCGCCGCCCTTCTGATCGCCCAGCGCCTGCTTCAGCGCCTGCACCTCCGCCTGGAGTTGCGCGACGATACCCCGCAACCGGGCGATCTCGTCGTCGCCCTGTGCGTCCACCCCGGCGGCTGCCTCGGCCTGGGCGCGACCGAGGTCGATCTTGGCGATCTCCAGTTCCGCGGCCGCCTGGGCCCGCTGCTGCTGCTGTGAGCGAAGTTCGGCGATGGGGGTGGTGCCGGCCTTGACCATCTGCTCGGTCTCGGCCAGTTGCTGGCTGATGCCCTGGAGGCGCTGCTCGGCGAGGCTGATGCGGACCTGGCACTTCCTGATTTCCGCCTCCTGGCTCGCCGAGACCTGGCGCGTGCGGGCGGTGTCCTTGCCGCGTCGCGTTGCGTCATCCTGGAGTTGTGAGATCACCTGGCTGACGGCGTTCAACTGCGACGGGCTCCCTCGAACGAGCAGCAGCCCGGAATCCTTGTGGAACATCACGTCAGCCCTGGACTTCCCCCCACCCTCCATCTGCAGCGCCGTGTCCACCGCCGTCAGCAGCACGTCCGGCGCGATCGCCGCGTCGCCGCTGAGCAGCCGCTGTGTCGAGAACACCTCGAGACCCCGCCCGCCGCGGTCCTGGGCCAGGAAGTCGACCGAGACAGTGTTCACGCTCGCGGCACCGGGCTCCGCGATCGGGTGGACCTCCCAGTTGCCGGTCCCGAACCCTGCGGCGGCCGGGATCGCGCTCAGCGCGACATACGGCGACACGGACCTGAGCGAGATGGGTGGCAGCACCTGCACGCCCGCTTCCTCTGAGACGACCGCGTTCACCGGCGTCCCCCCCGCGGCCTTCTTCAGCGCCGCGACGTACTCGTTCACCGTCCCACCCGGGAACTCGACGGAGATTCCGGGCCCCGGCTGGGTCGCGGGCGGGCTGCCCTGGGCGCACGCGAGCCCGGTGGCGGCGAGGACAGCGGCGGCGGCAAGGAGCGTGCGGAAAGGGTTCATGCGGGTGCTCCTGGGTGTGCTCCGCCATTCCAACGCCGCCGGCTGTGCGATTCGGCGCGGCGCAAAGGGCGTGAAGGGGAATGCCGGCCGATCAGGCCGCCGCGGAGGCGGAGGGGGACGCCCCGCACTCCGGGCACGGCGCGCCGGTCGTGCCGCGCAGGTCGTAGCCGCACGATGGGCAGAGGCCGCGGCGGCGGCGGCGGGCGCGGCGGAGCGCCGAGATCACAAACAGGCCCCCGGCCCACGCGGCCGCCCACATCGCGGCATCACCCAAGAGGCCCGGCCAGATCGGGCGAAGGGGCAGGCAGTTCATGGTTGCGGTGGAGAAGGGCCACAACGGCGAACCGAGAGGAATGCCACCTTCCCAGGTCGCCCTCCCGACGCCGGACTTCGGCGGGCGCATCTGGCACCAGAGCGCGAGCCACGGAAAGCCGCGGGCGTGAGCGCGCTGCTCATATGGGTCGCCCACGGGTGGTGGGTCCTGGATGTACGGGCGCGGGCCCTCTGAAGGGTCACGAATGAGCATCGGGAAATCATGCGAGAGGATCGCTTCATGGTCCTCCGACGGAAACTGCGACAACACCAGGATCGGCCACCAGAACGACTTGCGAGCGCCGGGACACCGCCACTCGTTGACCTGCCACACCGCGCCGCGGTCCAGCACCAAGTATGAACGGTTCAGCCGATTGCCCGAGAACTGGACGAGGACGGCGAGCGACCAAGCGACGAAAACCGTGGTGAGGAATCCCAAGATGGCGCAAAGAAAGAACTGCGCCGCGAGCCGGGATTTCGGGCGGGGGCGTGCCACCACCTTCAAGTGTACCGGCCAACGAAAAACCCCCGCTTTCGCGGGGGTCTTTGTGTTCGCGGGAATCTGTGGGGCGGCCGTTCCCGGCTGCCGGGGGCAGGCGGGACGCCTGCCCCACAAGCGGTTATTCCCCGTCCTTGACCTTGTAGTCGGCGTCGATGACGTCGTCCTTCTTGGGTTCGGCGCCGCCATCCCCTGCGGTCGCGCCGGGCTGGCCCTTCTTGGACGCTTCCTCATAGATCACCTTGCCCAGTTCCATGGCGGAGGTGTCGAGTTCCTTCAGGGCCGCCTCGATCGCGGCCTTGTCGTCGCCCTTGATCTTGTCCTCAAGGTTGGACAGCGCCGACTCGATCCGCCCCCGGACCTCGGGCGTGACCTTCCCGCCGTGTTCCTCGAGCGACTTGCGCGTCTGGAGCAGCACCGCGTCGGCCCGGTTCTTCAGGTCCACGACCTCGCGCCGCTTCTTGTCCTCCGCGGCGTGGGCCTCGGCGTCCCGCTTCATCTTCTCGATCTCGTCCTTCTGCAGCCCGCCGGAGTTGGTGATGCGGATGTTCTGGCTCTTGCCCGTCCCCTTGTCCGTCGCGGTGACGGTGAGGATGCCGTTGGCGTCGAGCGCGAACTCCACCTCCACCTGCGGCATGCCGCGGGGCGCGGGGGCCAGGTCCTTGAGTTCAAAGTTGCCCAGGGTGCGGTTGTCCTTGGCGAACTCGCGCTCGCCCTGCAGGACGTGGATCATCACGCTGGTCTGGTTGTCCGCGGCGGTCGAGAAGACCTCCTTCTTGCTCGTCGGGATGGTCGTGTTCTTCTCGATGAGCCGGGTCATCACGTTGCCCAGGGTCTCCACGCCCAGGGAGAGCGGCGTCACGTCCAGCAGCAGCACGTCCTTGACCTCGCCCTTGAGCACGCCGCCCTGGATCGCGGCGCCGACGGCGACCACCTCGTCCGGGTTGACGGTGCGGTTGGGCTCCTTGCCGAAGATTTCCCTGGCGATCTGCTGGGCCTTGGGCATGCGGGTGGAGCCGCCGACGAGCACGACCTCGTCGATCTTCCCGGCGTCGACCTTCGCGTCGCGCAGCGCCTGCTGGCAGGGCTCGCGGAGCCGCTTGAACAGGTCGTCGGAGAGCGACTCGAACTTCGACCGCGTGATGCTGATCTGCAGGTGCTTGGGCCCGCTCTGGTCCGCCGTGATGAACGGCAGGTTGACCGTTGTCTCCTGCATGGACGACAGTTCGCACTTGGCCTTCTCCGCGGCCTCCTTCACGCGCTGCAGGGCCATCGGGTCCTTGCGGATGTCGATGCCCTCCTTCTTGCGGAACTCCTCGGCGATGTGGTCGATGAGTTTCTGGTCCCAGTCGTCGCCGCCCAGGTGCGTGTCGCCGTTGGTGCTGAGCACCTCGAACACGCCGTCGCCGACGTCCAGGATGGAGATGTCGAACGTGCCGCCGCCGAGGTCGAACACCGCGATCTTCTCGTTCTTCTTCTTGTCGAGCCCGTAGGCGAGGGCGGCCGCGGTCGGCTCGTTGATGATGCGCTCGACCTTCAGCCCGGCGATCTCGCCCGCGTCCTTGGTCGCCTGGCGCTGCGCGTCGTTGAAGTACGCCGGGACGGTGATGACCGCCTTCTCGACTTTCTCGCCCAGGTAGTCCTCGGCCGTCTTCTTCAGGTCCTGGAGGATGAACGCGGAGACCTGCTGGGGCGTGAACTCCTGCCCGCGGACCCTGACCTTCACGAACTCGTCCTGACCGCCCGTGACCTCGTAGGGGACGAGTTTCTCCTCGCTCGCCACCTCGTTGTGCCGGCGTCCCATGAACCGCTTGATCGAGTAGATGGTGTTCTTCGGGTTGGTGACCTGCTGGTGCTTGGCCGGCTGACCGACCAGGCGCTCGCCCTTGTCGGTGAACCCGACGACGGACGGCGTGAGGCGGTTGCCCGAACTGTTGATGAGAACCTTGGGCTGGCCGCCCTCCATGATCGCGACCACGGAGTTGGTGGTGCCCAGGTCGATTCCGATGATCTTGGACATGCTGTTGCTTCCTCCCTCGTGCGGGTGATTCCTCTGGAGTCCTTTGCCCCTTCATCATTGCAAGGCCGGTGCCAGGGCGGAGGTGAAAACAAGGTCATGGACGCGGGCCGCGGGAGCGGCGACCTGCCGATGTGGCAGGCGCAGCCGGGCAGGGTGCCATGAGCCGTCGCCGCGACCCGGGCCTCCAATCGGTACCGCGGCACCGCAGGAATACGATTGATCCGTGCGGCAACGCTCGGCACAACCGGGGGTTCGGTTGCAACGGGTCCTCGCGGACGCGGGGGTGGCCGCGCGCCGGGTGTGCGAGGAGATGATCGAAGAGGGGCGTGTCCAGGTCAACGGCGCGACGGTGTCGCGGCTGCCCGTGTTCGTGGACCCGGAGATCGACCGGATCTCCGTGGACGGCCGGCCGCTGGGCCGGGCAGACCGGCATGTGTACGTCCTGCTCAACAAACCGGAGCGTGTGCTTACGGTGACGGGGGATGAGCCCGGCGCGGACCGTCGCACGGTGCTGGACCTGGTGAAGCACCCGTCGCGCGTTCGCCTCGTGCCCGTGGGGCGCCTGGAGTTCGACTCCTCGGGGCTGGTGCTGATGACCAACGACGGCGCACTGGTGCACCGGCTCACGCACCCGCGGTTCGGCGTGCCGAAGGTCTACCGCGTCGCCGTGAAGGCCGTGATGAGCGACACCGCCGTCGCGCGGGCCGAGCGCGACCTGGCCAAGGCCCAGTCGAAGGACGCCCGCCGCTCCGGGCGGCTGCACTCGTCCCGGGCCGAGATCGAGGTGCTGGAGCGCACGGCCACGGGCACGGTCCTCCGGATCACGCTCGCCGCCGGGCCCACGCCGCGACTGCGCGAGGTGCTCTCACGCGAGGGGCACCCCGTGCGACGGATGGAGCAGGAGGCCCTGGGGCCGCTGCGGCTGACCGGGGTGCAGCGCGGGAACTGGAGGGAACTGGACCGGCGGGAGGTTCAGGCCCTGCGTCGTGCGACCCGATCAAAGGATGGACCCCGGCGGCCCGCGACGCCCGGGGCCAGGGCATGAGAATCCCCCGCTGGATCCACGACCCGTCGAAGTCCACGCTGTCGCTGCGCGAACGCATCGGGGAGGGGTGGGAGGCGGTCAAGGCGAACCTGGGTTATGGGCCGGTGCCGACGGACCCCGAAGCACTGCGGCAGACCATCGCCGACGCCCGGAGTTCGACGCTGGCGCAGATGGCCGCGGCCCTGTCGTACCGCACGATCTTCAGCCTGATCCCGATGATCGTGGTGGGGCTGGTGCTGCTGCGGGCGTTCACGACCAACCAGGACGTGGAGAACCTGCTGTCCAGCGCATTCAGGTACGCGGGCCTGAGCGATATCTCCGTCCCGGAGAAGCCGGAGGCCGCGCCGCCGAAATGGAGCCTGATCGGCGGCCTGCCCGTCGCGATCCCCCAGCCCCGGGCGGTGGTCGCCCCGGCCGTGGACGCTCACCCGGCCCGGCTGGACGCGTTCATCGGCGACCTGGTGAAGCGGGTGAGCACCGTGCCGTTCGCCAGTATCGGGTGGATCGGGCTGGCGATGCTGATCTACGCCGCGATCGGGATGCTCGTGGAGATGGAACGCTCGTTCAACCAGATCTACCGGGTGCCGGTGGGCAGGTCGTGGGCCCGGCGGATCACCCAGTACTGGACCGTGCTGACGCTCGGCACCGGGTTCCTGGCGGCGACGTTCTTTGTCGGCGAGCAGTTCAAGGGATGGGCCGCCCGGATCACGGAGGCCCAGGGCTGGGGCGCGGGGGGCGTCACCATCGGGCTGATCGGGTTCGGCATCACGGTGTGCATCAGCACGCTGCTGTTCCTGCTGGCCTACTGCACGATCCCGAACACGCGGGTATCGCTGCGGGCGGCGCTGGCCGGGGCGTTCGTGGCGGCGCTGTGCTGGGAGTCCGGCAAGTGGGGGTTCACGCAGTATGTCCGGATGTCCGCCGCGTCGTCCTACGGCCGGCTCTACGGGTCCCTGGCGCTTGTGCCGCTGTTCCTGTTCTGGGTGTACATCACGTGGCTGGTGACGCTCTTTGGATTGCGTGTGGCGTACTACATCCAGCACACGAGCCGGGCGACGGTGGCCCGGCCGCGGGAGGCGGCCGAGCCGGTGATCGTCGATCCTTCGGCCATCCTGACCGTAACCGTGGCCCTGGCGGAGCGATTCGAGAACGGGAAGACGGCATCGGCGAGCGAGTTGTCGGAGCAGTTGGGTGTGCAGCGCCCGGTTGTGGAACAGATGCTGGCGTGCCTGGCCCGCGGCGGCATGGTCCACCGCCTGGAACAGGAGACCAACGACGAGGATACGGACCGCTTCGCGCTGGCCCGCCCGCCGGAGCGGATCATGGCCGAGGACGTGCTGGCGCTGGGGCTGGACCTGGAGGGGTCGCCGGCTCCGGGCCCCGCGGGGCGGACGACGGAGACGATCCGCCAGTGCCGCATCGATGCGATGAAAGGCAGGGACGTGGCGAGCCTGGCGGGGCTGAGTGACGGCTATCACTCGGCCAGCACCAGACGATCCGACGTTGGTGCCGAGGGCGAACCCGGCAGGCCGGCGACGGTTCCAAGCAACGCCGCGATGCCGAGGTCTTGAAGCACGATTATGGCCCAAGATTCAACCGGCGCGCTGCAGCCCGTGCAGCCGCACCCCACGGGGGCGTCCGTCGGATGAAGCCAGACCAGGAGGCGTACAGCCCGAAGAGAACGAACATGCACTTGTCCGCCCAGGTGTACGATGAGGGCATGAAGGGGCGACCCCGGCTGCGGTTTCTGGTCCTTGGCGCCTTGTGCATGGCGTGCGTCGGCTGTTACGAGCATGTGGTGGGGGCGCGGGGGTACGGGGCGGCCGGTGCGGACCTGTACGAGCCGAACATCCGGGAGCCGGGGAAGGATCAGAAGACCCCGATCCAGCGGAAGCCGCCGAAGCGGATGTCGTCACACGACTGACACCGGCCGGAAGCCGGCGCCACCGGCATAGGATCGCCCATGGGCCTTGAAGCCGCGTTACCTGTTGACGGGTTCCTGACGACGCAACTCCGCCGGGTCATCAACTGGGCGCGGCGGAGTTCGCTCTGGCCGATGCCGTTTGCCACCGCGTGCTGCGGGATCGAACTGATGGCGACGGCGTGCTCGCGGTTCGACGTGGCCCGGTTCGGGGCGGAGGCGATGCGTTTCAGCCCGCGCCAGAGCGACATGCTCATCGTCGCCGGGCGGGTGTCGACCAAGACGATGCCGGTGCTGCAGCGCATCTACCTGCAGATGGCCGAGCCCAAGTGGGTGATCTCGATGGGCGCGTGCGCCTCGACCGGCGGCGTGTTCGACACCTACGCCGTCGTGCAGGGGATCGACCAGTTCATCCCCGTGGACGTCTATGTGCCCGGGTGCCCGCCGCGGCCGGAGATGCTGCTGGAGGGCATCATGGCGATCCAGCGGATCATCGATCGTGACGGCATCCCGCCGATGCAGGGCGGCAAGCGGGTGGGGCTGGGCCTCGCGCTCCAGCCGACCCACGCGGTGCGCCCGCAGCCGGTCGGCCTCGGCGTGCCGGCGACGTGACCGCCGCGTGCCACCGACGAGGTGTGCGGGCGATCGCGGCGAGTGGGTCGAAAGGACGCTCGCCGCGCTGCGCGAAGCCCCCGTGTGCGCGTCCGGCCCGTTCCGGCCCCTTGCAGCCCGCGGCACACCCGCCGGTACATCGACCGCGTGAACGCCCCCCTCTGTCCCCGCTGCGGGTACGACCAGACCGGCCTGATCGCCACCTGGCTCGCCTCCTGTCCGCTTGAGTTCGTGTGCACCGAATGCGGCGCCTGCATCCCGGCGGCGTGGCTCTTTGAGCCGGGGCCGCGATGGTCCATCGAGCACGCTCGGCGCAGGTTCGTCATGCGGTGGGCGCTCACGACTCTCGTCGCGTTGCTTCCCACGACGCTGTGGCGCGGGCTGCGACCGAATGACAAGGCTCCACCATACCGGCTCCTGTGGATGGCTATCGCGTGGCTCGGTCTCCTCCATGCGGTGTCGGCACTCAGCCTCGTGGTGTCCGCGGCCCTCATGACGGGCGCCGGCGTGGGCGGCCCATTCGGTGAGGGGCCAGCGGTTACGCTGCGAACACTCGGTTGGCCGTATGACCAGTACTTCACCGTACCGACCGGCCCGGGCTCGACATTCAGCGATCCGGTGTACGGATTCGTCGAGATCGCGGCGCTCCCACACCTGATGATGGCGGGGGTTCTGCTGCTGACCGCGCCGTCTGTTCGATGCGCCGGGCGGCGACACCTGGTCCGTGCGCTGGTCTACAGCCTGCCGTCCGCGTGCGCGTGGTCGTCCTGGGTATGCTCGATTTCAAGGCCGCCATGGTCGTGGACAGCCTCCCCATAGCCCTGAATAGCGGGCACGTCGCGTTGCTCGGGCTCGCGATCGGCACAGGCGTCTGCACATGGTGGTGGTCGTGCTACCTCACCGAGTACCTCAGCGCGCGGGCCGGCCTGCTCGCGATGACGCTCCGCGGCCTCACCGCCATCGCGCTGACCATCACCGCGATGGTTCTGGCCCATGGTTGACGTGCCCACGGTCTGCCCACAGGAAGCGGACCTGCACGCCAGACCGGTGCATGAACCCGACTCCGGTGAGAGATCGCCGCCGACCAAGCGGGAACGAGGCCTCGGATCGGACGGATGAGGCCTTGGGCTGGCACCCGGCGAGCGGTCGGCAGCACCGGTCCGAAACCGTCCGGGATCGCCACAGCGGCGGGATGCACATGCCGCCCTATTCTCACCGCGTGCCGCTCCTGGTGCAAAAGTTCGGCGGGTCGTCGGTCGCGGATCCGGATCGGATCCGGCGGTGCGCCCAGCGGGCGTACGACGCCCGGCGGCGGGGCAACGACGTCATCGTGGTCGTATCGGCGATGGGCAAGACGACCGACCGGCTGATCGAACTGGCCGGGGACGTGACGCCGAGCCCGCCCAAGCGGGAGATGGACCAGTTGCTCGCCACCGGCGAGCAGGTGACGTGCGCCGTCACGGCCATGGCGATCGACGCCCTCGGCCAGCCCGCCGTGAGCCTGACCGGCCCCCAGGTCGGCTTCCATACCGATGGCAGCCACACGAAGGCGCGGATCCGCTCGATCAACGAGGCCGCGATCCGGAAGCACCTCGGCGATGGAAGGATCGTTGTGGTCGCCGGCTTCCAGGGCGTCGGGCCCGACGGGTCGGTGACAACGCTGGGACGGGGCGGGTCCGACACGACGGCGGTGGCCCTGGCCGCGGCTCTGAGAGCGGAGGAGTGCGAGATCTTCACGGACGTAGACGGCGTGTACACCGCCGATCCGCGGATCGTGGAGGACGCCCGCAAGATCGAGCGGATCAGTTACGAGGGGATCATCGAACTGGCGGCTGTGGGCGCGAAGGTGATGGCCCTGCGTTCGGTGCTGCTGGGCGCGAAGTACAACGTCCCGATTCATGTGAGGCATTCCATGCTGCCCGACGCCGGAACCATGATCGTCCCTGAGACCGCCGAGATGGAGCACGAGCAGGTGACGGGTGTTGCCCTCAAGACAAACCTTGGGCGGGTGTTCATCCCCAGCCTGCCGAACACGCCCGGCGTGCAGGGCCGCATCTTCGCGGCCATCGCGGAGGCGAACATCATGGTCGACGACATCATCCAGAATGAGATCACGGGCACCGGGGCGGGGGGGGACACGATGAACGTGTCGTTCACGCTGGAGCACTCGGACCTGGCGGATATCAAGCCGGTGCTGGACCGGATCCTCTCGGAACTGGACGCCGCACCGGGGAGGGGCGTCGGATCGGCGGGGTGGGGCGCGGTGCGCGTGGACGTGGGGCTGTGCAAGGTCTCGGCGGTCGGCGTGGGGATGCGCTCGCACACGGGCGTGGCGGCCCGCATGTTCCGGGCGCTGGCGGAGGCCGAGTCGGGAGGAGGGGGCGGAGGCATCCGCATCCAGAACATCACGACCAGCGAGATCAAGATCTCCTGCATCCTGGCGAAGGAGGACGGCGAGCGGGCCCTGCGGGCGGTGCACGAGGCGTTCGGCCTCGGCAGGCCCGCGCAGTGACGCCGCGGCTACAGGCTCGGGGCGGCGCGCCGGGCGAGGCGCCCTGTCACTGCGAGGCCGTGGTCGGGGCGACGGAAGCCTCGGGCAGGTGCGGCTCCATCTTCAGGACGCGTACCAGGAACGCCCACTGGTCCGCGAGGTCCTCGATCACCATCCATGTGGGCTTGCCGGCGCCGTGCCCGGCCCGGGTTTCCACGCGGATCAGGACCGGGTTGTCGCACGACTGGGCCCACTGCAAGGCCGCGGTGAACTTGAAACTGTGCCAGGGGACGACGCGGTCGTCGTGGTCGGCGGTGGTGACCAGCGTGGGCGGGTAGCAGGTACCCTTCTTGACGTTCTGGTAGGGCGAGTACGCAATCTGCGCCCGGAAGTCGGCCTCGTTCTCGGACAGGCCGTAGTCGCTGGACCAGTTCCGGGCGTTCATGCTCGGCAGGTGGTAGCGCAGCATGTCCAGCACACCGACGGCGGGCAGGCACGCGCCGAACAGGTCCGGACGCTGGGTCATGCACGCGCCGATCAGCTGGCCGCCGTTGCTGCCGCCCTGGATGGCCAGGTGCGGGGTGGACGTGTAGCGGCTGGCGATGAGCCATTCGGCGGCCGCGATGAAGTCGTCGAAGACGTTCTGCTTGTGCTCCCGAATCCCCGCCTCGTGCCAGGCCTTGCCGTACTCGCCGCCGCCGCGGATGTTGGGGATGGCGAGCACCCCGCCCATCTCCATCCAGACCATCCGCGAGGTGCTGAAGCCGGGGGTGAGGGAGATGTTGAAGCCGCCGTAGCCGTAGAGCAGGGTCGGGTTGTTGCCGTCGAGGGTCAGGCCCTTCTTGTGCACGATGAACATCGGGACGCGGGTGCCGTCCTTGCTGGTGTAGAAGACCTGCGTGGTCTCAAAGGCGTCGGGGTTGAGCCCCTTGACGCTGGGGCGCTTGAAGAGCGAGGACTCACCCGTGACGACGTTGTAGCGGTAGGTCTCCATGGGGGTGGTGAAGCCGGAGAAGGAGTAGAAGGTCTCCGGATCGGTCTCGTGACCGGAGAACCCGCCGGCGCTGCCGATGCCGGGCAGGGCAACCTCGCCCTGGGCCTGGCCCTCCAGCGTGTAGACGCGAACGGCCGACTTGGCATCCTTCAGGTACTGGGCCACGATCCGCCGACCGACAAACGTCGCGGTGTCGAGCGTCTCCTGGGCCTCCGGCACGACCGTGCGCCAGTTGCCCTCCGCCGGGTCCTTCACGTCGATCGCAACCACGCGGCCCCTCGGCGCCCCGTTGGTGGTCTGGAAGTAGAAGACCGAATCCTCGTTGCCCAGGAACTCGTACAGGGCGTCCCACTTGTCGAGCAGGCGGACAACCTTCGCGCCGGGGCTGCGCAGGTCCAGGTAGTGCACGGCGTTGGCGATGTTGCCCTCGTACACGCCGATGACGAGGTACTTCCCGTCTTCGGTCGCCGTCGCGTAGGGGTTGCGGGTCGGGTCGTCGGGCAGTTCGTAGACGAGCGGGTCGGCGGATTGCGGCTCACCCAGTTTGTGGAAGTACACGGAAACGCGGGCGGAACCGTCCCCCTTGCCGTCGGGGCCCGCCGGGTGGCGGCTGTAATACATCCCGCCGCTGTCGCGGGCCCAGGACATGTTGGTGAACTTGGTGAAGGTCAGGGTGTCGGGGGTGTCCTGGCCCGTGGCGATGTCCCGGATTCTCCAGTTCTTCCAGTCCGTGCCGCCGTCGCTGGTGCCGTAGGCGATGTAGCGGCCGTCGGGGCTGACGGTGTAGGAGGCGAGGGCCACCGTCGCGTCCTGGCTGAACGTGTTGGGGTCCAGCAGGACGCGGGGGTCGGCGTCGAGCGAATCGGCGACGTACAGGATGTTCTGGTTCTGGAGACCGGAGTTGAACGTGTAGAAGTACTTGCCCCCCTCCTTGAAGGGGATGCCGTAGCGCTCGTAGTTCCAGAGCTCCGTGATGCGCTGCTTGATCGCCCCCCGCTGGGGGATCTGTTCCAGGTAGGCGAAGGTGATCGTGTTCTGCGCCTCGATCCAGGCCTTCGTTGCGGCTGAATCGAGTTCCTCCAGCCAGCGGTAGGGGTCGGGGACCGTGACCCCGAAATAGGTGTCGGTTACGTCGCCCCGCTGCGTCGGGGGGTAGGTGACCTGCGCCAGGGCCGGGGCGGTGCACAGGCCGAGGGCGAGCAGACAAAGGGCCGTCGTACGCATGCGGATCTCCAGTCGGGCGCGAGCGCCGCGGTCAATACTGTACCGGTGGAGGGCGCCGGGCGTTGCGGCGGTATACTGGGCGTGGGAGGACGGCATGGAGACGATGAACCTCCGGAAGTGGATCAAGGACAACCGCCGGCACCTCAAGCCACCGGTGTCCAACCGCCAACTCTTCACGGGCTCGGACGACGCCATCCTGTTCGTGTCGGGCGGCCCCAATACGCGGAATGACTTCCACGTCAACCCGACGGAGGAGTTGTTCTACCAACTGGAGGGCGACATCGCGGTGCGTGTGCGACCGCTCGACGGGTCGAAGCCGTACGACGTGATCATCAAGGAGGGTGAGTTGTTCCTGCTGCCGCGCTGGGTGCCGCACCGCCCGCAGCGGCCGGCGGGGACGGTCGGCCTGATCGTCGAGTTCCCGCGCGGAACGGACGCCAAGGGCCGTCCGCGGGAGGATGCCCTGCGGTGGTACTGCCCGAAGTGCGACGCCCTCGTGCATGAGGCCAGGTGGGTGCTCAAGAAGATCGATCAGGATCTGAAGCGGATCATGGAGGATTTCTGGGACGGCCCGGTCGAGCGACGGATGTGCCGCGAGTGCGGGGCGGTCATCCGGCGGGGCGAGGCCATAGCGCTCAGGGGCGGACGCGTCGCGGAGGCCAAGCCACGGGCCCGGCGCACCCGGCCCCGCGCGGTCGCCACGGGGCGATAGCGTGCGCCCGCGCCGGCAGCGCTGTGTCAACCTGGCATTCGGCGCCGCCGTTGTGCTGACGGCGGCGCTCGCGGCGGGGCTGGCGCTGAGTTACGTTCGGCCCTCGTGGCTCAGTGTGTCGCGGCTGAGCGTCGGGGTTGTGCGGGGCGATGTCGAGATCGGGTGGGGCAGCGTGCCGATTCAGCGCACGCCGAAACTGTGGCGGCTGGGCCACCCGGAGATGACGGCCGCGGTCATAATGGCCGGCCCTGGTGGGTGGAAGCCCTCTTCATCCGAAGGGCGCCTTGCGAGCACGACCGGAGGTGTCACCGCGATCATGACGCTGCGGGCGACCTGGGTCCCGATCTGGCCGTGGCTTCTGGGGGTTGCGGGTTTGACGGGGGTCGCGTGGTCGCTTGTCAGGCGTGTGAGCGACCCGGGCTGCTGCACCCGGTGTGGATACGACCTTCGCGGAGGCGCGGGTTCCGTGTGCCCGGAGTGCGGGGCCCCCGCGGGCGGTCGTGTCCCGGGTGGTGCGGCCGGTGGGATAATGTCTCATGGCCCGGCTCCCGTTTGATCCAACGAAAATGGCGGGCGCGAAGGCACCGGCCCGTGACGCCGGCGTGCTCACGGTCATGCAACTCTCGCAGCGGCTGGGTGACACAATCCAGGCCGGCTTCCCTTCTCCGGTCCGCGTGGTGGGGGAGGTCAGCGGTTTCAAACCCGGGTCGCACTGGTACTTCTCCCTGAAGGACGCCGAGAGCGTCGTCCCGTGCGTGATGTTCGGCCAGGCCGTTCGCGTCAGCGGGTTCACGCCGGTGAACGGGCACGAGGTCGTTGTGACCGGGCGCCCGGATTACTGGGGAAAGGGCGGCCGCACCTCCCTGCTCGTGACGAAGATCGAGCCTGTGGGCGAAGGGGTCCTGGACGCGGCGTTCCGGGCGCTGTGCAACGAACTCCGCGAGGCGGGCTGGTTTGACGAGGCCCGCAAACGCCCGATCCCCGCGTTCCCGGGCCGAGTTGCCGTCGTGACGAGCGGCACCGGAGCCGCGCTGCAGGACGTCCTGGAAACGATGCGGCGGCGGTGCCGCGTGGCCGAAGTGATCCTGCTGGACGTGCCTGTACAGGGGCAGGGTGCGGCGGACGCCGTGGCCGCGGCCGTGCGATGGGCCGGTCGCGTCCACAGCCGCGAGGGGATCGACGTGATCCTGGTCACCCGCGGCGGGGGGTCCAAGGAGGACCTGTGGACCTTCAATGAACGGGTCGTGGCCGCGGCAATCCGTGAGAGCCCGGTGCCGGTGGTGGCGGCCATCGGACACGAGGTGGACACGACGATCGCTGAACTGGTCGCGGACCTGCGGTGCGCCACGCCCACGCAGGCGGCGGTCCGTCTCACCCCGGACTCTGCGGCACTCCTTGACCAACTGGCGGCGCGGGGCAACCAACTCCGGCGGACCCTGACGCGGTTCGTGCGCGACAGCGGGGCGCGGGCGGGCGGCCTGGCGCGGGTCCTGGGCGCAACAACGAGGGCGCGCCTGGGGCGCGAGCGTCACCGGCTGGACCTGGCGGGCGCGGCGCTCGAGCGTGTTCGACCGACGGCGGTCCTGGCCGCGCGCTGGGCATGTATCGAGACCCTGGCGGTGCGGCTCCGGGGCGCGATCCGGGGGCGCACCGCCCGCCCCGCGCTCGAGGTCCTCGCGGACCGCTTGGAACGGGCGGCACGCGGCCTGGTGCCCCGTCGCACCGAGCGGCTCAGCGCCCTGGAGCGGCATCTGGGCTCCGTCGGCCCGGCGGGCGTGCTGGAGCGGGGCTTCTCCTACACCCGGCGCGAAGATGGACGATTGGTCCGCTCACCGGCGGATGTGCGTCCCGGCGACCGTGTCGTGACCCGGGTGGCGGACGGCTCGTTCGGTTCGGTGGTCGAAGGCTCCCCGGCCCGCAGGCCGGCCCGGGTGCGGCCGCGAGCCGACACCGGCGAGTTCGACCTTTTCGGCGGCGGCGGGTAAGGTGTGCCCGTGCCGGAACCCGTGGACCCACCGACGTTCGACGAGGCGATCGAGGAGATCGAGGCGATTGTCGCGCGGATCGAGTCGGGCGAGATCGGTCTGGAACGGTCGATCGCCGAGTATGAACGCGGGGCGGCCCTGATCAGGGCGTGCCGGGAGACGCTTCAGAAGGCGGAGCAGCGGGTCCGCGACCTGACCGCCCAGATGCACGCGGAGACGGCCGCGGCACCGCGATCCGGCCAGGCCGCGTCCCTGCCAAACGAAGAGGACACACCCTTCTGATGCCCGCCTGGATCGACCCCATGTGGGCGCTGAGCATCGTGTGGCTGCTCTTTGCCATGGCGTTCGGCGGGTGCGTAGGGTCGCTTATCAACGTCCTGGTCTACCGGCTGCCGCGGGGGCTCAGCGTCGTCCGCCCGCCCTCACGCTGCCCGTCGTGCGGGACGCAACTCACGTTTCGCGAGAACTTCCCCGTGTTCGGCTGGCTGCTGCTGCGGGGCCGGTGCCGGTTCTGCCGGTCGCCGATCTCGCCGGAGTACCCGCTGGTCGAGGCCCTGACGGCCGTGGTGTTCGGGCTCCTGTACCTGCTGTGGTACGTCGTGCCGGCCCACGCCGTGTGGCTCGGCATCGACTGGGGAACGATCAAGCCTGAGTGGGCACGCGGCGAGGCGATGGTGTCCTGGCCCCTGTTCGTGATGCTGCTCTGCCTGGTTGGTTCACTGATCGCCATGACCCTGGTCGATGCGCGCACCTTCACGATCCCCTTGGTGCTGACCTGGGTTCCGGCCATCGTGGGCATCGCGGTACACACCGGGCTGGCGGCCTGGGTCAGCCTTGCCCCGCAGCGGCGGTCCCTGTTCACAGCCCCGGGCGAAATCTGGGCGATCCCGACCCCGGTGCGCAACCTCGGGCACGGCCTGTGGGAAGGGGGCTGGCCGTGGACCCTCGCGGCCGCGGGGGCCGGGGTCGGGCTCATCATCGGCAACGTGCTTCTGGCCTCGCGCCTGATCGGGCGGAGTTTCGCCGACTACGAGAAGTGGGAGCGGGAGCAGGCGCACGCAACAGGCGGAGCGGAGACGCCGGGGGGCGTCGATACAGGCGGTGGACCGGCTTCCGAGCCCGCGGCGGCGACGAGCGGCGCGGCGGAAGGGGAGCCTCCGCCGAAGGTGGACGGCTCCGGGCTGCCGGCGGAGCCGATGCCGCTGGCTGCACGCGTCGTGCTGGAGACCCTTGTGGTGACGGCGCTCGGCGCCGGTGCGGCGACCCTTGCGGGCAAGCCCGGGTGGTGGGGCGGGCTCGCCGGGCTGCTGCTGGGTCCGATCCTGTCCGGTGTTGCGCGGCGGGCGCGATCGCGGGGCGGAGATGTGAGCGCCCAGGAGGCGAGCCCCGCGGACGCCTGGGTCATGTACCCGCACGCCCGGCGCGAGATGGTGCGCGAAATGGCGTTCCTGGCGCCCGCGGCCTCGCTCGGGCTTCTGGGCTGGTACGCGGGCCACTGGTGGATGGTCGGGGCCGCGACGCCGCCGCTGTGGGTCGCGGCGCTCGCGGGGAGCCTGCTCGGGTACCTGGTCGGGGGCGGCGTGGTGTGGTTCGTCCGCATCGCCGGGTCGCTGGCGTTCGGCAAGGAGGCGATGGGGCTGGGCGACGTCCACCTGATGGCGGCGGTCGGCGCGTGCCTGGGCTGGATCGACGCGACGCTGGCGTTCTTCATCGCGGCGTTCGTCGGGATCTACTTCGTGATCGTGCAGCGCATCTTCTCGGGCTCGACCGCGCGGGCGATGCCCTACGGCCCGTATCTGGCCGCGGCCACGCTCCTGGTGATCCTGTGCAAGCCGCTGATCGAAGCGGGGCTCTCGCGGCTGCTGAAGGCGAACGTCAATATCCCGTAGGCGGGCACGTCGGGCGTGTACGAAAGCAAAGAAGCCCCGTGGAGTCAGGGCTTCTTGCGCAAGTGGAGCGGAGGAGAGTCGAACTCCCGACCTCATCATTGCGAACGATGCGCTCTACCAACTGAGCTACCGCCCCGGCGCGCCGGGCGAACCCGGCGAAGGGAAGGAGGGTATACCCTCGGCTGGGTGCGGGCCAGTCCGGTCCCTTCTGCGGAGCGTCATGCGGGCGTCCATTCTGCTGCTGCTGGCCTGTGTTCTCACCTGGGCGGGGTGCGATTCGGGTCCGCCGACGCGCCGTGCGGGGCCGATGCGGATCGTTGTTTCCGTCGCGCCGCTGTCCGGGCTGGTGAGGGCGCTGGCGCCGCCGGATGCGGAGGTCCGGACGCTCGTACCGGCCGGACGCTCACTCCACGGGTACGAGATGACACCGGCGGACCTGGCCGCACTCGGGGATGCGGACCTGGTGGTGTACGTCGGTTTGGGGCTCGACCCGCAGGTGGCCAGGTTCCTTCGGACCCATCCGCGCCGGGCGCAGAAGGTCGTCTGCTTCGCGCAGGCGGCGAACATCTCCGGGCACGGCGGGGACCACTCGGATGACCACGACCATTCGGGCCCCGACCCGCACCTGTGGCTGGACCCGTCGCTCGTCCAGGTTCTCCTCGTTGAGTTGAGCGGGACGATCCGCGGCCTGCCCGGCGCCCGGCGGAGCGGTGACGCCGCGATCGAGGCGGACGTACTTCGGCGCGTGGCCGCGGTGGACACCGAATACAGAACCCGCCTGGCGCCCTTCGAAGGCATGTCCATCGTGACCCACCACAACGCATTCGGCCGGGTTGCGGAGCGATACGGGCTGAAGATCGCGGCCGTGATCCGGCCGATTGAAGGCCAGGAGCCGACCCCCGGCCAGGTGGCCGGCGCGGTGGACGCGGTGCGCCACTCCGGGGCGCGTGCGGTGTTCGTGGAGCCCCAGTTCAGCGGTGCGGCCGCACGCGCGATCGCCGAAGCCGCCGGCGTGCCCGTGGGGACGCTCGACCCGGAGGGGCGCGAGGACTGGTTTGATCTGATGCAGCGCAACCTTGACGAACTGGTCCGCGTCCTCTCCACCGGCGGCAGATAGACTCGGTTTCCTATGCCCAGTGCGGCCACGCCCTTCGCCGGTCCCGCCATCGAGTACAGGGGTGTGTCCTTCGCGTACCCGGGCTCCGGCGGCTCGCGCCCGGCCCTGGAGGGGATAACACTGGACGTTCGGCAGGGTGAACGTCTCGGCATCCTCGGGCCCAACGGTGGAGGGAAGACGACGCTGCTCCGCCTGACGCTCGGGCTGCTGACGCCCCAATCGGGTTCGATCCGTGTGTGGGGGATGCCGCCGGAGCGGGCGCGGCGTGAGGGGGTCATCGGGTATGTGCCCCAGCGGCTGGAAGCGGAGATGGCGTTCCCGGTGAGTGTTCGGCAGGTTGTGGCGATGGGCGCCGGGCGGGGTGTCGCGCCGTGGCGTGCGCTGCCGCGGGAGCGGGCGGGGCGTGTGGACAGGTCACTGGCCCTGGTGGGCGCATCCGACCTGGGCGATCATCCGGCCGGAAAACTGTCCGGCGGGCAGATGCAACGGGTCATGATCGCGCGAGCGCTGGCGGCGGGCCCCCGCATCCTGCTGATGGATGAGCCCACGGTGGGCATCGACCCGGCCGGGCAGCAGCGCTTCGCCGGCCTGGTGCGGGACCTGCACCGCGAACTGGGCCTGACGATCGTCACGGTGAGCCACGACCTGCGGGCGATCGCCGCGGGGTGCGACCGGGTGGCGTGCCTGAGCCGCACGCTCCACAGCCACGTCGCACCGGAGGGCCTGACCCCGGCGGTGCTGGCGGAGGTGTTCCGACATGACGTGGCCGCGATCTTCGGCGACCTGCATGTCCACGCGCACCCCGCGGCGGCGTGCCCGGACCCGTCCCATGGGGAGGGGCCGGCTCGGCAGGGCGGGCCGGCGTGAACACGATTCACTACCTCATGGACCCGGTGCAGCGCGGGCTGTTCCTGCCGGGCATCGTGGTCGGGCTCGGCGTCGCGGTCATGTGTTCGCTGCTCAGCGTGCTGGTCGTGCTCAAGCGCCTCTCGTTCATCGGGCAGGGCGTCAGCCACGCGGCGTTCGGCGGCGTCGGGATCGCCGCGGTGCTCGGGCTGGCCGCCGGGGGGGCGGCGTATCTGGGCGTGATCGTGCTGTTCTGCCTTGCTTCGGCGTGGCTGATCGCCTGGCTCAGCGAACGCCGGGGGGCATCCTCGGACACCGCTATCGGCATTGTGCTGGTAACGGCGATGTCGGTAGGGGCCATCCTGCTGCACGAGTCCGTCGGGCGGGCGCGGTCGCAACCCGGGTCCTTCGTCGCGCCCCCGGGGTGGGAGTCGATCCTGTTCGGCTCATCAATCGGTGTGACGTGGACGGACGCGGCCCTGGCCTGGGGGGTGGCCGCGGGGATTGTCGCCGCCCTGTGGGTGGCCCGTCGTCCGCTGCTGTTCTGGGCGTATGACGAGGCCTCGGCGCGGGCGTTCGGTGTGCCGGCACGGGCGATGCGTCTGATGCTGATGGTCCTGCTGACGCTGGCGATTGTGGCGTCCATGCGCCTGGCGGGGGTGGTGCTGGCGACGGCTCTGCTGGTGCTGCCGGGCGCGACGGCGCTGCGCCTTTCGGACCGTCTGCGGATGGTCATGATCCTGGCGTTGGTCATCGCCCTGGCCGGGGTGCTGGGCGGGATTGTCCTGTGCTTTGAGGCCGACTGGCCCCCCGGGCCCAGCATCGTCGCGGTGCTCACGGCTCTCTTCCTGCTCTCCCGCTCGCCGTTCCCCGTCGGACGCGCAGGGGCCTGAGCCTCGTACCATCGAACATGAAAGCCGAGACGATCCTGGCCGAACTCAACCGGCAGCGCAAGGACCTGGATGAAGACCCCTCCGATGTTGAGTGGCTGGCTCTGCACCACGCCTTCTGTTTCCTGTCCTACAGGATGGGAGATTTCCAGCGATACCTCGACGACCAGGCCGCCAAAGGGGCCTTTGCCGACTTTGAATCCTGAAACCGCGTTCAGACGAGGGTGTCGCTGATCGACCCGCACCCGGGGCAGATGATGCCGTGCTCGCCGCGCGACTGCGCAGCGAGGCTGGCCCCGCAACTCAGGCAGGTCGGGGAGTCGAGGCGGGAGGCGGCCCGGTTCACGACAAGGGTCACGACGGCGACGGCGACGCCGAGGACGGGCCACACGGGCAGGGCGGCCATTGAAGCGATGCCGATCGCCGCGAGCGTGCCCGCGACCAGCAGGGCAAATGCTCGGAGTCGGAGTTTGTGGACCCAGTTCATTCGGGCGTCCTTGCCGGGCCGTCCGACCGGGCGGGCGGGCCTGCTCCTTCTATCGGCGGGGTGGCATTGATACCTGTGGATGCGGCCGTGTCAACCCGGTGCCGCGGGTTCGAGGGGCTCCGGCTTACAGCGGCCTGTACAGATCCACTACGCGTTTGACGCCCTGGGGGTTGGGCAGATTGTGCATGATGATCTCGACGTCGTCCTGGGCGGCGCTCGAAAGGCCGAGCGAGCCGGTGCGGAGGATGCGCTGGCCGAGGGTCTGGGTTACCTGGACGTTGCGGATGTCGCTGTGCAGGACCTCCGTCGTGGCCCTGCTGAGCAGGCCTTTGCGCTCGACGGTGCGTTTGCTGGTGATTTCGAGTCGTTCCGTGCGGGCGGCCACCTTCCAGACCAGGATGACCAGGACGGCCGCAATGAACAGGAGAGAGGCGATGGAGGCGAGCACGGCGTCGCGCTGGGCTGCGATAAGACTGAAGTAAACACCCCCCGCGGCTCCGACCAGGAGGGCGGCAAGGACAATCAGCGTCACGAACGGGCGGGAGCGGAAGGTCACCGGGTGCAGGGTCATCACGGGCTGCTCCGGCCCTGCGGCCGGCGGGTAGCCCGCTGCCGCGGCGCGATCCGGAGTGGCGGGTTTGGCGGGTGAGGCCGCGGGTATCGCGGACAGTGCGCCGGGCTGCGCGGGGGCGGCGAGGGCGGCGGGGACAAGGTTGACGTCGCCGCAGGCGGGGCACTCAATCTTGCGGCCCGCGAGGTCGTCCGGGGCTTCCAGCACGCGGTCACAGCGGTCGCACTTGAGGAGGATCAAGTGCAACAGTATCCCGGCAATCGCCCTACAGGACCGCTACGCTCCGGGGCCTGCATGCGCGTCGTACTGGTCAACTGGGCCCGGGTATGGGAGGGCGCCGCCCACGGGGGCGGGGCCAATGGGTACATGCAGGGGCTCGCCCTGGCGCTTGTGGCCCGCGGGCACCGAGTGAGCACGGTCAGCAGCGGGAACCTTCATGTTGGCGGCCCCGGACCCCGCGCCCCGCTGCGGCTGTGGCGATACCGGGCGTGGCGGGGGGTTGACTCCTACGAGTTCGTGAACTCGCCGGTCCTGTCGCCGTCGCTGCACCAGTTCCGTGAGCCGCTTGGGGAGGTTTCGGCGCCTGAACTGGAGGCGGCGTTTGACGGCCTGCTCGCGGAACTGGCCCCTGATGTGGTGCACTTTCAGAACCTGGAGGGGTTCAGCATCGGGTGTGCGGCTGCGGCGCGGCGGCGGGCGGTCGTGGTGTGTTCGCTGCACAACTACCACACGATCTGCCCGCAGGTGTACCTGATGCAGGGGCACCGGCGTCCGTGCTCGGACTACGAGAACGGGCACGCGTGCGCACGGTGCATCGCGACGCCGAAACCTGCGGTGTGGGTCGAGCGGACGCTGCGCGTAGACCGTGAGGAGGAGGGGCCGCGAGAACCTGGGCCCCCGCCGCCGCCGCTCCTGCGGGTACGGATCGGGAGGGGCCTGGGTCGGCTGAAGCGGGCCTGGCGGGCGGCGCCGCCCGGGCCGGCAGCGCACCTGACGCCGCTGACGAACTCGGTCGAGGCGGAGCCGCCGTCGGCACGGCCGCCGAACCCGTACGCGGAGCGGCGGGACGCGATGGTGAACATGCTCAGCGGGTGCGACGCGGTACTGGCGGTGTCGGAGTTTGTGCGGCGGCGTTTCGTGGCGACGGGGGTCGATGAGGGTGTGATCCGAACAATGCACATCGGATCGCGCGCGTCGGAGTTCCCGCGGGCGCGACCGGAGCAGCGGGCGGTCGGGCCTGCGCGGCTGCTGTTCCTGGGGTACAACAACTATTACAAGGGGCTGCCGATGCTGGCGGATGCCCTGGAACTGCTGCCGGACGCGACCCTGCGGCGGCTGAGCCTGTCGGCGCATGTGGTGGGGGCCGCTGCGGCCCGGGCGCGATTCCGGGGGCTGCGGGGCCGGCTGGGCGGGCTGACGATCCGTGAGGGGTACACGTTCGGGGACATCCCGGGGCTCGCGGCCGGGCACGATGCGGGACTCGTGACTTCGGTGTGGTGGGACAATGGGCCGCAGACGGTGTTCGAGTTCTTCGGGTGCGGGCTTCCGGTGATCGGGGCCGACATCGGGGGGATCCCGGACTTCGTGCGGGACGGCGTCAACGGGCTGCTGTTCAGGGCCAACGATCGGGAAGCGCTGGCCGCGCTGCTGCGGCGCATCACGGTGGAGCCCGGCCTGCTGGCCGCGCTGCGCGAGGGTGTGACGAAGCCCAAGAGCATGGAGTTCCACGGGGAGGAGATGGAGCACCTGTACCGCCAGTTGGCAGCGGCACGGGAAAGCCGAAGGACCGCAGCGGAGCCGCGTGGTGCTCAGGAACCCGCCGGGAGTGTGCCATGAGCGCGGTCGCCCGCACATCGCTGCTGCCGGCGCGGCCCGTGCAGGTCGCGACCCCGGCGACGCGCGTGGCCGTCGTCATCGTGACCTGGAACCGGAAGCGGGCGGTGGATGCGGTGCTGGGGGCGCTGGCCGGACAAGCGGGCAATGAAGGGCCGGAGGGCTCGGTTTCGCTGGCCCCGATCATGGATGTGGCGGTGATCGATAATGGGTCGGGTGACGGAACGGCGGCGCATCTCGTGGATAGGTGGCGGCCGGAGCGGCTCATCGACAATGACACGGCGGAGGCGGACCGGCCGGCCTTTGTCGGCGGCGAGACGGCCCCGGGCACGGAGAATGCAGGGGGGTTCGCGTCGCTGACGATCGTGCGGAATACGCACAACCTGGGCGGGTGCGGCGGGTTCAACACCGGGTTCGCGTGGGCGGAGCGGCTGGCGAGGGAACCGGAGTTCGTGTGGCTGGTGGATGACGATGTGGACCTGCCGCCCGGGGCGCTCTGGCGGCTGGTGGCGACGGCGCGGAGCGATGGGGGCATCGGCCTGGTGGGATCGCGGACGGTGGACTTCGCGGACCGCCGGACGACGATCGAGACGACGATCTATTTCGACTTCGAGAACGGGTGCATGGTGCCGGAGCCGCCGCCGGGTCACCGGCAGCATGATTCACACCGTGCGTGGGTCGCGGAGGTCGGCGGCACGAAGGGCGATCGCGCGTTCACGGGGCGGCGTGACGTGGACGTGCTGTCGGCGTGCAGCCTGCTGGCGCGGTGGGACGCGGTGAAGCGGGTGGGGTACTGGGACCGGCGGTACTTCATCTACTGCGACGATGCGGACTGGTGCCTGCGGTTCGCGAAGGCGGGGTACCGGGTGGTGCTGGACCTGGACGCGGTGGTGTACCACACCTACTGGCTGGCAAAGTTGACGCCGGGGCGCGGGTACTACGCGGAGCGGAACCTGGCGTGGATGTGCCGGAAGGTCCTGGGCGGGCGGGCGCTGCGGCGCTCGGCGCGTCGGCGGGTCGGCGCCCTGCTCCTGCACGCGCGCAAGGCGGCGATGCACTGCCGGCTGTTCCACGCGGAGGTCTTCCGGCGGACTGTGGATGACATGGTGCGCGGACGCGGCGGCAGGCTCGATGATGAAGGGCCGGCGCCGGAGCCCCTGCTGGCGGCGCTGGATCGCACCGGTGCGCTCCGTGCGGATTCGGAGGTTCTTGTCATGTGCTCCGCGCCGGAGTCGATCGCCTGGGCGGATGACCTGCGGGCCCGGGTGACGCACGGGCTGCTGGAGGCCGGGCGGATGCAGGACCAGCCGCGATGGGTGTACCTGTCGCCGCCGGGGGTGCACGACCCGGGCCCGCGGGTGCGCCAGCCGCGGCGGGTGCGGTTCCTGCCCAGCCGCGCGTCCAAGTGGCGCACGCAGCGCGGCTATCTTCGCAACCCTCCGGCGGCGGTCGTGGTGTTTGACCAGCGGAACGACTTCCCGCTCATCCGGTCGCGCTGGAATGTCCACATCGACCGGCGACGGCCGGAGATGGCGCAGGCGGAGCGGGACGGGCTGCGGCTGCGGATCGCGTTCTTCGGGCGGTGGTGCCGCACGGCGGCGCGGGCGGCGTGGTACGCGTTGACGGTGCGCCCGCGGGCCCATGAGGGGAGGTACGGATGACCGCATCTTCCCTCTCCATCCCGGAGTGGTCGCGGACCGATCGGGCGCTGTCGATTGCGGTGCTGGGGTGGGCGCGGCTGTCGCGTCAGGCGGGCGAGGGTTCCGGGTACAACCTCTCGGCCTCGGAACTGGCGGCGGGGCTGGCGCGGTCGGGGCATCGGGTGTCCTACTTGGCGAGCGGACGGCGGTACTCACTGATCCCCGGGATGCGGGTGTCGCCGACGGAGGAGTGGCGCGGGGTCGCGTGCTTTGACCTTGTGAACTCGGCCAACCTGTCGCCGGCGATCGAGAACTTCCGCAACGTGAAGCGGGAACTGTCGTCGGCGCGGCAATCGCGGGTGGTGCTGCGATGGCTCGGGTCGGTCGGGGCCGAGGTGGTGCACATCCATTCTTTGGAGGGGTTCGGCCTGGACCTGATCGGTGCGATCCGGGCGAGCGGGCGGCCGGTGGTGGTGACGCCGCACAACTACTGGTATGTGTGCCCGCAGGTGGACCTGCTGCACAACGAGATGCGCGTATGCACGGACTACGAGGGGGGAAGGAAGTGCGTGGATTGCGTGCCGGGTGCGCCGCATCCATCGGCGGAGCGGTGGGGACGGCGGCTGGAGCAGGCGGTGGCCGCGGCGGCGGGGCGGCCGACGGTGAAGGCGGTGCGGCACGTCGGGCGGGCGGTGCGGCGTCGGCTTGGGATGCCGCTCGTCGGTCCGGACGCGGCCGACTACTCGCCGCCATTCCCAGACCCGGAGGCCCCGCTCGGGTTCGATATCGATCCGGATGAGCGGCACCCCGGGACGATCGACCACGGCCTGCGGCTGCTGGACCACGAGAAGCCCGTGGAGATCGGGGCTTCGCCGATCGACGAGAATGAACGGTTCCTGCGCGCGGACCACCACCTCACGGTGCTCAACGAGTATGGGCGGCGGCGCACCGCGGGGATCGAGGCCCTCAACCGGGCGTCCGCGGTCACCCCGCCCAGCGAGTTCCTGCTGCGGGTGCTGGTGCGGATGGGGCTGCGGGCGGAGATCGGCCGGCAGGTGCGGCTCGGGCAGCCGCACTTTGACCAACTCAACCGGGTGGCGCGCCGATCGCCGTTCTACGGCGTGCGCCCCTGGGATGCGGTGCGTCCGGCGCGCCCCGTGCGGTTCGCGTTCCTGGGGACGACGCGGAACAACAAGGGGCTGGAGGTGCTGACGCGGGCGATCCCGCTCGTATCGCGGGAGGCGCGCCAGCGGTGCCACTTTGTCATCCGGGCTTCCGGGTACGACTGGCCGTTCCGCAAGCGGCTGTCGGCGTACCCGGAGGTGTCGTTCCACGGCGGGTTCGACCTGCTGCAACTGCTGTCGGCGGTGGGGGAGTTTGACGTGGGGCTGCTGCCGCACATCTGGTTCGAGAACTCGCCGCTGGTCATGCTGGAGTATCTGCACGCGGGCAAGTTTGTCATCGCGTCTCGCCTGGGAGGGCCGGTGGAGTGGGTCCAGGAGCCCCGAGGGGCAAGGCCGGGGAACGGCCTGCTCTTCCCCGCGGGGGACGCGGCGGCGCTGGCGGAGCGGATCGAGCGGGTGGCGCTGGGCCGGGTCGTGCTGCCCTCGGCGCGGGAAGTGCACGAGGCCAGCACGCTGCGGAGTTACCCCGATCACGTGGCCGAGGTGGAGGGGCTCTACCGGGAGTTGCTGGAGCCTTCCACCCCTCCCCGCGCGCCGGGGGCACCGGCCGCGCCGGGTGTGGTGGTGGCGGCGCGGGCGCCCGCGGCCGTGAAGGTCTAGCCTGGAGCGGGCGTGCGCATCTGCCTGGTGAGCACGGAACTGGCGCCGCTGAGCGGGTGGGGCGTCGGGGCGTACACCGCGCAGGCGGCGCGGGCGCTGGCGGGCGCGGGACACGACGTGCATGTGCTGACGGAGGGAACCCCGGCGGTGCTGGCGGAGATGTCGCGCCCGGCGGCGGAGCGGGCGCTGCCGGGGCTGGCGCTTCACGCGGTTGAGCGGGGCGGGGAGGCTGCGCTGCCGCACGTCCCGTGCCGGGCGACACGCGGGCCGATGGGCATCTACCTGACGCTGCGGCGGCTGCACGCGGAGTTCGGCTTTGAGTACATCGAAGCGGCGGATATTTACGGCGCGGGGTACTTCATCGCGAAGGGGCGGAGCACGCGCGGAGAGTTTGCGGGCGCCGTGATCGGGGTGCGGCTGCACAGCCCGATCTTCGCGCTGCGGGAGGTCAACCGGCAGGAGGGGCTGAACCTGAACGTCGGGATGGTGGAGCATCTGGAGGTGGAGGCGATCCGGGGAGCGGACGTGGTGCTGTCGCCATCGCGGGCGATGCTGGACTTTGTGCGGGGCCGGACGGGGGACCTTGGTGAACGGGCGGCGGTGGTGCCCTACCCGTTCGATTTTGACTGGCTCGATTCGCTGGGGCCGCGGCCGGCGCCGCCGCACAGCGATGCAACGCCCGAAGTGCTGTTCTACGGCCGTCTGGAGTACCGCAAGGGCATCCAGGTGCTGATCGATGCGGTGCAGCGGCTGCTTGCGCGGGGGGTGCGGCTGCGCGTACGCGTGGTGGGGGTGGACACACCGACGGCGCCGGGCGGCCGGTCGATGCGGGAGTGGCTGGGGGAACAGGTTGGGGCCCGGCGCCGCGCCGCGATCGTGTTCGAGGACAACCGGGCGCGGGGTGAACTGGGCCCGCTCATCGCTGGGGCGAGCGTCGTGTGCGTGCCGTCGCTGTGGGACAACTTCCCCAACGTGTGCCTGGAGGCGATGGCGTGCGGGAGGGTCGTGGTCGCGACCCGCCGCGGCGGCATCCCGGAGATCATCGAGGACGGCGTCAGCGGGCTGCTGTGCGACCCGGGGTCGGGAGCATCGCTGGCGTCGGTGCTGGATCGCGCCCTGGGCGACGGCTCACTCCGCACGGCGCTGGAGCGGGGCGCGCCGGAGCGGGTTCGGGCGCTGTGCGACCCCGCGGCGATCGCGAGGCTGACCGTGACCGAGATCGAGCGGCGGCGAGATGGCAACCCGGCGCGCGCGGCACCTTCCGGCACGCCCGGGCCGCTGGTGTCGGTCATCATCCCGTTCTACAACCTGTCGGAGTACCTGCCGGATGCAGCCGGGTCCGTGCTGCGGCAGACGCACGTCAATACCGAGACGATTATCGTCGACGACGGGTCCACGGAGCCCGGCGCCGCGGGGGCGCTCGCGGAGATCGAGCGTGAGTGGAGCGGGCGGGGGGGCGGGCTGCGCGTCATCCGGCAGGCCAACCGGGGGCTGAGCGCGGCACGGAACGCGGGCGTGGCCGCGGCACGAGGGCGGTGGGTCGTGCCGCTGGATGCCGACGACCTGCTCGACCCGCGGTTCATTGAGAGTGCGCTCGCGGCGGTATCGCGGGATCCGGGGCTCGTGCTGGTCACGTCGTGGATGTCGTGCTTCGAGGGGTCGCCGCGGGAGCCGACAATGGCCTTTGTGCCGGTCGGCTTCGATCGCGATCTGCTGCACGTGGCGAACGTCGCGTCGTCGTGTACGGCGTTGCTGGATCGGGAGGCGCTGCTGACCGCCGGCGGCTACGACGAGTCGCTGCCGGCGTTCGAGGACTGGGACGTGTACTGCGCGATGGCGGAGCGCGGCGGGCGCGGCGCGGTGATACCGGAGTTCCTGATTCACAACCGCATCCGACCCGGTTCCATGCTGCGGTCACTCACCCCGGCTGAGCGCCGGGGATTGCACGAACGGGTGCGTGCGAAGCACCCGGGCCTTCCGCTGGACACGCCCCGCGCGCAGCGGATTCTTCGCGGGATGCTGCGGGGCGATACGGTGAAACCGCGCTCGCGTCTGGCCGGTCTGCTCCGTCGCGGCCTCCGGGGGCGGTGATCAGGCTGCCGATCGCTTCGCGGCTTCCAGGTCGTAGAACCTGCGGGCCTCGGGGTCCACGAGCAGTTCATAGGCCTGCGTGCAGGCGATGAAGCGGGCCGCGGCCTCCGGTCCCTGGTTCACGTCTGGGTGGCAACTGCGCGCGATGCGCCTGTACGCGGCCTTGATATCTTCGTCGGTCGCGGTCGGCGCGACTTCCAGTTGCTCGTACGGGTTCGGCACTTCGAGAATGGCCCGGAGGACGCGCTTGCGGCTCTTGTCGCTGACGGGCGGCGCCTGCCCGGGCTGCTCCGCGGCCCAGGGGGGCGTCGCGGCGGCCTGTCCGGCGTTGCCCGCGCTGGGGGCGATGAACCCGAAGCGTGCGAAGCCCTCCAGAACGGCGGCGAGTCCGGGCTTGAGGTCCACGAAGGCGAGGCCGATCTCATGGGAGCGGAAGCCGCGGCGCTGCACGCGCAGGATCCGCGCGGTCACGCGGAGTTTCTGCTCGTTGGAATGGATCGTCAGTTGGACGACCTGCCCAGGTGCCGCGGTCGTCTTCCCGGTGCAGCGGAGCCTCGCCCCGCCACCGGAGAGGTTCATCACATCGCCGAGCGTGCTCTTGAGTATGGCCGTTTCATAGCGGGGATGCCTGCGGGCATCTCCGGCCATGTTGTTTACCGGACCATGGGCGTTCGCCTTCGTCACGGGGCATTCGTCGGACGCAGGAAGGGATAGATTCAGCGCGGAACGGGGTGGACAGAGGGGCGAAGCCCCTAACCCCGTGCCGTGCCGGAATAAGCCGCAAGAGTGTGCCCCGGGAGTTACCCGTTCCACCTCTTCAGGGGGGGGCCGGTGTAGACGCTCAGAGGGCGGATCAGCCGGTTATTGGCGTGCTGCTCCATGATGTGGGCGCACCATCCGCTGACGCGGCTGGCGACAAAGATCGGCGTGTACTGCGGAACGGGGATCCCCATGGTGTAGTACGTCATGCCGCAGGGGAAGTCGACGTTCGGGTGGATCTTCTTGTCGCGGAGCATGACCTTCTCGACCTCGTCGCCGATGTCGAACCACCGGGCCCAGTCTTTGCCCTTCTTCAGCGCCACCGCCCGCCCGAGTTTGTTCAGGATCGGGGCCCGGTGGTCGCCGTTCTTGTAGACCCGGTGGCCGAAGCCCATGAGTTTGCGCTTCTCGGTGAAGGCCCGCTGCATCCAGTCATTCACGCTCCCCTTCCCGGAGTCCACGAACGGCCGGATCTCCTTCAGCATCTCCATCGCCGCCTCGTTGGCGCCGCCGTGGAGGGGCCCCTTCAGGGCGGCGATCCCTCCGCAGACCGCGCCGTGCATGTCGGACAGGGTGGCGGCGATCACGCGGCAGGTGAACGTGCTGGCGTTCAGGTCATGCTCGGCATACAGGATCAGCGACACGTCCATGACGTGCTCCGCGTCCCGGTCGGGCTTCTGGCCGGTCATCATGTAGAGGAGGTTGGCGGAATGCGAGAGGGCCGGATCGCCGCCCTTCTCCTGCCCGATGATGGCCCGGCCGTCGATCACGTTCTGCATGTGGCCGATGACCGTGGGGACCTTGGCAAGCACGCGTTTGGCCTTCCGCAGGTTGGCCTCCGCCGAGTTGTCCTGGCAGTCCTCGTCCAGGTGGCCGAGAATCGAGATCGCGGTGCGGAGCACGTCCATCGGTACGGCGGTGCCCTCCTTGAGGGTGGGGCCCGCGTTCCTCAGGAAGTCCGCGACGAGGCGCGGGAGGGCGCGCTCGACGATGAGTTCCTCCTTGAAACGGGCCAGTTCGCTCCCGGTCGGCTTGTGACCGACCAGCAGCAGGTGCGCCACCTCCTCGAACGTCGCGTGCGCCGCAAGGTCATGGATCTCGTACCCGCGGTAGATCAGCGCACCCTGCTCGACCGAGCAGATGGACGTCTCACCGGCGACGATGCCCTCCAGCCCCTTGGCAAATGCGGCCGCGTCGGGCTTGGAGGCGGTGGGTGTTTGGGGGGTCATGGCCGATGGTAGTCGGGCGCCCCGCGCCCGTCAGCGCCCGTGCCGCGGAGCGGGCATCGTCGCGATCAACCCCGCCGCATCACCCGCCGGCAGCCCACGATCACCGCGGGTGCTACCCACCACACCACCCAGCACGGCAGCGAGTACCTGCTGTTGTGGAGCAGCGTTGCCGCGTGGACCCCCCAGTACGCCAGCGTCCCCGCCAGCACGAGCGCCGCCGCGTACTCCCGCGCCCGCGCCGCCAGCACCGTCGCCGCCAGGGCGCACGCACACAGCACGACCCGGATCGGCAGCACCGGCTGGTTCCGCGCCCATGCGAGGAAGTACCACCCGAACCATCCCGGCGGGCGGTTCGTCCAGAACGGTTCCAGCGGGCTCGGCGAAGCCGTGTACTGCACGTTGGCCGCGGGCATGCCGAGCGTCCGTCCATCCCGCGACAACCGCCGCACCAGCCAGCGAGCCTCGTTCGAGGGCATCGGCCCGCCAGGAATGACCACGTCCAGCTGCCAGAGTGCCGCCCGTGCCAACGCCCGCGCATACCTCCCCGGCGACGAACGGATGCTCATCCACGTCCACTCGCGCAGCGCCGTCTGCGTGGCCGCCGAGTTCCAGGCCCGCATCGATCCGAGAAACCGGTGCATGCCTGCGTCGCTCGCCGGATCGGGCGCCGCGAACTCCATGTACGCCTCCCGCAGCGCCCCTGGCGGCGGCTGAGTGAGCAACCCCGACTGGTGCGCGCCGATCCAGAAATACACGGATTTGGCGCCGCTCAACCCATAGGTTCCGTGCTGCGCGTTCCGCACGACCCACGGCGCCAGTGTCACCCCCAGCGCCGCCGCCAGTGCCAGCCCACACGGTGTGCGCCGCGCAGCGCCCGGCGCCACGCACACCGCGACCCCGAAGAACGGCACAACCACCTGGAACGCCGGGCGCACCAGGCAGAGCGCCCCGAGCGCCGTCCCGAGGATGCACGCGCGCAGGAGCGGCCACCCGGGCCTGTTCAGCACAAGCCACGCCGAGAACACCAGCAGCGCCGTCGAGAGCGCCTCGGTGAGCGCGTAGCACTCAAAGCCCAGCAGCACCGGGTCCAGCGCCGCCAGGCACCCGAGCGATACACCCCATGCGGGCGATCCCCATCGCCGCGCCATGAGCGTCACCAGCACCGCCGTAAGCACTCCGAGCGTGTGCTGTACGGCCTGGATCGCCGTCACGGACTCGCCCAGCAGCGCGATCACCCCAGCGAGAAAACCTGAATACCCCGGCGTCCGGAACGCGGGCCAATCGACCGGTCGCCCGCCGCGCAGCGCCAGGGCCCACGAGAGATACCCAGCCCCGTCGTTCGTGATCACCAGGGGGACGCACCAGGCCGCCGCCACGCGTACCGCCACGGCAACCAACGCCGTGGTGAGCACCGTTCGGGCTGGAACGGAGAGTGGAGGCACGGCACCCAGCCTACCCGCGGACCGGACGGCTCTGGAGTCGGCCGCGAGCGAGCCGAACTCCATGTCCCCGAAACCCGCGGGTCCTTCTGCTACGCTGTCGCCATGGCCACCCGGCGAGCCTTTCTCGGCGCGATCAGTCTCCCCACGGCGTACTGCATGGCCGGGTTGCCGCCGCCGCGGCGACGCCGTGCGCCATCGGGGCTCCTGGCCGAGATCGGTGCGCCCCACACGAGCCCGGACGACGCCGCACGCGACGAGGACTACTGGGCCCTTGTCGCCCGCGCCTTCACCGTCGATCGCTCGATCATCAACCTGAACAACGGCGGGGTGTCGCCGGCACCGGGCCCCGTGCAGGACGCCATGAAGCGGCGGCTTGACTACGCCAACTCGTGCCCGCCGCCGGTGGCGCTCTGGCGGGAGCAGCAGCCGCAGCGGGAGCATGTGCGCGAGCGGCTTGCCCGGCACTGGGGCGTGGACGCGGAGGAGGTGGCCATCACGCGGAACAGTTCGGAGAGCCTGCAGATATGCCAGTTCGGGCACGAACTCCACGCCGGGGATGAGGTGCTCGCCACCACCGTTGACTACCCCCGCATGATCACCACATTCCGGCAGCGCGAGCGCCGCGAGGGGCTGGTCCTGAAACAGTTCAGGCTGCCGATACCGGCTGAGGACGATGACGAGATCGTCCGGCTCTACGAGGCCAACATCACGCCCAGCACGCGGCTCATCCTGATGAGCCACATCGTCAACATCACCGGGCAGATCATGCCCGTCCGCAGGGTCGTCGAGATGGCGCGCACGAAGAACGGGGGCATCCCCGTGATCGTGGACGGGGCGCACGCGCTGGCCCATTTCGCGTTCAAGATCCCGGACCTGGGGTGCGACTACTACGGCGTGTCGCTGCACAAATGGCTCTTTGCCCCGCACGGCACCGGGCTGCTGTACGTCCGCCGGGAGAAGGTCAAGGGCCTGTGGGCGCTGATGGCGTCGGGGCCGGACCTGGACGACAACATCCGCAAGTTCGAGGAGATCGGCACCCACCCGGAGGCGCCATCCCTCTCGATCGCGGAGGCCCTGACCTTCCACCAGGCGATCGGCGACGCCCGAAAGGAGGCCCGCCTTCGCTACCTGCGCGACTACTGGGCCAAGAGGCTGCTGGAGACGGGAAGGGCCCGCCTCCACACCAGCCTCAGGCCCGCCTTCTCCTGCGGCATCGCCACCGTCCAGGTGGAAGGGGTCGATTCGGCCGGACTCTGCGACTGGCTCTGGGAAGGTCGCAACATCCTCACGACCGCCATCACGCACCCGGAGTTCGAGGGCCTTCGTATCACCCCCAGCGTGTACACTTCGCTCGAAGAACTGGATCGCTTCTGCGACCGCGTCGAATGGTCGATGAAGAAGGGGTTGTCGGCTCACTGACCGGCGCGTGGAGGGTACCGTCGCATGCCGATCCGGCTGAGGCTTGAGCAGGGCTTTTTCGCGGCCCTGCGCCGCCTGTGGATCGGCCGCGGCCGGGATATCACCGACCGGGTTCTGCATCGGCGCACGCTCGTCATCGCCCCCCACGCCGACGACGAGTCGCTCGGCGTCGGCGGCACGATGGCGCGCCTTGCTTCCGTTGGCACCGTCGTCCACGCCGCGGTGGTCTGCGACGGGCGGCACTCCCAGAAGTCAAGCATCTACACGCCGGACCGGATCGCCGCGATGCGTTCGCAGGAGATGATCGACGCCTGCGCCGCCCTCGGCGTCCCGGCGGGCCGCGTTCACCAACTCGGCTTCGAGGACCGCCACGCCGGCGATGATCCGCCGCGGCTCCGCGACGCGATCGCCCGGCTCATCGACTCCGTGCGGCCCGAGCAGGTCTTCTCCCCGCTCGGTGTGGACTGGCACCAGGACCACCGCGCCATCGCCGCCGCCGTGCGGTCCCTCGGTGAGGCCGGCGCCATCCCCTGCCCGGCCTACGAGTACCCGGTCTGGCTCTACAACCTCCGCATGTGGACCTTCAGTTCGCGCGTCACGCCCCGCGCCGTCCTCGGGCTGCGCCGCATGGTCCGCGACCTCGCTCCGCTCCGGCCGGTCTCGGCCGAGGTCGGCCCCTGGCTGCCCGCGAAGCGGGCCGCTCTCCGCGCCCACAAGTCCCAGTTCGAGAACCTCACGGGCGAGCCGCAGTGGACCTTTCTCGGCCCTGACTTCCTCGCCAACTTCCTCGGCTCCCGCGAACTCTTCTTCTTCCCGCCGTGGTCGCGCGAGACCCCTGCGCTCGGCGATTGACAGGCCCCGCAGCCGGCCGGGTTTGACACCCGCGGTAGGATGCTGCGCATCCACCCGGAGCCTCGCGCATGATCGCCCTCGTCTCCGCCCTCGTCTGCACCGCCGCCGCGCTCCAGCCAACTCAGCCGGGCGGCGACCCGCTCCTCACCGTCGCCGAACGCTCGCGCTACACCGCCACCTCCACCTCCGCACAGGTCGGCGAGTTCATCGCCGACCTCGCGCACCGCTCGCCGCTGCTCCGCGTCTCCACCATCGGCAAGACCTTCGAGGGCAAGGACATCCCGCTCGTCATCCTCGCCGACCCGCCCGTCGAAACCCCGGAGCAGGCCGCCGCATCCGGCAAACTGCTCATCCTCGCCTTCGGCAACATCCACGCCGGTGAGGTCGACGGCAAGGAGGCCCTCCTCGCCCTCATGCGCGACATGGCCCTGGGCGGTGACGAAGTGACGAAGGGACGGAGTGACGAAGAGGAGAACGAGGCCGCCGCGTCACTCCGTCACTCCGTCACCCCGTCACTCCTGTCCAACTGCGTCTTCGCCCTCGTCCCCATCTACAACGCCGACGGCAACGACAAGATGTCCCGGGACTCCCGCCCCGGCCAGGTCGGCCCCAGCGAGGGCCAGGGCATTCGCGAGAACGCCCAGGGCTTCGACCTCAACCGCGACTACGTCAAACTCGAGGCCCCGGAGACCCGCGCCCTCGTCCGCTTCATCAACCGCTGGGACCCCGCCCTCATCATCGACTGCCACACCACCAACGGCTCGTGGCACCGCTACCCCATGACCTACGGCGGGCCCAAGCACCCCGCGGGCGACCCACGCATCATCACCCTCGTCAACGACCACATGCTTCCGGAGATCGGCAAGGCCGTCATGGAGCAGTTCGGCCTCGACACCAACTTCTACGGCAACTTCGAGAAAAACCACACGACCTGGGAGGACTACCCCGACCAGCCCCGCTACGGCGGGCCCTACGTCGGCATCCGCAACCGCCTCCCCGTCCTCAACGAGTCCTACTCCTACGCCACCTACGAAGAACGCATCAAGGCCCAGGAGCACTTCCTGCTCGGCACCTTCCAGTGGGCCGCGGACCACAAGGACGAGATCAAGAAACTCCTCGCCGACGCGGACCGCAAGGTCATCGACGCCGGCAACAACGCCGAGGGCGAGGTCCCCGTCCGCACGAAGGCCGTGCCGTTCGAGAAGAAAGTCGTCTTCAAGGGCTGGGTCGAAAAGGAAGTCAACGGCAAGAACGTCCGCACCGACGAGCCGAAGGACTACGAGGTCGACCTCGTCGCCGACTTCAAACCGACCCTCACGGTCCCGCGTCCCTTCGCCTACGTCATCCCGAAAACCGAGACCGAGGTCGTCCAGAACCTCCAGCGCCACGGGATCAAGGCCGAGGAACTCCGCGAGACCCTGGAGGTCGATGCCGAGGTCTACCGCATCGACTCCATCACCCGCGCCGAGCGCGAGTACCAGAAGCACCACGCCGTCGCCGTCGAAGCCACCCGCCGCGCCGAGCCCCGCACGCTCGACGCCGGCTCCTTCATCGTCCGCACCGGGCAGAAACTCGGCTCGCTCGCGGTCTTCCTGCTCGAACCCCAGGCCAGCGACGGCCTCACCACCTGGAACTTCTTCGACGCGGGCCTGAGCGTCGGCGCCGACTTCCCGGTCCTGCGCATCCCGAGGCCGACCCCGCTCCTTACCACCGACGCCGCCCCGCTCCCCGAGGACGCGCCCACGCCGCGCCCCATCACCTTCGACGACCTCTCCGGCCGGGACGCCGCGAGCCTCTCCGGCTCGCCCGCCGGCGGCTTCGACTGGCTCCCCGACGGCGAGCACTACACCGTCACGCGCGACGGCAAGAACTGGAAGATCGACGCCCGCACCGGCCGCGCCGAACCTGCCTACGACCCCGACCCCGCGCGCAAGGCCCTGGCCGCGCTTTCTGCGTTCTCCGACCGCGCCGCGCGCGATGCCGCCGCACGCCCGCGCACATGGAACGAGGGTCGCACCGCGTTCCTCGTGAGTCACGAGAACGACCTGTACTACGCCACCGCGGACGGCCTCCACGCCGTCCGCCTCACCCACACACCCGCCGCCGAGGAACTCCCCACCTTCAGCCCCGACGCCGCCTTCGTCGCCTTCGTCCGCGACAGCAACCTCTACGTCGTCGACATCGCCACCCGCACCGAGCGCGCCCTCACCACCGACGGCTCGCCCGACATCCGCAACGGCAAGGCCGACTGGGTCTACGAAGAAGAGGTCTATGGCCGCGGCCGCCCCCGCGTGTACTGGTGGTCGCCCGACTCCTCCCGCATCGCCTTCCTCCGCGTGGACTCCTCCGCCGAGCCGCGCTACGCGATCGTTAACAACTCACAACTGAAGCAGCGCGTCGAGGACACCGCCTACCCGAAGCCCGGCGAGCCCAACCCCACCGTCCGCGTCTTCACCGTCACCGCCGCCGGCGGCGACCCCCGCGAACTCGACCTCTCCACCTACAACCCCGCGACCACGCTCGTCACCAGCCTCACGTGGACGCCGGACTCATCGTCCTTCATCACCACCGTCACGAACCGCACCCAGACCTGGATGGACATCGTCTCCGCCCCAGCCGACGCCGGCGACCCCACCGTCCTCTTCCGCGAGACCACCAAGGCCTGGATCGACGAGGCCGTGTACCTGAAGTTCCTGCGCGACGGCTCCTTCCTCTTCTCCTCCGAGCGCGACGGCTGGAAGCACCTCTACCGCTACGCCGCCGACGGAACCTCGATGGGCCGCGTCACCCGCGGCGACTGGGAATGCCGGTCCGTCGCGCGCGTCGACGAGGCCGAGGGCGTCCTGTACTTCACCGGCACCCGCGACAGCCACACCGCCGACAACCTCTACCGCGTGCCGCTGGACGGCGGCGACCCCGTCCGCCTGACCACCGAGCCCGGATCGCACCGCGTGCAGGTCGCGCCGACGGGCGACCTCTTCATCGATTCCTGGTCCAGCACCACGCAGACGCCCCGCGTCGCCCTCCGCTCGCTCAGGGACGGCTCCCTCGTCCGCACCCTCGACACCAACCCCGTCCGCGACCTCGCCCGCTTCACCCTCGGCGAGTTCTCCGCCTTCCAGATCGCGGCCCCCGACGGCTTCCCGCTCGAAGCCACCCTCCTGAAGCCGCCGGACTTCGACCCCGCCCGCAAGTATCCCGCCTGGTTCATGACCTACGGCGGGCCGCACGCGCCCACCATCTCCGATTCCTGGTCCGCCGGCCCCGGCCGCGCGTGGGACCAGGCCCTCGCCGCCGAGGGCTTCCTCGTCTTCCGCGCCGACCCCCGCAGCGCCAGCGGAAAGGGCGCCGTCTCCGCCTGGGCCTGCTACAAACAACTCGGCGTGTCAGAGATGGCCGACATCGAGGCCGCGATCAACTGGCTCAACGGGCAGCCCGGCGTCGACCCCGCCCGCGTCGGCATGGCCGGTCATTCCTACGGCGGGTTCATGACCGCCTACGCCCTCACCCACTCCAAACTCTTTGCCGCCGGCATCGCCGGCGCCCCCGTCACCGACTGGCGCGAGTACGACTCCATCTACACCGAACGCTACATGCTCACACCCGCCGAGAACCCCGACGGCTACACACGCACCAGCGTCGTCGAGGCCGCGAAAAACCTCCACGGCCGCCTCCTCCTCGCCCACGGCATGATCGACGACAACGTCCACCTCCAGAACAACACCCGCCTCGTCCGCGCCCTCCAAGCCGCGAACAAGACCTTTGAAATGATGCTCTACCCCGATTCCCGCCACGGCATCGGAGGGAAGCACTACCAGGACCTTCAGGTGGACTTCATCCTGCGGACCCTGGGCACCCCGCGACCGGCGCGGGAACCGTCGCTGGGCGACCATCCGTAGCGGCCGCCGAACATGACCCCGACCACCGGCGACCCCTGCACCGACTGCCCGGTGGCGGAAGGCCGGAGCGAATCCGTCTGCGGCGGCAGGGCACCACGGGCCGCTGACTACGCTTGCCGATGCTTCTGCTCTTCGACATCGACGCCACGCTCCTCAAGACCTCGGGCGTGGGGATCAAGGCGATACTCGACGCCGGGCGCGAGCTCCACGGTGAGCGGTTCACCGCCGACGGCATCGAGACGGCCGGCCGACTGGACCCGCTGATCATCGCCGACATGCTGCGGCGCAGCGGCCTGGAGTGCTCCCGTCCCGCCATTGAGAGAGTCCGCGCCGCCTACCACCGGCACCTGGAACGCTGGCTCAGGACCCCGGGCGCGGCCTACGCGCTTCCCGGCGTGCACGCCCTGATCGCCGAACTGCGGCGCCAGGACCTCGCGACGCTCGGCCTGCTCACGGGCAACTACCCCGAGACCGGCCGCATGAAACTCGCGGCGTGCGGGATCGACGAGCGGCAGTTCCATGTGCAGGTCTGGGGCGACGAGTCGCCCTACGACCCGCCGGCGCGCGACCACCTGCCGCCGCTCGGCCTGGGCAAGTATCGCGCCCGCCACGCCCGTGACCTTCCCGCGGCGCACGCGACGATCATCGGCGACACGCCGCACGACGTGCGGTGCGCCAAGGCCCACGGCCTCCGGGCACTCGGCGTCGCCACGGGCCCATTCTCGGTCGATCAACTCATGGCCGCCGGTGCAGACCGGGCGGTCGAATCACTCTCCGACACGCCCGGCCTGTCCCGGTGGCTGCTCTCCGCGGAGTCGGCGACGGCTTAGTGGTGGCCGCCCTCGGGCTTGGTGTTGGACTGGGCCATGGACAGGACCTTGTCCTTGTCCGCGGGTGACATCTTGTCGAAGGCCGCCGGGCAGCCGTCGCAGCAGAAGCCGATCGTCTTGCCCTTCCAGGTGCGGGTCTCGGCGACGTCGCGCGAGCCCTGCTTGAACGAGCCGCCCTCGATGGGGCAGACCGTGTTCACGGTCTGGACCTTGACCTCGGATGCCGCGGCATGATTCTTGTCCGTGTTGTCGGTGCTCTTGCAGGCGCCGAGCGAGAGAGCGGCGGCGGCCATGCCCAGGCCGGCCAGGCGAACGCAGAACGAGAGACGCATCATGAGTGAACTCCTGTTTCGGGCGATCAGCCCCGCCCGTGTGGGGCGAATCCTACACTGCCCGGACCCGTGGGAGCCGCCGCGATGACCGACACCTACCGCGCCCTGTGCTCGGACTTCTACGTCAACCAGAAGTTGGCCGTGAAGTTGGATCTGCCCCGCGAGCGGCAGACCATCCTCGAACTGTGCGACCGGTTGCGCCGCCAGTTTCCCAGCATGTCGCTGTTCCGGCGCTACCGCGATGAACTGGCGCTGGAGACCCCGGCCGCCGACGACGACAACCGCTGGGTCGCCGTGAAGAACAACAACATCCGGTCGGGGGTGGTGAACCCGGCGCGGTTCGAGGATGCCTACGAACTGCACCGCTGCGTGCTGGAACTGGTCCCGTACTTCCTCAGCGTGTCCCCCCTGGACGTGGACTACGTCGAACTGCTGTACGGCTTCGACCTGGCCGCGCCGGCCAATCACGACGGCATCGTGTTCGATGCGCTGCTGTCGAACTCTCCCATGGCCCGGCTGCTCGACATCCCGGGGGCGGAGGCCTCCGACTGCCAGCCGCTGCTGGGCGTGGTGATCCGGGACGCCGGCGGCGGGGTCGGACCGATCGAGGTCGGGTTTGAGGTCAAGACGGCCAGCCGCGGCCACGAGGCGAGCGGGCCCATCAGCGTGTACCTCACGCTCCGCAGGTTCGGCTCGGTCGCCGACGCCAAGGAACTGCCCCGGGTCATGGACGCCCTGGCCCGGCGCGGCGAGGAACTCGCGGCCTCGCACGTCGTGCCCAACATCATTGTTCCGATTCGCGAGGCGATGGGGAGCTCTTCGCTCTGATGCGCACACGGCAGCGGGGTCCTCGCGGGCCGAGGCCTCGCGGGAGAATAGGAGACTGTGACGCCTCCACCGACAACGATCGTCCTCGCGCAGGTTGTCCGCAAGACCGACATCGGCCCGTACCTGCTCTGGATCGGCGTTTTCCTCGTCCTGGTGATCGGGGCGGGCCTTGCGATCCTGGCGTATCGAAAGGTGATGCTCTCGTCGCACGCCGCGGACTCGCACACCGGCATCCTCGACGGCCTGCGCCGGATGCGCGACAGCGGACAGATGACCCAGGCCGAGTACGACTCCGCGAGGAGGGCCATAGCGGCAAAGGTCCGGGTGCGTCAACCGGCACACGCTGCCGCCACGCGACCAAGTGGCGGGACCGCCGCAACGGAAGGCGACCGGACGGCGCGCCCCGGCTTCGACCTGACCGGCGCACCGCTGCCGAAGGCTGATGACCCGGAGGGAAGGGGCGGGGGGGTATGACGCCCCCGGGATGTCGCCGGCGTCGCAAGAGGCCACAAGAAACAGACTGCGAGCGCCGATACACTGACGCGGCGTCAACCCCGGTGTAGTTCTCGGACCCGCGGCGAGGGAGTTCATGGCCAAGAGAACGGATGGCTCGGATGCACCCAGCGGACCCGGGCCGACGCGAGAGGGCGAGAGCCCCGGGGGCTTTCGCGGCCGCCGCGTGACCACCTGCTCCTTCTGCGGCAAGACCAGCCGCGAGGTCGGGCCGATGGTCGAGGGGCCCAACGAGGTCTTCGTCTGCGCGTCGTGCGTGGACCTGTGCCAGAACATCTTCCGCCAGGAGCGCAAGCGCGTCGGCGCGGTCTCGTCGGTCCTGACCGACATCCCGACACCGCGGCAGATCCGCGAGCATCTGGACCAGTACGTCATCGGGCAGGACCAGGCGAAGAAGGCGATCTCCGTCGCGGTGCACGCCCACTACAAACGACTGCTGCACGTCGAGAGCGACAACGGCACGGTCGAACTGGACAAGTCCAACATCCTGCTCATCGGGCCCACGGGCTCGGGCAAGACGCTGCTCGCCAAGACCCTGGCGCGAATGCTGAAGGTGCCGTTCGCCATCGGCGACGCAACCACGCTGACCGAGGCGGGGTACGTCGGCGAGGACGTCGAGAACCTGCTGCTCAAACTTCTTCAGGCCGCGGACTACGACCTCGAAGCGGCCCAGCGCGGCATCATCTACATCGACGAGATCGACAAGATCGGCAAGACCTCCAACAACGTCTCCATCACGCGGGACGTCTCGGGCGAGGGTGTGCAGCAGTCGCTCCTGAAGATGCTCGAGGGCACGATCTCCAACGTCCCGCCCCAGGGCGGGCGCAAGCACCCTGAGCAGCAGTACATCCAGGTGGACACGTCGCACATCCTGTTCATCTGCGGCGGGACGTTCGTGGGGCTGGAGGAGATCATCCGCCGCCGCCTCGGGCAGACCCGCATCGGCTTCAACCTCGAATCCGCCGCCCGCGAGACGGAGCACCGGCGCAGCCAGTTCCTGTCGCGCGTGACGCCGGAGGACCTGATCGAGTACGGCATGATCCCGGAGTTCGTCGGGCGCCTGCCGGTGCTCGCGCCGCTCATGCCGCTGACGATCGACGCGATGGTGTCGATCCTGACGGAGCCGCGGAACGCGATCGTGCGGCAGTTCCAGCACCTGTTCACGCTGGAGAACGCCAGCCTGATCTTTACCCCCGGTGCGCTGCGGGCGATCGCCGAGAAGGCGACGCGCCGCGATACCGGGGCCCGTGGCCTCCGGGCGGTGATGGAAGAGGTGATGGTGGACCTGATGTACGAACTGCCCGAGGTGGACAACCGCGGCGCGGAGTACGTCATCGACGAATCCGCCGTCCACCATCCCCGGCGCCTCGTGGACCTGCGCGTGAAGCGCAAGGAAACCGCGTGATGTCGTGCCACCGACCGCTGCTTTGAGATGTCGGTGCGTTGGGCGCCGCTGCCCGCGAATCTTCGAGCGCAGCAGTGCGTTACCGCCGCCCGCGCCGCGAACCCGCCGCGAGGTTTTCGCTTCCTTCTTTGACCCACCCGCCCATCCTGCCGGCCCGCCACAACCGCCCGGCGCGAGTAGGGTTTGTCCATGCCCGCCGCCCCGGTCCATCCCCCCCGTCCGCCCGGCGGATTCCTGGGCGGCATGCGTATCCGCAAGAAACTCATCATACTCCATACATGTTTTTCGCTGGGCCTGGCCGCGATCCTGCTCATCGCCCTCCGCCCCGCCGTCACGGAGGTCGTGCACCAGGCCGAACTCCAGCAGGCGAGCACGTCCCTGCGCCTGGCGTTGCAGAAGGCGGGCGACCACGACGGCGCCGTGCCGGTCCTTCCCGCCGATGTCGCCTCGCGGGTTGAACTCCGAGCCGTGCCGGAAGGCAGCACCGGCCTGACGCCCGCGTCGATCGCCGCTGCGAAACGGGCGCCCGGATCGGTTGTTACGGGTTTTCACCTGTCCGGGCGCGGTATCTCCGCCGTTGCGTACATGCCCGCGGCCGCGGGGGGTGAGTTCTGGATGACCACGGCGCGGGCCCCCGAGGCCCGCCGTGCTGTCTGGCAGTTGTACGGACTGGTTACGGCCGCGCTCATCGCGGTGTATGGCCTCGTGGCGGCCGCGCTCGAGATCTTTGTCCTCCCGCAGAACGTCTACGGCCCGATCCGGCGCATCCTTGACGCGGACGAGGCGCTCCAGCAGGGTCGTGCGGGCGCGGAACTCATCCCCGATGCCGCCATTCCCGCCGACGAACTCGGTGAGATCATGCGCTCACGCAATCAATCCGTGATCGCGCTGCGCCGCAACGAGCGCGCCCTAGGCGTGGCCCTCACCGAACTGGAGCGTGTCGCGACCGACCTCAAACGCAAGAACCATCTGCTTGAGGCGGCCCGGCGCAACCTCGCCGACGCCGATCGCCTGGCAAGCCTCGGCATGATGTCAGCGGGCATCGCGCACGAACTCAACACGCCGCTGACGGTCCTCTCCGGGCTCGTGGAAAAACTGGCCCGCAACCCCGCCGCCGGGATGGACCCGGACCAGGCCGCCCTCATGCTCCGTGTCGTCCGCCGCCTGGAGCGCCTCAGCGACAGCCTGCTCGATTTCGCCCGCGTCCGCCCGCCGCGGACCGCCCCGGTACGTCTGCGCGAGGTGGCCGAGGAGGCCGTGACCCTCGTCCGCCTGGATCGCGAAGGCCGCGATGTGGCGCTCGCCGTGCAGGTTCCGGATTCGCTGGTTGTCGAGTGCGACGCCGACCGCATCGTGCAGGTGGTGGTGAACCTGGTCCGCAACGCCGTGGACGCCGCCCGCACGGCGCCGGTCTCCGCCGAACCCCGCGTCGTGCTGGGCGCGGACACCTTTGTCAAAGAGGGGCGCGACTGGGTTTCCCTCACCGTCACCGACAACGGCCCCGGCATCCACCCGGACGTGCTGCCCCGGCTCTTCGAGCCCTTCGCCAGCACGCGCCTCGATTCGCACGGCACCGGCCTGGGCCTGGCCGTCGCCGAGGGCATCATCCGCGAGCACGGCGGCCTGATCATGGCCCGAAACGGACCGCCGGCCGCCGATGGCGGGGGTGGCGCGGTGTTCGAGGTTCTGATCCCTGTTCGCCCCGCGCCGTATGCTGGGGCAGGTGGGGGCGGCGACGGCCCCGCCGCACTCGTCGGGGACCATCCATGACCGAGCCGGTACCCACAAGCACGCCACCGCTCTCGGTGCTCGCCCTCGACGACGACGGCGACTTCCGGCAGTACATCCGGACAGTGCTGGAGGGCGAGGGCCACGACGTGCGGGCCGTCGCCACGCCGGAGGCGTTCCTGGAGGCCGCGGAAGCCCGGCGACCGGACATCGTCCTGCTCGACATCAAGATGGGCCGCCACAGCGGGGAAGAGGTGCTCGCAGAGATCCGCGCCCGCTGGCCGCGCCTCTGCGTGATTGTCGTCACGGGCTACCCATCACTGGATTCGATGCGTCTGACCTTCAAGCAGGACGTGCTGGACTATCTCGCCAAGCCCTTCTCCCTGGCCGAACTCCGGCGCGTGCTCGCCCACGCCGCGGAACGCTTCGACCTGGGCCGCCGCCCGCAGGATCGTCTGCGCTCTGACCTGGGCCGCCAGGTGCGACTGGCCCGCACCGAACGCGGCTGGACCCTCCGCGATCTGTCGGAGGCCTCAGGTGTCAGCGTCAGCCAACTCTCGTCCATTGAACGCGGCACGCACCTGCCGAGCCTGGAATCCCTGCTCTTGATCGGCCACGCGCTGGAGCGCAAGCCGTCCGCGTGGCTCGAGGGCGCCGGATTCTGAGTCCCGTGCGCCCGCGCTCCATCACGGTTCGTCGCCCCACGGCCGAGCATCACGCCGGAGCAGAGGGCACCGCGACGCCGTAGCCAAAGGCACCGAAATCCAGCCGGGCGGGCGCGCCGGGGACCACTCCGCGCCACGCCGCATCACGGCTCCAGGCGTCATTGTCCCCCGCCCGGTAGAACGTCCGTGCCCCGGGCCGCGTGATCGAGTCGAACCGCGTCAGACGGTGCACCAGGTCCGGCTCCAGTTTCGGCCGGACGCCCACAAGCCGCACCAGGTCGTGCAGCGGCCCCGGTCCCGCGGCCAGGTCCTCGAAGCGGATCAGGATGCCCGGCCCCGTCCGCAGCACTTCAAGGGCCCGGGTGTAGAACCGGTGGTAGCGCCCAAACTTCTCCTCTGCCCACGCCCCGACGTTCTTGATCCGCTCACCGGCGCCCCACCGCGATGTCGCGGCGTTGTAGTACGAGTACACCGTCGCCATGGGGTCGCGGATCAAGACCACCACCGGGTGCTCGCCCCGCGCCGGGTCGCCGTGCTGCCCCGTGGCTCGCTGATTGATGATGACCGGCTGGTACGGCACGCCGTCCTGCCGCGCAGCGAGCGCCTCCAGCACCGCGGGATCCAGTTCCTGCTGCCGGCTGACGGCCTCGGAGTTGTCGATCCCCGGGGTCGGAAGGGCCACCAGGTCGAACAGGCCGCTGGTGCAATAGTTGAAGAAGTGCGACCCGGTCCGCGGGAATGCAAAGAAGTCCACCTGCCGGGCCAGGGTCCCGAAGTAGTACCGGTCTCTCACGCGGGCACCTCCTCCAGCGACGGCCAGTACCCCAGCCGCCGCAGCGCCGCCCCCGCGATCCGTTCGGTGTGCTCGGGAATCTCCCGCTCCGAAGCCGGCTCGCTGCGCCGCGCGATCCTGGTCGCCGCAAACTCCCGCATCACCGGGCGCTCCATGATCCCCAGGAACTTCTCCAGGCGTCCGCACACGCTCACAGGGTTCTCCACCAGGTCCTCGTACCTGACCTCGATCAGCCGCGGCGGGCACAGCGTCGAGAGCGACGCGAACGCCGCATCCACGCTCATCCGCCACTCCAGCAGCCCACGGTAGAAGAACGACGTGCACAGGGGCAGCAGCGCTCCGTAACCGGCCCGCCGCGCGTGCTCGCTCAGGCACTCCCACTTGCGATCGTTCGGCCCGTACCACTTGCTCCTGAGCGCCCGCTGCTCGATCGACGCCGCGACCTCCACCCCGTGCCGCACGATGCTGATCAGGTACGCGTCCGGCGCCAGCGCCAGCAGGAACGGGATGCGGAAGTTGTTCACCGCCAGTTTCTCGATGAGCACGCGGCGTCCGGCGCGGCGCTGCTCGAGTGCCGCCAGCACCCTCTCCCGCACCGGTCCCGCGTCCCGCGCGTCCAGAGCCACCGGCGCCGGTTTCCCGGGCCCGGGTAACGGCGCCTTGCCGCAGATGTCGTACTCCGGGGCCGCGTCCGCCCACAGCGAAAACTGATCGTTCAGGTACGTCACATCGCGGTGCTTCGACAGCATCTGGCCCAGCACCGTTGTGCCCGAGCGCCCACAGCCGAGTATGAAGACAGTCCACAACCTTGGCGGCACGGTTGCTCCCCGGCGGCCGGTCACCGCCGGCGCAGCGTATGCCGCATCGGGCCGGGCCTCGATCATCCCACCACCCGTCGCAGCACCGCGGCCCCGACGACGTAGTTGTGGTGTGGGGCGGTCGTGCGGTGCCACGCCAGGAACGGGGAGACATCGACGGTGTTCCAGCGCGGAGGAACCTGCGCCGCCCCCTCGTTCGCGAACCCGGGGTGCCTCCAGCAGGTCTCCTCAAACTCCTGCATCGTCAGCGCTCGCCCGTTCCATTCGGGAAAGGTCATACCCATCCCGGCTTCACAGATGTCGAACGACAGCGCAAACAGCCCGCCGGGGCGCAGCACCCGAGCCACCTCCCCGACCGCGCCCGCTTTGTCCGGCTGGTGTTCGATGACCGACAGGCTCGTCACCGCATCAAGGCTGCCGTCGGGCAACGGAAGCCGGTGCGAGTCCACGATGTGCCAGTCCACATGAACACCCAGCCGATCCCGCGTGCGGGTCCACAGCGGGATGCTGCCCGAATTGACCTCGGTCAGCGTCACCCGCGCCCCCAGCATCGCCAGCACCCATGGCAGGGGCGACGCCTCCGACCCGATATCCAGAACCCTCCGGTTGTGCCAGTCCACACCGCCCAGCGCGTGACGCCAGAGCCACGGGTACTCCCACGTTTTCGACCAGTTGTCAAAGACGCGCAGCCCCAGGCCGGTGCTGAACCCGTTGAGGCCGTCCATGAACTGACGGAAAGGGGCGCTCTCCCGTTCATGCACGCTGGCCAGGGCGGCGTGCGACGCGGGATGCACCGGGTCGGTCGAGCGTTCCACCGTCCGCACAGCGGAGAGGACCTGAAGGATGCCCCGGGGCCGGGGCTGCGCGGCCGCCGGTCGTGACGCCTTCACGACCGGCGCGACGATCCGGCGGTAACGTTCGAGCGTCGCGCCCCGCAGACGCAGCAGGCGATGGTGTTCCTCATCCCTCCGCGCCAGCAGTTCGCGCACGACCGCGCCGACCCGTGCCGGGTCCAGCGTCGCCGCGCGCTCCACAGGCACCCCGATCAGGTCAGCGATCCGCGCCCGCGAGTCCTTCCCCAGCAGCACCGAGGGAACCCCGAACCCCGCGGCGTACACCGCCCCATGCACCCGGTTCGAGACGACGAGCCGGCACGCCGAGTAGACGCCGGCGTACTCCTGCCATCGAGGCGATACGAACACGGGTTCCCCCGGCTCCGCCAGCGGGCCCGCAAACGTGGCTTCGTCCGCGTTGTGGCAGACGAACATCACGGGCCCGCTTGCCCGCAGTTCGCGCAGCAGCCTCGCGCACACCCGCGGCCAGCCCTTGCGGTCAAAGTCCGGGTCGAGGTCGTTGTGCCCCGCCAGGGGCATCAGGTTCACGCCGATCGTGCCCCCCGCTCCTGCCCCTCCGGGTGCGGCGTCTGCACGCAGCGGTGCCAGGAATGCCGGACATGGCAGCGTGTGGTGGCCGACGCCCAGTCGGGACAGGATGGCGGAGGCCAGCGCGTCGCGGACCACCGTCAGCGCGGCCCGCTTCCCCGCCTCCCGCGCGAACGCCGCGCACGCCCGGTCCTCAACGAACGCGGCCCCATCGTCACCCCAGTCGAAGCCCGCGCCCGCCCCGAGGTTCAGGAACGTTGGATGGTTCGTGCGTCCCGGGTTTACGACTCGCTGCGACCAGTACCACCGGTGCCAGGGCGCATCCACGCTCCGGTGCGGGCGCCCACCCCGCCCCCTCCAGTACCAGTAGAGCGGGGCGCCGGCGTGGATCACCAGGTCGGCGTCCCAGTACTTGTCCGCCGCCGCAACCGCCTCGTCCTCGCGCCGCTCTCGGATCGACGCCTCGTCGTGCTTGCTGATGTACAGCGGCGTGTGCGTGATGCCGCACGCGTCGAGGATGGCGCGCACGCCCTCGCGGATGAAGTCGTCGCCGACATTCTGCCGGAGCGTGGTGAAGAAAGCGACGCGTGCGCCCGCGGGGTCCGTCATGCCGGCGCGCCGCATCGGAGGGGCGTTCCTGCGCTGATCCTGAGCGGCAGCCGCGCCACCCCGTAGAACGGCCGGATCCTGGTCCGGTCCTGCATGACCAGCAGCGGCCCCAGGTTCTGAACTCGGTCGTTGACAAACCCGCCCTCGGCGCTGTCCGCCGACGGCACCGACGTGCCCACCCCGAGCGTGTAGGTGTCCGGCCGCAGGTCGAGCGTCAGGTCAAACCGCACCACGATGGATTCACCCGCCGCCAGGTCGGGCAGGCGAATCCCCATCGACCGCGTCCCGCAGGCAAACAGGATGTTGCTGAAGCGATCCACTACATGCAACCCGGCGCCCGGCTCCTGCACGTCGGTGACCGCCTCGATGAGAGCATGCACGGTGAGAACCTCGCCCATGAAGCCCCGAAGGGTGTCCGACCCGCGGGCATCGGTCACGCGGACCGCCCGCACCACCGCATTCTGGGCGCCGAAACGGTCCGCGCCCTCGGGGATGATGCTGTGGCTCAAGACCTCGTCCGCCGCGTTCCCGCTGTCGGCCGCGGCCGCCGCGGGGGCCGGTCTCGGGGTTTGCCGTGCCTTTCCGTACTTGGGCCGCTTCTGGAGGCTCGCGCTGTACCGCTGAATGGTCTCGTGCGGGGCGCCCTCGTACATGATGCGGCCGTGCTCCAGTTGGATGGCGTGGTCGCAGAGGTTCAGGATCGCGGATTGGTCGTGGCTGACGAAGAGCATCGTCATCCCGGCGTCGAGCATCTCCCGCAGGCGCGCCGCACACTTCTGCTGGAAGAACACGTCGCCCACCGACAGCGCCTCATCGACGATGAACACCTCCGGCCGGAAGCACGCGAACATCGCGAACGCCAGGCGCACCCGCATCCCCGTCGAGTACACCCGCACCTCACGCTCAAAGAACTCGCCGATATCGGCGAACGCCTCGATCTCCTGGATTCTCTCCCGGGCGTATTCGACCGGGAAGCCCAGCAGCCGGGCCGCGTTGATGATGTTCGCTCGGCCGGTCATCAGCGGGTGCAGCCCCGTTCCCAGTTCAATCAGGCTCAGCACCCGCCCGGTGACGCGGAAGTCTCCCTCCGTCGGGTACAGTGCCCCCGTGATCATCTTGAGCAGCGTGGACTTGCCGGAGCCGTTGGCCCCGATCACCCCCAGGCACGACCCGCGCCGCACCTCGAACGACACACCGCGCACGGCCCAGAAGTCCTTGTGATAGTCGCTCCGTCCGGTGACCCACTCGATCACCCGGTCCGTCGGCTTTCGGTAGATCTTGAACCGCTTGCCCAGGTTCCGCGCGCGGATCATCACCTCGCCCGGCGCGCCCGCCGGGTTCACCGGGGCCTCCGCGGCAGGAGTGGGGGCCGTGGGCCTGGGAGCGGCAGGAGGAGAGGACATCCGGGCCAATCGTAGTCAGCGGCGCATCAGACGCCGCCACAGCCGCGCCCCAGCCGACGGCCCGGGAACCCGCGAGACAACGGCGGGCACGACCGTTCCCCGGGCCCCCGCCGCAAGCAACTCCGCGGCCAGTTGCCGCGTGTCGGCCACCCGCACCACACCATCCCGGCCCGCCGGCCCCAGGGCCGCGGCCAGGGATGCCTCCACGGCAAGCGGGCCAATCGCCCGACCGTTGCGAACCGTGCCGCCGCGGGGCGTGGCGAAGGCCGTCACCCTGCCGTGATCGTCGCGCGTCCACCCGTGGGCAAAGCCGATGCCGTCCCGGATCGCCCCCAGCAGAAGCGTCGGCAATGGATCCTTGTACCGCGCATCCACGACCATCACGCCCGGACGCGGTGATGCGACGGGGCGTACCGCCGACGCGGCAGCCCGGTAGTGCCGCAGCCGCTCCTCAACCACGCGCTCATTCCCGCACAGATTGAGTATTCGCCACGCCGCGGACCGGCCCATGCACGCCGCCTCCGCCTCCGACATCCGGTGCGCCGTCCGGAGGGCCTCGGTGCAGGCTCCGACGTCTCCGGGCGCAAACAACAACCCATCGACCCCGTGCCGGATCATCTCGCGCATCCCGCCCGCATCCGCCGCGACAACCACCTGCCCCTCGCACATCGCCTCGATGCACGAAAATGGGTAGTTGTCGTTGGGTGACGGCACCACCGCAATCCGTGTGCCCCCCCGCAGATGGGCGACTCTCTCGGGCGCGATCCGCCCGAGCCGCGAGACTCGTTCCTGTGCCGCCGGGCCCAGCGCACCGATCAGCGACCCGCCCAGCCGCTTGCCTGTTCGGGGGTCCACCATGTCCTGCCCGCACAGGTCCAGGTGCAGGTCCGCGCCCGTATCGACCAGCCGGCCGAACGCCGGGATCAGCGTCTCCAGCCCCTTCCGCGGCTCCAGCCTTCCCACGAACAGCAACCGGGAGCCGTCCCGCGCGGGCGTGCCCGTTGCAGACTCGCGTGCCCGCGGCTCCAGGTCTCCCAGGGCATAAGGGACCACCGCAACCGATCCCCGGGCCGCGTCCCAGCAAGGGGTGGCCTCAGCCCACCCGGCCATCCCCGCTGAAGGCGTCACCAGCCCATCGCACCAACCGGCGCACTCGGCCTCCATCGCCATCAGGTGCTCGCTGGCCGGTCCGGTCCGCTCGCCGTTCAGGTCCGCCACCCATCGCGACGGTGAGTGCACAACGACCGCCAGCGGCACGCCCCGCGGCCACGTCCCGCCGATCCGCCGCTCGTTGAGCACGAACCACGCCAGGGCCCCCGTGTCCGGCGCCTCGACCGCTTCCAGTTCGAACTCATCAATCAGCCGCGGCAGCGCCTTCGCAAGTTCCATCGCAAGGACACTCACGGGATGAAACGTCCTGAACGCGGCGGTCGCCTCCGGCGTAGCGATCGCCGGGTGCGGCCCGGACCAGTCACTCCCCTTCAGGAACGGGAGGCGTACAACCGTGACTCCGCGCTCGTCCTGCCGCCGCTCCCGCCCGTCGTCCGACACCGTGATCACCACCGGCCGGTGCCCGCACCCCGCCAGCGCACGCGCGAACTGCCGGGCGTAGGTCCCGATGCCGCCGCCGAAAAATGGCGGGTACTCCCGCGTGATCAGGCCGATGTTCATGCCGCTGGCCCGTAGCCTAACCCGCTACAGTTGGCGCGGCGCCGGCGGCCCACGGGTTCGGGCGCCCGCCGGCGTGGGGGCATGGAGGATCATGGTGATGGCGGAGCCGAGGCCCTACTACCCCCGCACCCTCATTTTTTTGCACCTGCCCAAGGCGGCGGGCACCACCCTCCAGGACATCGTCGTTCGGCAGTACCCGGGCGCCCAGGGCTACCGGTTCACTGGTGCTCCGCAGCGCCTCGACGACTTCAAGGCCATGCCGGAGCCGGCCCGGGCCGGCTTCGATTTCCTGTCCGGCCATGTGCACTTCGGCATCCACCGCTGGGTGCCCGGGCCCAGCACCTACATGACGATGCTCCGCGACCCGGTAGACCGCATCATCTCGCACTACTACTTCGTGCTGGAGCATCCGGAGCACTACCTGCACAAGATCGTCAAGGGCGGCCGTCTGTCCCTCCATGAGTACATCGCCCGCCGCACCTCCATCGAACTCGACAACGACCAGACCCGCTACTTCCTGCTCCGCGAGCACAATGAAATCCCCTTCGGCTCGATCAGCGACGCGATGCTGAGCGAGGCCAAGGGGGTTCTGGACGCCTACTTCCCCGCCATCGGCCTGGCGGAACGTTTCGACGACTCGCTGGTCTACCTCCAGTGCCTCTTCGGCTGGCTCGACGTTTCCTACGAGCGGCGCAACGTCACGAGGGACCGCCCCAAGGTGGCGGAGGTCCCGCCCGCCACCATCGACCTCATCCGCGAGACCAACCGCTTCGACGTTGGGCTCTACGAGCACGCCCGCTCACTCTTTGAACGGCGCACCGCGGCGCTGGGCACCGCCTTTACCCGGCGCTGCGACCAGTTCCGCCGGCAGCAGGCGGCGCCGCCCGGGCCGCGCCCGGAACCGGCCCTCCGCCGCCCGCAGCCGGCTCTACACTAACGCCCCATGCCGGACCTGTCGCACTTCATCACGGCACAGTTGATCGTCAGCGCGGTCATCTGCATCGTCGTCGTCCACGTCATCCTCATCGGTGTCGCCTATTCCATCTACCTGGAACGCAAGGTCAGTGCCTACATCCAGGACCGCATCGGGCCCAACCGTGTGGGCTTCGATTTCGGCCTCCCGGCCCTCAGGTTCCTCCGCGGCATGGTGGGGCTCGGGCAACCGCTGGCCGACGGGCTCAAGTTCTTCCTCAAGGAGGACTACACCCCGGCCCACGTGGACAAGGTGCTGTTCACCCTTGCCCCGGCGCTCATCGTCATCCCCGCCCTCATGGGGTTCATCATCATCCCCTGGGGCGGGACGTGGAACGTTCCCGAGTTTACGATCCCGGTCCTCAACGTCCACGTCGCCGGCGGGCCCGTGCAGGTCGCCGGGGCCGTGGTGAACGTCGGCGTCCTCTACCTGCTCGCCGTCGCCTCCCTCGGGGTCTACGGGGTCACGCTCGGCGGCTGGGCCAGCAACAACAAGTTCTCGTTCCTGGGCGGGCTCCGCTCCACCGCTCAGATGCTCGCCTATGAGATCCCGCTCGGCCTCTCGCTCCTGGCCGTGCTGCTTGTTGTCGGTTCCCTCATCCCGGCCGATCTGGTCGGGTACCAGGTCCGCAACGGCTGGCTGATCCTCTCGCAGCCCATCGCGGCGATCCTCTTCTTCATCTCGATCCTGGCGGAGGCCAACCGCGCCCCCTTCGACAACGCGGAGGCCGAGCAGGAACTGGTGGGCGGGTACCACACCGAGTACTCGTCGATGCGATTCGCCCTCTTTTTCATGGGCGAATACGCCCACATGATCACCTCGTCGGCCTTCTTTGCCCTGGTGTTCCTGGGTGGGTACCACCTGCCGCTGGTGCCGTGGCTGTCGCCGGAGTCAACGACTCTTCTTGCCGTGCTCGCCAAGTGCCTGGTGTATTTCGGGAAGGTCGGGCTGCTGGTCTGCTTCATGATGGTGATCCGCTGGACCCTCCCCCGCATGCGCTTCGACCAGGTGATGATGATGGCCTGGCAGGCCGTCATCCCGCTCGCCCTGATCGTGGTCATCGTCAGCAGCGTCGTCGTCTACCTCAACCTCGGCCCGAGATTCAACCTGCCCTGGGGCGAGTCGATCCCGCTGCTGGTCGCCAACGCGGCCATCACCGTGGGCTTCCTCATCATGTATCCCTTCCTCCCCAACTACGAGGTGAACCGTCGGGTGCCGATGTACGGCTCTCGCTTCAACCCCGTGCCCGGCGAACGTGTCAGCACCCGCCCGATGGACGCCACGGCCCTGGCCGACCGCCCGGAGGCCGCCGTCGCCGGTGCCCGGTAGCCGGGGGCTTCACAAGTTCTGGTCACTGCGCCACGCCGGCTTCACCCGGGCCGATCGGCATTCCCCCGCCTCTGCCCCGGAACTACCGCTTGTCCGCCACGTTCAGGCTGCGGCCGACCCGGCGCTTCCGGTTCATCATCTTGCGCCCGTCGCGTGTCTGCATCCGGGCCCGAAAACCGATGGCCCGCTTGCGCTTCACGCGGCTGATTCGATGGGGATAATGCATACGGAAACTCCGAGAAAGCCGCCGCCGGTCCGGGGTGCGCTCGCAACCCTTCGTGGCGTCGCCAACACAGGGCGGGCGGTGGCACCGCGAGGGCGGAGACTTTAGGCCCGCCTGTCGCCGGCCGCCACCAGCGGGGACAGCCCGCCGCTGCCGGGGTATCCTCACCGCGTATGACGGACGTTGCGCGGGCTGCCGCGGAGAAGGCCCTCGGATATGTATTCAAGGACGCGGGGCTTCTGGCCCAGGCGCTCCGCCACGCATCCATCGCCGAGGCCCGCGTCGACTCCAACGAACGCATGGAGTTCCTCGGCGACTCCGTTCTGGGGTTCGTGGTCTCCCAGCGCGTCTACGAACGCTTCCCTGCCCTCCTCGAAGGAGAAATGACGAAGATCAAGTCCGCCGCTGTCTCCCGCGCCACCTGCGCCCTCATCGCCCGCTCCCTCGGCCTCGATGAACTCCTCTCCCTCGGCAAGGGCATGCAGGCCGCCAATGGCCACCCGGGCGGGGGCGGGTCCACGGGCCTTCCGCAGTCCCTCGCGGCCGCGGCCTTCGAGTCCCTGATCGCCGCCATCTACCTCGACGGTGGCATGCGCAAGGCCCGCAGGTTCATCCTCCCGCTCATCGACCCGCTCCTGGATCGGGCCGCGGCCAGCGGCCACCAGGAGAACTACAAATCCGTGCTCCAGCAGCACGCCCAGTCCGCCGGTCTCGGCGTGCCGCAATACCGAGTCCTCGACGAGAAGGGCCCCGATCACGCCAAGTGCTTCAAGATCGGCGTGGAACTCGGTCAGCGCAAGTTCGACCCCTTCTGGGGTCAGTCAAAGAAGCAGGGCGAGCAGATGGCGGCCCTCGCCGCCCTCACGGAACTTGGCGTTGTCGAGAAATCTTCCGACGGCCTCATCCGCGTGGTGGCCAAACCCGCCTGACCCCGAGTTTGCCCGGCGCCCGGCAACGAAAAACGGAACAGGCTCTCTGTTCCGTTCGGGTGCCCGCAGGTTCTGCCGCCGCACGCCATCAGGCCTTCTTCGCGCCGTCCTTCTTCTGGAAGTAGTTGCCCTGGAACTTGCGCTGGAACTTCTCGACGCGCCCGGCGGTGTCCACGAACGTCTGCTTGCCGGTGAAGAACGGGTGGGAGCCCGACCATACCTCGACATGCATCTCCGGCACGGTCGCCCCGACGGTCATCACGACCTCGCCGTTGTGGTAGACCTTGCAGTTGTGGTAGTGCGGGTGGATTTCTTTCTTCATGGCGGGCTCCGGGAAGGGCGGGAACCATAGGCGCGCGGGTGTGGACGCTCCGGGAGCCGCTCTTCAGGCGCCCCGGAACCGTGAGCCGACCGGCGACAGGCGCTGAACATGGCAGCGACCCCCGGCGAACAATGCTCAGTGGAACGCCCCGACCAGCCCCCGCGATCTCCGCACGGCGGCGTCATCCACACCTACCAGAAGTTCGACCCCAGGGAGTTTCCCTCGCCCACAGCCCCGCCGCCGGACCTGGCGTCCGTCGCGATGGAGCACATGCTGCACTTCGGTTCGCTGCGCCACCTGACCCCCGACCAACTGGCCGAGGCGATCACCCTTGACCCGTCGCAGTTTGCAGGACTCGGCCCCCCGCTGGATGCCCTGATCCGGATGCTCCAGGACCGCAAGCGGAAGATCCTCTCCACCTACGAGACTGCCCGCGTTCGCCGCGACGCGGCCGAGCGGTATTCCACGTCCGCGGCCGCCATCGACCCCCCCGCGAAGTGGCGTGACGGGTTCAAGAAGGCCGCGGCGTCGGAACAGATCCCGGATCTTGAAAGCGTGTGGTACCGCACGGGCGGCGAGCGCAGCCCGATCGGCATGCACCTGCTCGCCCTCATCCGGCAACTCGGCGAGAAGTACCAGGTGGAGGAACTGGCCGCCAGGTACGAGTTCACCGGGCGCACGCCGATGTCCATCCCCGGGGCCCTCGAGGTGAAGGAAGAACTTGAGGCCATCGACCGACTGCTGGAGCAACTCCGCGAGGCGATGAAGAACGCGAAGGTCGGGAGCATCGACCTGGAAGAACTCTCCCGCTTCGCCGAGCAGGCCGACATCGACGCGCTCAACGCGGTGCGTCAGCAGATCGAGGACTACCTGCGTGAGCAGGCCGCCCTGCAGGGGCTGGAGCACACCCGCGAGGGATACGCGCTCTCCCCGGCCGCGCTCCGTCTCTTCCAGGGCCGTGTGCTCACGGAGATCTTCAGTTCCCTTGCCGAAGCACGCTCGGGGCGCCACACCGGCCCCGTCACCGGCGACGGCGCCGTGGAGTTGCCCCGCACGAAGCCCTACGAGTTCGGCGATTCGGCCGCGCATATGGACGCCGGGCAGTCGATCGTGAATGCAGCGGTGAGGAGGGGCGCGAAGGCACGAAGGCACGAGCGCGCAGAGTGGGGAAGGGAGCCGTTCGCCGTACTGCCGTGCGATCTGGAGATTCATCGCACGCGCAACACGCCGAAGTGCGCGACCGCCGTGCTCATGGACATGTCCGGCTCGATGCGCCACGACGGCCAGTATGTGAACGTCAAACGCATGGCCCTGGGCCTCGACGGGCTGATCCGCCGCGAGTACCCCGGAGACTTTCTGGCCCTTGTCGAGATGGCGACCTTTGCCCGGCCCTGCCGCATCGCCGACGTCCCCGCGCTCATGCCCAGGCCCGTCACGACCCGCAGCCCCGTCGTCCGCCTGAAGGTGGACATGAACAGCCCGGAGGTCACCGAGTCGCTCATCCCGCCGCACTTCACGAACATTCAGCACGCCCTGCGCCTCGCGCGCCGGATGCTCACCGCCCAGGACACGCCCAACCGGCAGATCGTTCTCATCACCGACGGCCTGCCCACCGCCCACTTTGAGGGGGGTTCAACGCTCTACATGCTCTATCCGCCCGACCCCCGCACCGAGGAAGCGACCATGCGCGAGGGCCGTGCCTGCCGCCAAGACGGCATCACCATCAACATCTTCCTCCTTCCCAGTTGGTGGCAGTCGTCCGAAGATGTCCAGTTTGCCCATCGCCTCGCCGAGGAGACCCGCGGCCGCGTCTTCTTCACCGGCGGCAGGGACATCGATCGCTTCGTGCTGTGGGATTATGTGAACCAGCGGCGCTCGATCATCGGGTGATCCGGCCGCGCCCGACGCGCCACCGCCGCGAATTCGCGCCATCGATGTCCACTTTGAAGGGGAACTCACCCACGGTTCAGCCCGGCCTTACAGGCCGCAAGCACAACCATTGCGGCCCGATGAGGCCGCGGCCGAACCGCACACCCAACCCGAAGGGGCCTGCATGGTCACCGGCAATGATGGATCGTCGCAGGGGAGCGGCCGCTCGCGAGGTGTGCTGGCGGCGGAGAAGTCGCGTCTGGCGGGGCACCTCTCAGAGTTCTCGGATGCGGTCCGTGATTCCGGTCGCAGGCTCAGCGGTGGCGACGACAACGCCATCTCGCGTCTGACCGGCCACGCCGCGGACTCGATCAATCACGCCTGCAACTACCTCCGCACAGCCGACCTGCGCGACCTGGTCCGGGACGCGAGACAGGTAGCCCGTCGCCGCCCCAAAGTTTTTCTCGGAGGCGCCCTCATGGGGGGCCTCCTGTTCGGCAGATTCCTCCGCAGCCAGCCCGATGGGGCCACGGGCAGCAATCTCCCCACGGGTGGCCGCAAGGAGAACCCAGCCGCGGCCACACCGGCCGCCAAACCTGCGGACGGCGCGGCCGGCCCAGGCCCGAATCGCCTGTCATGCACATCGCCAAGTGACGGCGCCGCCCGTCCCGGCTACCGGGAGGGCGATACATGGTAGACGGCGCGCCCGGGACCTGCCCGATCAACGTGACCACCGGAGCCCAAGGCCAGGGGCGGCCCATGCCCGCGCCGGGCATGGCCGAACTCTTCAGGCAACTCGTCGCCGATCTGGCCGCACTCGTCCGTCAGGAACTGCGGCTGGCCCGCACGGAGATCGCAGAGAAGTCGAGGGGCGCGGCCCGTAACACCGTCTCGATCGCGGTGGGAGGAGCCGTCACAGTCCTGGGCCTGCTGGCCCTTCTCGGGGCCGCCGTCACGGGGGTCTGGGCGCTGCTCACCGCCGCGGGCCTGGGCAACGAGATCTCTGTGTGGCTGGCGCCGCTGCTTGTGGGCGGGGTTGTGGCCGTGATCGGCTGCGCCATGATCAGAAGAGGCTTGCGGGCCCTGCGCCGCACGCCCATCGCCCCGGAAAAGACGGCACAATCACTGAAGGAGACCGTGCGATGGGTGCACGCGAAGATGACGTGAAAGGCGGCCCGACCACGTCCACCGCCGCCGAGCGGATCGAAGAGGACATCGACGCCACCCGCGCCCGGCTTGATTCCACTGTGAGCGCCCTCGGGGAGCGCCTCACCGTGCGCGGCCTGGCCGGTTCCGCGGCCCACGCGGCACTCCATGGCGCCGGGACCGCCTCGACGGCCGCGCTCCGCACCATCAAGGACAACCCCATGCCCGCGGCCCTGGTCGGCCTGGGCATCGCATGGTTCATCATGGACAAGTACCGGGCCCGCTCCGTCCCGCGGGCCACTGAACGCGGCGGCAACGGCGACCGTGATTGGCTCGCGCCAGGCGCAACCTACACGCCCGGCGGCGGCGGCCACGCGCCGCCGGGCCCGAGCATCAGCCAGCGGGCCGGCCGCGCGGCCCACGCCGCCGCGGATACCGTGCGCTCAACGGCACACCGGGCCCGCGAGGGTTTCTGGAAGGAATACGACAACAACCCGCTGATGATCGGCGCCGCTGCGTTTGCGATCGGCCTGGTGGGCGGGCTCTCGGTCCCGGCTTCCGATGCCGAAATCAGCCTGATGGGCCGCGCCGGCAAGGAACTGAAAGACCGGGTCAAATCAGCGGGGGAGGAGACTCTGGAGGCCGACCACCAGGCCGTCTCCGGTGCCGCGGGCGCCAACTCCCGAATCCAGTGACGCGAGGCTTCGGCGGCTCCCGACCTGTCCTCGATCAACCGGGAACCCGCCCGGATGGGTGCAACGAGCGCCGCGGGCTCCACTTGGGGTCGCGGGTACGATCTCGCCATGAGCGATGCACCTGATCCCGAAGCCCTCAAACAGGCCTTCACCGCGTTCAAGAAACGGTGGAAGGTCACGCGCCTGGACGACGAGTCGAGGCTCGGCGGCGGGCGTCCGACCACCACGGGGCGCGCCTCCAATGTCTCCGGGATCATGCCGCCAAGCCAGTTCCCGCGCGAGGTCTGGACTGCCCTGGCCGCCCAGGGCCGCATCAAGGACAAGGGCGGCGGGTTCTACGCGATGCCCTGATCCCTGCCACCGACCTCGGCTTTGGGCGGTCGGTGCCCCTGCCGCGTCATCGTTTCCTCCCAAGCGTGCATGCTTGACTTCGCGTTCTTCGCGAACTTCGCGTTCAAGTTCTTCTCTTCTCTGCGCCCTCCGCGCCTCCTCCGCGCCCTCTGCGTACTGCCTCCCGCTAGAATCGCCCCCAATGGCCTCTCCATCCCGCCTCCCCGCCGGCATCCTCACCCAGCGCATCCCCACCTTCCCCTGGGGCAAGGAGTCCGACCGCCACGTCGTCACCTACGACGAGTACGTCAAGACCGGCGGCTACGACGGCCTCCGCAAGGCCCTCACCATGGCACCCGACGCGGTGACGGAGGAGGTCAAGAAGTCCCAACTCCGCGGCCGCGGCGGCGCCGGCTTCCCCTGCGGCCTCAAGTGGACATTCCTCCCGAAACTCGCGCCGGGACAGGACCCCGGCGTCCGCTACCTGGCCGTCAACGCCGACGAGTCCGAGCCCGGCACCTTCAAGGACCGCCTGCTCATGGACTTCGATCCCCACCTCATGCTGGAGGGGATCGCCATCGCCTGCTACGCCTGCCGCATCCGCACCGCCTACGTCTTCATCCGCGGCGAGTACCACCACCAGGCCCACGTCGTCGAGAACGCCATCAGGGAGGCCTACGCCGCGGGCATCTTCAGAGCCCCCTCCGACGGAGCCCCTCACGGGAGTGAGGGGCCGGGTGGCCCGGCGCTCCGCGCCGGCTCTTCTTCTTCCGCCCTCGGCTCGGCCCGCGACGCCAACCCCTCCGGCCTCCCCTTCCAACTCGACTGCTTCCTCCACCGCGGCGCCGGCGCCTATATCTGCGGCGAGGAGACCGCCCTGCTGGAGGCGCTGGAGGGCAAACGCGGCTGGCCGCGGATCAAGCCCCCCTTCCCCGCCATCAAGGGGCTCTTCGGCAAGCCCACGATCATCAACAACGTCGAGACCCTCGCCCACCTCCCCTCCATCATCACCCACGGCTCCGACTGGTTCACGAAGCAGGGCGTCGCCAGCACCGTCGGCGCCCCGCCCTCCTTCGGCACCAAACTCATGGGCGTCAGCGGGCACGTGAACCGCCCCGGCGTCTACGAGTGTGAACTGGGCATCCCCCTTCGCAAACTCGTCGAGGACTACGCCGGCGGCATGCGTAGCGGCCGCAAGTACAAGGCCGCCATCCCCGGCGGCGTCTCCATGGGCATCCTCGGCACGGACCAGTACGACGCCGAGATGGATTTCGACATCGGCCGCAAGCACAACGTCCTGGGCCTGGGCACCGCCTGCCCCACGCTCTTCGAGGAGGGCACGGACATGGTCGCCGTCGCCCGCAACATCGCCCGTTTCTTCAAGCACGAGTCCTGCGGCCAGTGCACCCCCTGCCGCGAGGGCTCCGGCTGGCTCTACCAACTCCTCACCCGCATCGAGGCCGGCGACGCCCGCACCAAGGACCTCGACCTCGCCCAGGAGATCGCCACCTCCATGGGCTCCATGCCCGGCACCACGATCTGCGGCCTGGCCGACGGCAACAACTGGGCCGTCCGGACCATCATGAACAAGTTCCGCGACGAGTTCGAGACCCGCGTCAAACCCACCTTCGTCCCCGTCAAGATGACCATCGGCGCCGCCGCGAAGGGGTAGTCGTTCGCATCTTAAGGTCCGCGCCACTTGGTCATCCGCGTGAGGCGGTGAATGGGAGGGCGCACCGTGCCCGAACCGAGTGCTGAGAAGCCATGGCAAGTTCGTGCGCGAGCACGTGAGTCGGAAACTCTTGCCGCGCGCGTCGAAGCGGGGAGAGCATTCAAGGCACAGGCTTCCAAGCAGTTTGCGTTGCTTCGGCCCGTACTTGAAGATATCAGGTGCAACCTGCACGAAGTTGACCGCGGCAAACTGATTCCGCAGCAAGCAAGAAAGAAGCTTCAAATCATTCTCAGCAGTCTCCGCCACGCCGATGCGATCGTCCGTAACGCCGATGCGGTGTATGAACGATGGTTGAGAAGCAATCACCCCGTTGGTCCAGTTGGCGGCGAGCCAAAAGACTTCAAACCCATTGAGGGCCGTGTACTACCCGCCCGAGGCGCGAAACGACCGCAGGATCGGAAGGGAAAAGACAAGCACAAATGAGCGAGGTGGCCCCTCACGGTCGCAGCTGTGGGTCGTCTTTGCGGATCGAACTTCGGATGTCCATCTACGCCGACAACGAGGCAAATGAGAAGATCGAGGCGCGCAAGGGGCTTCGAGGCTGGTGCCCGGGATGCACGGCTGAGATGATTCCCAAAGTGGGTCGCATTGTCGTTCCACACTGGGCGCATTCGGTGGGCAACGACTGCGATCCCTGGTACGAGCCCGAAACGAAGTGGCACTATCTGTGGAAGCGTCTGGTAAGGCCCGAGTTCGCTGAGGTGATCATGCGAGCAGAGACAGAGTGGCACCGAGCGGACATGGTTGGTAAGGGCGGGCGGGTCATCGAGCTACAGCGTTCATCGATAACCGGGGATGAAGTGGTCAGGCGCAACGCGTTCTACAACGCGCGGGCGGGGTGGCCCGATCATGTGCCACGATCATCGCGAGGCTTTGGGAGCGATGATCGTGTCTGCCCAAGCACTGCGAGCACGATCATCCGGCCAAAGCCCCGGATGATCGTGCCACAAGCGGGGAGGGACAACCGGGTGGCATGGGCAAGTCGCTCTGGACTTGCCCGTGTTCTGACCCCTGCCACGGGCAACGAAGCGTTGCCCATGCCACCCAAGCACATGCCACCCGAGGATGTGCCACGATCATCGCGAGGCCTGGGGAGCGATGATCGTGCCTGCCCCAAGGACTGCGAGCACGATCATCCGGTCAAAGCCCCGGATGATCGTGGCACACGCTGGGAGGGACAACCGTTGCCCATGGCGGGGTGGCCCTGACCTCCCGGATTGTGCCACTGACCACGCGGCTTCTACCCCGTCCTTCTCCTTCTCCCGCTCTACCCAGCCGCGCGGTCAGTGTGAGTTGCTTCCGAAACCCAGCACCGACCGCGCCGCAGCGAAGAGATGGAAGAAGGTGTAGAGCAAGCACAAGTGCGACGTGGTCGGTGGCACGGCCGTATTCTCGGGGCGGGGCGGCACTCACCTCCCGGTTTGCGCCACTGCCGTACCCGCTCGGTGCGATGGACCGCGGCACGCCGGCGGCGAAGGCCATCGAGGCGATCTACGGCGCGAGGCCGCGGGACGACCTGGACAACCGGCTGCGGCGGTGGCTCGCGGCCGGGCAATAGCTGCCGGGCACGCGACCGGATGGTGTTATCCTGCGCCCATGATGAGGTCGCGCGGGTGGGCTGCGGGGCTGGCGGTCGGCCTGGCGGTCGGGTTCGCCGCGGGGCGCTGGAGCGCAACGGCGCCGAGCGTGCCGGTGCCCCGGATCACGGCCGGACACGCGCCGGTATCCGATGACTGGACCGTCGTCCGCGTGATCGACGGCGACACGCTGGTGGTGCGCTCGGTCGCGGGTGAGGAGCATGTGCGACTGCGCGCGGTGAACACGCCGGAGCGCGGCCAGTCCGGGTTTGAGGAGGCGACGGAGGTGCTGCGGGGGCTGGCGAGAGCGGGTGCGGCGGCACGGCTGGAGTATGAAAAGCCGGGCGTGCCCGAACGTGACCGGTACGGCCGCATCCTGGCGTACGTCGTCATCGGCGGGGTGAACACCAGCGTGGAAGTGGCACGGTCCGGGTGGTCTGAATACGAGACCAGGTACGGACCAAGCCGCTTCGACGTCCAGATGCAGGAAGCCGAGCGCGAGGCCCGGGGTGCCAATCGCGGCGTCTGGGCGGGGCGGTGATAGGTCACGAGCGCGGGTCGAGCACGCACAGCGTGGCGTAGATCTCCCGCGTTGCGGTGGACTTGTTGAGGGTGTAGAGGTGAATGCCCTCGGCCCTGTGGTCCAGCAGGTCGCGGCACTGTTCGGTGGCCCAGTGGACTCCGACGCGCTTGACGGACTCATCACTTCCCGCGGCCCGGTTGATCGCGCGGATGAGCGGGGCCGGGAAGCGAGCGCCGAGGGCCAGTTCGGCCATCCGCCTCATGCCGGAGATCGACGTGATCGGCATGATCCCGGCCAGGATGGGGACGCGGATGCCCGCCAGTTGGCAGCGCTCGCGGAAGTCGTAGAAGTCTCGGTTGTCGAAGAAGAGCTGGGTCACGATAAAGTCGGCCCCCGCGTCCACCTTGGCCCTGAGCCGGTCCATCTCCAGCAGGCGGTTGGGGGTCTCCGGGTGGCCCTCCGGGAAACCGGCGACCCCGATGCCGAAGCCGCGTCGGTCGGGGTGAAGGCCCGCGGCCTCGTTGAACTTCCTGATGTACGCGACGAGTTGCGCCGCGTGCCTGAAGTCCTTGTGCGGCTCGCCGTTCTCCGCCGGCCACCCCACCGGCGCGTCGCCGCGAAGGGCCATGATGTTGCCGATGCCGGCGCGCGCATAGCGCTCCAGGATCGCGCGGATCTCGCTCTCGGTGTGCCCGACCGTGGTCAGGTGCGGCACCGGCGCCAGCGGCGTCTGGTCCTTGATGCGGACGACCAGGTCGCGCGTCAGTTCCCGCGTCGATCCGCCGGCGCCGTAGGTGACGCTGACGAACGAGGGGCGGAGTTTCTCGAACTGGGCGATCTCGGTGAAGAGCGACGACGCCCCTTCCGGCGTGCGCGGCGGAAAGAACTCGAACGAGAACGTCGTGGCGGAGCGGGCGAAGACGTCGCGGATGTGCATGGTCTTGGTGGCACCGGTCTCCAGACCGGCGGTAGTGCGACCCATCGAGACCGCTCTGGAGAGCGGCGCCGCAAATCAGTACCTGTAATGGTCCGCCTTGTACGGCCCGTCGACCGGAACCCCGAGGTACTTCGCCTGGTCGTCCGAGAGCGTGGTGAGTCTCACCCCCAGTTTCGGCAGGTGCAGGCGGGCGACCTCCTCGTCGAGTTTCTTGGGCAGCGTGTAGACCTTGCCCTTCTGGTACTTCGCGCCGCTCACGGTCGGCTGCCCCTGGGCGTTCGCCCACAGGTCGATCTGGGCCACGACCTGGTTGGTGAAACTCGCCGACATGACGAACGACGGGTGCCCGGTCGCGCACCCGAGGTTCAGCAAACGCCCCTCCGCGAGCACGAGCACCGAGTGCTCCTTCTTGCCGCCGGACGCCGGGAAGACCCACTCATCGTACTGGGGCTTGATGTTGATCCGCTTGATCCCCGGGACCTTCTTCAGCCCGGCCATGTCGATCTCATTGTCGAAGTGCCCGATGTTCCCGACAATCGCCTTGTCCTTCATCCGGGCCATGTGGGCGGCGGTGAGGATGTACTTGTTGCCGGTGGCGGTGATGAACACGTCGGCCGTCTCCAGCACGGCGTCGAGCGTGGTGACCTGGTAGCCCTCCATCGCGGCCTGCAGGGCGCAGATCGGGTCGATCTCCGTGACGATCACGCGGCAGCCCTGGCCCCTGAGGGCCTGGCAGCAGCCCTTGCCGACGTCGCCGTACCCGAAGACGACGGCGACCTTGGCCGAGAGCATGACGTCGGTGGCTCGGTTCAGGCCGTCCAGGAGAGAGTGGCGGCAGCCGTAGACGTTGTCGAACTTGCTCTTGGTCACGGAGTCGTTGACGTTGATCGCCGGGAACAGGAGCGTGCCCGCCCTGCTCATCTCGTAGAGCCGGTGGACGCCGGTGGTCGTCTCCTCGCTGACGCCCTTGATGCCCTCGGCGGCCTTGGTCCAGCGCCCCGGGCTCTTCTTGAACTCATCGCGGAGCAGGTCCAGGATCGCGCCCCATTCCTCGCTGTCGGTCCTCTCGTTGAAGGCGGGAACCTTGCCGGCCTTCTCGAACTCCGCCCCCTTGTGGACCAGGAGCGTGGCGTCGCCGCCGTCGTCGAGGATGAGCGTGGGGCCGGAGCCGTCCGGCCAGCGGAGGATCTGGTTCGTGCACCACCAGTATTCCTCCAGGGTCTCGCCCTTCCAGGCAAAGACGGGAGTGCCCCGGGGGTTCTCCGGTGTGCCGTTCCTGCCGACCACGACGGCCGCGGCCGCGGAGTCCTGCGTGCTGAAGATGTTGCAGGACGCCCAGCGGACGTCGGCGCCGAGTTCGGTGAGGGTCTCGATCAGGACAGCGGTCTGCACCGTCATGTGCAGGGAGCCGGCGATGCGGGCCCCCCGGAGCGGCTTGCCGGCCCGGTACTTGGCGCGCAGGGCCATGAGGCCGGGCATCTCGTCCTCGGCCAGCCGGATTTCCTTGCGGCCGAGTTCGGCGTCCTCGAGGTTCTTGACCTTGAAATCAAGGTGAGCCACCATGCCCTTGTTCCCGGCCGCGGCGCGCGGCTTGGCGATCGTCGTCGTCACAGAGTTCTCCATGGAGTTACATGTCCCGTTCAGGCGCCCCGTATCCGTCCGGTCGCGGCGAGCAGTCCGGGCCCCCGGGCCTCGGGGTCGCCGGGAACCGGTGTCACGCCCGTCTCGACAAATCCCGCTTCGGTCATCATGGCCCTCAGGTCGCTGGGGGCGAAGCCAAGGTGGCGGTGCCCCATCCGCTGGCGGTATTCGGCCCGTTCGTGCTGCACCATGTCCACGACAAGGGCGACGCCGCCGGCCCGGGTCGGACGCAGGATACGCGCCGCCTCACGCAGGGCGGTGACCGGGTGCTCGAGGTGGTGCAGCACGAGGACGCAGACCGCGGCGTCGACGGACGCATCCGGCAGCGGGAGCGCATCGAGGCTGCCGCGGGCGAACTCGACGTTGCGGCGCCCGGCGAGACGCTTGCGGGCGGCCTTCAGCATGGGGGCCGACTGATCCACCGCGATGACGCGCTCGGCGTGCGGGGAGAGGAGTTCCGAGGCGTTCCCGGTGCCGCAGCCCAGGTCCGCGATCACCCAGTGGCGCGGGAGGAGTGAGAGGAGGGCCCGGGCCGTGAAGCCCGCACCGAACAGGTTCGTGCGGACAGCGTCCCACTCACCGGCGACCTGGCCGAAGAAGGCCTGGCTGTCGAGGCGGCGGTCCGCCAGGACGACGGCCAAGCGCCGCTGGTCTTCCGCGGCGTCGGCGGTGGCGGAGAGTTGCGGGCGGACGGCGACCCAGAGGGCGCGGGAATCAGGCGGCAGGTCATCGTGGACGACCTGGTACATCGTGGCGGTGCCCGCGGCGCGGCGGGTGAGCCAACCGAGGTCGCCCAGGACCTTGAGGTGCCGGCTGACCGTGGATTGCGGGAGTTGCACCACGCGGGAGACCTCGCCCACGCTGAGTTCCTCGGCCTCCAGCAGGCGGAGGATGCGCAGCCGCGTGGGCTCGGCCAGCGAGGAGAGGAGCGGCGCCAGGGCGCGGGGTCTTCGTGGAGTCTTCATCCGTTTATCCGGATGAAGCGTAGAAGACGGTCCGGGGGGGGTCAACCGGCCGGCGTGGCAAGGCCCTTCGCGGCCCACATGGCGTCGAGAGCGGCTTCCAGGGCCCGGGCGTAGGCGGGCGCGTCGCACAACGCGGAGGCGGTGAGCCGCTCGCGGAGGGTGCCGCGCCAGGCCGCGAGGCGCGCGGGGTCGGCGGCGAGCGAGGCGGCGAGGCGGACAAAGCCGTCGTCACAATCGGCGATGAGGTCGGAAAGCCCGGCGGCCCTGAGCAGGGAGGGGCCGACGCGGGCGGCGTGGACGGTCCCGCCACGAGTGACGACCGGGACGCCCATCCAGAGGGCCTCGCAGGTGGTGGTGGCCCCGTGGTACGGGAAGGTGTCGAGGGCGATGTCGATGCGTTGATAGAGCGCCAGGTGCTCGGCGGTGGACTCCGTCTGGCCGATGAGTTCCAGTCGCTCCGGCGCGAGGCCGGCAGCCACGAAGCGGTCTTGCAGGCGGCGGCGTGTCGCGCCGTCGGCCAGGGCCTTGGCCTTCAGCAGCAGGCGAGAGCCGGGCGCGGCTTCCAGAACCGCGGCCCACAGGCGTACGCATGTGTCCGAGACCTTGGAGAGCGCATTGAAGGAGCCGAAGGTGATGGGGCCCGGTTCTCGGGGCTGCACGGGCGGAGCATCCCCGCCGGGGTCGAAGCACAGCAGGCACCCGGGCAGCCGGACCAGGGATTCGGTGACCATCGCTTCGGACCCCGGCGGGTCGGTGCGAGAGTCCACGATGCGGAAGTCCATGGCGGGGATGCCCGTCGTGTTCGGGTAGCCGATCCAGGTCGCCTGGACCGGGGCGGCACGCCTTGCGAACACCGGGAGCCGCTGGCCCGAAGTCAGGCCGGCGAGGTCGACGAGGATGTCGATGTTGTCATTCGTGATCGTCCGCGCCATGGTGTCGTCGCTGGTGCGGGCCACATCCCGCCACCGCTCGGCGAGGGTCCGGAGGCGTGCGCTCGTCGCGTCGCCGCGGGGGCCGGTGAAGTAGCAGGTGACACCGAAGCGCTCCCGGTTGATCTCTCGCAGCACGGGCTCCACGAACCGGGAGACCGAGTGCCCGCGCAGGTCGCCGGACACAAGCCCCACGCGCAGCACCGCCGGGCGCGGGCCGGGTGCAGGGCCGCGGGGGGCGGGGGATGGCGTGATCGCACGTCCATATTCCTTGTGCCGCGCCAGGACAGCCGCGGGGTCGGCGGTGTCCGAATAGTTGAGAAGGAAGCACAGGGGGAACAGAAGCCCGGCCTGGCCGGGCCACCGGGAAAGAGCCCCTTCCAGGAGCGAGATCGCCTCGGGTACTCGCGCCGTGTCGGCCAGAAGCAGGGCAAGATTCGCGTCCGCGAGAACCGAGGGGCTGAGTTCCACGGCGCGGCGGAGGGCTGTTTCGGCGGCCTCAAACCTGGCCTGGGCCTGGAGGACAAGGCCGAGATTCTGGTGGGCCATCGCCAGGCCCGGGCTGAGGCGCACGGCCTCCTCCAGTGAAGCGGTCGCCTCCAGGAAACGGTTGAGGAGTTGCATGACCAGGCCGCGGACAGCGTGGGCTTCGGCGCGGGCGGGGGCCCGCTGGACGGCCTGGTCTGCCGCGAACAAGGCCTGCTGGTTCTGCCCAAGGACGGCCAGGTACTCGGCCATGAGCAGGAGGTAGGGCAGGGTGTCGCCCCGGCCCGCGGCGGCGCGGCGGAGGACGGCGACAGCCTCATCGAATCGTCCCTGTGCGGCCTTGGAGCCGGCCGCGATGATGGTGGGATCGTTCACGCGAGGGAAACGTAGACCGGTTACGGGCAGCCGAGAGCAAAGGCGGTCTGGAACGCGCCGAAGTCGGCCAGGTTCAGGAGGCCGTCGTTGCTGAAATCTGCCTGCATGTTCTGGAGGGCAAAGGCAGTCTGGAAGGCGCCGAAATCGGCGAGGTTGGCGGCGCCATCGTCGTTGAAGTCAATCGCCGGGTAGACAGGGACGGTCCATGCCCCGCGTCCCATGGTCCCGACGATCATCCGGGCCCGGCCCGTCTCGAGCCGGATATCCACGACCTGGGCGTGCGGCAGGCCCTGCCCGTAGCGCCGCCAGGTCCGGCCGTCATCGCGCGAGCGGTAGAGGCCGTCATCGGCGCCGGCGTACAGGGTTGGCTTGCCGCAGCGTGCGTCGGCGGCGATGGTGTTGACAGGGACGTCCGGAAGGTCGCCGTCGAGCGTCTGCCAGGTGGCGCCGAAGTCGCTGCTGCGGCGGACGTGCGGCACGCCGAAGACCGCTCCGGCGAGGTAGACGGTGCCCGGGTCCAGCCGGTCCACGAATACCTCGCGCGTGACGCGGGGCCAGCCGGCGGCGTCCGTCAGGCGCAGGGTAAACGTCGCCCCGCCGTCGATGGAGGACAGGAAGCGGGCGTTGTTGGTGACCGCGTAGACCACCAGCGAGTTTGAGGGCGCAATCGCAAGCGACCGGATGGCCGAGGTGGAATCGCCGGTCAGATCCGGGCTGAGCGGGGACCAGGAGCCCCCGATTCCGCCCATCAGGCTCTGCCACACGCGCTCGGTGCCGTAGAGCACGCGCGACGGGTTGTTCGGATCAATGAGGAAGGGCGGGAGAAAGCAGTTCCGCCCGCTGATGCCCCCGCCGGCACCCCCGAAACTGTTGCCGCCGTTGGTGGAGCGGTAGAGCGAGCCCGTCCCCTGCGATTCCGTGAAAACGATCAGAGGGTTGGTCTGGTCGACCTGCGTCCATCCGCCGTCGCCGCCGCTGACACTGCCCCAACTGACGCCGGGGGCGGTGCGGCGGACGCCGCCGTTGTCCTGGAGCCCGCCGAACATGCGTTCCGGGTCCACCGGGTCGGTCGAGAGCCCGGCGTAGAACTGCATGGCCCCGAGCCCGTTGTTCAGCGGTGACCAGACCCCGCCGGCCCCGGGGTTGCGGAACACCCCACCGTCACACCCGGCGACGATTCGGCCCGCGGCATCCCAGGCGATCGCGTGCTGGTCGACGTGGGCGGGCGTGCCGAGCGCGGCGCCGACCCAGGCAAGGTCGAGCGCGGCGTTGCACGCGATGTTGGGGTTGGTCGGACTCACGCCGACGACGCCGAAGTACCAGTTGTACGAGGAGGATGCGCCGCCATTGACGAGTGTCCAGGTGTCACCCCCGTCGTCGCTGCGGAAGAAGCCGCGAGAGCCGGAGCCGCCGCCGCCGGCATCGCTGGGGATGGCCAGGTGCGCATAGAGGCGGGAGGGCAGGCTGGGGGCAATGGCCAGGGAGACGCGGCCCAAGATGGTGGTCGGGAGGCCGGCGGTAAGTTTCGTCCATGTGCCGCCGGAGTCGTTGCTCCTGTAGATGCCGTTGGCAGCATCACCAAAGATGTGCCCGACTCCCGCGTACAGGACCGATGGGGTCGCGGGATGGATCGCCAGGTCCGTTACGGAGAGATCAGGCAGGCCGCCGGAGAGACGCACCCAGTTCTCGCCCGCGTCCGTGGACTTGAACACGCCGAGCGGACCGTTCCGCCCCGGGTGGTTCTTCGCGGCCGCCATGCTGGGGAATCCGCCGGCGATGCAGACGCCGGCGTAGAGGGTGCCGGTTGTCTGCGGGTCGATCACGATCCTCGAGAAACAGCGGCCGGAAAACGTCGCGCCGGCGTGGACGCTCCAGGTGCTGCCCCCGTCCGTGGTCTTGTACACGCCCAGGCCGTACCGGCTGTGATTCGCGAAGTTGCCCTCGCCTGAGCCCACATACACGACCCGGTCGTTCCCGGGGTCGATGGCGATGGCGCCGATCGCGGTGGTCGGCATTCCGTCGGTGACGGGCGTCCAGGTCAGCCCGGCGTCCGTGGTCCGCCACACACCGCCGTCGGCGGCGCCGGCGTAATACAGGTTCGGGTCGGTGCGGCTGCACGCGACGGCGGACATGCGCCCCGAATACTGGGATGAGGCGATCGGCGCCGGCCCCAGTTCCGTCCAGGTCTGGGCGGATGCCGCGGCGGCCAGCAGCAGAGCGGGGGCCGCGCGAACGGCAGTCCTCATGGCTTGCCCCCGGCAGCGGGCCGCGGTGTCGAGAAAGTCAGCGTGCCGGAGAAGACCTCCCAGTCCGCGTCGGGGTCGTCCTTCAGGGCGCGGGCCCATTGGAACTGCACGCGCCATGGCCCCGGCGCGGAGAGGGGGAAGTCGCCCATTCCCTTGGCGTTGGTCAGGAACTCCTCCGGCGGCGCGGACGCGTGCAGCGCCCGCACGAGCACGCGCGACTCCGAATCCCCGCGAACATACACCCGCACGGGCATGTCGGCCCCGACGGGTGTCGTTGCGGGGTCGAACGTGGCCCGGACCTCCGCGAGTTGCCCCGACTTGCTCGTGCCCGTGGCGGCATCAGGAGGCTGGCCGCCACGGGCGGAGACGTGCAGGATGGACTTGGCGGAACGGACGTGACGGACGCGGACGGCGGCGCCATCCGGCACCGTGCCCGGATCGATCTTCGGAACGCGGGCCGCAAGAAACTCCCGGAACGCCGCGGGCTCGATCTCCAGGACGACCGGCTTCCAGTCCGCAACCAGCATGGTGACGCCGGGCTCCGTCAGCGGGAGAACCGGGCCGCGGCCGGGTTCCATCGGGCCGGGCATGGCCTCACGGTTGTCCTGCATGCCGGCCACACGGATAAAGAACCGGCTCAGGTCGCCCGGGGCGGGCGGACCGAGGTCATCGTTGGGCGCCGCGCTGCGCACAGCGAGTGTGATCGATTGGCCCGCGGTGATCTCGTAGGTGCCGGGGATAAGGAACTCGGGTGCCTGCGCGCCGGCAAACGCCGCGACTGAGACCCACATACCCGCCACGATCCAGAGTCTGAGTGACATAGGCGCTCCGCGCGCACAATGTACCCGAAGCGGCTCGCCGCACAAGGCTCAGTAGAGGTTGTTGCCCTCGATGTAGCCGAGGACGCCGGCCGGGAGCAGGGGCCGCAGGGCATCAATCGGGCGCGGGCGCCGGCGGAGGAGGTCGCGGACCCGGGTCGCGCTGATCCCGACGAGCGGAACCGGGAGAAGACGCCGCGTCCACGCGGTGATCTCGGCCCCGTTCCATGCGCCCGTCTCACGCAGCGCCGCCGCAAGGGCTGCCGCATCGGCACAGGGGTCACGCGGCACCACAACGGGCTCGGCAAGGGCGATGATCTCGCGCGGGCTGCGCCAGCGGTGGAAGGCGGCAGCCTGATCGGCGCCGATGAGCAGGCGGACCTCCGGCGCCGCGCCGACGGCCGAACGCAGAACCCGCAGCGTATCCACGGTGTAACTGGGCGGCGGGCGGTCGAGTTCATGGGTCCAAATGCACACCCGGTCCATCCCCGCGAGGGCCAGCCGCAGCATCGCGAGGCGGTCCGCCGCGGCGGCCGCGCTCTGTTCCTTCAGGGGTGAGCAGGACGCGGGGACGAACACGATCCGGCCGCGCCCCTGCCAGAGTTCGCGGCGGGCGGCGTCGGGCAGGGAGGCATGGGCCAGGTGCGGCGGGTCAAACGTGCCGCCGACAACAAGCAATGGTGCGCTGCCGGCTAGGTCCGCCGCATTCGCGATCAGTTCAGGCTGCCGCGGCGGGGGTGGTGGTGGGGGTGGCACGGGGCGATCAGGGCCCGGAGGTGATCTCGGCCGCGGGGGGCAGGTCTGTGCCCGCGTGAAGGGTCCGCACGTCCAGGTCGGGGAAGGCACGGTAGACCTCATCAGCGGTCAGGCGCTCGCGCAGGACGCGCCCGCTGGGGCCGCGGACGGTGTAGAGCGGTCCGGACGGCCCGGCGAAGACCTGGAGCGTGTAGTTGTTGCCCTCGACCTCGCCCAGGAGGCGGTCAGTCGTGGCGAGCATCGGGGTACGGGCGGACGTGCCGGCGGGCCGGAACCAACTGGAGACGGTCACGAAGAACACGACCGCCCCCAGTGCGACCACGACCTTCATCCCGGCGGACTTGGCCGGCCGGTCGGCCTTTGGATCAGTTTCCCAGGCCATCTTCATCCCCTCCCGGATCGGCCAAACCCCCGCTCGACCTGATACCGCTATCGCAACATCCGATAATACGGCGGGCCGCCGAGGATGGGAGTGGAAACCCCCTAGAACCGGCGCGGACCTGCGGGGCGGGCGGCGTCCAGGCCGAAGGCTCCGGAGGCTGGGTTCAGGATGAGCGCCATGGGCAGCGCCAGGAGCCCGGAGTAGAACGCGGAACCGAACCCGCTCAGGACGTACGACCAGGCGTGCCAGAAAATCGGATCGCCGTAGACCCGGTGGATCGCCAGCGGGACCGCGCTGATGATCGTCACAAGGAAGCCTGCGCCCACGGTCATGAGGCCCAGGGCCACAGGGTTCCGCCGCAGCATCACCCAGCGCGACGCCAGCACGAACCGGCCGCCCGCCAGGAACGCCAGCGCCATGGGGCCGACCAGGGTGGCCGTTCCCCCGCTCTCCAGCATGAGTCGCGAGATGAAGTCCATGAGCAGGCCGAGGATCAGCGCGCTCCACAGCGCCTGGGCCGGAGGGGCGAACAGGGCGACCCACACCATGAGCACCAGCGCAAAACTCGGCGCGAGCGTCACGCTCCCGAAGGTCAGCGACAGCGGGGCGTGCTTAAGGCTGTACTCAAGGCCCATGACGACCCAGGCCGCGACCGCGTACACCACCCAGTTCACGGCGTGCCGCCTTCCCGGCGTTCCGCCAGGCGCAGCGTGACCTCCGTCACGCGGTCCAGTCGCAGCGTGGGTCGGACGGTGACGAGCTGGCGCGTCGGCGATTCCGGCGGGTGATCGATGCTGACGACCGTCCCGAGGACCAGTTGCTGCGCGCTGGCCGGCCACGTCTGGTCGTCGAGGCGCACCGTGTCGCCGAGGGCGGCCTGGGGCTGCGGCACGCCCCGCTTCGACTCGTTGTACATGACGAGACCCTGGAGCGTGCCGCCGCTGGTTGGGTACAGGTACGGCATCCGGATGCCCTCGTCCTCGCCGTTCTTTGCGGGGATGACGCCGGCGATGGACCCCGACGCCCTGTTGGTGAGAAGCACCAGTTCGCACGTCGTGGCCGAGACGTCCTCGATCCTCCCGACGACCTGTGCGCCGCCGGCGACCGCGACGGTCCGGGGCTCCACGCCGTGCCGCTTGCCGGCTTTGACGATGAGGATGCCCGACCCCGGGTTGCCGGGTGAGCCGATGACGCGGGCAACCAGGTGGCGCAGGCCAAGCGGCTGCTCCCGGGCGCGAAACTCGTCGAGTTGCTGCTCGAGCGCCGCCACCAGGTCCCGCTGCTGCAGGTACATCGCCTGGAAGAGGTCGCGCTGACTCTTGACCTCCGCCAGGACCGGGTTGCTCTCAAGCCCTTCCGGGCGCGTCATCCACCCGGTCAGTGACGCCACGAGCCCGGCGACCGGGGCAATCAGGAACCGAGGGACGGCCCCGAACTGGCCGGCCCAGGACGTCCACCGCATAGGCAGCACGGCGAGCGCGGCCAGAACGAGGACCGCGGCCGTCATCCCCCGTTGATGGCCTCGACCGTGATGCATGGGCCGTCCAGCGAAGAGAACGCAGAGGGCTCAGGAGACGCGGAGGGGTCGCCCGGCCGTGCCGTTTCTCGGTTCCCTCTGCGTTTCTCCGCGACCCCGGCGACCTCCGCGTTCTCTTCAGGCCATCATGTCGTTTTCGAGCGTGGCCTTCCACTCGTCGTGCTCAAGGAAGATCGCGGTGCCGCGGGCGACGCAGGTGAGCGGGTCCTCCGCGACCTTGACGTCCAGGCCCGTCGCCTTCTGCATCATTTCGGGAAGGCCTCGCAGCAGCGCCCCGCCGCCGGCGAGCATGATCCCGTTCTCGACAAGGTCGGCGGCCAGTTCCGGCTCGGCCCGCTCCAGCGTTCGGGTGACGGCCTCGGCGATCGCGCCCACGGGCTCCAGCAGGGCCTCGCGGACCTCCTCGCTGGACACCGTGGTCTTCCGCGGCAGCCCGGAGATCATGTCCCGCCCGCGGACCTCCATCGTCCGCTCCTCGGGCATCGGGGACGCCGACCCGAGTTCGATCTTGATCCGCTCGGCCGACTGCTCGCCGATCATCAGGTTGTACGTCCGCTTCATGTGCCCGATGATCGACTCGTCCAGGTCGTCGCCCGCGACTCTCACGCTCTCGCACACGGCGATGTCGGCCAGGGTCATGATCGCGACCTCGGTCGTCCCGCCGCCGATGTCCACGATCATGCTCGCCGTGGGTTCGGCGAAGGGCAGGCCCGCGCCGATGGCGGCGGCGATCGGTTCTTCCAGCAAGTAGATGCGGCGTGCCCCGGCCCGTTCCGCCGAGTCGAACACCGCCCGCTTCTCGACGGCGGTGATGCCGGAGGGGATGGAGATCACGACCCGTGGGCCCACGCCCATCATCCGCTTCTTGCCCGTCGCCTTCGTGATGAAGTACTGGAGCATCGCCTCCGTGATCTCGAAGTCGCTGATCACGCCGTCCTTGAGCGGGCGGATGGCGGAAATGGAGCCGGGAGTCTTGCCCAGCATCTCCTTGGCCACCCAGCCCACCGCCGGCCCGTTGGCCGTCATCAGCACCTGGTTCGTCCCCTTGCGGACGGCGACGACGGAGGGTTCATTGAGAATGATGCCCTGACCGCGGACGGCAACCAGAGTGTTGCACGTCCCCAGGTCGATCCCCATGTCCACGCTGAACATGCCGAGGAAACGGTCGATCACGGCCTGTCCACTTCCTTCCTGCGTCCGTGCGCGGTGCGACCGTCGGGCCAATGACCCCGGAGAATATCGGAAAGTGGAGCGCCGGGCCAGCAAAGAGCCTGTCGGTAGTGCCAGGGTACCCCGCGACTCCTTCTTGGGGTACCCCGCGACTCCGTCGCGGTCTCTTCTTCAGGCTTCATGAGGAACCGCCACGGAGTGGCGGGGTACCCAAGAAACAGCCGCCGGTCGTCCGTTGGGACAGCCGGCGGCTGCGGAGACTGCTGCTTGGGTACCCCGCGACTCCGTCGCGGTGTTCTGTTTCCGGCACCCTCGAAGAACCGCCACGGAGTGGCGGTGTACCCCGGACTTACCGACCGCCCGTGGCGACCGTCTCGGCCGGGCCCTCGAAGGTCGTCACGTCCTCCGGCCCGATCTCGATCACGGACGGGGTGAGTTTGATCTTCTCGACCGGCTTCAGGCCCTGGGCCGCCGACCCCTTCTCGTAGTCGATCTGGGTCTTTGCCTGGTCTTCGTAGTTCTCCATCTCCGTGGACTGCCCGAACATCTCCAGTTTCGCCTCCTGCTTGGCCCGGATCTCCGCGAACCGCGCGGTCACCTGCCCGAGGCTCACGGCCTCGTACCGGCTCTGCTCGTCGATGGTCTTCTGGCGGTCCTGGAGCAGGCCGATCAGCCGGTCGTTGCGGGCGATGGTGTCCACCTGTCGGTCCAGCGTCCACAGTTGGCTCTGGAAATCGGCCCGCTCCCGCTCCAGTTTGTCGAGCAGTTTGGCCAGCCGGTCCTTCTGCTGCCCCAGGTAACCCAGGTCGCGCTCCACGTCCGCCGCCTTGGTCGCGTAGGCCGACCGCAACTGGCTGACCTTGTTCGCCTTCGCGTAGGCGTCGTCCATCGACATCCGCTCGTCCGCGAACCGGACCTTCACGATCTGGCTGCCGCCCGCCTGCTTGGTCCGCTCGGCCTCGGCGAGCACGCCCTGCATCGTCTGGAGGTCATTGTCCGCGAGCGAGACCACCCGCCGGCTGACCTCCAGTTCACGCTGGAGCTGGGCGATCTGCTCGTTTACCTCGGCCAGGTCCCCCCGCACGGCGGCGATCCGCTTGGGGTACTGACCCTCCAGGTCCCGCAGTTGGCTCCGCAGCGCGACCGGGTCGCTGATGTTCTTGTCGATCACATGTTTCACGCTCGTCCGCGTCTGCCGGACGATGGCCCGAACGCTGTCCGGCCCGGCGGCCCAGACCGCCACGCCGCCAACCAGCGCCGTGATAACACCGATCCGGACGGCCGTCTTCATGATGCACGCCATGGTTGCTCTCCTGTGGTCCCGGGCGGCGGCCGCGGGCCCGATGGAGAGTGCTTGGGAGATTGGTGCGGGGAGTTTCAGTGCCGGCGAAGTCGGCTCCGCGACGTCGATGTGAAAACCGCATCGACGCCCCGAAAACGGGGCTTCGATGGCACGAATCGCTGGTATCCTTTGGAGGCCCATGCTGAACTCCATGACCACCAGTTTCATCGCGCGCCTGAAGCGGAACGACGAGGCCGCGTGGTTCGAGTTATGGGAAACGTTCGGGCCGGTCCTGCGAGCCCAACTGACCAAATGGGGCAAGGGGCGGATCGGGGCCGAGACGGTCCGCGACCTGTCCCAGGAAACGCTCGCGGCCCTATCCGACTCGATAGAGCGCTACGACCCCGCGCGAGGCGCCCGTTTCTCAACCTGGCTCCTGGCGATCGCCAAGCACGTCCTGGGCGACGAGATGGACCGCCGCAACGCCCAGAAGCGAGGCGCGGGACGGAAATCCGGTGAGTTCGACGAGTCGTGGATGGCCGGCAACAGCACCCCGGTCGACGCCGCGTACGAGGCGGCGGTCTTTCGGGCGAAGGTGGAAGCCTCGATACGCCTTGTCGAGAAGGAGTGCGACTTTACCGATTTTTCCATCTACCGAATGAGGGTGCTCGATGGGCAGCCGGGCAAGGACGTCGCGACGGCCCTGGGGATGAGCGAACCGACGGTCAGCCGGCGCCTGGCGAAGGTCCGCGATCTGCTGCGAGTCCGGCTCCAGGTCACCGTCCAGACCTATTCCTTCACCCGTGACGAACTGGACGAGCCCGAACGAAACGGCGTGAGCCTCAATCCCACAAAGGCCGACGACGCCCTCTTTGACGAGAGCATCGCCGAGATCTACCACCGGCAGATGGAACTGCGCCGGGGGGAGCAGGCGCCCGCGAGCCGCTAGGCGCGGGTTGGGAGGTACCGGACCATGCCAGCCCTTTCAGGACTCCTCGTGTTCCTGGCCGTCGCGGCGGTCGGGATCTTCGCGGCCGTCATCCTTGTGATGTACATCCTGGTCCCGGCCGGCAAGGGGGTGTACTGGCTCGTGTCGCAGGTCGCCAGGTTCATCGTCGGAGAAGTCGGTGACGTGCTGCGCCTGGTCGGGGCGGTCATCACGACCATCGCGTTCGTCCCGCTGACAGTGGGGAGCGTGATCTTCGGACGGTGGTCGGCCGCGAGCCACTACGGGCGGGCGATCCAGGGGGAGGTCATGGCACTGGGGCGCAGCGTGTACCGGATTGCCGTCGGGCACCCGGCGCGGCTGCTGTGCCTGACCGGCCTGACGGAGGGCCTGGAACGGCGCCTCCCGGAGGCTGTGGCCGCGGCCCCGGGCGCCGACAAGCCGCCGCGCGGCAGGGCCGGCCAGTTCGACGGCTACCGCATCACCGGGTCGCTGCCCGGGGGTGGTTCCGGCGGACGGCTGTATGTGGCCGAGCCCGACGAGATCAAGCGTGCGGGGTTCGAGCGTGCCGGGCAGCGCGGCGTGGGCCAGGTCGTCATCAAGACATTCTCGCTCAGCGACGGCTCCAGCCTGCCGCAGGTCGTGCGCGAGAGCCGGGCCCTGGAGGCCGCCAAGAAACTCGGGCTGGTGCTGGAGCACGACCTGAGCGACGAGCGGTTCTACTACGTCACGCGGTATGTGCCGGGGGAGTCGCTCACGCTTGTGACGCAGCGCCTGCACGCCGCCGCGGGGCCGGGCGGCCTTGGAAACGCGGAGTTGCACGCGGCGCTCGGCTACACCGCCGACCTGCTCCTGACGCTGGACACCTACCACCGCGGCGGGCTGTGGCACAAGGACGTGAAGCCCGACAACATCGTCGTGGACAGGCAGGCGGCCCACCTGGTGGATTTCGGGCTGGTCTCTTCGCTGCGATCGGCGATGACGCTCACGACCCACGGGACGGAGTACTTCCGCGACCCGGAGATGGTGCGCATGGCCCTCAAGGGCGTGAAGGTGCACCAGGTGAACGGGGCGAAGTTCGACGTCTTCGGGGCGGGCGCGGTGATGTTCAGCGTCATCGAGAACTCGTTCCCCGCCCACGGCGGGCTGTCGAAGATCGGCCTGCGCTGCCCGGAGGCGGTGCGGTGGATCGTGCGGCGGGCGATGACGGACTACGACCACCGGTACGAGTCGGCGGGCGAGATGCTGGCCGACGTCCAGTTCGTGCGCGAGGCGAGCGACCCATTCGCGGTGAGGCCCGCGGACCTGCCGAGCATGGGGGGGGCGTCGCGCATCCGGCCGCAGGACGATGCGGACCCGGAGTTCCATCAGAGTCCGGAGCGCGAGCGGCGGGAGCCCGAGGTTGTCGCGGCCGCCGCGTCACCGGTGCCGCCCCGTGAAGAGCCGCGGAGTTGGGCCGTTCCGGCCCCCGACATGCCTTCCGAGAGTCAACGCCGCCGCCCGCGCGTGCGGCTGACCGACTGGTGGTCCGGGCGCTACGCGGTGGACGGGATGGACGTGGAAACGCCGGCGGCCGAGCGCCCGCACCGCGAGCACATTGCGGCTTCAGTTCGGGCATCGGTGGACGAGTCGCGCCGGCAGGTGCGATCGGCGGCCGAGCAACTGGAGCGGGCCCACGCTCGGATGCAGGCGGCCCGGCACCGGGCCCACGAGAGGATGGCGTCGCGTCGCCAGCAGCGCCGCCGCAAGGACTTTGCCGCAGGGTTCAACCCGGGGATGAGCCTCGCATTGTTCCTGTTCCTGGCCGTGGTCGTCGGCCTGGTGCTGCTCATCGGCACGAGGGCGATGAGCGGCAGGGTGCGTGCGGCCGTGTCGCAGCGGTTCGACGCGGTACACGGCGTCCTGCCCCCGTCCGCTCCCGTTGCCCCGGTTATCCCCGCGAGCACGGTGGAGGGCGACGGGCGTTTCCACACGGAGTTGCGTGCAGCCGCGCCGGCCCCGGCACTCGTGCCGGTGGACGGGCGAGTCCTGGTCGTGAGCGACCTGCAACCACCGCTTTCTGCGGATGTGCAGGAACGTCTCACGGCCGCGCTCGACCGGGTGCGGGCGGCCGGCATGGCGGTCTACGGCGACGAAGCCGGCGATGACCAGGTGGACCTGGAGTCACAGGCGCGTTCCGTCCGGGGGCTGCTGCCGCTCGATTCGCCCGACGCGGCGACGGCAATCGGCACATGGCTCTCGCAGGTCCGCGTCGTGGACGCGGTGCTCTGGTGGGCGCCGGGCGAGGCCGCGGGGGCGCCGCCCCGGTTCGCCCTGTACCAACCTCTGGAGGAGAGCGGGCGAGTCGGCGACAAGGCCCGCCGCGCGGCCCTGGCGCGGGCTGTCTTGGCGGAGTGAATCTCATGATGAACTCGCCGTTGATGCGGGCAGGTTGTCAAGGGCGCAGTGATCCGCCCCCCGTCGGCCACGGCGTGGAAGCACCGGGTCAGGCCCGCACGAAGGGGTTCGAGCGCTTCTCCACGCCGATCGTCGTTTCCGGCCCGTGGCCGGGGTAGACGGTAGTGTCGTCAGGGAGCGTGTAGAGGCGGAGCCGGATGGACTGTGCGAGGGTACTGGGGTCGGAACCGGGGAAGTCGGTGCGCCCGACGGAGCCGCTGAACAGGGCATCGCCCGCGAGGACGAGCCGGCTCTCCGGTTGGTAGAGCGAGATGCCGCCGGGGGAGTGCCCGGGAGTGTGGAGGACGCGCCACGCCGCGCCGGCAAGGTCCAGCGCCTCGCCGTCGCACAGCGAACGCTCCGCCGGGCGGGCGGTCACCGGCAAGCCGACCGCGGCACTCAGGTTGAGCATCGGGTCGGTCAGCCACGACGCCTCCGCTTCGTGGACCCACACCGGGACGCCCAGTACATCCCGCACCTCGTCCACGCCGGCGATGTGGTCCGCGTGCGTGTGCGTCAGGATGAGCGCCCGCGGGCTCAGCCTCAGTTCGCGGACCCGCTCCACCAACGCACCCGGCTCGTAGCCCGCATCAACGACCCAGCACGCGCTGCCCGCTGCCTCCCTTCCGGACCGGTACACCAGATAGCAGTTGGTCTCGAACGGCCCCAGTGGGAAGGCCTCGACGGTCACAAGCGACCCCCGGGCGGGCATGGTGCTGGGCATGGGGCATGGTAGATAGACTTGCCCATGGGACCTACCGGACTCATACGACATATTGACGAGGTCGAGAGGAAGCCCGCCCAGGTCCCCGGCGTGCAGGGCGTCACCATGGCCGTGATGGTCGGGCGGGAGCACGGGGCGCCCAACTTCGCGCTGCGGCAGTTCCAGGTGGAGCCCGGAGGGCACTCGCCGCGGCACAGCCACGATTATGAGCATGAGGTGTTCATCGTCGGGGGCGGTGGGACCGTCCTGCTCAACGGCAAGGACAACCCGCTGCGGGCCGGTGACGTCGTCTATGTGCCGGCCGATCACGAGCACCAGTTCAGTGCCGGGGCCGGCGGCCTGCGGTTCCTGTGCCTGGTGCCGGTGACGCGGAACTGCGGCGACCCGACGCCGGGGAGTTGACTCTTGTGGCACAGGCGTCCCGCCTGTGCGAATGTGCGGCGGGGCGCCGGTCCACAGCCGTGCCGGAGGAGGGGAATGGACGACACGACTCAACCGGATCCCCCGCCGCGGGAGCACTTCCCGTGGTGGGCGGCCGCGTGCCCGATCGCCGCGATCTCGCTGAGTGTGGCGCTGATCGTGATCGGGGTGCGCGTTCCGCAGGCGGGTCAGGCCATGACCGCGTCCGGGGCGCTGGGCGTGGTGCTGACGGTGGCGCTGCTGCCGCTGGTGGTCTTCGCGGGGCGGCGCGGGCCGCGGCGTCCGCCGGAGATGGCCGCGCTCCAGGCGGCGATCGAGCGGATGTCGGAGCAGCAGGCGCTGTCGGATGATGCGCGGCGGGTGCTGCACCGGAAGCGCGAGCGCGACCTGCTGCGGGGGGCGATCGAGGAAGACCTTGGCGCGGGCGACTGGGACGCCGCCATGGTGCTGGTGGGCGAACTGGCGGAGCGGTTCGGGTACCGGGCCGATGCGGAGGAGTTCCGCCAGCGGGTGGAGCAGGCGCGCGAACAGACGCAGCGGAAACTGGTGGAGGAGGCGATCGCGCGGATCGATCACCTGATCGTGCAGCGGCGGTGGGACCAGTCAATCGTGGAGGCGGCGCGGACGGCACGGCTGTACCCGGAGTCACCGGCGGTGCCGGGGCTGGCGCGGCGGATCGATTCCGCCCGGACCGCGTACAAGGAGGACCTGGAGCGGCGGTTCCTGGAATCAGCGCAGCACGGGCGAGCGGAGGAAGCGCTGGACCTGATGAAGGAACTGGACGTCTACCTGACCGGGGCGGAGGCCGAGCCGTACCGGGAGGTCGCCCGGGGGGTGATCGGGAAGGCCAGGGAGAACCTCGGGGCGCAGTTCAAACTCGCCGTGCAGGACCGGAACTGGGAGACCGCCCGCGGCGTGGGCGAGCGAATCATCCGCGAGTTCCCGAACACCAGGATGGCGTCGGAAGTTCGGGCGATGCTGGACACGATCAGGGCGCGTGCGGGCGGGCAGCCGGTGCGGACGTGATCCTGCTGATCGACAACTACGACTCGTTCACCTGGAACCTGGTGCACCTGGTGGCCGGTGCGCAGGCGCGCAAGGGCGCCGCCGCGGCGCACGGGATTGTGGTCGCCCGGAACGATGAGATGACGGTGGAGGCCGCGCGGGGGCTGGATGGCGGGCGCGGGCCCAGCCACCTGATCGTGTCACCGGGGCCGTGCGGGCCGCCGGAGGCGGGGGTTTCGGTGGAGATGATCCGGGCCTTCGCCGGACGGATTCCGGTGCTCGGCGTGTGCCTGGGGCACCAGTGCATCGCAGCGGCGTTCGGGATGCGGATCGAGCGGCTTGACGCGCCGGTGCACGGCCTGGCGACGCCGGTGCACGGCCTGGCGACGCCGGTGCACCACGACGGGCGAGGGTTGTTCGAGGGGCTGCCGAACCCGCTGGATGGGGCGCGGTACCACTCGCTGATCGTGCCGGAGGCAGAGTTGAACGGCCCGGAACACGGAGGGGTGCGACGCCCGGTGAGTGACGCCGGCGCGTGGGAGGTGAGCGCGTGGGCGGGGGGCACCGCCGGTGAAGGAAGGATCGTGATGGGGATGCGGCGCGTCTGGGCGGACGCGCGGACGCCGGCGCTCGAGGGCGTCCAGTTCCACCCGGAGAGTTTTCTGACCGAGCACGGATCGGCCATGGCCTCACGATTCCTCGGCGGCTCCGTGGGGGATAGTCTTGGGCCATGATCGAGCCATCACCGACAGCACCGATTGACCGGCGGCTGGCCCGCGGCGTCCTCATGGGGATGGAACCGGCAACCGCGACGAAGCCGGCGCACGTCGTGTTCACGGTGCCGAACACGGACTACGAGATGCACCTGGTGCCGACCGCGGAGGTTCGGACGCGGCCGGGCAAGCGGCTTGTGGGCACGATCCGCGCGCGGGCGCGGCGGATCGACGTCGTGCTGACCGGCGGGCGGTATGTGGAGCCGGTGTGGGGGCGGCCGCGGCGGGTGCAGGGGTCGGTGGTGGCGGTGGAGCCGGACGCGGTGGTGGTGGATGCAGGGATGCCCATCCACTGCGTGCCGACGGACCCGCGCCAGAAACCGGCGGATTTCGCCCCGGGACAGTTCGTCAGTTTCAACGTGATGGATGGGGCTACATTCACGGAGGCGTGACGGAGGCGGGACCTGTGGGACCGCTCGGGCCTGGGGGTCGGGTTCGGGCCGCGGTCGCGGCGGCCGGGCACCTGGCGGTGTGGATGGGGCTGTACGGCGGGGCGGCGCTGGTGTGCGCATGGCAGTTGCTGCCGCCGCTGAGGCCGGCGGCGTGGGGGCAGGCGGCGTGTGCGCTGCTGGCGGCGGTGCTGCTGACGACGGCCGTGTACCTGTTGGACCGCGTGAAACTCAGCGATCGGCTGCTCGATCCCGCGGACCGGCAGGCCCAGCCGGCGCGGTTCGAGTTCCTCCGGCGGCGGTCGAAGACGGTGCGATTCCTGTCGTTCTCACTGGCCCTGATCGCCGCGACGTTCGTGCGCCCGCTGGACGCCGCCGCGCCGCTGCTGGTCGTCGGGAGCGTGGGGGCCGTCGTGGTGTACGCCGGGCTGTCGCGGGGGAGGGCCGGCGGGCGCCGGCGGGTGAAGGACATCCTGATCGTGAAGAACGCCGTGGTGTCGGCGGGCCTGGTGGGGCTGGCGATGAGCCTTCTGCTGCTCGCGTCGCCGCGGGAGCGGGGTGTCGGGGCGATCGTGGAGACGGCCCTGGAGCACTGGGCGGTCCTGGCCGTGGTGGCGGCCCACCTGCTTGTCCGGGTGTTCGCCGACGCCGTGCTGTGCGACCTGGATGATGAGGAAAGTGACCGGGCGTACGGGACGGACACGATCCCGACCCGGCTGCGCCGGCGGAGGGCGTGGTGGGTCGCGGGGGCGCTGCGGGTGGTGTCGGCGCTGATGCTGCTCGCATGGGCGCAGGGGCCCCCTGAGGCACGGATCGCGTGGGCGGCGGCGATCTGCGCGGGCACGGCGGGCCTGGCGTTGTGGAGGCCGGGGAAGGTGCGGGACCTGGTGGACGTGAGGTTCGCGGTGGAGGCGGCGGTGGTCGCGATCGTGCTGGCCGTGTGATACGAGGGGCGACCACGGAGAGAGCGTTCTTCTATTGCCTCCCACCACGCCGGCACCCGGAAGGAGGCCGCTGTGTGCTGAACGGGTCTCTTATCCTTGCGTCATGCACCCGAGGTCGCGGACGATCCATCGCGGGAGGAAGTTCGACCTGGAACTCGTGGTGACGCCCGGGCCGGGCGGGGAGCCGATCGAGAGGGAGGTGGTCCGGCACCCCGGGGCCGTGTGCATCTTGCCGCTGCTGGACTCGGCGACGGGGCCGCGAGTGATCATGGTGAGGAACATGCGGATCGCGGCGGGCGCGCGGATCCTGGAACTGCCGGCCGGCACGCTGGAGCCGATGGAGAAGCCGGAAGAGTGCGCACCGCGCGAACTGGCGGAGGAGACCGGGTACGAGGCGGCGGCGATCCGGTTCCTGACGAAGTTCTACACCTCGCCGGGGATGAGCGATGAGGTGATGTGGGCGTTCATCGCCACGGGCCTGCGGCGCGCGGGCCCTGGCGATGGTGGACTCCGGCGAGATTGCCGACGGAAAGTCGGTGGCGACGCTGCTGCTGGCGCTGCGGCGCGGCCTGCTCGGTCAATAATCGAGCGTCCATGGGCTGGGAATCACGCCGCTACCGGGGTCGAGACGAAGGGGACGGGCGATTCGTCCATGTGCTGCGTCGCATCTTCGGCGACGGCGAGAACGTGCTGAACTGGTCGCTGCCGCTGTACCGGGCGTGGGGGATCCGGGTCCGGGTCCACCTGTTCTTCATCGTCTGGGTCATCGCGCAACTGATCTCCTCGATGGTGCAGGACGCGATGGGATGGCGATTCATGGCGGTGGGGATGGCGGGGCTGTTCCTCCTGGTGCTGCTGCACGAGTACGGGCACTGCATCGCGTGCCGGCGTGTCGGGGGCGCGGCCGACATGATCATGCTGTGGCCGCTTGGGGGCCTGGCGTACTGCCACCCGCCGCACCACTGGCGGCCCAGCCTGCTGACGACGCTGGGCGGGCCGGCGGTCAACGTGGTCCTGGTGCCCGTGCTCGGGGTGCCGCTGTACCTGCTGGCGGGCGGCGATGCGGTGTGGTTCAACCCGTTTGCGCCGGGGCGGGCGGTGGCGAGCCTGTACCTGCTGAGCAGCGGGCTTCCGTCGTGGTGGCTGATCGGCCTGTGGTGGCTGTACTACATGAACGCGGCGCTGCTGCTGTTCAACATGCTGCTGCCGATGTACCCGATGGACGCGGGGCGGGTGCTGCAGGAGGTCCTGTGGCGTCGAATGGGGTACCACCGGGCGACACACGTGGCGGCAACGGTCGGTCTGGTGATCGCGGGGTGCGTGGGCGCGTTCGCGCTCGTCTTCCGCGAGAGCACGCTGCTGGCGATCGCGCTCTTCGGCGGGTTCTACTGCTGGGGGGAGCGGCGCCGGCTGGCGATGACGGAGCCGGATCACCCGGCGATGGCGGGGTACGACTTTTCGAGGGGGTACGCGGGCCTGCCGACGGAGGACGCGGACGACGCCGCGGCCCGGCGGGACCGGGAGCGGGCCGAGCAGGAGAAACTGGACCTGATCCTGGCGAAGATCGCGGCCAGCGGGATGGCGAGCCTGACCCGTTCGGAGAAACGATGGCTGCGACAGGCCACGGAGCGCCGCCGCCGCGGGTGAGGCCCCGCGTACGCGGGGCATGTGTCCGGAACGCGCCCTGACAGTCGCGCCTCTTCCGGGTACCATCCGCGCCGCGGAAGCGTCGCGGCGTTTCCCCAACAACGACCGACGAGGGCCGCCTGTCGCATGGGAATCTACGACCGTGAGTACTACCGGACAGGGGCGCGGGGCGCGAGCGGGCTGGGGCGGCTGCGCTTTGTTTCGTTCAACACCTGGATCATCGTGGCGAATGTCGCGGTGTTCCTGGTCGGGCTGGCGGTGGCGAAGCAGGTGACGCTGGTCCAGACCGGGAAGAGCCTGGTGTACCCGGGCACCACGCCGCAGCAACTCCAGGACGCGGTGGTGGACCGCGACCCGGACCACCTGCTCCCGGTGCCCGGCCGTCAGCCGGCCGAGGGGCAGCCGCTCTATGTGCGGGGCACGGGTCAGGCGATCGGCGTCAACCTGGTCATCCGGATGGACCCGCTGACGGCATGGGGCCACTTCTCGACGAACCTTGCCTTCCTGCACCTGGAGGTGTGGCGCTTCATCACGTTCCAGTTCCTGCACAGCGGCTTCACGCACATCCTGTTCAACATGTTCGGCCTGTTCGTGTTCGGCGGGATGGTGGAGCAGGCGCTGGGGTCAAAGCGGTATGTGGCGTTCTACCTGGTCTGCGGGGTGTTCGGGGCCATCAGTTACATGGTGCTGAACCTGCTCGGTCAGACCGGGCTGCACCTGCCGGGGCTGCTCTTCGAGGAGACCTACATGCCGCTGGTGGGGGCCTCCGCCGGGGTGTTCGGCGTCATCATCGCGTGCGCGTACATCGCGCCGAACGCGGTGGTGCAACTGCTGTTCCCGCCGATCCCGCTGCGGCTGAAGTGGTTCGCGTACGGGTACGTCGCCCTGGCCGCGTGGAACCTGTTCTGGAACAACCGGAACCCGGGCAGCAACGCGGGCGGCGACGCGGCGCACCTGGGCGGGGCGGCCGCGGGGTTCTTCTTCATCCGCAACTCGCACCTGCTGCGGGACTTCTTCGACATCGTGGGGGATTCGCGCCGGCCGGGGCGTGCCGGCGCCGGCGACGCGGGGCGCCAGGAGATCGACCGCATCCTGTCGAAGGTCTCGACGCAGGGCCTGCAGAGCCTCAGTGATGCGGAGAAGACCACGCTGCGGCGCGCCGGCGAAGCCCGCAGGGACGGTTAGCGTGGCCCCGGCGCTGCGGCTTGAGATTCTGGCGCGGTCCCGCGCGACCGGGGCGCGGCTGGGACGGGTGACAACACCGCACGGTTCGTTCGACACGCCCGCGTTCATGCCCGTGGGCACGCGGGGCACGGTCAAGGGCCTGACCCCGGAGCAGGTGGCACGGACGGGGTCCCAGATCGTTCTGGGGAACACGTACCACCTCCTGCTGCGGCCGGGGCCGGGCGTGGTCAGGCGGCTGGGAGGGCTGCACCGTTTCATGGGCTGGCCGGGGCCGATCCTGACCGATTCGGGCGGGTACCAGGCGTTCTCCATGGCGGACCTGAACGCGGTGGACGACGACGGCGTGACGTTCCGTTCCATCGTGGACGGCAGCGCGGTGCGGCTGACGCCGGAGTCCGCAACGCGGATCCAGAACGAGTTGGGCGCCGACATCATCATGGCGTTTGACGATTGCCCGCCGGCTGATGTCTCGGAGCGCGGCGACCCCGGTCCCGTTCGGGGGGCGGGACGCCGCCCGCTCCCGGGACGCGAGCACAGCGAGCGCCTGAGCGTCGCCAACGAGCGGACGGTGCGCTGGCTGGAGCGGTGCCGAGCGGCGCACGCGCGGCCCGACGAGCAGGCGCTGTTCGGCATCGTGCAGGGCGGGACGGACGAGGGAGCCCGGCGGTGGTCGGCGGAGCGGGTTACGAATATCGACCTGCCCGGCTACGCGATCGGCGGTGTGGCGGTGGGGGAGCCGCCCGAGGACATTGCGCGGGTGGTGCGGTTCACGACGCCGCTGCTGCCGGAGGGGAAGCCGCGGTACCTGATGGGGGTCGGGTACGAGCGCGACATCCTGTCGGCGGTGCTGGCGGGGGTGGACATGTTCGATTGTGTGCTGCCCACGCGGAACGGGCGGAACGCGACCGCGTTCACGCCGGGGGGCACGCTCCGCCTGCGGAACGCCGCCCACGCCGAGGACCCAAGCCCCATCCAGGAGGGCTGCGACTGCGGGGCCTGCTCCCCGTTGACCCTGGAACAGGGCGTTTCGGGCCCCGACGAGGCCCGGAAAGGCCTGGCCCGGGATCACTTCTCCAGGGGCTACATCCGGCACCTGTTCATGGCCGGGGAAATGCTCGGCCCTATCCTCGTCAGCCTGCATAACCTTCGCTACTTTCAACGCCTGATGTCGGACATCCGCCGGACGGTCCGGGACGATGACTGGCAGGGATTTGTGCGGCGTTGGCCGCAGGCCGCCGCGGGATGGACCCCCTCTCCCTCCTCGCCCGCGTGACGCTCTTGCCCCCGCCCACAGGAACCCCCATGATCGACCAGACCATTTCGACTGCGATCCTGACGCTGGCCCTGGCTCAGGACGGCCCCCATGTGCCGGGCGGCCCAGCGGCCACGGCTCAGCCTGTCGCCGGCGCCTCCCCCGGTGCAGCACCCGCCCAGCCGACCTCGACGGGCGCCCCGGCCGGCAGCGCTCCGGCGGGTATGCCGGCTTCTTCGGGTCCATTCGGCGGCTTCACATTCCTGCCGGTGCTGGTCATCCTCGTGGTGATGATCCTCATCACATCGATGAGCGGCCGCAAGGAGAAGAAGCGCAGGGCCGCGATCCTTGCCGGGGTCGGCAAGAACGACCGGGTGCAGACCGTCGGCGGCATCATCGGGACGGTCGTTGAACTGACGGAGACGGAGATGGTGCTGCGCGTGGACGAGGCGGCCAATACGCGCGTCCGGTTCGCGCGTTCCGCGCTGCAGCAGGTGCTGCGCTCGTCCCGCGACAAGTCCGCCACGACCGACGTGGAGGTCAAGCCCGCCCTCACCACGCGCGTCTGAGGCGTCCCCGCTACGCTGCGCTCTTCCCGAGACCCCCCTCCATGCGAAGACTCTGGTTCCAGATCTGTCTCGTCGCCCTGGTGCTGCTGGCCTGCCTGGGGGCGATCAATCCACCCTCCAAGACGCTCCGCCTGGGCAAGGACCTCAACGGCGGCGTCAGCCTGACCTACTCGATCGTCCTCAGCCCGAGCGAGGACCCCAATGTTGTCATCCCGCAGATCATCGAGGTGCTGAAACAGCGGGTGGACCCGGACGCGCAGTCCGACATCGCCTTCGTGCGCGAGGGGCGCGACCGGATCGAGATCACGATGCCGCTGCCCACGGCGGCGGTGAAGAAACTCCGGGCCGCGTTCGATGCCGAACTGGCGAAGTTCGACGCGGCGCGGCTGGAGCCGGCGAAGTTCGAGCAACTGATGCGCGCCGAACCCGGGGTGCGAGCCCAGGACATCGCTCGGCTCGCCGGCAGCGACGCCGGCCGGGCCGCGCGGCTCCAGGCCGCCGCGGCCGCCGCGGACGCGGTGCGGAAGGCCCGCGAAACGCTCGACGCGGCCCGCGCCCAGGCCGAGGCCGCCCGCACCTCCGGGGCCGCTCCCGAGCGGCTCGCGGAACTCGGCAAGGCCGTGGACGACGGCGTGGCCGCGACGGCACAGGCGGAGGTGGACTACGACAAAGCCCGCGACGCCGTGCTGGGTTCGGTGCCCACGCCCGACGAGGTCCGGCGAGCCCTGGAACTGCCCCGCAAGAGCCGTTCGCTGTTCGACGAGAGCGTGAACAAGCCGGTCGTTCTTCCCAGCCCGCGCGAGGCGGCTCTGCAGCGCCTGCGCGACCGGTACCCGGGGGCGGTCGACCTGATCAACGGTGCGGAGAAGGCGCACACGGCGTACCTGGCCGAGAGGCGGGCCCTGGACGACCCCGGCGACCTGAAGCGGCTGCTGGCCGGAGCCGGCGTGCTGGACTTCCGGATCGCCGTCGATCCGGGAAAACTCTCCGACGAGGCGGAACTGCGCCACCAACTGCACGTCCGCGGGCCGCGGAACACCCGGTCGGACGACGCCGCGTGGTTCAAGATCAACCGGATCGACGGGTGGTACCAGAACGTGGCGTCGCTGGAGCGGCTGCGTGCGGACCCCGTCGGGTACTTCCGTTCGTACGGCGGTGTCGGGTACGTCGTCGAGGAGTTCGACGGCGAGTACTGGATGCTGTGCTACACGAGCGAGGGGAACCGGCTGACCCGGGCCGAGGGCGACTGGGCGGTCAGCGGCTCGTTCGAGGGGCACGATGAACTGGGTCGGCCCGCGATCAACTTCACGATGGACGCCGCCGGGGCCAAGAAACTCGGCTCGCTGACGGGGCGGCACCTGGGCGACCGGATGGCGGTGCTGCTGGACGACCAGGTGTACACCGCCCCGACGCTGCAGGGCAAGATCAGCAACAACGGGCAGATCACCGGGGACTTCAGCACGCCGGAGCGCCAGTACATCATCCGGACGCTCCGCGCCGGGTCGCTCCAGGCCAAGCTGTCCCCGGAACCGATCGGCGAGAGCACACTGGGACCGGAACTGGGGGCCGACAACCTGCGGGCGGGGTTCAAGACGGGCGTCGTCACGTTCTCCGTCGTCGCCGTGTTCATGATCGTGTACTACTTCGAGAGCGGGCTGATCGCGGTCATCGCGCTCGCGTACAACCTGCTCCTGGTGCTGGCGATCATGGCGCTGAACCGCTCGGCGTTCACGCTCCCGGGGATCGCCGGGATCGTCCTCACGTTCGGGCAGGCGATCGACTCCAACGTGCTGATCTACGAGCGCATGCGCGAGGAGTTCCTGGCGGGCGCCGACATGAAGACCGCGGTGCGGCTGGGGTTCAGCCGCGCGTTCTCCTCGATCGTGGACGGCAACGTCGCCAACCTCATCATCTGCGTGGTCCTGTACTACTTCGGCACCCAGGAGATCCGCGGGTTCGCCGTCACGCTGGGCATCGGCGTCGTCACCACGCTGTTCACCGCCCTGGTCGTCAGCCGCGTGATCTTCACGGTGCTGGTCGACCACCTGGGCTGGAAGAGGACCTCGCAGTTGCCCATGGCGTTCCCGGGGCTTCAGCGGGCGCTCACCCCGCGCGTGGACTGGATGGGCCTGCGGTGGATCTCCATGGGCGCGCTGGTCGTGTTCCTGGTCGCCAGCGCCGGGCTCACATGGCAGCGGGGCGCCCGGCTTCTGGACACGGAGTTCCGCGGCGGGGCCAAGATCAACCTTCAACTGCGCCAGGTGGAGGGCACGACCGAGCGGATGGTGATGACGCGGCAGGAGGTCCAGGACCGGGTCAAGGCCCTGGGCCAGCGGGCGGCCGCCGGAACCCCGGAACGGGTCTTCACGGAGGCCGAGATCGTCCCGGTCAACCCGCGGACCGACGGCGTGACGTCCGACCAGTTCGAGGTGCGCGTGGGGGCCTCCGGCGACAACGACGCGGTGCTCGCGGCCCTGGTCCACGAGTTCGCCGGGCTGATCGAGAGCCACGGGGCGCTGTCCTTCACCGGGTCCGGGGAGGACGACTGGCGCCTGGCGAACGTGAACCCCATCCTGAAGCCGCGCCTGGGCGACACGATCAACCGCGCCGCCGACGACGAGGTGCGCGACTACATCGGCGGCGTGGCGATCGTGCTGGACAACATCCAGCCGCCGCAGTCGCTCCAGTCCCTGGTCTCCCGTCTCGACCAGACGCGCCAGCAGCCGGATTACTCCGACACGCTGGCGCGACGGCGCGAGGTCCGCGTGCTGGAGGGCACCGAGGATGCGGTGACGGCCGCGGTGATCCTCGTGCACGACGATTCGGTGAGCGTCTTCGAGAACGAGGCGCAGTGGAACACCGAGGTGGCCGGACGCGAGTGGAAACTGGCACGCGACGCCCTGACCCAGACGACGGCGCTCGCGACCGTGAGCACGGTGAGCCCGACGATCGCCCAGACGTTCAAGGCCAAGGCCGTGATCTCCGTCGTGCTCAGCCTGCTGCTGCTGACGATCTATGTGTGGGTGCGGTTCGGCGCGGGGCGCTGGGCGCTGGCCGCGACGGTGCCGCTCTTCGCCGACGTCATCGGCATCGTCGGGCTGATCGCCCTGGCGCAGATCCTCTACGAGAACCCGTCCACCAACGGCCTGGCCCACGCGCTGGGCCTGCTCCCGTTCAAGATCGACCTGAACCAGATCGCGGCCCTCCTGACGATCACCGGGTACTCCCTCAACGACAAGATCATCATCCTGGACCGCATCCGCGAGAACAAGGGGCGCATGCCGTTCGCGTCGTACGAGGTGATCAACGACTCGATCAACCAGACCCTGAGCCGGACGATCATCACGGCGGGCACCACGCTGTTCTCCACGGTCGTGCTGTACATGTTCGGCGGAGAGGCCGTGCGAGGGTTCGCCTACGCGTTCACTCTTGGCGTGATCGTCGGCACATACACCTCGGTCGTGTCGTCGCCGCTGGTGTGGTCCCGCGAGGCCGAGGGCGCCCCGGAGCCGGCGCCCCAGCCCGGTTGACACCCCGTGGCGCGTCCCTGCTTCATCGTGACGGGCGGAGCGGGGTTCGTGGGGGCGAATCTCGTGGCCGCCCTGCTGGCCCGCTCGCCGCGCCCGCACGTCATCGTGGTGGACAACTTCCGCACCGGCACGTTCAGGAACCTGGTGGAAGCGTGCGGCCGGCGCGGGGCCGGCGCGTTCACCGGCGACGTCCTGGCGCAGTCCACCGGCGCGGTCGATTGGGAGGCGGTCCTGGAACTCCAGCGCCCGCGAGCGGTGTTCCACGAGGCGGCGATCACCGATACCACGGTGCACGACGAGGGGGAGATGATCCGCGAGAACGTGGACGGGTTCACACCCCTGCTCGCCGCGTGCGCCGGCGGCGACGTGCCGCTGGTCTACGCCAGCAGCGCCGCGACCTACGGAACGCCGCCCCAGGCGGGGCGGCGAGAGGCGTTCCCGGTGGAGGGCGCCGGGCGGCCGGAGAACATCTACGGGTTCTCAAAGTGGCTGATGGAGTGCGCGCACCGGGAGGTCTCCCGGGAGGCGAGGGAGGCGGGGCGGCCGGAGCCCAGGCTGGTGGGCCTGCGGTATTTCAATGTCTTTGGCCCCGGCGAAGGGGCCAAGGGCAAGATGGCGTCGATGGCGTGCCAACTGTCGCAGCAGATGCTGGCGGGCCGGCGGCCGCGGCTGTTTACCGGTGGGGAACAGGCGCGGGACCAGGTGCATATTGACGATGTGGTGGAGTGCACGCTGGCCGCCGCGGGGCTGGGTGAGCGGAAGGACCCCCAGGCCGGGGTGTACAACCTGGGGTCGGGGCGGGCCACGACGTTCAACGAGGTGGCGGAGGCGGCGCGATCCGGGCTCGGGCTTTCCGCGGCCGAGCGGTCGACCGAGTATTTCCAGATGCCGGCGGACATCCGGCGGTTCTACCAGGACTGGACGCTGGCGGACATGACGGCGACCAAGTCGGGGCTGGGCTGGTCGCCGCGGCGCGATCCTGTCGCGGCCGTGGCGGAGTACGCCGCGTGGCTCAGGTCGCGCGAGCGGCCGTGAGGAGTCAGGCCGGGCCCATCGCATCGGCGGACCCGACCGTTGGACCGCACGGCCGCGGGGGTCACGGCGCCCGCGCGGCCCGCTCCTGCCGCTTCTTCTCTCGGCTACCCTCTGCCCATGCCAACGGTCAAGCGCATCCTTGTGACGGGCGGGGCAGGGTTCCTGGGGTCGCACCTGTGCGACCGGCTGGTCCAGCAGGGGCACGACGTCATCTGCCTGGACAACTTCTTTACCAGCCAGAAGAGCAACGTCACGCACCTGCTCGCCAGGCCGAACTTTGAACTCATCCGCCACGACGTGACCCACCCCCTGTGGCTGGAGGTTGACGAGATCTACAACCTGGCGTGCCCCGCGGCCCCCGGACACTACCAGTACAACCCGATCAAGACGATGAAGACGAGCGTGCTCGGGGCGATCAACGTGCTGGGGATGGCGAAGCGATGCCGGGCGAAGGTGCTCCAGGCCAGCACCAGCGAGGTCTACGGCGACCCCGACGTCCACCCGCAGCCGGAGTCCTACAAGGGCAGCGTGAACCCGATCGGGCCGCGGGCCTGCTACGACGAGGGGAAGCGGGCGGCCGAGACGTTGTTCTTCGATTACCGGCGGTCGAACAAGGTGAACATCCGGGTCGTCCGCATCTTCAACACCTACGGGCCGCGGATGCACCCGTTCGACGGTCGCGTGGTGTCGAACTTCATCCGGCAGGCGCTGGCCGGGCAGGACATCACGATGTTCGGCGACGGGGCACAGACTCGGTCATTCTGCTATGTGGACGACCTGATCGAGGCGATCATCCGGATGATGAACGGGCCCGACGACTTCCCCGGACCGGTGAACATCGGAAACCCGGAGGAGTTCACGATCATGCAACTGGCCCGGCAGGTGATCGAACTGACGGGATCAAAGTCAAAGGTCGTGAACCGGCCGCCGCTGGTCGACGACCCGAAGCAGCGACAGCCGGATATCGCGCTGGCAAAGAGGGTGCTGGACTGGTCGCCGACGGTGCCGCTCCGCGACGGGCTCACGAAGACCATCGCGTACTTCCGGTCGATCTCGCTGGACGCCTTCCGCGCGCCGACGCCGAACTTCTGATTGCGACGGGTGGCATGGGCAACGCTTCGTTGCCCGTGATCCCCTATCTGAGCACACGGGTAAGCCCAAAGCGGCTTACCCATGCCACCCTCCTCGTACCGGCCACCCGCCGCCGGGAATGGGGGAGGCGGGGAGTGGGGCATCAGAGCCCGGAGCGCGAGCGACGGGTGGCGTGGTGATCGGACCCCGCGCTTGCGCTTGGGGCTCTGAAGACGACGGGGCAAGACCCCGCGCTTGCGCTTGGGGCTCTGACGGGTCGTGTGCGATCATGTGGCCCTCCCGTAAGTGCGTCGCGCACGGCCGCGGCGAGGGCGCGAGCTTTGGGGATTCTGAGAATTTCTGGGGAGGTGCGGGACGGCGGGCCGGGTTTGTGCGCGCGCGGGTGGTACACGCTGGCGATGGGTCGGATGGGACGTATGCGACCAATGAGTCATCGTTGGGGCCGTCTATCTGCGGCTGGCGAGGCGGGCCTTGGTCATGCGTTCGCGGATGCCGCCATCTTCGAGGAAGGCTTGTTCGAGGGCGCGAAGTTGGCGGTCGAGGAGGTAGTTCGCCTGGTGGATGAGGCAGATGGCGATGTTGGCGACGGTCTCGGCGGGGCGAGTTTCGATGAACGTGCGGTAGGTCTCGTAGGAGTCATGGGTCGTATGGGACCTATGAGACCTATGGGTCGGATCGGAGTGGGACGTGGCCGATGGCGCGCTCGCGCGGCCGCGGGAGGACTGGCTGAGTCGGCGGACGAAGAGGGCTTCCTTGGAGTTCTTCGGCCAGAGGGCGTGGTCGTGGGTGCGGAGGTAGTCGAGGTAGTCGTTGAGCAGTTCTTCGAGGCTGGCGCGGGCGACGCCAACCAGTTTCAGTTCCATTTCCTTGGAGGTGCCGGAGGCCTGGGAGCCTTCGGCGATGTTCTGCTTTCCGGAGCGGGCGGCCTGCACCATCTGGTCGATGGTGCGGTCGCCGCGCCTGAGGAAGCGGTCGCAGAAGCGGCGGGTGATGTCGTAGACGACTTCGGATTTCTGATAGGAAAGAAGATCACGGTAGCCGCCGTGCGCAGGGATGAAGCCGGGGGGTGGCATAGGAAAGGGCAATGGGTCATATGGGACCTATTGGACCTATGGAGGACAGATTACTCGCCCTGGTCGAGGACCGCCATGAACGCCTCCTGCGGGATATTCACGCTTCCCACGGATTTCATCCGCTTCTTGCCCTCTTTCTGCTTCTCCAGCAACTTCCGCTTCCGGGAGACGTCGCCGCCGTAGCACTTGGCGGTGACGTCCTTGCGGAAGGCCTTGATGGTTTCGCGGGCGATGACCTTGGCGCCGAGGGCGGCCTGGAGGGGGATCTCGAACTGGTGGCGGGGGATTTGTTCGCGGAGTCGGCGGAGGAGGGCGCGGCCGCGGTGCTCGGCCTTGTCGCGGTGGACGATGATGGAGAGGGCCTCCACGGGGTCGCCGTTGATGAGGATGTCCATCTTGACGAGGTTGTCGGGGCGGTAGCCGATGACCTCGTAGTCCATGGTGCCGTAGCCGCTGGTGATGCCCTTCAGTTTGTCGTAGAAGTCGTAGATGATCTCGGCCAGGGGGATCTCGAAGGAGACGAGGTCGCGGGCGTCGGAGACGAAGGTCTGGGACTTGTAGGTGGCGCGGCGGTCGAGGCAGAGTTTCATGATGTCGCCGATCTTGTCCTTCGGGAGCATGATGTCGACGCGGCAGATGGGCTCGCGGATTTCGAGGATGGAGCCGGGGTGCGGGAGGTCGGCGGGGTTGTGGACCTCGAGGACGGCGTTGCCGTTCTCGATGCGGACGACCTCGACGGAGCGGCCGGCGCCCGTGGTGTCCTTCGGGGCGGGGGGCTTGTCGCCTCGTATCTGAACTTCATACGAAACGGTGGGGGCGGTCTGGACGATCTCCACGCCGCCCTCGCGTTCGAGGCGCTCCTGGATGATGTCCATGTGCAGCAGGCCCAGGAACCCGCAGCGGAAGCCGAAGCCCAGGGCGTCGGAGTGGACGGGCTGGAACGTGAAGGAGGAGTCGTTGAGGGAGAGTTTCTCGACGGAGTCGCGGAGTTGCTCGAAGTCGTTGCCCTTCTGCTCCGCGGTGGTTGCGGGGTAGAAGTCGCAAAAGACCATCTGGCGGGGCGGCTGGTAGCCGGGGAGTGGTTCGGTCGCGGGGTCCGGGTCGAGGGTGACGGTGTCGCCGACGCGGACATCTTTGAGGGAGCGGATGGCAGCGACTATTGAGGCGGTTTCGCCGGGGCCGATGGTGCCGGACTCGACGCGGGTGGGCTTGGGGGTGTACTTGATGATGTCGGTGATGTTGAAGGTGCGGCCGGTGCCCATCATGCGGATCTTGTCGCCGACGGAGAGAGACCCGTCAAACACCCGCACATACACGATGACGCCGCGGTAATCGTCGTACTGGGCGTCGAAGATGAGGGCGCGGGTCTGCCGGACCAGGGGCGGGCGGGGCGGCGGGAACTTTTCGCAGACGGCGGCCAGGAGTTCCGGGATGCCGCGCCCGGTCTTGGCCGAGACGTAGAGGCAGTCGGCGGCGTCGATGCCCAGGACCTGCTCGATCTCCATGGCGACCTCCTCACTGCGCGCGGAGGGAAGGTCGATCTTGTTGATGACGGGGATGATTGTGAGGTTCTCGTTGATCGCAAGGTAGGCGTTGACGACGGTCTGCGCCTGGACCCCCTGCGTCGCGTCCACCACGAGGATGGCGCCCTCGCAGGCCTTGAGGGCCCGGGACACCTCGTAGTTGAAGTCCACATGCCCGGGGGTATCGATGAAGTTGAGCATGTAGAGGGGAAGGGAGGCCGCCACGGGGGCGCGCAGCGAGGCGGGGCCCCGCATCGCTGCATCGCCGCTCCGCTGCTCCGGCGCGGGCGGCTCGAAGTCGGACTCGAGTTCATCCGTCGTCTGACCGGGCTGGTGGTGGTGGAGGACTGTGACGGCCGAGGCCTTGATGGTGATGCCGCGTTCGCGCTCGATGTCCATGGAGTCCAGGTGCTGCTCCCGCGCTTCTCTCGCGGAGACGGCGTTGGTGGCCTGGAGCAGGCGGTCGGCGAGGGTGGACTTGCCGTGGTCGATATGGGCGATGATGGAGAAGTTGCGGATTTGGAGCGGGGGGGCCATTGAGGGGGGATCGTAGGGAAGGGCCACTACCATTGTGCATGACCCCGGACCTGGCCGCGGGACTGGTGAAGGCGATCGAGATCAAGGATGCGTGCACCGCGGCTCACACCTGGCGTGTCGTGCTCTACACCCGGGCGATGGCCGAGGCCGCGGGGCTGCCCCACGAGCTCACGGAGCGGCTGACGTTCGCGGCGGCCCTGCACGACGTGGGGAAGATCGACATTCCGGATGGCGTGCTGCGGAAGCCGGGGCCGCTGACGGCCACGGAGTTCGGGATCATCAAGGCCCACCCCGTGATGGGGCACGACATGCTTGTGCAACTGGGAGAGACGGACCCCGTGGTGCTCGAGCTGGTGCGGCACCACCACGAGCGGGTGGACGGGAAGGGCTACCCGGACGGGATCGCGGGGGACCGCATTCATATCGCGGCACGGATGTTCGCGGTGATCGACAGTTTCGACGCGATGACCAGCGCCCGGCCGTACCGGGCCAGCGGCGGGGAGCAGGCGGTGCTGCGCGGATTGGCGGAACTGAGGGCGGGAGCGGGGACGAAGTATGACCCGGATGCGGTCCGGATGTTCACGGACCTGTACGAACGCGGCACGCTGTCGTGGATTCACGAGTACTTCAATGACGGGGCGACGGCCGCGGCGTGGAGCGGCGAGCGACGATTGGCCTCGCGGCTGGATGGGTTGGGGGGACTCGGCGCCGTTGATCGGGGCTTGGGAACTCGCCAGGGCCAATGAGAAACGGCGCCGTCCGTGGCGCCGTTTTCATGCTTCACGGTATTGACACCGGCTGGAAGGGGTGCCACCCGGTTCAGGCGGCTTCGCGCGCGGGGCCGCAGCACGATCCGGCGCTGCGCTCGGCGTAGGTCGGGTAGGCGCGGTTCTGGGAGAAGGTGGCAGCGCCCGCGTTGCCGGAGTTGAAGTGGGGGGTGCCGTAGTTCGGTGTGCCGTAGTTGAAGTTCGGTGTGCCGTAGTTGAAGTTGGGCGTGCTGTAGTTGAAGTTCGGTGTCCCGTACGAATAGCCGGCGGAGCCGAAGGAGTTGCTCCACGTCGGCGTCCAGCCGCTCCACGGGTTCCAGGTAAAGCCCGTGGGGGTTCCGCCGAAGGTGTAGGCGTTGTAGCCGCTGAAGGGATTGAAACCGGAGTTCCACGGGGTGCCGAAGGAGGGGGTACCGAAGCCGGGTGCGCCCTGGTTCTGCCAGCCGAAGGTCGGGGCGCCGAAGTTCGGGGTACCGAACGGGTTGTAGCCGAAGGTCGGGAAGTGGCCGCCGAAGAAGCCGGGCGTCCAGGAGGGATTCCAGCCGAAGTTCGGGGTCGTGCCGCCAAACGTGCCGGGGAAGGGGAACGTCGTCGTCATGCTGCGTCCTTTCTGCGTGTGTCCGTTGGGGGCCGGGCACAGCGCCCGGACGCCTGGGCTGCCGGGGCCGCGTGGCGGCACCGAAACCCCGGGTTGCATCGGTTGGCAGGCGGGGCGACTTTGGCCGGATTTCCGGGCCCGGCTGTTTATCCAGTCGGGCCGGCGATCGGGGGGCGCGGGTGTACCCGCCGTGCTCGGGGATCGTTCGGGCCTACCGTTCGGGGAGTTTCGGCTCTCCGGGAACACGACGCGATGACGGGCGTCATACTCAGGAGCGGGGCGCGGGGGGCGCGGGGCATCACCGTGTGTCGTGGCGGCGTATGAAGAAGATGAAGGAGCGCGTCATGAGAACTGGGCTGGTCGGGATCGCGGTGCTGGCGCTGGCGGCCGGCGGGGCGTGGGCACAGGGTCAGCCGGCGAGCCCGCTCCCGAGCGGCGACACGGCGGCCAGCACGGGCGTGCCGCAGCGCGACACCCTGCTGAAACTGACGCGGCCGATCACCGTGACGTTCACCGAGCAGCGGCTGGAGGACATCATCTCCTTCATCCGGGACTACACAGGCGCGGAGATCGAGCCCCTGTGGGCCGATGACCGCAACACCGATGGGCTGGACCGCGACCGCACCGTGACGGTGACGATCACGAACGGGACGGTCCTTCGGTTGATCGAGGCGGTCCTGGCCAAGGCGTCCGACGGGTTCAGCGACAACTCATGGCAGATGAGCGAGACCGGCGAGATCCAGATCGGGCCCAAGTCCCGCCTGAACAAGTTCCGGCGTGTGCAGTTGTACGACATCAACGACCTGCTGATGGAAGTGCCGGAGTACGCGGAAGTGCCGCGGATCGACCTGCAATCCGTGCTGCAGAGCAGCCAGGGCGGCAGCGGCGGCCAGAGCCCGTTCAGCGGGGACCAGAACCAGAACACCCAGGACCAGAAGCGGCGCGAACGCGGCGACAAGGCCACGGAGATCATCGACATCCTGACCCAGACCGTGGAGCCCGAGCAGTGGCAGGAGGGCGGCGGGACGGGCGGGAGCATCAAGTACTGGCAGGGCACGCTGATTGTGAACGCGCCGGACTACATGCACCGGCAGATCAACGGGTACCCATACTGGCCGTCACGCCTGACCCGCACGGGCACGGTGCAGAACCGGCGTTATGTGAGCCTGACGACCGACAATGGCATCAGCACGATCGACGGCTTTGAGAACGCGGAGGCCACGGCGGTGGTGGGCGGGCACATCGTCCGCAGCGGCGGCCCCGGCGGCGGCGGCTGAGCCCCCGGCCACACGACGAACGATCAGCCCCGTGCAAGCGGGGCTTTTTCATTGAAACGCGGGCGGTCGCGCACGGACGGGGGCGGCGGGGGGCGGCGGGGTGTATTCTCGCGGGATGCCGGCGCTGGCCTATACCGTCCGGGCAACACTGCCGAACCACGAGACGGCCGCCGCATACATCGCGTGGCTGCGCGACGGCCACCTGGACGCGGTGATCGCCGGCGGAGCAAGGTCGGCGCAGGTCGTGCAGGTCGAGGACCCGGCGGCACCGGTGCGGGTGGAAGTCCGCTACATCTTTCAGGCCCGTGCCGAGTTCGAGCGCTACGTCCGGGAGACGGCGCCGCGCCTGCGCGCCGAGGGGCTGGCGCAGTTCGGCCCCGACTCCGGTGTATCGTTCGAGCGCACGGTCGGGGCTCTGGTGGCGGAGGGAACAGGGCCGCAGCGCCGGGGCGACCCCCCCGAGCATGATGAACGATGACACTCGGGGCCCGTCGGTGCCTGTAGACTGTGGACGCGGTATTCTCCGAACGCGGACCGGACGGACCCGGGCGCCACAAATCCGCGATTGTCGCCCGCCGTGCAACACGACACCGACGAACAACTTCTGGCCCGGTACCGCGAGGGTGACACCCCCGCGTTCCGCCGTCTTATCGATCGGCACCACGATGAACTCCTGCGGTTCCTGACCCGGTTGGTTGGGGACCGCCAGGCCGCGGAGGACGTTTTTCAGGAAGCCTTTCTCCAGGTTCACATTTCAGCCGACACGTTCGACCCGACCCGCCGTTTCAAGCCGTGGTTATTCACAATCGCCGCGAACAAGGGGCGGGACTACGTCCGTAAGAGGGGGCGCAGGCACGAGGTGGACATCTCCGCCCCCGTACGGAGTGGGGCAGGGCCGGCCGACGGGGGCAACTCGTTCGTCGACCTCATGGAGATCGACGTTGCGGCGCCGGATGAGCGGATGGACGCCGCGGAGCGGGATGCGATGGTTCAACGGGCCGTGGATCGGCTCTCACCCACGCTCAAGGAGATCCTGTTGCTGGCGTACTTCCAGAAACTGAGTTACGCCCAGATCGCCGACGAACTGGAGATCCCGCTGGGGACGGTGAAGTCGCGCCTGCACGCGGCGGTCGCGTCGTTCGCGCGGGCGTGGCAGCAGGTGTCGAAGGGGTTGAGGGAATCATGAGCGGACAAGGGAACGTGCCGGCGGGCTTTGAGGGCGACGATCGCGCCCCGCAACTGTCCGCGGCCGACGCGGCGGCGGTGGACGCCTGGGTGGACAGCGGGTTCGACGCCGCGGCGGTGGGGGGGGACCGGGCCCGGCGGGTGGCGGAACTGCTCTCGAAACTGGCGACCCCGATGATCGAAAAGGACCCGACGCTGGCGGACGCGACGTTCGCGCGCGTCCTGCGGGCCGCGGCCGGCCGGGGCGAGGTCGTGCTCAGCGGCCTTGACGCCGAGGCGCTCGACGCATGGGTCTTCCAGGGCTACGACGCCGCGGGCGTTCCCGCATCGCTGCGCGAACGCGCGGGGCGGCACGCGGCACTGGCCCAGATGGTGTGCGCGGGCTCGGTCGCTTCCACGTCCGACCTGGCCGGCGCCGTCATGGACCGGATTGAGGCGGCGGAATCGGATCGCGCCGAGCGGCTCACGTTCCCGGTGGGCGGTGGCGGGCGCGGCATCCGGATGTCAGACCTGGTTTCAGTCGCTGCGGTGCTGCTCATCGCCGGCTCGGTCGTCTGGCCCGCGATGGCGGCGGTTCGCGACCGCAGCCGCCGGGCCGTCTGCCTGAGCAACCTCGGCAATACGGGATCGGCCATGGCGATGTACGCCGGGACCAACCGCGATGCGCTCCCGGCGACGGCGGGGCTGGGCGTCGGCAGGTTCTGGGACGTGGGGGGCGCACAGCCGCACTCCAACTCGGCAAACCTGTACACCCTGGCCCGTGAGGGGTATGTGCCCGTGGCAACGCTGGCGTGCCCGGGCAACCCGAATGCGCCGACATCCAAGTGGGACGACCATGCCCGCGACTGGCGCAGTCTTGACGAAATCTCGTACAGTTACCAACTGATGTCCGGCCCGGCCTCCCCCCGCTGGAACGAGGGTGCCGCCCGTCCGGTCCTGGCCGACCGATCGCCGGTCATCATCCGCCTCGCCCGCGGTGAGCCCGCCGACCCCTACGCCAACGCCCCGAACCACCGCTCCGCCGGTCAGCACCTGCTGCTGACGGACGGCTCCGTCCGGTGGATCACGTCGCCGGTGCTCCCGAGCGGCGACAACATCTGGCTGCCGCGGCCCATTGAGCAGTGGCTCGACGAGGCCAAGCGCGGGCTTCCGGCGGGGTCGCTCTCCGGGAAGGAATCTCCAGCCGGGGCGGACGACACGTTTCTGGGGCCGTGACGGGTGGTTCCCGTTTTATGTCTCGTGGCCCCGAGCGGCTTGCTGATCGGCCCCGACCTGTCTACCCTTCCCGCCCCAACCGGGCCGGTGGAGTCCCCCGTCATGCCGAAGAACAAGCCCCACAAGGGCATCCTCAAGCGGGTCCGTGTGAGCAAGACGGGCAAGGTCCGTCACCGCTCCGCGTACCACAAGCACCTGCGGTCCGGCAAGGGGGGCAAGAAACTCCGCCAACTCCGCAAGGACCCGTACATGGCCAACCCGGACGCCAAGCGCCTGGAGAAGCTGCTGTTCCGGCGCCTGCGCGGGCGCACCCAGCCCAAGACGGCCCTGCGCCGCAGCCCCACCCCCGCGGAGCGCAGGGCGGCGATGGAAGCCCAGAAGTGAAGCGTGAGGGGTCAGGTGTCCCCGCTCGTGACTCCTGACGCCTGACTCAGAAAGGTGAATTCAGATGCCCCGTGTCCGCAAAGGCGCCGCCCGCACCAAGCAACGCAAGCGCATCCTCCGCGCCGCCCGCGGGTACTTCGGCACCAACCACCTGCACAAGTACCGCGCCCGCAACGCCGTCATCCGCGCGGGCGCGTACGCCTACCGCGACCGCCGCAACCTCAAGCGCGACATGCGCGGGCTCTGGATCACGCGGATCACCGCCGCGTGCAGGATGCGCGGGACGCGCTACAGCCTGTTCGTCAGCGGGCTGAAGAACGCCGGCATCCTGCTCAACCGCAAGATGCTCAGCCAACTGGCGATCGAGGAGCCCAAGGTCTTCGACCAGATCGTCGAGGCGGCGGTGAAGGCCTCGCGGGCAACGCCCGAGAAACAGGCAGCCTGATCCCGGGGGCGCCCCCGCGCTCCCGTTGCGGTCCTTGTACCTGCGGCTCCCGGGCAAGACCCCCGGGCGCCCGTGTACGCTAGGGCCACGGTTCCTAGCGCCCGGCTCCGGGCATCGGGGTGACAGCCATGCGCTGGTGGGTCCAGGAGATTTGGGAACTGAGCCCGGTCCTGCTGGGCTGCTGGGTCTTCTGGATCATCGGATCGATCACGCTCCATGAACTGGCGCACGGCTGGGCGGCGTTGCGGCAGGGCGACGGCACGCCGGTGGAAACCGGGCACATGACCCTCAACCCGGTTGTCCACATGGGGAAGATGGGGCTGATCATGTTCGCCGTTGCCGGCATCGCGTTCGGCATGATGCCGGTGGACCCCTCAAGGTTCCGCTCGCGGCACGGGGATGCATCGGTCGCCGCCGCCGGGCCGGCGGTGAACCTTGTTCTGGCCGTCATGTCCTTCGTGTGCCTCTGCGTGTGGGTCCCGGCCGCGGACGGGTTCTGGATCGCATCCTGGGATGTTCCGAGCCACGTCTACAAGAACTTTCAGATCTTCTTTCTGACAGGGGCGGTGCTGAACCTCGTGCTGATGGCGTTCAACCTGCTGCCGGTGCCCCCCCTCGACGGGTCGCGCATCCTCGCGTCCTTCTTCCCGTCGTACCGGGCCCTGATCTCGGACGTCCGCGCCCAAGGGCCGATCCTGGTTGCGTTCATCCTGATCTTTATCTTCGGCGGGGACTTCCTGTTCGCACGGGCGTTTGCGATCGTCAAGGACGGTCAGGACGCCGTGCTGAGCCTGATCGCCCCCGGTTACGTTGCGCTCCCGCGTCCGTAGGCCGCGGCCGCGCCGCAGAGTTTGTAGAGGATGCGTGCGCCGACGTTCGCGTCCCACTCCGGCTCGTGTGGCACAGGCGTCCCGCCTGTGGCACTTGGGCCCGGGCAGACCTCGACCAGGTCGAACCCGACGACCTGGCGCCCGCTCGCCGCGAGTTCGTGCAGGATCAACGCCGCCTGCGGGAACGTCAGCCCCCCCGGCACCGGCGTGCCCGTGTGCGGGCAGAGCGAGGGGTCCAGCGCGTCGATGTCGAAGGAGACATAGACCTTCGGCGGAAGCGGCCTGAGGGCCGCCCGCACCAGGTCCAGGTACTTCGCGCCGCGCGCCAGGGCATCGGCCCAGTCCTGGTCAAAGTGGACCGCCACACGGTCGCCCGCGGCCCTGGCCGCCGCGAGTTCCCCCTCACCGAAGTCGCGGATGCCGATCTGGGTCATGTGCGCGACCCGCGGCACAGACCGCAGCACGTTGTGCATGATCGAGGCGTGCGACCAGGCCATGCCCTCGAAGGCGTCCCGCAGGTCCAGGTGCGCATCCAGGTGCAGGATGCCGATGGGCCCCGCGTGCTCGGCGCACGCCCGGATCGCGCCCAGCGGCGTCGAGTGGTCGCCCCCCACGAGCCCCGGAATCTTGCCCTCCCGCAGCACGGCGAGGGTGCGCTGGTGAACGATCTCGTTCACGAGCGTCCCGGCGGCGTCGATCCCGGCCACCGCCTCCGCATCGGCCGCGTCCGCCCCGCCCTTTTCGATGATCGGCGCGGCCAGGGCCCGCGCCCGCGCCGACGCCGCCGCAATCCGCGGGTCCGGCTCGTCCATGGAGATGCCCGCCTCGTACACCCGCCCGAGCCGCAGGTCGTACAGGTCCACCTGCATCGACGCGCGCCGGATCGCTTCCGCCCCGGCTCCGGCACCGCCGCCGTAGGACGTGGTGGCGTCGAACGGCACCGGAGTCAGGATGATGCGGGAGTCCTCTCGCGAGCAGGTGAGGCCGAAGATTCCGCTGCCGGGCCGGCCGGCCGCGTCGGGGTCAAAGGGCATGGGTCGCCTCGGGGCTTGTGACAGGGTGAAGGCTATCCTCCCAAGAAGGACCGGTACCCGCCACTCCGTGGCGGATCCGCAGGGATGCAAAGACCGCCACAGAGTGGCGGGGTACCCAAGACCGGAGCCCGCCATGCCCGACCCAGCCGGCGAGCGCGAACCCTACGAACTGGAGCCCGGCGCGGACCCGCTCCGACCGGCGCCCAGGCCCCCGCCGCCCGCCCCGGGTGCCAGCGGCGCAAAGATCACCGCCGACCCGCTGCTGTCATCCTTCCCGCCGGATGCCGATTTCACGACCGATCCGGAACTCGAGCGTGCTGTCGCGGGCCCACCGAAGGCCGGCGAGCCGGTGCGCGTCGCGGTCGAACTGCCGGAGATTGTGAAGCCCGGCCTGGGCGGGGCGAAGGTCTGGGCCATTGTCGGCGCGGTCCTGACCGCGGCGGCCGTCATCGCCATCGTGGTCAACGCCGCCCCCGTGGGCACACCACCCGCCGCGCCCACCGTGGGGGCCCGGATTCTGCGGGCCATCCTCGCCGTGTATTCCGTCGCCCTGCACACCGGGACCGGCGTGGTCGCGGTCTACGCCGCCGCCCTGCTGAGCCACCGCCGGGTCACGCGGGTGGAACTGGTCGCGGCCCGCATGCTCGCGGCGGTGTCCGCGATCGCGCTCGTGACCAGCCTGCGCTTTGAGTTCTGGGGTCAGCCGGCGTTTCTCCTGACCGCGGAACGGCTGCTGCTTGGAGCGGGGGTGTACCTGGGGCTCGTCGCCATTCTGTTCCGCCTGACGCGGACGCTCCTCATGTCCGTCGTGGGCTCGCACTTTGTCCTGTGGCTGGTCGTGCAACTGGGCATGGAACTCTCGCGGGCCCTCGGGGCGGGCACGAACTAGGACCGGTGCCGCCATCGCCGGTCGAACCCACGACCCCATCGAACCGGCGGCGCCAACCGCGCCTACAACCCATCATGGCCGGGGACGCGGGCATCACGGAAGTCGTGTCGCGGGCGCGGTCCGCGTTCCGCTCCGCCTTCGAACGCGAGCCGGCCTGGGCGGCCGCGGCGCCGGGGCGCGTCAACCTGATCGGCGAGCACACGGACTACAACGACGGCTTCGCGCTGCCGATGGCGATCGACCTGTGGACGGTGGCGCTCGCCGCGCCGGCGGTGGGGGAGGTATCGCGGATTGTCGCCGCCGACCTGCGCCAGCGGGCCGAACTCCGGCTCTCTCGGCCGATCGACCCGAACACCTGTCCGCCCGGCGAGTGGGCGTCCTACATCGCGGGCGTCGCATCGCTGCTCCTCGTCGGAGCGGGGGTGTCCCCGGCGCCGTCACATCCCGGTGAACTTGACCTGCTGGTCGCATCGTCACTCCCCGTGGGCTCCGGCCTGGCGAGTTCAGCGGCGATGGAGACGGCCGTCAGCGTCCTGCTGGAGCAGGCGTGGGGCGTCACGACGTCGCCGCGTGAGCGGGCCGCCCTCTGCCGCCGCGCCGAGAACCAGTACGCCGGCGTGCCGTGCGGCCTGATGGACCAGTTCATCTCCTCGTACGCCCGCGCCGGGACGGCCATGCTCCTGGACTGTCGCACTGGCCAGGGGCAGCCGATCCCGATGCCGCCGCCGTCACGGATCAGGATCGTGATCGCCGACACCGGTGTCCGCCACGCGCTCGCCGGCGGTGAGTACGCCGCCCGGCGCTCCGTGTGCGCCGCGGCAGCGGGGAAACTCGGCGTGCCCGCCCTGCGCGACGTGAGCCCGGAGATGGTCGAGGCCCGGCGCGGCTCGCTCACGCCCGAGGAACTGCGGGCCGCACGCCATGTGACCACGGAGAACGCCCGGACGCTCGCCGCCGCGGAGGCGCTTCGTTCGGGCGACCTGGCCGCCCTCGGCCGGCTGATGGCGGCCTCCCACGCCTCCCTGCGGGACGACTTCCGTGTCTCCTCCCCGGAACTGGACACCCTGGTCGAACTGGCCGCGGGCGTGCCGGGCGTCATCGGCGCCCGCATGACCGGCGGCGGCTTCGGCGGCTGCGTCGTCATTCTCGGCGCCCCGGAATCGGTCAGGTTGCTTGGCCGAGAACTGACAGCAGGCTACCGCGCGCGGCACGGGCGGGACTGCGCCGTGCTGACGACCGATGCCGCCGGAGGGGCCAGGCCGATCGTCCCGGCCTAATCCTTGATCGGCTCCACGCCCTGGATGAACGTCCGCCCCTTGTAGAACCGGGCGAAGAAGAAGTACGCGAGCGTCGTGATCCCCATCAGGGCCACGAAGAACCAGTAGTAGTTCGCCCCTTCCAGCGGGGTCTTCCCCGCGGCGTCCTTCGTCCGCTCCATCACGAAGTTCACCCCCGCAACGAAGAAGTTGCCGAACGAGATGCCCAGCAGGTACACCGCCAGGACGAACGACTTCATCCGCGGCGGGCTCTGCGTGTACGCGAACTCCAGGCACACGATGGAGACCATGATCTCCGCGGACGTGAGCACCACATAGGCCAGGAACTGCCACCCGATGCTGGGCATCTGCGAGAGGAACGGGTCGAGTTGCGCCTGGGTCCACCCCGCGTCCCGGGCCGCCAGCACCACCTTGCTCAGCGACGCCGGCTCGGCCGCGGGCAGGTTGGGTGTCCCGGCGGAGGTCAGCGCAGCCCACAACTCGTGGGCGACCCGCGGGCCGTCCCTCCCGATCGCCACCTCCAGGAACCCGGTGATGGAGAACGCCGCGATGGTCAGCACGAACCCGATCCCGATCTTCCGCAGCGGTGTCGGCTCGAAGAACTTCCCCATGAGCGGGTACACGCCGTAGGTGAAGATCGGGATCATCACCAGGATCAGCAGCGGGTTCACCGCCTGCACCTGGCTGGAGAGCCACGTCATCCCGAGGAAGTGGCGGTCCGTGCTCTCGGCCTGCAGCAC
>JADLGW010000049.1 GCA_020849105.1 Phycisphaerales bacterium | reverse complement strand
CGCCACTACTATTTCACCGAGTCGGTCGTGGAGACAGGAGTCCAGTGATTACGCTATTCATGCGCGTCGGAACTTACCCGACAAGGAACTTCGCTACCTTAGGACCGTCATAGTTACGGCCGCCATTGACTGGTGCTTAGGTCGGGAGCTTCGCCTTGCGGCTGACCCCCTTCCATGACATTCCAGCATTGGGCAAGCGTCACACTGTATACATCGGCTTGCGCCTTGGCACAGTGCTGTGTTTTTGATAAACAGTTCCCAGACCCTTTTCTCTGCGCCCTCTCCTTGCGGAGGAGGGCCCCCTTCTTGCGAACGTACGGGGTTAACTTGCCTAGTTCCTTCACGACCGTTCTCTCGAGCGCCTGAGGCTATTCGCCTCGCCCACCTGTGTCAGTTTTGGTACGGGCCTCGCTTTGCCCCCGCTGCTTTTCTAGAGACTCCCGCCACCGGCATCGGCCACAAGGGCCAGGGCATCTGGCAGCCCCGCCGGTCTAAGGAATCCGCACAACGGTTTGATCTCCGCGAGGGTGCGGGAATATTGACCCGCTGTCCATCGACTACGCCTTTCGGCCTCGCCTTAGGTCCCGACTAACCCTGGGCGGATTTACCTTCCCCAGGAAACCTTGGGCTTATGGCGAACGGGATTCTCACCCGTTTTATCGTTACTCAAGCCGGCATATTCACTTCCAGACGCTCCACGGTCGCTTGTCGCTCCCGCTTCGCGGCGGTCTGGAACGCTCTCCTACCACTCACCTTGCGGTGAGTCCGCGGCTTCGGCTCCCTGCTTATTCCCGATCATTATCGGCGCCAGATTCCTCGACCAGTGAGCTATTACGCACTCTTTAAATGGTGGCTGCTTCTAAGCCAACATCCTGGCTGTCACCGCAATCTGACTTCCTTTCGAACTGAGCAGAGATTAGGGGCCTTAGCTGGCGGTCTGGATTTTTCTCCTTTTGACGACGGATATTGTCACTCGCCGTCTATCTCCCGGGACTTGGTCATCGGTATTCGGAGTTTGGTTGAGGGCGGCAGCCGGGTAGGCCCCGTCCCTCATCCAGTCGCTCTACCCCCGATGCGTGATTCCCGAGGCTAACCCTAAAGTTATTTCGGAGAGAACGAGCTATCTCCCAGTTTGATTACACTTTGAGTCCTCCCGTCAGTTCATCGCAGACCTTTTCAACGGTCACGCGTTCGACCCTCCAGGCGGTGTTACCCGCCCTTCAGTCTGACCAACGGTAGATCACAAGGTTTCGCGTCTAGCCCGTGCGACTGCGCGCCCGTTTCAGACTCGCTTTCGCTCCGCCTCCGGCCCGGTGGGCCTTAGGCTCGCCGCACAGACTAACTCGCCGGCTCATTATGCAAAAAGCACGCGGTCACCCGTCGTCTTGCGACGCCTTGGGGCTCCCACCGCTTGTAAGCACACGGTTTCAGGTACTCTTTCACTCCGCTCATCGCGGTGCTTGTCATCGTTCAGTCGCCTTACTGATTCACTATCGGTCGTCGAGGAGTATTCAGCCTTGGAGGGTGGACCCCCCGTGTTCAACCCGGGTTTCACGAGACCGGGCCTACTCATGGGCCTGCCGACTTGGGGATACAGGGCTTTCACCTTCTCGGGCCGCGCATTCCAGCGCGTTCGCTCCCGCTGTCGGTTTGTCCGCGTTCGCTCGCCGCTACTGACGGAATCGCTGTTGCTTTCTTTTCCTGTGGATACTGAGATGTTTCAGTTCTCCACGTTCGCTCCTCACCCCTATGCATTCAGAGTGAGGTATCCCCGAAGGGATGGGTTGCCCCATTCGGATACCCCTGGATCGCAGCTCGTTTACCAGCTCCCCAGGGCTTTTCGCAGGTTACCGCGTCCTTCATCGCCTCTCGACGCCAAGACATCCACCGTGTGCTCTTGTGGACCGATCGCACCAACCGGACGGCACGCTTCACTCCCGCTTTGCACGCACGGGAGCCTGCCGCTCGGCCTGCCTCCTGGGCCATCCCAGCCAGGGCCGGTGACGAGCCGGGCCACACCAACATTGCTCGAGTATTTCGGTGTTCTACTTGCAACACATTTCACCCCACCACAAGCCGCCGCGGTGCCGACACGAGGTCGTCACGACGCCGCCCTGCGATGGGTAGACGTTCATTCACGTATCCGGTTGTCAAAGACTCCGACAGACGCGGCGAACCCGCCTCCGGCGGCCCAAACACCCGGGATCATCCCGGTCTTGTGGTGCATTCCCTTGGGTCGATCTCCCAAGTCGCGGCGAGAGTCTAGACGCCACTCCCCGGCAGTCAAGCCGGGAACTTCATCCCCGCGGAATCCTGGTCAACCTCCGCCCATGCCCCCCCCGCCGCCGCTGCCAGGCCGCGGCCGCTCGCCCGGCATGGGCAGCGTCCGACGCGGCTCGGTGGGCGCCACCGGCTGTCCCTGGGTCTCGCCCTCCTTCGCCGAAGCCGTCACCCGCCGGTACAGGTCGGATTCCCGGTCATCATCGGGCACCCGAACCTCGATCTGGCCCGTGGGCCGCCGGAGAAACGCCTCGTATCGCGTCTTGGCCGCGCCGAGCCCGGTTTCGATCACCACAGGCTTCCTCGCCACGTCCAGGAGCACCGTCTCCAGCGATACCACGATGGGCTTGTTCCAGGCCGTCGCCCCTTCGGGCAGGGGCGCGGGCTGGACCTCTTCCCCCGGCCGCGGCGTGCTGCCCGGCGCCGTCCGGGCCGGGCCCCGCCCCGGCGGCAGGATGATGTCTGCCGGGGCAACCGCCCTCCCCGGCTGGGGGGCTGACGCGGGCCGATTCGGGTCTGCTGACTTCAGTTTTTCGACGTCCCAGATGGGCAGCACGATCTTCTTCGGCAGGTCCACATCGGCCACCACCGCGTCCCCCGGCTCCACCCGGGCTGAACCGCGCCGGTAGTACCCATAGAACATCTGGTACACCTCTACCGTCGCCCCGGCCTGGCTCCCGAAGTCGGTCCCCTCGTTGGCGCTCGTGATGAACAGTGCCGTCCGCGGCGGCACCGGCACGGGGGCGGTCCACTCAGACGGCGTGCTCTCAACCACTACCTTCTTCGCCAGTTCCTGCTGTTCCGGCACCATGCTGGCCCCGCGCCCGAACGCCGGGTTGTTCAGCAGCACCGTCAACCGATACCGGTAGGTCTTGCCGGGTTCGGCCGTCAGGTCGTGTGTCCATACCTGTACCCGGGCATCGTCCAGCAGCGGCCCCGACCGCACATCGCCGTCCCCGCCCTCGGGAGCCCTGGCCATCCCGGTCTCCGGATCGAAGCCCATTGCAAGGATCTTCTCGTCCACCTTGGCGATCTCGTCCTCCGTGCTCTTGAGTTGCCGCTCCAGGTTCGCCACCACCGGGTCGGCCTTGGGCTGCGCTTCCGGCTGCCCCGTGCGGCCGCCGCCGCTCCCGATGGCCTTGCCCCGCCCGCCGCCGCCCCCGCCCGGCTCACCCTGGTTCGGTCGCGCGGCTCCCCGGGCGGCCAGAGCCGCCTCAAACCGATCGCGATCCGCCAGCAACCTGGCACGCCGGCGCATCTCCTGGTCCAGTTCCTGCGACCGGCCGGCGCCGCCCAGTTTCGCGGCCTCCGTCGGCGGCATCCACTGCCGCCCCGCCACGACTCGGTAGAACTCGGGGCGCCGGACCTCGTTGCTGTACTGCTGGGCCTGCGCGAGCCACGGGTCGAGGTCGCCGACGGATACCGCCTGCTTGGTCATTTCGGCTGCGAGGTCCTGTCGCCCGGGCAGCGCGGCGACCCGCGTCAACCCGGTCCATTCACCCGTGTCCGTCAGTTCCTCGCGTTCCAGCCGGACGCCGAAGATCTCCATCTGCGACCACCACTGCGAGGGCACCGCCCGCACCGGGCCCGTGTCCCCATCGGGGTCTGTGAGCAGGGCCCTCTTGAGCGCCGCCCCGTCGAACGTCGCTTCCACGCTCACCGACGCCTTGTCGAAGGGTTGCTCCGCTCCGACCAGGTTCCGGAGTTCGGCGTTGTTCACCACTTCGGCCGGGTCCAGCGTGGACCACCGCGCCACCGCCACCGCTCCCGTCGGCGCCGGCACGGCCACCGGCGCGATCGGTGCGACCGATCCACTCCCCTGCTGGGCCGCGACTTCCGTCCCGGTCACCGAGAGCGGCATCCCGAACGCCACCCGCGGCCCCTCCGGCGCGACCGGCGCCTGGAACGCCTGCTCAAACTTCTGCGCCAGCGGCTGCGGGCTCACGTCGGGCCGTCCGGCGGGCATGGTGTCGTTGAGTTTCCCCTTGACGGCGTTGGCACGGTCTCGGACCGCGTAGTACGCCTGCCCCGGCGGCACGAGCGGGCCGTTGCCGACCTTGATCTGGTTCGGCTGCAGCAGCACCTGCATGGCCACAACGCCCAGCAGCACAACGGATACCACCGCCAGCACGATCTTCTCGACGTATTGCTCGAACGTGCTCACGCCCTTGAGTTTCATGGCTTCTGTCCTGGTGCCCCGCCGCGGACCGGCGGTCTGGTGTGCCCTTGTTGTCCCCGCCCGGCGGGGTGCCCGAATCCGCGCAGCCCTGCGGGCCCCGCGCACGATCCCATCAACCGCCCCCGCCGCGACCACCCCGACCGCCCAAATCGTCATCGTCCTGGTTCCGGCGCCCCTTGGCGGCCGGGGCCGGCGCGGCGCTCGGCGCCGCCGCGGCGGCGGCCTCCGCGGCCCTGGCGGCGGCCTCCGGGTCGCGTGCCTCCATACCCAGGTTGATCCGCAGGTCGTCGGGCATCAGGTCGGCGGTCCAGCTCCGCAGCCACACCGACTCGACCCTGAACGTCGCTTCCACCACGTGCGCCGGCCCGTAATAGAAGCCCTCATCCAGGTCCCTCCAGGCGTCCACGGGTGCAACGTCCACGCCGATCACGCTCATGAAGTTCGTCCGTGAGATCGCGTTGATCACGTCCTGTATTTTCGCGGAGTCCACCACCAGTGTCAGCGTCGCGTACCGCACGTCGTACAACTTGTTGGCCTTGCTGCTCCTGCGCCCCGTCACGGACGCCCTCGGGTCCAGCGGGGCCCGCGACTGGGTGTCCGTCGGCGTCCAGGTATCGTTCACCAGCGACGTCTCGCCGTAGATCGGCAGGTCGTCCAGTTTGATCGACACAATCCGCTTCACCGGGCTCTGGTCCAGGGGGCCCGGCTTGCCGCCGACCGCGTTCGCCTGGCCCACCGCACGGATCAGGTCCTGCACAAACCAGTAGTCCCACTGGGAGACAAAGTACTCCCATGTGGGCTTCTCGCCGGTGATGCCCCCCTTGGGCTTCACCGACCGGAACACGTCCGGGTCCGCGTACACGGAGATGTTCCGGGCCCGCTGCTGGTAAAACCCGATCCGGCGCTCGACCAGTTTCTTCGCCAGCGCCTTTTCCTCTTCCTCCGACAGGGTGTCGGATCCGCGTTCGGCCCGCACCTTATCGAGTTCGCGCGCCCGGTAGTCCTGCAGGTCCTGCATCAGGGGCGTGGGGTCCGCCGCGGTCCCGGCGTTGATCGAGGTCAGCAGGGCGTCGTAGACGGAGGGCCGCCCCGGCTTCCCGGCCAGTTTCTCCGCCATCTCCAGTTTCTTGAAGATCGGCTCGCTCGTCGGCTCCGGGAAGAGCCCCTGCACCAGCACGCCGTGCCCCTCCTTGTTGATCTCGTTCGCGGTGTCGGCCAGTTCCCTGATCCGGGCCTCGATGGTCTGCCGGGCCTCGCGGAACGACCTGGTCAACTCCGCGTTGGGCTCGGTGCTGAGTTCCACGGCCGCCGCGCCCGGCTCGGTCGCGGGGATCGTGTACTTGACCTTGGCCTGGTCCAGGTCGCGCACGTCCTTGTCCACCGCCTGCTGGCGCGCGGTCCGCAGCCGGTGGTTGAGCATCGAACTGCCCACCAGCGCCGAGGGGAGCACGACGATCATGACCGCGCACAGGATCACGATCGCCATATTCGATTTCACAAACGCCATGACCCGTCCCATCAGGTGCCCCCTTCCGCGGGCGCCTTGGGCCCCGCGATCACCGCGTACCAACTGGCCGAGATCGTCGTGATCACCGTCCCCGGGGGCGGCCCGGGCGGCTCCGCCAGCGGAGCTTCCTTCTTCACCTCGTCAAGGTCGCGAGCCCAGTTCTGCGATCCCTCGCGCTCCGCCGCGGACACCGCGGGCGCGCGCGTGTCGCCGGTGTTGATCACGTCCTTGCGCCTCCCCTGCTCCTCCATCAGTCGCTGGCTCTCCTTGATCAGTTCCGCCTCGCTCATCCGTGCGCCGCGTCCCGCGGGCGCGGCGCCACCGGCGGGCTTCCCGGGCTCCTCGGCCGCGGCGATTGTCCGGGGCGTTCCCACGATCCGCGACGCGGGCGTGCCGGCCTGGATCGTGTACGGCACACCCGGGCGCTCCGTGTTGGCCCGCAGCCACTCGTCGATGGTCCGCAGCGCGAAGCGCATCGGCTCGGGCTGCGTCGTCTCGAACTCCACGTCGACCTTGATCCGCGCCGGGTGGGCCACCCCGCCCTGGAACGACGACTCCAGGTCAGCCGCCGTCACCTCGGGCTCGTACACCGCCGACATCCGCGTCACCACGAGCGCCGGGCCCCACGCCTTGGACGTGGAGCCGGCCACCCCCTCGGGGGGCCACGCCCCGGCGCGCTCCTGCGCCGTCGCGAGGATTGATTTCACGTCGCCCACGATCTGCGCGTAGACCCCGCGGTTGGCGAGCAGCCCCATCAGGTCCGACGCCAGAAGGTTCGGGTCTCCGGCGATCACGTCCGCGGCCTCACCCTTCAGCAATGCAACCTGCCGCAGCACCTCGTCCACCACCTGCGGGCGTGGATTGTCCGCGATGTTCGTCCGGTCCATGAACCACCGCGTGAACATCGCCCCGCTGGCCGCCAGGGCCACAGCCGCGGCCACGCCGAACCACGGGATCTTCCGCTTCCACATCGCGGCCTTGATGACCGCCGCGGGCATCAGGTTGACGTTCAGGGCCGCCTCGCCCAGGCCCTGCAGCGCCAGCCCGTACGCCGTCGCCAGGTTGATGGCGCTGGCCTGGAACTCCCCGGCCCGCGTGCCCTCCACGTTCAGCCGCTTGAACTGCTCCAGGCGGTAGACGTCCAGTTGCAACTGCTGGCGCAGGAACTTTCGGATGCCCGGCAGGCGGAACGTGGATCCCAGGCCGATCAGCCGGGTCAGTTTGGCGTCCTTGTGCAGCGACTGGTAGTACCCGATGGAGCGCTGCACGTCCTGGGCCAGGTCCGCGAACACCGGGCGCATCGCCTGGAAGACGTGGCGGGCGTGCTTGGTGCTCTCGGCTTCGCGCTTCAGTTTCTCGGCCTTGGGGTAACTGAGTTGGAACGCGCTGACCACCGCCTCCGTGAAGTGGTGCCCGCCGATCGGGAACGTCCGCACCCACACACGGCCGGGCTCGGAGATCACCAGGTCCGTTGAGGTCGTCCCGATGTCGAGGATGATCGTGCCCGGAGTCTTTTCCCCGAACTCCAGGTCGTACGCGACCGCGTTGTATGCCGCCACCGGCGACAGCGTCACGAAGTCGGGCGTCAGCCCGACTTCCTCGTACAGGCGCAGCCGCTCCATGATCCGGTCGCGGGTGATCGCGAAGATCCCGACCTCGACCTCCGGCGAATCCGGGCTCACGAACGTCTGGTAGTCCCACTCCACGTCATCAATCGGGAACGGGATCTGCTGCACGGCCTCGAACTTCACGATATCGGGAACCTTCTTGGGCTCCACCGGCGGCAACTTCGCGAACCGCGCGAACGCGGCGTGACCCGGCACCGACACCGCCACCTGCGCCCCGGTGAGGTCGTATTGCCCGGCGAACGCCCCCAGCGCCAGCCGCATCGCCTCCGCCTGGTCAAGGTCCGGTGTGGACATCACCCGCTTGTGCGGCAGCACCGCGAAATCCAGGACGTTGAACCCGCTGCCGCTCGTTTCCAGTTTGATCGCGGAGATCCCGCCCGAACCGATCTCGATGCCCCAGCACACATTGGACGATCCCATGCGCAAACCTTTCTGCTGACTGCCCTTCACCGGCAAGGGTGGGGGGGCGGGATGGTACCAACCCCTCGGTGGTACGGAACCCTACCCGGCCCTGTTCCCGGGAGCGAAGCCCCTACAGCCACCAGTTACACACCCGTTACAGTCACGGCGCCTGGGGGTCCCGCGGCATCGCCACCGGGGCTGGGTATCCTGCGTGAGGGGGCCGTCGCCGATGAGCGAACTCCGGGACAAGAGCGGGTGCCGGGCCACCGTGAATAACCTCGCGGCCGTGTTTGCGCTGTTGCTTGTTGTGCTGGTGGGCGTGGGCAGCGTGCTCGCACAGGATGCTCCCCCGCCCGCGGCACCCCCCTCCGCCGCCCCCTCATCCCCTGTTGAACAACCCTTTGAATCCACGCCCCCTTCCGTCTCGGTTCGGCCGCATGTGGCCCGGGATTGGAAGTCCGCCGGCGGCCTGCGCTGCCAGTGGTCCATCCCCACCGGGCTGAGGAAGGGCCAGACTCGGGACCTCATCGTCATCCTCCACGGCACTGGCCTGGACTACCGCTGGGGCCTGGCGAACCACGAGCCCGTGGTCTTCCGTCCGGACGACTTCCTCCTGTCGCCCGACGGCACCAGCCCAGGCATCGAGGGCTCACGCCTCTTCCTGGGACGCGATCAGGACGCCGACGCCTTCGCCGCGCTCCTCAGGGAGGTCACGGCGCTGCTCCCGGTTCGCCGCATCTTCCTGTACGGACACAGCCAGGGCGGCTTTTTCGCAACCTATTTCGCCGGGCAGCATCCGGAACTTGTGGACGGCGTCGTCGCGCACGGCTCGGGCGCCTGGAACTGGACCAACATCGATGCGTTGCACGGCATCCCCATCGTCTTCATGCACGGCACCGCCGATCCGGTCGTCCCCTACGCCCAGAGCACGGGCTCGCGCCGGGTGTTCGCCGAACTCGGGCACCAGAAGGTCCAGGTCCGGCTGCTGCCGGGCTTCGGGCACGGGCCCAACGGTGTCCGCACCTCCGAGTGCATCGACTGGTGCATCGGCATGGCCACCGGCGACCCCGCCGAAGCCCTGGACAAGGCCCGAGCGATCCTGCGGCCGAAACCGGGGGACCAGTACGGCTACGAGTGTCCGGCCTGGTTCTCCGGAGGAAGCGACCTGCTGGCCCGCATCATCGGCCGCCACGCCGAGTCGTTCACCCCCGCCGCCCCCGACCTCCCGCACTTGCGGGAACTCGCCCGCCCGCTGCTCGACGCCCTCGAGGCCCACGCCGCCCTGCACGTCGCCGCCCTTCGCCGGTACGTCAGGACGCGTGACGACCTCAAACTGACCGGGGCCCCATGGCTCGGGCACCTGATGGCGTTCCGCGAGGACTTCCGCGGCGTGCGCCCGGCGGAGGAGTACATCAAGGCCATCGGCTACGACGCGGCCGCGGCTGACCACCGCCGGGCGGCCCTTGAACTCACCCAGACCTGGTACCGCCGCGTCGGCGGCCGCCAGACCTTCGAGACCATCGTCCGCGTGCTCCCCCACTGTTTCCTGTCCGACAGCCTGCCAGCGGAGATGGCCGAGCAGGTGCCCGCGTGGTTCAGGGACGCCGCCGCCCTCAACCTGTCGCCCGAATCCATCCGCGACTACCGGTACTTCCTGATGTACGAGGCTGCCCGCGACCCCGCGCCGTACCGGACCCTGTGGTCGCGGTGGTCACTCCCCTGACGCCGCCTGCACCCGGCGAAGAACACCGCGGCTACGAGTGCGCCGATCCCTCCCGGCGCGGGGACAACCTGGAAGGAGCCCTCGCCCTCGATGGGGGTCCAGTCGTCGAGTTCGGGCGAACTGATCCCAACGTCGAGGAATACCTGGGGCGGCGCGTTCGAATGGGTTCCCAGCCGCACCTCTCGCGGATCGTACGAACTCGGCGTCCATG
>JADLGW010000048.1 GCA_020849105.1 Phycisphaerales bacterium | reverse complement strand
AGGAGTCCCGCGCCGCCGCCGACCCCGGCAGCCCCCGCCACGGCGAACTCCGCCGCCGCTCCCGCGAGACCGCGCGCCGAGCCGCCTCCCTGCTCCTGCGCCTCGCCCGGTTCGCCCCGCTTCCTCCCCCGGCCCCGTCCCGTGACCCGGGCCCCGTGTCTACCCAGCGGTTGGCGGGGCGGAGGGAACAGGGTCCGGCTCGTTCACGCGATGCGATCAGACATGTGGAAGGGAGGCCCGGGACCAGCCATGCCGCCTCAGGACCGCGTGAGGTAGTCATTCAGCGACAGAGCCATCATGATGCCCAGCCACAGCAGCCCGGTGCCCGCGAAGATGCGCATGAGGGGGCTGCTGGTCCGCAGGTGCATGAAGAAGGTGGCGACCAGCCCGGCCTTGACGGCGGCGATGACGAGCGCGATGAGCACGTTCATGGCGCCAAGGTCCAGCCGGGCCACGAGCGAGGTGGCCGCGAGCAGGATCAGGAGTGCGGCCGCGACCGCGACATACGCCCGGATGGTTGAGACGCGCGTCATCACTTCACCAGGTAGAGGAGCGGGAACAGGAAGATCCAGATCATGTCCACGAGGTGCCAGTACAGGCCGGTCATCTCGATCGTGTTGGCGAGGCGTTCGATCGGGCGCCGGCGAGCGGACGCGGCGGCGAGGCCCGCGATCATCGCGATGCCGCAGGTGACGTGGACGGCGTGCAGCCCGGTCATGATGAAGTAGAAGACCATGAAGAGTTCGGCCGGTCCGGGGTCGGCGCCCGGCGGCGGGATGAAGTTCACGGCCGGGACGAGGTGCTCGGTGTAGTCCAGGCCGTACTCCAGGGCCTTGAAGCCCAGGAAGGCCAGGCCCAGCAGCACGGTCAGGGAGAGCCAGAGGGTCGTGGCGCGGCGCGCCCCCGTGGGAGCGGCACGCACGGCCAGGGCCATCGTCAGGCTGCTCACGATGAGGATGGCCGTGTTGGTGGCGCCGATGGATTCGTAGAGACGGGGGCTGGCGGCCGCGAAGTCATGGGGGTAGAGCGTCCGGTAGATCGTGTACGCGGTAAAAAGCCCGCCGAAGAGCATCACCTCGCTGGTCAGGAAGACCCACATGCCCAGCGCGGCCGACTCGTGCTGCTGGGCGCGGTCCTCGAACTGCGGGGCCAGGAGCGCATCAGCCATGGGTCGGATCCTCGGGGGCCGGGTGGTCGTAGTCGTAGGGCGTGTCGGCGACGATCGGGGGCGCCACGAAGTTCTCCGGCGGCGGTGGGGAGGTCGTCTGCCACTCCAGCCCCCTGGCGCCCCAGGGGTTGGGGGCGGCCGTGGGCGGGGAGCGGAGCGACCACAGGAAGTAGACCAGGGGCGCGACGTACGCAACGCCCAGGATGGAGGCGCCGGCGGTCGAGAGCACGTTGAGGACCTGGAACTCCGCCGGGTAGGTGGCGTAGCGGCGCGGCATGCCCTCGTAGCCCAGGATGAACTGCGGGAAGAATGTCAGGTTGAACCCGATGAACATCAGGACCGCGCTGAAGACGCCCCAGCCCTCGGGGTACATGCGGCCGCTGATCTTGGGCCACCAGAAGTGCATCCCGCCCAGGTAGGCCATGACGGCGCCCCCGACCATGATGTAGTGAAAATGGGCGATGATGAAGTAGGTGTCGTGGACGTGGACGTCCACAGGCAGCGACGCGACGAACAGCCCGGTCAGGCCGCCGATGGTGAACAGGCCGACGAAGCCCAGGGCGTAGAGCATCGGGGTCCTGAGGCGGATGGTGCCCTTGCGGAGCGTGAACGTCCAGTTGAAGACCTTGATGGCCGAGGGGACGGCGACCAGGAAACTCAGGATGGAGAAGGCCATGGAGGCGTAGATGCTCTGGCCCGAGACGAACATGTGGTGGCCCCACACCAGGAAACTCAGGACCGCGATCGCCAGGCTGGACATCGCGACGAAGCGGTACCCGAAGATGGGGCGTCGCGCAAAGCAGGGGATGATCTCGCTGACCACCCCCATGCCGGGCAGGATCATGATGTAGACCGCGGGGTGGGAGTAGAACCAGAAGAGGTGCTGGAAGAGGACCGGGTCGCCCCCGAGGGCCGGGTCGAAGATGCCCACGCCCCACAGGCGTTCAACGCCCAGGAGCACCAGGACGATCGCCAGCACGGGAGTCGCCAGGACCAGGACGAGGCTGGTGGCATACAGCGACCAGACAAAGAGCGGCAGGCGGAGCCAGGTCAATCCGGGGACGCGCATCGTGTGCGTTGTCACGATGAAGTTCAGGCCCGTGAAGATGGACGAGAACCCCGCGATGAAGATGCCCAGGAGCAGGAGGACCACCGCCGGGCTGGCGAATCGCGTGCTGTACGGGGTATAGAACGTCCAGCCGGTGTCCACGCCACCGGCGAACATCGCGGCCATGGCGACGCAGCCGCCGGCGACAAAGACGTACCAACTGGCCAGGTTCAGCCGCGGGAAGGCCAGGTCGCGAGCGCCGACCATCAGGGGCAGCAGGAAGTTGCCGAGCACGGTCGGGATCGAGGGGATCAGGAAGAACCAGACCATCGTCGTCCCGTGGAGCGTGAAGAGGCGGTTGTACTCCTCCTTGGAGACCAGGGCTCCCTGCGGGGTGAGCAGGTGGACCCGGATGAGCATCGCCGCGAAGCCGCCGATGACGAACAGCCCGGTGATCGCCACCAGGTACAGGATGGCGATGCGCTTGTGGTCGACGCTGAGCAGCCAGGAACGGATCGTCCGCCCCTCCGCCAGGTAACTTTCCTGTCGCACGGCGGCCGGGAGTGTGGTCATGGCTTCTCCCCGGTTTGGCTCGGGTGCTGGACGGGCGACAGGCCGGGCGGCCAGCCGTCGCGGAGCGACTTGATGAACTCGATCAACTGGGTGATCTGCTCCGGCGTGACGGTCCCGCGGTAGGTGGGCATGAGCGACGGCGGGGTGTACCCGGCGGAGATCTTGGCGTTGGGGTCGAGGATGGACTCGCGGATGTACTGCTCGTCACCGGTCACGGTCTGGCCGTTGCGGAGGGCGATCGGGCGATCCCAGATACCGTCGAGGCGCGGGGCTCGGACCGACGCGCCCGGGACGTGGCAGGCGTTGCACCCGAGCGCGAAGAACACGCTCCGGCCGCCCGCGGCCAGCCCGCCCTGGGGGGTGCCCGGGGTGCCGGGAACGGGGGCCGGCACCATCGGCGACGGACCAAGCCAGCGCTGGAACTCCGCCGGCTCCATGGCGACGACCGTCCCGCGCATCTGGGAGTGGTCGGCGCCGCAGTACTGCGAGCAGAACAGGTGGAACTCGCCGGGCTCGTACGCGACGAACCAGAGGGTGGTGTAGCGGGTGGGCAGGACGTCCTGCTTCAGGCGGAACCGGGGGATGAAGAAACTGTGGATCACGTCCTGCGAGATCATCACGAGTCTGACCGGTTCCCCGATGGGGATGTGCAGTTCGTTGATCTCGCGCCGGCCGCCGGGGTGCTCGACCTTCCACATCCACTGGCGGGCCACGATGTAGATGGTGCGGGCGTCCGCGGGCGGGGTGGCGTTGTCGAAATAGAGTTTCGCGGCCCACACGAAGAGTGCGCCGAACGTGACGGCCATGGCGCCGATCGCCAGTGCCTCCAGTTTCCCCACATGGACAAGGCGGCCGCTGCGGTCAGCGCCGGAGCCGGCGCGGTACCGGGTGCAGTACACCACGACAAGGCCCAGGACGAGCAGGACGATGGCGCCGGCGAACACCATCAGCGCGGTGAAAACATCGCTGAAACGGGCGGCACTTGACGAGGAAGGATCAAGGATCATGGGGGTGTCCCGGGCCCGTTGCGGCCGCCGCCGGGCGCGGCGAGCAACTCCATGGCGCGTGTGATCGGGATGCGAACGACCCCGTGGTCGCGGTCGATCCAGCCGTAGCCAAGAAGGTGCTCGTCTTCCCGGCGGCGTGTCCGGGCCAGATCACCCGGCGGATCGGGCCAGTTCTGGACGGAGGAGAACTCGGACAGGGTGGACGGGACAGGGGAGGGCACCTCGGGCGCGCCGCCGCGGAAGACCCTGAGCAGACCCCAGACGGCGACATCGACGGCAACCAGGGTCAGGACGAGGATCGCGGCGAAGACGAGGATGCCGCGGACGCTCCGGACCCCGGGCTCGTAGCCGCGGGGCGTGTGCCGGCCGGTGGTGAGGGTCACGGGGCTTGCTCCTGGACGGGCTGGGGCGGGACCGGGCGCCGGCGCCAGAGTCGGGCGGCGAGCACCAGCCAGAGGCCGCCGATGCCGGCGATCAGGGCGACAGCCGGCGCGACGGCGGCAAGGGCCGGCCCCGCGGACGATGGCACGACCATCCACACCGCCTCCACGGCCTGGGCGGCAAGGATCAGGATGGCGACGGCGGCCATCGGTCGGGGGTTGCGCTTGACGCGGCGGAAGAGCAGGGCGCAGAACGGCAGCGCAAAGTGGATCAGGATCAGGAGAAGGCTGACGGCTCCCCACACGCCGTGGGAGCGCGGCAGGTACCAGGAGTCCTGGTGCGGCAGGTTGCCGTTCCAGATGATGAGGAACTGCACATAGGCGAGGTACGCGTGCAGGATCACGAAGGTCAGCAGCAGGTTGCCGAGGTCGTGCAGGACACCGACGACCGCGGCGGGGTCCGCGTGGCGCGGCGCCAGCCACACGATGCCGAGGATGGCCAGCGCAAGGGCGGTGAGGGCCTGGCCGATCATGACGTACATGCCGAACACGCTCGAGTACCACACGGGCTCCAGCGAGGCGATCCAGTCCACGGCGGCGAGGCTGACGGTGAGCCCGTAGACGATGAGGCCCGCGGCGGACAGCGCGGCGGGGGCGGGGCCCCCAGACGCGGCGCGGCGGGACCGTGGCACCAGCGCCCATGCGCCGATGCACCAGATGAGGAAGAACGCCGCGGCACGCACGATGAAGAAGGCCGGGTTCAGGTAGACGGCCTTGTGCCGGAGGGCTTCGCTCTGGGCGACGCGGGCGGCGTCCGCCCAGGGGTACAGGCTCCACAGGCCGAGGATGACGGGGATGAAGAGAATCGCAAGGATCGGGATGGTCGCGGCTCCGCACTCCAGGAGCGGCCGCAGCGCCTGGCCCCAGCGCCCGCCCACCAGGTAGTACAGCATGAGGATCGCGCCGCTTCCCAGCGGCACGCCGCACCAGAAGACGAACGCCGCGAGGTAGCCGCGCAGGAAAACATGTGGCGCCAGGACGAACTCGGCCGCGCCCGCGGCCCAGCCCAGCAGGGCCACGGCCATGGCCCAGCGCGCCGCCGGGGTCCACCCGGGCGATTGGCCGCTCATGGCGCACCCTCCGGCCCGTGAGGCTCCAGGGCGCTGCGGTGGTCAGGCGGGACGTCATCCGGTGAGGCGTGCTGGCTGAGTTGCAGTGCGCGGATGTAGGCGATGACGGCCCAGGCATCGTCCGGGCCGACCATGCGCCCGTAGGGGGGCATCTTGCCCAGTCCTTCCGCGATCACCTGGTAGTAGTGCTCATCGGGCTTGGCGCGGATGTCCGCGGCGTGGAGCGAGGGCGGCTCCGGGAACCCGCGCTGCACCACCATCCCGCGGCCGTACGCGTCGCGCCCGTGGCACATGGAGCAGAAGATGTCGAAGCGCTCCTGGCCGCGGAGCAGCAGCGCCATCGTGGTCGGGGGCTGGGGCGGCCTTCCCGGCGGGGCGGCGGGTGCATCGCGGGGCACGGTGCCGGGCACCAGCGGGCGCGCCGAGGCGCCGTCGATGAAGGATGCGCTGGCATCGAACGCACGGTACCGCGGCTGGCGGCGCATGTTCGGATCGCTGTCCCCGCATCCGAGGCAGAGGACGCAGGCGGCCAGCGCCGCGGCCGCCGCGGTGTGGGTTCGGGCACGGTCGCGTGTCGTGCGCGTCATGGCGGCGGGCCCCTGACTTCGCTGACACGGATGGGTCCGAGGGCGCGGAGCATCCCGTGGACGGGACCGGCCTGGGCGTCGGAGGTCCGGACGCACAGGAAGAAGCGGTCGCGGGTGGCGCGTTCAAATCCGGGAACGTTGAAGACGGGGTGGTAGAGCAGGGGCAGGCCGCTGCCGGCCAGGACGCCGAAGAAGGCGCCGAGGGCGCCGCCCAGGACGGTGATCTCGAAGGTGATCGGTATGAACGAGGGCCAACTGTTGAGCGGGCGGCCGCCGATGTTCCAGGGGAAGTCGATGACGGCCGAGTACCACATGAGGAAGTAGGCGGAGGCGCCGGCGAGGATCCCGCAGGCCAGGACCAGGAGCGGGATCCGCGTGGGGGGCAGGCCCAGGGCCTCGGGCAGGTCCTCGACAGGGAACGGGGTGTAGGCGTCGAGGTCGCGGTAGCCCGCGGCGCGGGCGCTGCGGGCGGCCCCGGTCACGGACTGGGCGTCGTGGAACTCCGCGAGGACGCCGTGCAGAGGGCCGCTCGGCGGCGCGACCTCGGCGTGCGTCCGCGGGTGGTCGTCGCGCGGGGCGCCCGACCCCGCGGCCCGGCGCTCCTTGAACAACTGGTCGCGCAGTTCGAACATCGACATCATGGGGACAACGCGGATAAACACAAGGAACAGCAGCGTGAACAGGCCCAGCGACCCCGCGAGCAGGGACCAGTCCCAGAACGTCCCGCTGAACCCGCCGAAGGCGGAGGGCATGAAGTCGCTGCTGAGGCTGCCCACGATGATGTCGTAGCGTTCCAGCCACATCCCGACGTTGATGACGAGGGCGACCAGCAGGAGCGGGAGCGGGCGGGTGCGGACCCGCCTGAACCACAGGGCCTGGGTCACGAGCACGTTGCAGAACATGACGGCCCAGTAGAGCGCCGCGCCCCCGCCGAAGAGGTGGTCCCTGAGTTTGCTGACCTCGTAGAGGTCGCCGCTGTACCACGCGGTGAAGTCCTCGGCCAGGTAGCCGTAGGCGACGATCAGGCCGTTGGCGAGCATGACCTTGGCCATGCAGTCCAGGTGGCGCGCGGTGATGAAGTCCTGGAGGCCGAAGGCCGACCGGAGCGGGATCGCCAGGGTCAGGACCATCGCGAACCCCGAGAAGATCGCGCCGGCGACGAAGTAGGGCGGGAAGATGGTGGTGTGCCATCCCGGGACGAGCGCGACCGAAAAGTCCAGCGACACGATGCTGTGCACCGACACGACAAGCGGTGTGGCGAGGCCGGCCAGCAGCAGGTAGGCCATCTGGTAGCGCTGCCAGTGCCGGGCGGAGCCGCGCCAGCCCAGCGCCGCGATCCCGGCGGCGACTCGGACCCACCTGCGGGCGGCCGCGTCGCGCATCGAGGCCAGGTCCGGCAGCAGGCCGAGGTACCAGAACAGGAGCGAGACGGTGAAGTAGGTGAGGACGGCGATGACGTCCCACACGAGGGGGCTGCGCCACTGGGGCCAGAGGCCCAGCGTGTCGGGGTAGGGGAACAGGTAGAAGAACTTCCAGATACGCCCCAGGTGGAGGAGCGGGAACAGGCCCGCGTTGGCGACGGCGAAGAGGGTCATGGCCTCCGCGAAGCGGCTGATCGAGTTGCGCCAGGGCTGGCGCATGAGCAGGAGGATCGCGGAGATGAGCGTCCCGGCGTGCCCGATCCCGATCCACCACACGAAGTTGGTGATCGCAAAGGCCCAGGCGACGGGAATGTTGATCCCCCACACGCCTACGCCCCAGGAGAGCAGCCAGAGGATCGAGACCATCATCAGGCCGACGACCGAGAATGCGATCCCGACCATCGCGACCCAGGCGAACGGGAAGTTGCGCCGCAGCGAGATTTCCACGATGCGATCGGTGATCGACGCGTAACTGTGGCGCGGGTCAAGGAGGGGCGGGGCGGCGGTGGTCATGGTGCTCCCCGGCCGGCGGCCGCCCGGGTGGGGCCGGGGTTGCGGATGTCGGCCAGATACGTCGTGCGCGGGCGGGTGTTGAGGTCCGCGAGCAGGGCGTAGTCGCGGGGGTCGCGCTTGGCGACAGAGACACGGGCCAGGGGGTCGGCCACGTCACCGAAGATGATCGCCCCGGCCGGACAGGCCTGCTGGCAGGCGGTCACGACCTCGCCGTCACGGATGGTCCGGTTCTCCCTGCGGGCGTGGATGTCCGCGGCGCGGATGCGCTGGACGCAATAGGTGCACTTCTCCATGACGCCGCGGGCGCGGACGGTCACCTCCGGGTTGCGCTGGAGCCTGAGGGATTCGGTCGTGTTGTCGGTGTACTGGAGGAAGTTGAAGCGGCGGACCTTGTAGGGGCAGTTGTTGGAGCAGTACCTGGTGCCGATGCAGCGGTTGTACACCATGTCGTTGAGGCCGTCGGCGCTGTGCTGGGTGGCGCCCACCGGGCAGACGAGTTCGCACGGCGCGTTCTCGCACTGCATGCACGGGACCGGCTGGCGCAGGATCGCGGGGTCCGCGAGCGAGCCGCTGTAGTAACGGTCCACGCGGATCCAGTGCATCTCCCGCTCCCGGCGCACCTGCTCCTTGCCGACGACCGGGATGTTGTTCTCCGCCTGGCAGGCGATGACGCAGGCCTGGCATCCGGTGCACGCGGCGAGGTCGATCGACATGCCCCATTGCTGTCCCTCGCGCTTCACGGCCGGGTAGAGCGAGAGGTGGACGGCGCGGTCCTCCGGCCCGGACCCCGCCGGCTGCGGGCGATCCACCGGCGGCGGGGTCACGGTGCGCACCAGGTCGCGCCCCTCCATGGCGTGGTGGCGCTGGGTCAGTGCCAGCGCGCTGGTGCGGCCGGTCCGCCGTACCCCGGCGTTGACCGCGCACCACAGGGAGCCCGGGGCCCGCAGCGGGTACACGTCGAACCCGGTTCCATCGCCGGTCCTCCCGCAGGCCGTCCGGCCGTAGCCGATCGTCAGGCCGATGCAGTCGTCGGCCTGGCCGGGGTTCACGAGGACCGCGGCCTCGATCTCCTGTCCGCGCGCGCTGACGCTCACGACATCCCCGGTCTTCAGCCCGATCCGCTCCGCGGTGCGGGGGCTGACGAGTGCGGGGTTATCCCAGGTCACTCGGGTGATGGGCTTGGGGAGTTCCTGGAGCCACGCGTTGTTGGCAAACCGTCCATCCCAGACCGTGGGGTCCGGGCTCATGAAGAGTTCGAGCCCGGGCGCGGCTGCCGCTCCGGGCGTCAGCGCGGCCGCGGCCTGTTCTATCGCGGCGGGGCTGATGGTGGTCGCGGCCTCCGGCGACTGGGTGCCGGGGATGACGCCCGCTCGCAACGCGGTCCACCACCACCGCTCAAAGTCGCCGGCCGCCTGTCCCTGCCGCCAGTGTTCGCGCACGATCTCGTATCCCGTGGCGCCCGCGGCGCTGTCCTGGAGCATGGCGAGCACTTCGTGCGGGGTGCGGCCCTGGTACAGGGGCGCGATGAGCGGCTGGATGATGCCGGCGGTGCCGTCGTGGGCGCGGGCGTCGCTCCAGGATTCCAGGTCGTGGGCCGCCGCCAGGTGCCAGGCGCATCGCCGCGCAGTCTCATCGTGGTACAGGCCCAGGTGGGCGGTGAACCCGACCTGTCCAAGGCGCGCGGCGAGGTCGAGGGTGCGGGGCGCGTCGTACACAGGATTGGCACCGATGACGAGCAGATCGGTGACGGCGCCGGCCGCCATATCCGCCGCAAGGTCCTCCAAGGGGAGCGCTGTTGCGCTCCCCTCAACGGGCTCGATGGTGACCACGGTGCGGCCGAGGTTCCCGAGAGCCGCGTTGACGGCCATGACCAGGGCGTGTACCTCCGGCGGCTGGGCCTCACCGGCGATGAGCACCGAGGCGCCGCGAGCGGCCGACAGGTCCGCCGCGGCGTCGGCAGCCCAGCGCGCCTCCGGGCCGGAATCCGTGGCCCGCGGTCCGTCGCCTGCGGTGACGCCGAGCGCGCGGGCGATCGACAGGGCCAGGGCGGCGATGCCGGACCTTCGCACGGGCAGGCGGTGGTCGGCCCTGGCGCCGGTGATCGTGGGGCCCGGCTCCGCGACGTAGAGGCGGCTGACCGGGCCGGTCGTCCGGCCGGCGGCAAAGTCGCGGGTGTACCTGACACTGCCCGGCAGGTCGAACAGGAAGTCGCTGTCAAGGGCGACCACGACGCGCGCGTTGTCGAATCGGTACACCGGGTCCAGCGGCCGCCCGGCCGCCAGCCGCGCGCCCGCGCGCGCGTTGGCGGCACCCACCGGTTCGTGCAGGTGCCACTGCGCCTCCGGCAGTTCCCGCAGGATTGATTGAATCTGCGCCGTGAGGGTCGGCGAGGTCACGGCCCCGGTGAGCAGTCGCAGGCCGCGGCCGGCGCGGGGACGGAGGAGCGCGAGGCGTGCCCGAAGGGCCTCCTCGAACCGTTCCCAGGTGCTGATGCGGCCGCCTTCGCGGACGACCTGGGATCGGTCCGGGTCATAGAGCCCGAGGACCGCCGCCTGCGTGAAGATGTCCGTGGCGCCGAGGCTTGACGGGTGGTCCGGGTTGCCCTCGATCTTGGTGGGGCGGCCGGTGTGGCTCTCGACGAGGACGCCGCGGGCGTACCCGGCGCGGGTGATGGCGGTCGCGAAGAACTGCGGGCGCCCGGGGGTGACACCGGGCTCGGCGTGGGCGTAGGGGACGATGGGCACGGCGGGCGGGCGTTCGCAGCCGGCGAGCGAGGCCATCGCGAGCGATGCGGCCATGACCCGCAGGAAGTCGCGGCGGTCCACGGCGTCCAGGCCGTCCATCATCGACGCGACGAACTCATCGCCGGACCGCGCGGCCCGGCCGTCGTCGGCGGCCTGTTCCCCGGGGGCTCGCCACAATGGTGTTCCCGAAGGGAGCGCGAGCCACCTCGGCGCGCCGCGTCCGCCGTGCCCCGGGCCGCCGAGTTGGTGCATCGGTCCTCCCTCAGCGGTGGCACGCCGAACAACTGGTGAGCCCAACGGTGCGGACGTGATCCATGAGCGGCACTCCGCTCGGCTCGGCACCCTTGCCCGCGCCGGATGGACGCTGCCACCCGAGGTCAAAGACCTTGTCGTGCGGGACGAGGGCGCCTTCTGGGTGCCTGTGGCAGTCCAGGCACCATTGCATGAAGAGCGTGTGCTGCTTGCTGACCAGCGGCATCTGGTCCACGCGCCCGTGGCAACTGACGCAGCCGACGCCGGCCGCGATGTGTACAGAGTGATCGAAGTACGCAAAGCCCGGAACCTCGTGCACCCGGTTCCACCGCAGAGGGATGTCGGTCTCCCAACTCTGCCTCACCGGGGCGAGCATGGGTGAGTCGGTGTAGAGCTGGGAGTGGCAGTTCATGCAGGTCTCGGTCGGGGGCATCCCCGCGGTCGATGACTCTTCGACGGTCGTGTGGCAGTAGCGACAGTCGATCCCCAGGCCCGAGACGTGGTGCTTGTGGCTGAAGGGCACAGGCTGGTCGAGCACCACGCCGACGCCCGTGCGGTACGACGACCGCCAGTACACCCCGCCGGCAACCGAGAGGACGACGATGGTGAGGGGCACCAGCAGCACGACCCCGCGTGCAACGGCGTTGGCGCCTGGTCCGAAGGGCGAGGCCATCGTTCATCCCCCGATTCACGCTGCGTTCACGCCCATTCGCGGCCGTGCCACGCGCCGGAGACTGGCCCCGTTCCCCGGGGTGCTGGTACGATGAGCGGGAGGCCCGATCATGGGCCATGCGGAGACTTCCCCAATCGTCCGATCTGGCAGGCGCGGGCTTTGAGGCAATGGCCGCCGAACCCAATCAACTGAGGAACCGGCCATCCGTCACGCAACCCGCGCCGGCGGCGGGGCTGCGTCACCAACTGTCCAACGCGATCTTTCCGCTGCGGGCCGAACTGGAAGCGACGGGCACGCTGGCGATGCCAGCGGAGGTCCGTGCGCGCGTCCATTCCATGCTGGCGCATGTGCGGCGCCTGCAAGAGATCGTGGATCGCGCGTCGCGTCCCGGGCCTGACCCTGCGGTCGATGGCCCATCCCGCGGCGGGCCACCGCGGGGCGGGGCGCCGAGCGCCGATGGGGCGGCGGTTCGGGTGCTGTGCGTGGACGACCACGAAACCCTGGTGGAGGGGCTGCGGGCGAAGTTCGCCGCGGAAGGACGGGTGTGCATTGTCGGAAGCCTCAGGACGGCGGACCGGCTGGGAGAGGAGGCGGATCGCCTTCACCCCGACATCATCCTGCTCGACGTCGAGATGCCGGGCGCGGATGTCTTTGAGCAGGCCGACCGCCTTCACAGGGCCCACCCGGGCCAGCGGTTCGTCTTCCTGAGCGCGCATGTGGGAGACGGCGCCGTGGCCGCGGCATACAAGTGCGGCGCCAGCGGATACTTCACCAAAGGGGACGACCTGGACGACATCGTGGCGGGCCTGGGCCGCGTGGCGCGGAATCCCACGGGCATGTTCGTGATGAGCCCGAGGGTCAAGGCCCACTGCGGCGGGGCGGCGGGGCGGGCCGGGGGCGACGGTCCTGTTACGGCGCTGGCGTCCCTGTCGGCCCGCGAACTTGAGGTGCTCCGGCTCATCGGCAAGGGGCGATCCCGCGAGCAGATCGCCGCGGAGCTGTGCCGCAGCATCAAGACGATCGACCGGCACCAGGAGCGGGTGTCGAAGAAACTCGGGGTCAGGACGCGGGCCGACCTCATCCGCTACGCGATCCGCGAGGGGCTCTCGCACGCGTGATCGCGGCGCGGCGGCGCCCATTTCAGCGCATCGCGCGTCGCGCGTCGCTCCCCGCCCGCAGTTCCCGCTCAGCCTGAGTCCAGTCGGCCACGGGGTCGCCCGGGGCTCCGTGCCGAGCCTGCGAGATCTCGTACGCGCGGCAGCGGATGCGGTCCTCATCCTGCACACGCCCCGGTGAAGAATCCTGGTCTTCCGGGCGTCCGGCGCCGGGGCCGCGGGGCACCGAATCCTGCGACTTGTTGTACTGGCGTGACATGATCGCTCCTTTCATGTTTGGTTCAACGTTTTCATGCCGGATTCATTCATTGCACCCACCCGGCGCGCGACGCGCACGACCCGCGCAGGGCGCACGTCCGGCGAACGAAACCGCTTCGCTTGGCGGCGTTCCCCTCGTGGCCGGCTGCCCCCCCTTTCGGGCGGCAGGATCATCAGGCGCAGGCTGCGCCTCTGCCATGCGCCGGTTTCCCCAATCCTGCTTGTGCTCCGTCCACGCGCCCGCGTCAGAAGTCCCGCCGGGCAAAGAGCCAGGCGCCGAGGCCCACCATGACAGCCTCGAAACCGAGCGAGGTGCCGACCACCCAGGGGACGGTGCGCGCCCGGAGGGTGTTGTCCACTCGTTCCTGGATCTCCCGCGGCCGGATGCGCACGTCATCGCCCATCGACACGGCGGTCGGCGGTCGGCCGCTGCCCTGCATCGTGGCCCGTTCCTGCGGGGAGAGGAGCACGCGGTCAAGCAACTTGATCGTTTCCTGGGTCTTGGGGAGCAGGGTCTTGACGGCGTAGGCGGCCTGGTGGCCTCGCCGGATCGCGGCGGCACCGGCCTCCGCCTCCTCCAGTTGCTTGCGGCGGCGGTCAAGTTGCGCCGACGCTTCCTCCCCCGGCTGCTGGGCCTCCAGGCCGGTGATCAGGGTTGCCAGGCGTTCTCGGCGCAGTTCGTTGCCGGCGCGCAGCGACAGGAAGACCTGCTCCGTCGTGCTGACGCCGAAGATCAGGAACCAGGCGAGCATGGTCAGGAGCATCGACGCGATCGTGGAGCGGGTCACGATGCCCAGCAGGAAGCAGGCCGAGTACAGGTAACTGAAGACCAGCACGATGAGCGGCACCGCCAGGAACACGCTCGGGTCCCAGGTGTGCCCGCGCGTGCCGATCACCACGAAGCACGCGGCCGCGAAGACGGTGACCTGGAGCGCCGCGAAGAGCATGGCGGCGGCGAACTTCGTGAGGATGAGCCGGACGCGTCCGATGGGTTTGGCGAGCGTCAGTTCCACGGCGCCCCCGGCCACGAAGTCGGGGATCATGCCGGCGGTGGAGACAATCGCCAGGATCATCGCCCCCCAGCCGAGCCAGAAGGGGATCGCGATCAGCGTGAACACATAGCGGTACAGGACGCTCGCGGCGATGACACGGGTGTTGATGTCCGCCGGGAACTCCCACCAGAGGAGGGTGATCCCGCGCTCGTTCAGGCCGACGGCCGCGAACGCGGCGACGATGATGCCGGAGATGACCAGGGAGAACCAGAACAGTTTCCGCGAGTTGAGTTCGCGGTAGGCGTCCAGGAAGATGGCGGCGGTCTGACGAAGAGCCATCATGGGCGGGCCCCCCCGCGCGCACCCGGCGTGAGCGTGTGCCCCTCCGGATCCGTAACCGCTCTCATAAACAGATCCTCCAGGGACGGACGGAACGCGCGGACGGCCCGGATAGTCAGGCCGGCATGGCGGACGGCGTCGATCACGGGCTGGACGGCCGCGGCGTCCGTGGTCGCGACCCGGGCAACGGCGCCGGCGACGACGGCGGCGGGGTGAGCGGCGACCGCCGCGGGGAGCGCGGGGGCGCTCCGGTCGTCGACCTCGACCTCGTACCTCTGCTGGTCGCGTGTGAGTTCATCGATGGTGCCCTGGGCGCTGACAGCGCCCTGGACGAGGATCGCGACGCGGTCGCAGACCATTTCGAGTTCGGAGAGCAGGTGGCTGTTGAGGAAGACGGTCTTCCCCCGGGCCTTCAGGTTCTGGAGGATCTCGCGGATGTCGCGGCGGCCCACGGGGTCCACGCCGTCCGTCGGCTCGTCGAGCAGCACGAGTTCAGGGTCGTTGACCAGGGCCTGGGCGATGCCGATCCGCTGCCGCATGCCCTTGGAGTAACTGCCAACCTTCCTGCGCGCCCATGCGGACATGCCGACGGTGCGCAGGAGTTCCGCGGAGCGGCGGCGGCGGAGCGGCCGTGGCACGCCGGCGAGCGCACCGTAATAGTCGAGGACCTGCGCCCCGGTCAGGTAGTCCGCGAACCGGTGGTGCTCCGGCAGGTAGCCGACGCGGCCGAGCGGGCCCTTGCGGCCCACGGGCTCGCCGAGCATGGTGCCGCGGCACTCGGTGGGGCGGATGACGGTCATCAGGACCTTGACGAGCGTGCTCTTGCCCGCGCCGTTGGGCCCAAGCAGGCCGAAGATCTCGCCGCGCCGGACCCTCATCTGGATGCCGCGGAGGGCGCGGACCCGCCCGCGGTAGGTCTTGGCGACGTGGTCGAGGTCGATGGCGAATTCGCTCACGGTCATGGCTGCTTCTTGCGGGCGACAACGTGGAACACGTGCCAGTGCTTGGTGAAACCGCCGGCATCATTTCCGTCTTTCTCGTCCTCCCGGAACACTTCGAGGTCGAAGGCAGCGAGCATCCGTTCCGCCTCGGCGCGGGTCTGGTGCGAGCGGTCGGGGAGCGCGGCCCACGAGTCGCGGTCGCCGAAGAGTTGCCCCGCGAAGCGCCCGCCGGGGCGGATGGAGCGGACGATGTGCTCCCAGACCGCGGGGAAGTCTCGCGGAGGGCAGAACGGGAGCGAGAAACTGCAGTTGAGGAGGTCGATGGAGTCGGGCCAGTCGGCGCTAAAATCCTCGAGGACGCCCTGGAGCCGCCGATCGTGCTCGGGGGGCACGCGCGCGTAGAGGTGCTTGAACGCGGCGGGCTCCGGATCGATCGCCCAGACGAACCAGCCGCGGCGCAGCAGTTCGAGGGTGTCGCGCCCCTCGCCGCAGGCGAGGTCCACGGCGACGCCTGGCGGGCCCTCGCGCTCGAAGGAGGCCAGGGCGGCGAGCAGCGTGTCGCGCGGCGGCTTGCCGAGGACGGCGGCGTAGTACCCGGGCCAGTCGCGGGTCGCGGCGTAGTGCTCGGCCTTCTTCGGCGGGGGCGGCGGCGGTGGGGGGGTACCTGTCATACTCTGGTGCTCAATGTACGGGAACCTGCGGGAGTTTGTGGCGGCGCTGGAGCGCGCGGGCGAACTGGCCCGGGTGACGCGCCCGGTGTCGCCGCTGCTGGAGATCACCGCGATCGCCGAGCGCATGAGCCGCACGCCGGCGCCGTCGCTGCCGGCCGCGGCGACGCGCCGCACGGACCCGCGGTTTCATCACCTGGGCGGGCGGGCGGTGCTGTGCGAGCGCGTCGAGGGCTCGGACATCCCGGTGCTCATCAACTCGATGGGGTCGTACCGGCGGATGGAGATGGCGCTGGGGGCGGAGGGAGGGTTGGAGGCGCTCGCCGATCGGCTCGGTCGGCTTGTGAAGCCGGAGTCGCCGCCGACGCTGCTGGCCAAACTCCGGAAGGTTCCGGAACTGCTGGAACTGGCCCGACTCCCGCCGCGACGCGTAAGGTCCGGCATCTGCCAGGAGGTCGTCCATACCGGCGACGCGGTGGACCTGACGATGCTGCCGCTGCTCAGGTGCTGGCCGCTGGACGGGGACCTGGCGGCGGTGGGGTGGCCGGCGAAGATCAACGACGGCGTACCGGGTGTACGGAGCGATCCGGAGTGGCTGGCGCTGCACCGTGGCCGCTATATCACGATGGGGGGCGTGTACACGATCCACGCGGGCGACGCGGGGGAGAACAGCCCGCAGTCCCGCAACATCGGCATGTACCGCGTGCAGATGCTGGGCCCGCGGACCATGGCGATGCACTGGCACATGCACCACGACGGGGCGCGGCACTGGCGCTCGTGGAAAGCGATCGGCAAGCCCATGCCGGTCGCGATCGCCCTGGGCGGGGAGAGCGTGCTGCCGTACGCCGCGACCGCGCCGATGCCGCCGGGGATCAGCGAGTTGCTCCTGGCGGGGTTCCTCAATCGGGGGGCGATCCCGCTGGTCCGGGCGAAAACTGTGCCGCTGGATGTTCCGGCGAACGCGGAGATCGTGATCGAGGGGTATGTGAGCCACGAGGCGGGCGAAACCGGGTTCCCGGCCGGGTCGGCTCGGAGAGCCGACGATGCGCCTCGTGTCGGCTCGGAGAGCCGACCCACGCCGGAACCTGCGATCGGTGTCGGCTCGGAGAGCCGACCTACGCCGGAATCAGCGATCGGTGTCGGCTCGGAGAGCCGACCTACGCCGGAATCAGCAGTCGGTGTCGGCTCGGAGAGCCGACCTACGCTGGGCCCCGGGGCCGTGGTGGAGGGGCCGTTCGGCGACCACACCGGGTACTACTCGCTGCCGGACCGCTACCCGGTGCTGACGGTGACGGCGATCACGCACAGGCGTGACCCTATTTTTCCGGCGACGGTGGTGGGCCTCCCTCCGCAGGAGGACTACTTCATGGGCAAGGCGACGGAGCGGCTGTTCCTGCCGCTGCTCCGCACGATCATCCCGGACATCTCGGATTACGACCTTCCAATGTTCGGCGTCTTCCACTCCTGCGCCTTCGTGAAGATCAGAAAGGAGTACCCGTTGCAGGCCCGGCGCGTGATGCACGCGGTCTGGGGCGCCGGACAGATGGCCTGGACGAAAATCATCGTCGCGGTGGATGAGGATGTGGATGTCCACGATACAACCGAGGTCATGCGCTCGGTCGGCGAGCGCTGCGTGCCCGCGCGCGATACGGAACTGGTCCGCGGCCCGCTGGACATACTGGACCACGCGGCCCCGTTCCTCGGGGCGGGCGGGAAAATGGGGCTCGACGCGACACGAAAGTCGGGCCCGGCTGAGGAGCACCGGGCGCTCGCCGGGCTCGCGGCCGAGTTGTGCGCCGCCGTATCGGTGAACGCGGTGACGGGCGGGGCCGCACGCGCCACCGAGCGGCGCGTCAAAGCCTTGCAGGGCGTCCTCGACGCCCGGGTGCCCGATGAACTGGGCGGGTGGTGGTTGCTGGTGCGTGCGGCGGCTGCGACCCCGGGGCGGGCGGTCATCAAGGCGCTGGGCGGGCTGGCGGACGAGGCCGCGCTCCCGCGATGGTCCATCGTCGTCGGCCCGGACGCGGACGTGGCGAACATCGATGATGCCCTCTTCCATTGGGCCGCGAACTCGTCACCCGACCGGGACCGGGTCCTCAGTGCCTGCGGCCGCCGCGTCGCGTTCGACGCGACGCCGAAGCCGCCCGGCAAGGGTGCCACCGACCTGCCCGTTCGCGACTGGCCCCCGATCATCGAAATGAACCCGGCGGTGCGGGCCCGGGTGGATGCAGCGTGGAGCGATCTCTAGGTAGCGGAACGAAGTGCGTGCGCAAGGCCACGTTGCGGCCGGCTGGGGTCTGTTTTACATAATCTATCTTATAGGACGTTTGGTTGGTGCTTCCGACTGCCCTCGGGCAGCGTCCGCCCAGCGCCGTACACCAATCGGAAGAGCGGCGTGCCCATCAGCGTCGTCGTGATCGTCATCACGAGCGTCACCGCCAGCACGCCGCCGCCGAGCGCCGATCACCGCTGGTTGGCCCAGGGGGCATGAGCGCCGCCACGCCCCGGCAGACGGCCAGGATCATCGCCACCTGCATGAAGAGGATGGCGGCGAGTTCCGCGGTGGACACGGGGCGGACGATACATGGAGGCGGGAACCGGGAAGCGGGACAGCGGCGCCGGCCAGCCGTTCCGGTCCTTGCAGTGGGCGTCGGGCGCTGCAACACTCTGCCCCTATGGCCAAGCCGGTACGTCTGGACGGGTCTGGGCTCGGGATCGGGCATGTGGCGGCTGTGGCCCGTGAAGGGGCCGGGGTGTCGATCACCCCCGCCGCCCGGTCGCGTGTGCTTCGCTCGCGGAAGGTGGTCGAGGGGGCGCTGCGGGACGGGAAGCCTCATTACGGCATCAACACCGGCTTCGGGGCCCTCGCCAAGCAACGCATCGGCTCCGGTCAACTGGCGGAACTGCAACTGAACCTGGTCCGGTCGCACTCGGCGGGCGTCGGCGAACCGCTTCCAGAGGAGACGGTGCGGGCGACCATGCTCGTGCTGGCGGCGTCGCTGTGCCGCGGGATGTCGGGCGTGCGGCCCGCGGTGCCGGAGACGATTGTCGCCATGCTCAACGCGGGCGTGACGCCGGTGGTGCCCTCGGTCGGATCGGTCGGGGCGTCGGGCGACCTGGCCCCGCTGGCGGCGATCGCGCTGGTGGCGGTCGGGGAAGGTCGGGCGATGCTGGGCGGCCGGGAGATGAAGGGCGCGGAGGCGTTACGTAAAACTCGCATCCGCCCGCTGACGCTGGGCGCGAAGGAGGGCCTGGCCCTCATCAACGGCACGCACCTGATGGCGGCGTCGGGCGCGCTGCTGTGCGGGGACGCGGCGGTGCTCCTGCGGGCGGGGCACGCGGCGCTGGCCATGTCCATCGACGCGTGCCGCGCCTCCCACGAGTTCCTGGACCGGCGGCTGTACGACGCGCGCGGGCACTCGGGGGCGGCCGAGGCCGCGATGGAGACGCGCCGGCTGCTGGCCGGCAGCGCGATCCGTCGCAGCCACCTGAAGGACGACCCGAGGGTGCAGGACCCCTACTCGCTGCGGGCCGGGCCGACGGTCCACGGCGCGGCCGTCTGGGCGATCGCGGAGATCACGCGGGTCATCGCGGCCGAACTGGGCGCGGTGACGGACAACCCGTTGGTCCTTGCCAAGGGCCCGATCGGGGTCAAGCCGCGGATGGAGGATACCCCGGGCGACGCGGTGCTCTCAGGCGCGAACTTCCACGGCATGCCCATCGCCCTGCCGCTGGACTGCCTGGCGATCGCCCTGTGCCACCTGGCGGGTATCAGCGAGCGGCGGACCTACCTGATGACCGGGGCGTTCGAGCCCGAGAGTCACCTCAAACCGTTCCTGGCCCCGCGCCCGGGCCTGCAGTCCGGGCTGATGGTGGCGCAGTACGCGGCGGCGGCGTGCGTCAACGAGATGATCGGGCTGGCGGTGCCCGCGAGCGTGGCGAACATCCCGACGTGCGCGGGGATGGAGGACTACAACTCGTTCGGTCCGCGTGCGGCGGCCAAGGCGCGGCGGTCGCTGGACCTGGCGTCGCGGGTCATCGCCGTCGAACTGCTGTGCGCCGCGCAGGGGCTGGAGGCGCACCGGCCGCTGCGCTCGGGGCGCGGCGTGGAGAGAGCGTACCGGGCCGTCCGTGATGCGGCCCCCCCACTCTCGACGGACCGCCCGCTGACGGGCGACATCGAGCGCCTCGCGCAGCGCGTGCGCGAGGGGGCGTTCGCCCTTTGAACGCGGAGGCCGCGAAGAACACGAAGTAGAGCGGAGGCACGGGGGTGAGGGGGGTGAAACCGGGAGTGCGCGTCCGTGCCCCCTGTGAACCCCGTGCCTGGACCTCTTCGTCCCGTTCTTCTTCGCGTTCTTCGCGGCCTTCGCGTTCCGTCATTTCCCTCTTGTGTTTTGCCAGCGGGCGCGCTAGGTTGTTGGTGCCCGATCAGCGAAGGGAGCCGCCATGAGCGCGCCCGCCGTGAGCAAGCGTTCGCCGCGTGTCCGTCCGTCGATCCGCGCCGAGGCCGGGGCCCGAGTGGTCCGCGCGCCGCGAGGGCCCCGCCGCGTGTGCAGGACGTGGCAGGCCGAGGCCGCGATGCGCATGCTGATGAACAACCTGGACCCGGAGGTGGCGGAGAACCCGGCGGACCTGGTGGTGTACGGCGGGCGCGGGCAGGCGGCCCGCTCCTGGCCCGCGTACGACGCGATCATCGCCTCGCTGAAGCGCCTGGAGCCCGACGAAACGCTGCTGGTGCAGTCCGGCAAGCCCGTGGGAGTGGTGCGCACGACGCCGGACGCGCCGCGCGTGCTCATCGCCAACTCCAACCTCGTGCCGCGCTGGGCCACGCAGGAGGTCTTCGACGACCTGGCGGCCCGCGGCCTCATCATGTACGGGCAGATGACCGCCGGCTCCTGGGTCTACATCGGCACGCAGGGGATCCTCCAGGGCACCTACGAGACCTTCGCGGAGATGGCGCGGCAGCGCTACGGGGGCGAGGGGGGGACGCTGCGCGGGAGGGTGTGCGTCACCGCGGGCTGCGGGGGCATGGGCGGGGCGCAGCCGCTGGCGGTCACGATGAACGGGGGCGTGTGCCTGATCGCCGACGTGGACCACGCGCGCCTGGCCCGCCGCGTGCAGGACCGGTACCTGGACGAGATCGTGTGCGACGTGGACGCGGCGATCGACCGGGCCGTGGAAGCCGGGGCGCGGGAGGAGGCCGTGAGCATCGGGGTGGACTGCAACGCCGTCGAACTCCTGGAGCGGCTGCTGGAGCGCGGCGTCACGCCCGACGCGCTCACCGACCAGACGAGCGCGCACGACGTGCTCTGCGGCTACGTGCCGCTGGGGATGACGGTGCGCGAGGCCGCGGTCATGCGGGCCCTCTACCCGGAGGAGTACACGCGGCACAGCCTGGACACGATCGTGCGGCACGTGCGGGCGATGGTGGCGCTCCAGGCCCGCGGGGCCGAGACCTTCGACTACGGGAACAACATCCGGCAGCGGGCCCGCGACCACGGGTACGCGGACGCCTTCGCCTTCCCCGGGTTCGTGCCGGCGTACATCCGCCCGCAGTTCTGCGTGGGGCGGGGGCCGTTCCGCTGGGTCGCGCTCTCGGGCGAGGCGCAGGACATCTTCACGACGGACGCGGCGCTGATGGGCCTGTTCCCGGAGAACGAGGGCCTGCACCGCTGGCTGCGGCTGGCGCGGGAGCGGGTGGCGTTCCAGGGGCTGCCGGCGCGGATCTGCTGGCTGGGGCAGGGCGAGCGGGACAGGGCCGGGCTGCTCTTCAACGACCTGGTGCGCACGGGCCGGGTCAAGGCCCCGATCGTGATCGGGCGGGACCACCTGGACTGCGGCTCGGTGGCCAGCCCCAACCGCGAGACCGAGGGGATGAAGGACGGGAGCGACGCGGTGAGCGACTGGGCGCTGCTCAACGCGATGGTGAACGTGGCCAGCGGGGCGTCGTGGGTGAGTTTCCACCACGGCGGGGGGGTCGGCATCGGGTTCAGCCAGCACGCCGGGCAGGTGGTGGTGGCCGACGGGACGCCCGAGGCGGCCGAGCGGATCCGGCGGGTGCTGACCAACGACCCGGCGCTGGGGGTGATGCGGCACGCCGACGCGGGGTACGAGGAGGCGCGGCGCTGCGCGGCCGAGCGGGGCCTGGACATCCCCGGGTAGGTCGGCTCTCCGAGCCGACATGTGCCTGCGCTTGTCGGCTCGTGGGGCCGACAGCCGAGGAACCGTCCGCGGAGGCCGCGGAGAAGAGAGGAACGCGGAGGCCGCGGAGGAGCGAGGAGGTCCGCAGAGGAAGACAAGGATTGAACGCGAAGGGCGCGAAGGCCGCGAAGAAGGCACGAGCCCCGGGCCTGAGCGAGCGGGATTCCCGTCCTTCCGAGCCGCGACCCTTCAGAGACGCGACCGTGAGGGAGCGTTCTTTCCGAGCCGCGACCGTGAGGAAGCGACACGAGCCCCGCACGCGAGCGAGCGCTTGTGCCTTCGTGCCTCCGTTCCTTCTTCCTCCCCCGCGCCCGGGGGGGGGCGGGGGAGGTGGCCGAGTCTTCGAGGCCGGAGGGGTTCTTGTGGGCCCACGCGAGCGTCCGCTCCGCGGCGCGGCGGCGGTCCCGCGGCGCGTGGGGCGGTCCCGCCGCGCGGGATGGAGTCCCCGACGCGCGTTGAGAAGTCCCCGATGCGCGCTGAGAAGTCCCCGATGCGCGCTGAGAACCTCCCGACGCGCATCCGGAAGACTGTGACGCGCGGGAAGGGGCCGCTCGCCCCCGTCCGGGGGGCCCCGCCGCGCGTCCGGGAACCCGCGGCGCGGCCGGGGAGATCGGCGGCCCCCGTGCCCCCGGTGCCCGCGCCCGCCGCGCCCCGGGCGCAAACCCGACACATGATGACGGGCAACACGCACCCACCGAAGTTACGACGCCAAACGCCGCTTCGAGGAGCAACTGCTGGGGCCCGCCGCGCCGGCGAACAAAGGAGGGCGCTGATTGAATCGGACGCGCGGACAGTCCCAAGCCTTCGGCCCAAGCGGGGCCGCTCTTGGCCCCACAGGGGCGACGGGCTGTCGCCACGGGTGGAGCGGCGGCGCGGCGAAGCCCGCCGACGCGGAACCCGTGGAAGCCGGTGGTGTCTTTCTCTTGCTTGCCCCGGAGGGGCAACGGAGTCCCGCGACGCCATGGGACGCGCACGTTCTTCCCATCTTCCTCCGCCCCTCCGGGGCGGCCCCGATGAATCATCACGCCTACCCCTCCGCCCCCCCGGGGCGGAGCGGGGAACGAATCCACGTTCCACGGGTTGCGCTCCGCCCGCGAAAGCGCGGACTGCGCTCCACCCGCGGCTACATTCCTGCGCCCCTTCGGGGCGGAGCGGCGACCTTCGGGGCGAAGCGGCGACCTTCGGGGCGGAGCGGCGACCCGCGGAGAGGAACCTGTACGAGTCGCCCAGCGGTGGGCCCGGGCCGAGCGGGGGGCGCGTCACACCGAGCGGGGGGCGCGTCACACCGTGTGGGGGGCGGGTGGGCGGTCACGCGGGGAGCGTGACACAAACGCCGCCCCGCGGCCCAGCGCCGATCAGTCGCGGGGGCGGCGGTACTGGTCCAGCGCCGGTCGGATGTCGTCCATCCTTTCCCACGGAACCCTGAACGCCTTCTTCTTGTTCTTGGGTCGCCAGTCGAGCGCTCCGTGACTGACACGGAGCGTGCCGAGCAACTCATCATTCCCGCGAATGCGAAAGACGAGGTCGGCCTTGCCAACATCGAGCGTTGGGGTCCGCACTGTGACTTCGTGCTTCATGCCGGCCAGGGTATCGCGGCGCGGCCGGCCACTCCGGCTACCGAATCTCGTCCTTGAGGTCGTCCAGCCCCTCGGTCAGCACCTCCGGCCCGTTCTCGGTGATCAGCACGTCGTGCTCGTAGTGGACGCTGGCCGAGCCGTCGGCGGTCAGCACCGGCCACCCCCCGGCCTGGCCCTGGGGTTGCCTCGTCTGGCCCGTGCCCACGGCGATCATGGGCTCCACCGCGACCAGCGTGCCGGGCTTGATGATCGTGAAGGCGTCGGGCCACTCGCCGGGCGTGCTCGGGGCGACGTTGGCGATGAAGGGCGGGGCGTGGAGTTTGCGCCCGTAGCCGTGGCCCCCGAGGCCGCGGACCAGGTGGAAGCCCATCTCGCCCTCGACGTGCCCCTGCACGGCACGGGCCCAGTGGATGTAGGGCTCGCCCGGCTGGAGCGTGGCGATCCCCCGGCGCAGCGACTCCCTGCCCGCGTCCATCAGGCGGCGGATGAGGGGCGGCGGCGGGCCGAAGTGGTACGTCCAGGCCGCGTCGCCGATCCAGCCGCGGTGCGTGACGCCGATGTCGATCTTCAGGAGGTCGCCCTCGCGCAAGGGGCGGGTGAGGTACCCGGCGGTGCCGTGGACCACGCACTCGTTGACGCTCAGGCAGGCGTGCGACGGGAACGCCGGGCCCCGCCCCACGCGGTAGCCCAGGAAGCACGAGGCGCACGACAGGTCCGCGAGCGTCGCGGCCACGAACCGGTCAATCTCCGCCAGCGTCTGGCCGTGACGCAGGAACGCGGCCAGGCGCCGGTGGGTGGTCACGACGTGCGCGGCCGAGGCCCGCGCGGCGTCCACGTCGAGTTTCGCGGCGGCTCGGGCCCAGGGGGACATGGCCGATGGTAGGAATGAGGCGGCCGAGCCGGGGAGCGGGGGCAGGGGGTACGCTCCGCTCGTGCGCATCGTCCTGGTCGTCAACCCGCGCTCCGGCCGCGGCCGCGCCGCCGGCGTCGCGGCGGGGTTCGAGGCGTCGCTGCGGGCCGCGGGGCACGCGGTGGACGTGTTGACGCTCACGCGCGGGGGCCTCGACGCGCCCCTCCTCCTCCCTCCCTCCCACGGACACGATGTCGCCGTCGCCGTGGGCGGCGACGGGACCGTCGGGTTCCTCGCGTCGCTGCTCTCGTCGGCTCCCCCACTACCCGACCGCCCCGCGCTGTACCACGTCCCCACGGGCAACGAGAACCTGTTTGCCCGCGAGTTCGGGATGACCCGGGACCCCGCCCGACTGGTGGCCGCGTGCGCCCGCGCCGACATCCGCCCGCTGGACCTCGGGCGGCTCTCCGGGATCGGCGGGGACGGCGCGCCGTGGTCCCGCCCGGTGCTGCTCATGGCCGGGTTCTCCGTGGATGCGGGCGTGATCGAGCGCCTGCACGCGACGCGCCGGCGGGCGTGCGGGCACCTGGTGTACGCGCGCCCGATCCTGGGTGAAATCCTGGCGCCGCACATCCCCCGGCAGACGGTCGCGTGCGGGACGCCCGCGCCACGGGTCATCGTCCGCGACGCGCGGGGGATGCTCGTGATCGCCAACTGCGGGCGATACGCCGCGGGCCTTGACCCGTGCCGGCCGGCTCGCATGGACGACGGCCTGCTGGACGCGGCGTTCATGCCGTGCGCGGGCGTCCTGTCCGCCCTGGCCTGGGCGCTCCGCGCCCGGCGCGGGCGGCTGGAAGGCCACCGGCGCTTCGTCCACGCGACGGCCGCGGAGTTCACGCTCGACTTCCCCGACCCGACGCCCTGCCAGATCGACGGTGACACGCTCGGCTTCCACGTCCGTGGGCGGGTCACCGCCCGCTGCGAGCCCGGCGCGCTGCGCGTGCTGGTGCCGGGAAGGGAACGCTGAGGACTCCTTGAACCCCCGCGCGATCTCAGCGCACTCGGTGTTCGCTTTGCCAGTGCAGCACGCCGCCGCACACGACGGCATCGACCGGGTTGCCGCCGAAGTCGTGGGCGAGCAGCCGCTCGTCGCGGTGACGCAGGAGCACCAGGTCCGCGCGTTTGCCGGCCTCGATCCTGCCGCGGTCGGTGAATCCCAGGACCGCGGCGGCGTTCACGGTGCAGGCCGTGATCGCCTCGGCCGGGGTGAGGCCGCAGTGCCGCACTGCCAGCGCCACCGCCATCGGGATCGAGGAGCACGGGGCGGAGCCGGGGTTGCAGTTGGTGGCGACGGCGAGCGCGGCCCCCGCGTCGATCAGCGCCCGCCCGCCGGCGTACCGCCCGTCCACATGGAAGCCGCAACACGGCAGGATCACGCCGATCGTGTCAGAGGCGGCGAGCGCGGCGGCGCCGCTCGGGCTCGCGGCCTCCAGATGGTCCACGCTCAGGGCGCCCAGGGCGACCGCGGCCTCCGTCATGCCCAGCGTGTGGAACTGGTCCGCGTGGACCCGCACCGGGTGGCCGAGCGCTCCCGCGGCCTCCAGCAGGCGCACGCACTCATCGCGCGACCACGCGCCCTCCTCGCAGAAGGCATCGACGGCGATGGCGGGGAACTCCGCGTGCACCGCGGGCAGGGTCTCCTTGATCGTCCTCTCGACAAACCCCGGCACGTTCGGGTCCACCGCGTGCCCCAGCAGCGCTGTCGCCACGACGGTGCCCGGCCAGTCCTCAGCGGCGTCGCGGACCGCCCGCAGCATCTTCAGTTCGTGCTCGGCGGTGAGGCCGTACCCGGTCTTGACCTCGGCCGTCGTCGTCCCTTCGCGCAGCAGCTGGTCAAGGCGCTCGCGCAGCAGCGCGGTGAGTTGCTCCCGGCTCGCCGCCCGCACGGCGCGGACGGTGGACATGATCCCGCCGCCGGCCTTCAGGATGTCCAGGTACGCCGCCCCGCGCCGCCGCATGTCCCACTCGTCCAGCCTGTCGCCCGCCCAGCACAGGTGGGTGTGGCAGTCGATGAAGCCGGGCATCAGGACGCGGCCGTCGGCGTCGATCTGGATAGGTCGGCTCTCCGAGCCGACACCGCCGAGGGACACGCCCGCGATCCGCTCGCCCTCGATAAGAACGTCAGCCCGAGGGAGCACGCCGAGGTCGTTCATCGTGGGGCCGCGGCGCGGCGACGGCCCCGCGAGCGTCAGGACGCGGGCGTTGCGGATGAGCAGGGGGGGGGGGCTCACGCGAGCCTCTCCGCGAAGCCGCGGAGGAACGAGAGGAACAGGTGGGCGGCGAGCCGCGCCGTCCGTCCGCCCTCGTCGTGCGCCGGGCACAACTCCATGATGTCGAAGCATCTCACGCGCGGCTCGCGTCCGGCCGCACGCGCCCACGCGACGGCACTCTCGGGTGTCCATCCACAGGGATTCATGGCGCTCACACCGGGCGCGTGAGCCGCGTCGATCACGTCCAGGTCGAGGCTGACCAACAGGTCGCCCGCGGGCCACGATCCGGGCGTTGTGTCCGGCGGTTCGATCACCCCGCCATGATCGCGGAACCAGTCCAGGTGCTCCGACGCATTGACGAACTCGCCGAAACCGTGGACGCGCAGCCCGCGAACGCCGCAATGCTCGACGAGCGCTCGGAACGGCATCCCCGAACCTGCATCCGCCCGCACGTCCAGATGCGCATCAAAGTACACCGCCGCCATCGCGGGGTGCCGCCCCGCCACCGCCCGGGCGAACGCAAAGGTCAGGTCATGCCCGCCGCCGATCCCCACCGGGAACAGCCCGGCATCCAGCAGCGCGGCCACGGCGTCGGTGACGCGGGTGTGCGTCTCAGTGAGGTTGGGCCCCGGCACCACGTCGCCGGCGTCGAACACGCCCGGCCATTGCCACCCCTCCGGCGTCGCCGCGCCATACCTGGACAACGCCTCCCGAAACGCCCGCGGCCCCTCCGCCGCGCCCGGCCGCCCGCCGTTCATCCGCACGCCCGTGTCGTCGGCCAGCCCGATCAGGCCCACCTGACACCCCGCGGCATCGCCCGTCCGAACACGCGACGCGAACCGGCCGCTTGGGATGTTCGGCGGCCAGCGCGGCGGCGTGACGTGGGGGACCTTCACACCCCGAGTCTACAGCCCCGCCGCTCCTGGCTCCTGACCCCTCACTACGCTTGGTCCATGGACCTCTCCCTCGCGGGCCGCCGCGCCCTGGTCTGCGGCTCGACCCAGGGCATCGGCCGTGCCTGCGCCGCAGAACTCGCGGCCCTCGGGGCGGAAGTCGTGCTCATGGCCCGCGACGCCGCGCGCCTGAAGGCGACCGCCGCCGAACTGCCGACAGCACAAGGCCAGCGGCATTCGTTCGTCGCCGCCGACTTCAGCGACCCTGCCGCCGTCGGGCACGCCATCACCTCCGTCATCGATTCCGCGCGCCCCATCCATATCCTTGTCAACAACACCGGCGGGCCGAAGGGCGGGCTCGCGTCGGAGGCGGCGGCGTCGGACTTCGAGGCGGCGTTCCGGATGCACGTCGTGTGCAACCAGGTGCTGGTCCGCGCGCTGCTGCCGGGCATGAAGGCGGCGGGCTTCGGGCGCATCATCAACATCATCTCGACCAGTGTGAAGGCCCCGATCCCGGGCCTGGGCGTCTCCAACACCATCCGCGGGGCCGTCGCCAACTGGGCCAAGACCCTGGCGATGGAACTGGCCCCCTTCGGCATCACGGTCAACAACGTGCTGCCCGGGTTCACCGACACCGCCCGCCTCGAGGAACTGTTCAAGGGTCGCGCCGCGAAGGCCGGCAGGCCCTACGAAGATGTCGTGAAGGACGCCGTCGCCTCGATCCCGGCCGGCCGCCTCGGCCGGCCGGAGGAGATCGCCGCCGCGGTTGCATTCCTGGCCACGGCGGCCGCGTCGTACATCAACGGCATCAACCTGCCCGTGGACGGCGGGCGCACGCAGTCGCTGTGATGGTGGAACCGGTTTCCAGGCCGGTGATGTGGTGGCACCGGTCTCCAGACCGGTGATATGTTGATGCGACCGCTGCCCTGGAGCGTTGCCGCTATGGACATGCTCGCCAACTTCATCAACGGCCGCACCGTCCCGCCGGTAGGCGGCTCGTACCTCGACAACATCGAGCCCGCGACGGGCCGGGTGTACGCCCGCGTGCCGGACTCCACCGCGGGTGACGTGAACGCCGCCGTCGCGGCCGCGAGGGCGGCCTTCCCCGCCTGGTCCACGCTCCCGGCGGCCGAGCGTTCACGGCTCCTGCTCCGCCTGGCCGACCTGATCGATGCAAACCTCGACCGCCTCGCCCGTGCCGAATCCATCGATACCGGCAAGCCCATCGCGCTCGCCCGCTCACTCGACATCCCGCGCGCCGCGGCCAACTTTCGCTTCTTCGCCTCAGCCGTTGTCGGGGCCGCGTCCCAGTTTCACGACACAATGCTCGACGACGGCGGGCAGGCGTTCAACTACACACTCCGCAGGCCCCGCGGCGTCGCGGGTCTCATCTCGCCGTGGAACCTGCCGCTCTACCTGCTGACCTGGAAGGTCGCTCCGGCGCTCGCGACCGGCAACACCGCCGTCGCGAAGCCCTCCGAGGTCACCCCCGTCACCGCGTCGATGCTCGGTGAACTGGCGGCCGAGGCGGGCCTGCCGCCGGGCGTGCTCAACATCGTGCACGGCTCGGGCGCGGGTGCGGGGGCCGCGCTCGTGCAGCACCCGGAGGTGCCGACGATCTCATTCACCGGCTCCACGGCTGTCGGCAGGTGGATCGCGCAGGCCGCCGGCCCGATGTTCAAGCGGCTCTCGCTCGAACTCGGAGGGAAGAACCCGTACCTGGTCTTCGCCGACGCCGACATGGGCGCCGCCCTCGACACGGCCGTGCGGGCCGCGTTCAGCAACCAGGGCCAGATCTGCCTCTGCGGCTCGCGGATGCTTATCGAGCGCCCCGCGTACGACCGCTTCCTCACGGGGCTTGTTGAACGGGCGAAGTCACTGCGCATCGGAGACCCGCTGGACCCCGCCACGCAGCACGGCGCCATCACCAGCCGCGTCCAACTCGACAAGATTGACTCCTACGTCCGCCTCGCGCGAGAACTCGGCGGCACCATCCACTGCGGCGGAACGCCCGTGGACCCGGCGTGGCTCCCCGAGCGCTCTCGCGCCGGCTTCTTCTACTCCCCCACCGTCATCAGCGGCTTGCCCGCGGACTGCCGCGTCGAGCAGGAGGAAGTCTTCGGCCCCGTGGTCACAGTCTCTCCGTTCGATTCCGAAGCCGAGGCCGTCACACGGGCCAACTGCACGCCGTATGGCCTGGCCGCGTCGCTCTGGACCCGCGACCTCTCCCGTGCCCACCGCGTCGCCGCCGCACTCGAATCCGGCATCGTCTGGGTCAACTGCTGGATGCTCCGCGACCTCCGCACGCCCTTCGGCGGCGTCAAGCAGTCCGGCCTCGGCCGCGAGGGCGGGGCGGAGGCGCTGCGGTTCTTCACCGAACCGAGGAATGTCTGCGTTAGACTCTGAGTGCCCCCGATCCCATGCCCCACCCCCCCACTCCAAGCCGCGCGGCCGAACCCGTCGGCGCCTACGCCTACTTTCGGAAGTCCGGCGGCCTGCTGTTCCTCTCGGGGATGGGCCCGAGGAAGCGGGGGAGCGCGGACATCCCCGGCGTCAAACTCGACGGCGCGGGGAAGATCGTCTCGTACGACATCGAGGCGCAGGTCCGGGCGTGCTTCGAGAACGTCAAGTTCATTCTGGAAGAGGCCGGCTCCTCCTGGGACAAGATCGTGGACGTGCAGGTCTTCCTGACCGACATGGCGCGCGACTTTCCCGCCTACAACCGTGTCTACGCGGAGTACTTTCCGCCCGGCCCGAACCAGCCCACGCGAACCACCGTCGGCGTCGCCGCACTCCCCACGGCCGGCAACGCCCCGATCGCCTTCGAGGCCAAGGTCATCGCGGCAGTGTGAAGGCTCCGCGGCCCCAGGGGTCATGCCGGGGCCACGATCGCCTCAACCCGGACACCGAGTCACGAAAGCGGAGAGGGGGGGATTCGAACCCCCGAGTGAGCAAGCCCACTACCGGTTTTCGAGACCGGCCCATTCAGCCGCTCTGGCACCTCTCCGGCGGCGGCAAGTGTAAGCGGCACCGGCTACCTCTTTCTCTGCCCCGCCAGCGCGGCGCGGACCGCTTCCAGCAGGGCCTCGGGCTCGGCCATCCGGCCCGGGCCCAGGGTGCGGCACGCCTGCCACCCCTCGTCCGGCCCGACGAAGCGGTACCCGTCGGCCCGCAACTGGCCGACGTTCCGCCGGGTCGCGGGCTGGGCCCACATCACGGCGTTCATGGACGGCGCCAGAACCACCGGCGTTGTCGCGCGGTCCACCGCCGACAGGATCAGGCTCACCACGTCGTCCGCCCGGCCCGTGGCAAGCCGGGCCAGGCAGTCCATGCTGCACGGCGCCACCACCGCCGCGTCCACCGAGTTTGCCAGCGCGATGTGCTGCGGGTCGTGGGATTCGACGTGCTCCCACGCCGACGTGTACACCGGCCGTGCGGAGAGCGCCTGGAACGTCAGCGGCGACACGAAGCGCGTCGCCGCCGGCGTCATGGCCACCGTCACCTGCGCCCCAGCCTGCGCCAGCCGGCTCACCAGTGCCGCCGCCTTGTACGCCGCGATCCCGCCGGTGACAGCCACGAGAACACGGGCCCCGGTCAGGGCCGGGTCGCCGTCAGGGGTCGCTGTCCGCTTGGCCACAGGAAGCCCCGATCACTCCGGCAGGGCCGCGACCTCGCCGTCGCCGCCCTCGGGCAGCCCCGCCTGCTCCGGCTGGTACTCGAGCGTGAGTTTGTCCTGGACGATTTCCTCGATCACCAGTTCCAGGTCCGACCGGCCGTGCCGGTCCACAAGGGGGCGTGCCCCTTCCATCAGTTGCACCAGCCGCCGCTGGATCAGCGCACACAGTTTGAACCGGCCGCCAACTTTGTCGGCGATGGAGTCGCTTTTCAGGGCTTCGATCATGGTGTATCCGGGGTCGCGCGGCAGCGCGGGAAAGGCGCGGCCTGTCGCGGGTCGCTATAGTAGGCCGGCTCGCGGGCCCCGGACAATGGAGCTGCCCGCAGGAGCACCGGGTCGATTCACAATGCGGTGCCGGGGGGATAGGGGTACACATGCCCGATGGGATTTGGCGCGTTGGGGATCGCATCATTCACGCCGGCAAGCCCGAGTGGGGAGCCGGTGAGGTGAGGGCTGCGGAGCACGGCCTGATCGACGGCAGGACAGGCCAGCGGCTCACCGTCCGGTTCGATCGTGCGGGGGTCAAGACGATCGCCACCCAGTACGCCACCGTTCGGGCGGCGGACCCTTCCGCACGGCCCGACGAGCCGGAGGCAGAGGTCGAGGCCGTCCTGGACACCGCGGAACTCCGCGGTCGCCTGGTGTCATTGCCCGAGGAGGCGACCGACCCCTTTCGGACACGCCGCGCCCGGCTCCAGACGACCCTCGCCCTGTACAGGTTCAGCGGGTCGGGGGCGTCGCTTCTGGACTGGGCAGCGGTCGTCAGCGGCCTCAGGGACCCGCTCAGCCGGTTCAACCGGGCCGAACTGGAGCAGTTCTTCCAGCGCTTCCGCACCAACCTCGACGGTCACCTGAAGCGGCTGCTGTTCGAACTGAAGAAGGACGACCCCCGCGCCGCGCGCGAACTCGCCCCCACCGCCCCTCCGGCCGCCCAGCAGATGTTGAAGCGGCTCGACGCGGGCCGTTGAGCCGGGGCAACACACTGCACAGACCCACCCGCTGATCCGCGCTGCGGCGCGGGGCGCCGCCGATCCGGCCGGCCATTGAGGGCATCTTCTGGGACGTTGCGCCGGCACGCCACCCCGGCCCGGTTCTTGTTCCCACTCCCGCGGAGCCGCCCGCCGCGGTCCTTGACCGTGCGCGCTCGGGACAACCTGATACAGGAGACCGGGAGATGAACGAACAGGAGTTCCAGCAGAAACTTGGTGAACTACTGGGACAGATCAACACCCTTCCCGAGGGCGACCGGTCCCAACTGATCAGTCTCGCCGACGAGACCCGCCACCGCCACGACCGGATGAAGAAGACGATCGGGGACCTGCAGGACTCGCTCGACTTCCTCCGCCTCAGCGTCAAGTACCTCGTCTTCGACCTGGAGGCCACGCGGCGCGAGAACCAGTACCTCCGCAAACTGCTGGACCGCCAGGGCGGGGCCGCGGAGGAATCGGACGAGCCCGAGGCCGAGTAGTCACCGCCCCGGCGGGGTGGCGGCCCGGGTCCCCGCCGGCGGGTCGTCAAAGGGGGTCCGCGTCACCACTACCTCCGCCCGCTGGTTCAGGGCGTCCGACGCCCGGTCGAACGACCGCTCGATCTTCCGTTCCCCGTCCCCGGCTGAGACCAGGCGGAGTTGCTGCCACGACACCCCCTTGGCCACCAGCACCCGGGCCACGGCCATGGCGCGGCGGTTCGACAGCGTCATCCCCTTCTCGGGATCGCGGAAGGTTTCCGACGGGCTGGCGTGCCCGCGCACCTCGATCACCCATCGCAGGCCGACCAGGGGCGCCGCCATCGCCTCCGCGTTCTTCTTCGCGGACGCCGTCAGCGTCACCGCCCCGTCCTCGAACGGCACGAACCCGCCGAGGCTGGAGAAGTCCGTCGGGCGGATCGCCTGAGCCTCCTCCGCGTCACCGGACTCGGCCGCTTGCTGCGATCGTCCCTCGGCGCGCTCGCGGATGCGGCTCCGCAGGGGCGCCTCGCTCGGGTCGTCGGAGGTCATGTCCACCGGGTTGTGGAACGCCGCCCGGATCGAGATCACCGCGTCCACCATGTCCATGTCCTGCTGCGACGGGTTCTGGTTCTCACCGCCGAGCCCGCCCGTCTTGGGCTTCTGCATGTTCATCGCGAGCAGGATCACGAAGAACCCCATCAGCAGCGCCACGTTGTCGGCGAACGAGATCAGCCACTCGGGCGCGCCCTCGTGCTCCTCGTGGGCGCCGCCCCCATGACCACCGCCGCCGTGGCCGCCGCCCCCGTGCGCGCCGCCGTCGCCATGTGCCTCGTGCTTCTCCTCGGACATGGGCGGGTCCTTACGCCGCGGCCTTCAGTTTCAGCCGTGTCGTGGTCGGGATGAAGGCCAGCATCTTGTCCTGGGTGACGCGGGGGTTGTCCCCGGCCTGGATCGACAGGATGCCCTGGAGCATCATCTCGCGGTTCACAATCTCCTCCCCGCTGCGCAGGCCCAGTTTGTCGCCGATCGGCCCGGCCACCGCGTTGGCGATGATCGCCCCGTACATGGTCGCGCACACGGCGACGGCGAGCATGTGGCCCAGGGCCCCGATCTCGGCCCCGGCCAGGTTGCCGAACAGCCCGACCTGCCCCACCAGCGTGCCGACCAGGCCGTACCCGGGGCCGTAGACCTTGATCAGGTCGAAGAATTTCTTCCCCGCCTTGTGGCGGTCCTGCATCGCGACCAGTTCCAGCCGCAGCGTCGCCTCGATCGTCGAGGGGTCCACCCCGTCCACGGCCATCTTCAGCCCGGCCTGGAGGAATGGCTCCTTGATGTTCGTGATATTGGATTCGAGGGCCAGGATCCCGTCCTTCCGCGCCTTCTCGCTCAGTTCGCCCATCAGTTTCACGACCTCGGTGGGCGCCAGAACCTTGTTGAAGAGGAACCGCTTGATGTAGCCCGGCACCATCAGCAGTTTGTCCATGGGCATCGCCATGAACACCACGCTGACGCTGCCCCCGCCCACCATGAGCAGGCCCTCGAGCGAATAGAACATCGCGAAGTTGCCGTGCGACACCTCCACGAACACGATCCCGAGGCAGATCACCCCGATCAGGATGCCGATAACACTGGCTTTGTCCACCGGGGCCTCCAGCGGCGGTCCGCGTGCTGAGGAATCGGACCGGGCGGGATGGGAGGTGACCGCCGACGCCCGGAAACCGCCGGCGGCGCCCGCACACTCCGCACGGCTTCCGAGGGGCGGCCGACCGCATGCGTGTAACCCAAACCCGACGCGGAGCCCGCCGCTCCGCCGCACCCATACCCTCCCCCATGCGCCACCTGACGCTGCTGACCACCGGCGGCACCATCGAGAAGACCTACGACGAGGCGACAGGCCAACTCCTGAACCTGGAGAGCGCCGGCACAAAGAACTCCGTTGTCGCCCGCATGCTCCGCCGCCTGCGCCTGGAGGACACAGCCGTCACGATCAGCCAACTGATGAGCAAGGACAGCCTGGTGATGACGGGCGCTGACCGCGACCACATCGCCCGGGCCGTGCGGGCCGCCGGCGGCTGCGTCACCCACCCCACGGACACCACCGGGATCGTCATCCTGCACGGCACGGACACGCTGACCGTCACGGGCGAACACCTGCTCGCAATGTCTACGGGCGCGGACCCGCTCCGCGTCCCTGTCGTCCTCACGGGCGCCATGCGTCCGTTCGAGATGAAACGATCCGACGCCCTCCAGAATCTGACGGAGGCCATCTTCGCCGCGGGCGTCCTCCCGCCGGGCGTGTACTGCGCCGCGCACGGTCGCACGCTCCGCTTCCCCGGTGTCCGCAAGGACCGGGCACGCCGAACATTCGTCGCCGACCAGTGCGGCGGGTGACCCGGGCTGGTGCCGGACGCCACGCGGGGCTCGCCGCACCGGCCCACGGGATCACGAGCGGGATCAGGAGCAACGAGAAGCCGATAATGGGGTGTGCCCCCGCGACCGGCCGCGACCATGTGCGAGCACTGCGGATACGCCCTTGCCGGGCTGACGCCGGGCCGCGACGCCCTCTTCCTCTGCCCCGAGTGCGGCACGGCCGCCGCTGGTCGGCCCCGCAGGCAGTTGCGCCTCGGCCGGGCGTTCCTGCTCGCCACCCTGCCCGTGGCCGCCCTGTTCGCCATCGCCTGGATCGGGTTCTTCCTGCGGGCCGGGACACTTGTCGTCGGCGCGGCCTGCCTGGCGATCTCCGCGGCGTTTATGGTTCCCATCATTGTGGGCACGGCCGCCTCCGTGTGGGCCCTGGATCGCCGGAACCCGCTCGGGCCGCGCCTGTGGCCCATCTGGGTCGGTGCCGTCGCGCTCAATATCGTGATCTGCATCCTCAACATCGCCCTCGGGCTGGCGATGGTGTCCGGCGTCTGAGCGCCCGGATTCCTGCCACCGCCGCCTCATCCACCGGTACACCCGCCCCATGAAAGCCCCGGAACCCCGCCGCCGATGGATCCGCCGGACAGTGCTCGCGGTGCTCGTGGCGGTCCTCTGTGGGCTGGGATCGGAGGTCTACCGCGCGTTTGCCGCAGTGCCCGGCACGTCCGTTGACTACTTCGCGCAGTGGGACCGGGCGATCGAGGACTCCCAGCCCGTGCACGCCGCGGACGCGACCGGCAATGCGTGGGACTCCATGCAGCGGGCAACACGCTTGTACGAAGACATCCGGGGCCAGGTGGAGCCCGGGGTCCTGTCGCCGGTCACGCCCGACTTCTCCACGCTGTGGTACCCTCTCACCGACGGCGAGTGCGACGCCAACGTCACATACCCGGAGGCCCGCGCCCGGGCGGAACGCGCTCTGACCGTCGCCGAGCGACTGGGTGTCTTCGCGGCGCTCGCGGAGGCGGCCGCGCAGCCGCGGGCTGTCCGCACGATCACGCGTGCGCCCGGCCGGCGGATGAGCGACACGCGGCTCTCGTACCTGCCTTCGGCGCGCACCCTGGCCCGGCTGGAGGCGGCGAGGATGTTTGTCGCCGCCCGCGACGGCGACGATGAATCCTTCACCCGTGCGTACGAGGAGATGCTGGCGATCGCACGCATCAGCGCCCAGCAGGGAACACTCAGTGACCGCCTCGTCGCGGACGGCATTCGGGTGATGGCCAACGAGCGTGCCCGCGTGCTGCTGCCCGCCCGCCCACGGCCCGCGGCGGTTGCGGAAGCGATGCTGGCGGCCATGGACCGGCAGGCGCCGCCGCCGTGGGAACTCACCGCCCGCGTGGAACGCATCCAGATGCTCGACTCGATCCAGTGGATGCACACCGCTCGCGGCCGGCTGATCCTGACTCAACTCCGCGACGGGGCATTCCTCTTCCGCGACGACAGCGTGTTCAGGTCATGGCCGCTGTCGGTCCTGGCGCAGACGCCCCTGCTCAACCTGGGTTCAATCGGGTTCGCGAGCAGAGACGCGGTCGCGTCCGCGGCGGAGCGGTACGCAGCGTGGCTCAGGACAGTCTCGACGCCGCGGTTTCAGCGCCCGCCAACCGCATTGCCGGAGTCGGACCGCATCCCCCTCCGCCTCCTGGCCCTTCGGTATGTGGCCCCGAGCCCCGCGATGACGCCGTGGTTCTACGACTCCGACGTGCTTAGTACAGCGGGCACGCGAGTGCTGCTGGCAGTCGAACTGTTCCGGGCCCGACACGGGGCATATCCGGAGTCCGTGGCCGAACTTGTTCCGATGATCCCGGCAGAGGCCCTGATCGACCCGTGGAGTGGCTCGCCGTTCATCTACAAGCGCCTGGACGCGGCAGACGACCCGTTCCACCGCGCCTATGTGGTCTACGCAGTGGGCGCCGACGGCATGGACGACGGCGGCGTCCAAACGTCCCCCGTCACCTTCTCCCTCAATCCTCGCGGCCGCAACACAGACTACGTTTTCAGCCTCCCCGCGTCATACTACGACCCGCCCGCGGCGACCGGCGGCGGCCCGCCCTGACAGAGACTCGCCCCGGCGGACACCCCGCCTGACGCCCCTCTCATCCCCGCGCTGCGTATGTGCCGAACGTCGCGCGGAACGGGCGCGGGTCGAAGCCCAGGTGCTGCCGCGCCTTGGCCAGGGAGGCTGTCGAATCTTCGGCGCCCATGAGCGCCATCCCCTCGTCAAAGGGGAGCAGCCCGCCGACGCCAAGGGCCCTGGCAGCCCTTGCGACCTTCGATGCCAACACACCCGGTATGCCCAGCGGCCGCAGGTCGGACCGCCCTCCCGGCACGGTGTCACGGATGTGCACCAGCAACTGCGGCCAGGTCAGCACGTCCGGCCCCGCCAGCGGGTAGACCTCGCCGACGGCTTCCGGCCGGTCGAGCGCCGCCGCGACCGCGTCGGCCACGTCCTCAACCGACACGGGCTGGACTTTCGGATCGATCGTGGTCGTCGCCGCCAGCGGCACGGCGCTGGATCGCTCGCCGCGTGTGAAATAGGGCAGAAAGAACCACGGCTGCGACTCCCCGCGCACCCACTTCCGGGCCATCGCCACGAACTCACTGCCGGGTCCGTGGATCAGGCTCGGCCGCAGGATGGTCCAGCCCAGGCCGCTCCGCCGCACGATCTGTTCCGACTCGAACTTTGTGCGCTGGTATGGGGTGGGGGCATCGTCCGTCACCCCCAGCGCGGAAACCTGGACAAACCGTTCGACTCCCGCCGTGCGGCAGGCACCGACCAGGGCGCGCGTCGCGCCGACATGCGCCGCGCGGAAAGTCTGCCCGCCCGCTTCGCGAAGAATCCCGATCGCGTTGACGCAGGCCCGGCCGCCGGCCACCAACCGATCCAGTGCCGGCGCGTCGCGAGCGTCGCCATGCACGAGTTCCGGCACACGGGGCCACCCGGCGAACGCCGCCCGCGCCCGCTCAGGCGACCGGACCAGCGCACGGACCTGCCACCCCGATTCCATCAGGCGGGACACGATGTGCCGGCCCACGAAGCCGCTTGCCCCCGCCACTGCGACAACCCGCTGGTGCGTCATGGCGACAGAATAGGAACGAACGGTCGCCCCCGCCTAACGTACCCCACTGGGCGCGTCACCCCCGCGCCCGATCCGTCACGGCAGCCGGGGGGGCCAGGCTGAAACTCGAAAGGTTGATCCATGCCGCAGAACGGCAAGCCCGCCCGCGCCCCGTGGTCCCGCCGGGAACTGCTCTCCCGGCCCGTGAAGCATGTGGACATCACGAAGTTCGACGCCCGCCCCGTGATCGACAGTTACCGGGAGATGGCGTACTCCAGCCGCGCCCTGGCCCAGGCGGCGGACATCTACACGATGATGCTCAGGGACACGGGGTGCGCGGTCGTCCTTACGCTGGCGGGCTCGCTCGTGTCCGCCGGGCTCAAGAGGGCCGTCATCACGCTGCTGGAGAGCAACATGGTGGACGCTGTTGTCTCCACCGGGGCCAACATCGTGGACCAGGATTTCTTCGAGGGACTCGGGTTCAGGCACTATATCGCCCCGGGCAGCCCGGAGGCCCCGCCGGTGGACGACACCACCCTCCGCAACCTGATGATCGACCGGATCTACGACACCTACATCGACGAGGAGAACCTGCGCGATTGCGACGCCACCACCAAGAGGGTCTTCGACACGTTTGATGCGGGGGCCTACTCCAGCCGCCAGTTCATCGACGCCCTCGGCGCCTACCTGGCCGAGCACCACCCACGGAACGAGTCGATCGTCCTCACCGCGCACCGCAAGCGGGTGCCGATCTTCTGCCCCGCGTTCAGCGACTGCTCCGCGGGCTTCGGCATCGTCCTGCACCAGGTCGAGAAGCGCGAGGCGGGCGAGCCCTGCGTCGCTTTCGACTCCGGCGCCGACTTCCGCGAACTGACGGAGATCAAACTGGCGACGAAGGACACCGGCCTCCTGATGCTCGGCGGCGGCGTGCCCAAGAACTTCGCCCAGGACATCGTGGTCGCGGCCGAACTGCTGGCCGAGCGCAACACGGGCAGGGACGGGGCGGTGCTGCGGGCCGAAAACGCCGTCAGCATGCACAAGTACGCCATCCAGATGACGGTCGCGGACAGCCGCGACGGGGCCCTCTCCGGCTCCACGCTCCGGGAGGCCTGCTCCTGGGGCAAGGTGGACGTCGTCCACGAGCAGATGGTGTTCGGCGAACTGACAGCGATGTTCCCGCTGCTGGCCTCCGATGCCTATCACCGGGGCGGCTGGAAGAAACGCAAGGGCTTCAAGTTCGCGGACCTGTTCGAAGCGCAGCGCGTCTGAGCGCCCGTGCCGGCAAGGGTCAGGGGCCCCGCCGAGTTCCTCTCGCGAGGACGCGGCAGGGCCCTTGCTCCGGCTGTGAGAACCGGCCGCGATCAGGCCAGCGGCGTCATGGCGCGGGCCCTGCGGCGGATCTGCAGCACGCCGATACCCGCCAGCGACGCCAGGCCCATCCAGACCGACGGCGGCAATGGGATGATCGTCAGCATGTCCTGGAAGTCATTCCCGCCCTGCCAGAGCGACAGGACACGGACATCGCCGATGGTGTCGCCCCAGATCGAGCCGTTGGCCACGGCCGCCGCGGCCTCGGCGAGCCACGCGGTTGCCTGGGCGTTGGCGGGCGGCTGCCCGGTGTACTCATCTTCGAGCGTCCACAGCGCGATCTGGAGTGAGTCGGCATCGGCCCTGCGCTCCGCGGCCGTTCCGTTGAAGGAGTAGTTCGACAGTGTGCCGTTCCGGAACATCGTGAAGAGGTACGCGGTGCCCGCGCTGATCGGGTCCGGGCTTCCGCCGCCGACCCCGCCGCTGTGCGCCGCGGCGCTCAGGGTGAAGTCGAACAGGTTCGCGTTGCCGCTGATACCCCCGCCCAGATTGATCGGAGCGTTCCTCTCCAGGCAGAACGTCTGGAACGAGCCTCCCGGCCCGGTCTCCCCGCCGTAGCCCGATTCCACGGTCGCCGTGAACTCACCACCCGCGCCCGCGGTGAATGGCCCGGACGTCATGCGGACGGTGTCCGCCGTCGCCCCCGCCGCAAGCCCGAGGATCGCACCCATGAACGTGGCTTGAACCGGCCCTGTCTTCATCCCAGACCTCCCGTGCGCAGACTCGAGCGCGGACCGGATTCCCGGTCCCCGCGAGAGTGCTCGATGCACATGGGTAGGGGTGCGGCCGGCCCCGCCGAGTTCCATGAACCCAGCCTGAATGCGGCATCATGCGCACGAGTGCGGTGCGACGGGCCGACGCCTGCGGGCTTGGGCGATCGGGGGTGGGATCAGTGCCGCGGCTTCGGTCGCGCCGCCACGATCATGCCCAGCAGGCCGGCGCCGCACAGGAGCCCGCCGGTCGGCCGCGTCCCCACGTTGGCATCCATCCACGCCACGGAACTCTGGAACAGGCCCGCCTGCGGGCCCGTCGCACCGAGCCGGGTGAAACTGTACCGCTCGGGCTTGATCAGCATGTGTGCGCCGACGGCGAGCACCCCGAAGCAGACCAGGGCGACAGCCAGTTTGCCGAACAGGGACGGGGAGGAACGCTTCGCCATGTTGAGAACCCTCCGGGCGGTCGCCGCCGAGGAGTGTTGTCGGCAGGCCGGACGTGGTGCTTTGACAGCGCGGGCGGGGCGAGCGCGGGTATGCCCCGCCCGGAACGGCTGGGGAATCGGCGCAAACGCCGGCCCCATAATCGGGATCGTGGCGGACCGCGGGCGGTGGGTTATGGGTAACGGACGGTCGCGGGCCTTCCTTGACATGTGCGCGGCGGCTGCTATCCTCTGCCCGATCATGCGGCGCACGCGCACCATCACGCAGGCCATGCCTATGGCCATGCCCGGCCCGGACGGGGGATTCCCCGACGGTGGCCGGGCGGTGAGCGCACGCTGACCCCCTGACCATCTTCGGCTCCTTCGTTCGGGCTTCTCCCTCCCGCCGCTATCCATCCGTTTTCGCCCGAACACCAGACAAGCCGCGGGCCATGAGCCCGCCGAAGGAGCCACCATGTCCCGTTCCTACCGCTTTGACACCGTCGCTATCCATGCCGGCCAGCCCAGCGACCCGCTGACCGGGGCCGTCTGCACGCCGGTGTACCAGACCACAACCTACGCCCAGGATGAACTGGGCGGCAAGCCGGAGTACTGCTACTCGCGCACCGGCAACCCCACGCGGGCCGCGCTCGAGGAGAGCCTGGCCGCGGTCGAAGGTGGACGCTTCGGCTTCGCGTTCGCCAGCGGCCTGGCGGCCGCGAACGCGGTGCTGCAAGGGCTGCTCTCCGCGGGGGACCACGTCGTGGCCTCGCAGGATCTGTACGGCGGGTGCTACCGGCTCTTCACGAAGATCTTTCAGCGCTTCGGCGTCCAGTTCTCGCTCATCGACTCGACCGACCCGGCGCAGGTCGCCTCGGCCGTTCGGCCGAGCACGCGGCTCCTGTGGCTGGAAACGCCCTCCAACCCGCTGCTCCGTGTCACGGACATCCGGGCGGCGATCGCGGCTTCGCGCTCGCGCCGGATCGGCGTACCCGCGCCGGTCGTGCTCGTCGACAACACCTTTGCGACGCCGGTGCATCAGCGGCCGCTGGAACTTGGCGCCGACCTCGTCCTGCACAGCACGACCAAGTACATCGGAGGTCACTGCGACGTCATCGGCGGCGCGGTGGTCACCCGCGATGAGGATCTCGCCGCTCGCCTGAAGTTCGTCCAGAATGCCACGGGCGCCGTGCCGGGCCCGCAGGACTGCTTCCTCCTGCTCCGCGGCCTGAAGACCCTGTCTCTCCGGGTTGAGAGGCACGCCGCCATCGCGCTGGAACTGGCCCGCCGCCTGGAGAACCATCCGGAGGTCGGGCGCGTCTACTACCCCGGTCTCCCCGGCCACCCCCACCACGAGATCGCTCGCCGCCAGCAGTCCGCGTTCGGAGCGATCATCGGTGTGGAACTCAGGGGCGGCGTGCAGCGGGTCCGCGCACTCGTGCCGCACCTCCAACTCTGGCCGCTCGCCGAATCTCTGGGCGGCGTGAAATCGCTGCTGTGTCATCCCGCGACCATGACCCACGCGGCGGTCGAACCCGAGGAGCGCCGCCGCATCGGCATCGGCGACGGCCTCATCCGCCTCTCCGTCGGCCTCGAGGATGTGGAGGATCTCTATGAAGACCTGGACCTCGCCCTCGCCGCCACGGCCGCGTCCGTCGCCGTCCCCGCGTCCCGAGAGGCGGTGCCGGCGTGATCTCCCGCGCGATTCAGCCGCGCGCGCGCGTGGCACTCCTGGGCTGCGGCAACGTCGGCGGCGAAGTCGCACGCCGCCTCACCGAGGACTCGGCCCGCCTGGGCCTGGAGCTTGTCCGGGTGCTCGTGCGCGATCCCGCGCGCCGGCGCCCCGTCGGCCCTGATCTTCTCACCGACCGCTTTGATGAGGTCGTCGCGTCCGCACCCGATATCGTGATCGAACTGCTCGGCGGCCTTGCGCCCGCCGCTGAGTACGTCGAATCGCTGCTGGAGATCGGCGTTCACGTTGTCACGGCGAACAAGACCCTGGTGGCCCACCGCGCCGGGGCCCTGGCCGCGGCGGCGGAAGCATCCGGCGCAACGCTTGCCTATGAGGCGTCGGTGTGCGCGGGCGTGCCGGTGCTAGCGGCGCTGCGCCAACTGGAGGGCGACCGGGTGCGGGCCGTCCGCGGCATCGTCAACGGCTCGTGCAACTACATCCTCTGCCGCATGGAGGAGTCCGGGCTTACGCTCGGCGAAGCGCTCAGGGAAGCGGCGGGCCGGGGGCTTGTTGAGCCGGACCCATCCGCGGACATCAGCGGGCGCGACAGCGCCGAAAAACTCTGCGTGCTTGCCCGGGCCGCGGGGCTCGGCGATCTCACCCCGGCGGACGTAGACCGCACCGGGATCGAGTCCATCACGCCCGGTGATATCCGGTCGGCGGCTCGCGCCAGCCGGGTGGTGCGCCTGCTCGCGGAGGTGGAGGCCGCCGGGGATGGCCCGCGCGCCCGCGTCGGCCCGGTCCTGCTGCCGCGCACGCACCCGCTGGCGAGCGTGCGGCGTGAGGAGAACGGGGTCTTTGTCGAGGCCGACCTGGCCGGTGAACTGTTCTTCCGCGGGCGCGGGGCCGGGCCCGGTCCCACGGCCTCGGCAATCCTGGGCGATCTGGTCCGCATCCTCGGCGGCGCCGCCCCACCGCGCGCGGTGCAGCCGCGACGTGCGTGCGGGCCGGAGGTGCCCCGCCGCCACGCCATCCGCGTGACCGCCGCGACGGCGATGGCGCCCCGCGGCGTGCTGGAGACCATCCGCGAGAGCGGGCTGGTCGCGGAGGAGGTGGAGGTCAGCACGAACTCCGCGACGGTCGTGGCCCGCGCCAGCACCCGCGGCACCGCGCTGGCGTGCGCGGCGGCGCTGCCCGGCGAACGGCTGGTGCTGCCCATCGTCGAGTGACCTACGCGCGCGGCGCCGGCCGGCGGAGCATGTTCACGAGCCCGCCGGCGATCATCACCAGGCACCCGGCCCAGAAGAGGGCGGACGGGATGGTCCCGGCGAACAGGAAATCGCTGGCGAAGCGGTCCAGGAGCGCCCTGCGCTCCGTGTCCAGTTCCCGCGAGAAGTCGCCCGCCTCGGCGGCCATGGCGGTGTACCAGGTGAAGATCGATGTGAGCACCGAGCCCGCCACCATCAGCAGCCCCAGCCGGAAGAGCGGGAGTCCGCGCCTCGCACGCCGGATCGATGGTGAACAGTCGTCCATCTGGGCTCTCGTGGACCCGTCGCCTAGCCCTTCCGCACCGTCCGCTGCTCGATGCGTTTCTCGCTGGTGGTCTTGACTACGCGGTCGATGTAGTTGCCGGGCGTGTGGATGCCGTCGGGGTCGATCGCACCGAGCGGGACGAGTTCCTCGACTTCCGCGATCACGAACGCGGCGGCCTGCGCCATCATCGGGTTGAAGTTGCGCGCGGTCATGCGGTACTGGAGGTTCCCGAAGTCGTCGGCGCGGCGCGCCTTGACGAGCGCGAGGTCGGCAAAGAGGCCGGTCTCCAGGACGTAGTCGCGTGGGGCGGCCCTCGTTTGCGTCGAAGACCCCCCACTGCCGTGGGGGGCACTGTTGGGGGCTCTGTTGTGGAGGGCTGTGTCGTCGGAGGGCCGCAGGAAGGCGCGGGTTTCCTTTCCCTCGGCTACGGGCGTGCCCACGCCGGTGGCGGTGTAGAAGGCGGGGATGCCGGCGCCGCCGGCGCGGATGCGCTCGGCGAGTGTGCCCTGCGGGTTGAACTCGACCTCGAGCTCCCCCTTGAGGAACTGCCGCTCGAAGTTCGCATTCTCCCCGACGTAACTGCTGATCATCTTGCGTATCTGGCGGGTCTGGAGGAGCAGGCCCAGCCCCCAGTCGTCGACGCCGGCGTTGTTGCTGATGCAGGTCAGCCCCTTCACGCCGGTGTCGCGCAGGGCCAGGATCAGTTGCTCCGGCAGGCCGCAGAGCCCGAAGCCGCCGACCATGACGGTCATGTTGTCCCGGAGGACACCCCTGGCCCGGAGATCGGCGAAGGCGGCGGCCGCGGTGTCGTGGGTCTTCTTGGGCATGGGGGCAGTCTAGGGCAAGTGAGAGTCAACCACTGCGGCGCAGAGGTGCACAGGGAAAGACACGGCGAACAAGGGAGAGGGGGAGACGGGAACGTGAGAAGGAAACCCGGCGCCGCGCGGCTGGGGTCACGGCGAGGTCACAAGGACGTAGGCGCGGTAGGCGCCGCTGGGCAGGCGAACTGACGTGTAGCGGGCGATGGTCAGACTGGCCGGTTCGGCGCCGAGTTCAGGCTTGAGAGCCGCACGGCCCGATGCCACGGCGGCCTTGCGGGCCTCCAGAACGGTCGGGGCGTCAGCAAAGGCCGAGGCGGAGACGACGCCGGCATCGCGCGCGGGCGCGGCGATCCACCACTGCGGGCGCCAGGTCAGAGGGTCGGACGGAGGCCGTGGCGGTTCTTCGTTGGTCCCGAGGAGCGGCGGCTTGGTTGGCGGCGCGATCGGCGCGGGCGCCGGCGCTTCGGCCCTTGCTGGAGGCGGCGCGGGCCTGGATGCGGCGGGGCGCGACGGGGCGGGGCCGGGTCCGGTACAGGCGGCGAGGACAAGGAGCAGGAGCGGCGTCGGGCGCATACCGGAGGGTACCCGAATTTCGGCTTCCCCGCCGGGGGTTGGGGAGGTTCAGAACAGGGCTTGCTGGGTCTTCACGTCCTTGACGCGGCGCTCCAGTTCCTCGAGTTCGTGGCGGATGTCCTGTCCATTACGGAAGTTCAGGTACTCGCTGGCGAAGCGGATGTATGCGACCTCGTCGATGTCGCGGAGGCGGCGGAGGACACGCTTGCCGATCTCCATGGAGGGCACTTCGCGGTCGAACTCGCGGTGGACCTCCTCCTCCACGTCGTCCACCAGACGCTGCTTGACCGCCTCGGCGATCGGGCGCTTGCCGCACGCGGCGACCACGCCGCGAAGGATGTTCTCCCGTCGGAAGGGCTCGCGGCGCCCGTCGGCCTTCGCCACGGTGAGCCGGGCCGCCTGTTCCGCCCGCTCGTAGGTCGTGAATCGCTTCGTGCACTTCAGGCACTCGCGCCGCCGGCGGATGACCTTGCCGCCGTCGCTGGAGCGGCTGTCGATCACCTTGTCGTCGTTGTGGTCGCAGTACGGGCAGATCACGCGGGCATGGTCGCGGAAAGAGGGGCGGGCGTCAAACCGCAGGTGAACGGATGAGGGGTTGTAGGGTTGGTAGGCACAGGCGAGGCGCCTGTGCCACGAGGATTAGTAGGCGGCGGGCTTGCCGCCCTTGCGGGGGTCGGAGGCGGCGTCGAGGGTGCCGTCGGGGTGGCGGAGGAGCAGTTGAACGACGGCGTGGGAGGTTGCCTTCTTGACCACATGGCCGAGTTCACGCATCCGGTCGGCCAGAGAACGGTCCTGATCTATGGAGGGGCCGCGGGCGTCGTAGAGCGACGCGCTGCCGCTCCACCGTCCGGTCTTTTCGTCCATCATCATCGGCAGCGGCTGCGGGGGCGGGCTGCCCTCCAGTTCGAGCACGTCGGGGCCCCACTGGTGGTGGAGCCGCGGCTCTCGGACCATGAGGTCAGCGCTCCCGATCAGGTCCCGATCCCGGAGCGCAAGGAGCAGGACCTGGGTGACGGCGGTGATGATCCGTGGCCCGCCGGAGGCGCCGAGAACGGCCTCGACCCTGCCGTCGGGGGCAAGCGCGATCGTCGGCGTCATGCTGGAGAGCGGGCGCTTGCCGGGGGCGGGGGCGTTGCGGGGTGACTGGATGAGGCCGTAGGCGTTGGGCGTGCCGGGGCGCGTAGTGAAGTCGTCCATCTCGTTGTTGAGGACGAAGCCGTAGGGCTCGACGGCGAGCAGAGAGCCGAAGTCGGTGTTGATGGTTTCGGTGCACGCGACGGCGTTGCCCCAGCGGTCGATGACGCTGAAATGGCTGGTGCCATGGTCGCCGGCCGGTTCGGCGGTGCCCGGAGCGCGTGTGCCGTACCGGTCGGGCGTGAGCGTGTGGGCAGGGTCAAAGGTATCGGCACGCTGCGCGGCGTATTCGTCGGAGATCAGTCGGTCCACCGGAACATCGACAAAGGCCGGGTCCCCGAGCCATTCGGCGCGGTCCGCGAAGGCGTGCTTGAACGCCTCTGTGAGCGGGTGGACCACATACGGTGACTGGCGGACCTGCGTGAGCAGCGACTGGATGAAGAAGGCCTGGCTCATCGCGGCCCCGAGCGATTCCCCGAGGCCTCGGCCGGGCTCGGGCTCCGGCGGCCGGTACTCACGGAGAACGGCGAGCGCCCGCGCCGCGCCGGGGATCTCCGCGGCCCGGGGCTCGATCGCGGTGTAGATCTTCAGAGCCTCCGCCATCGCCACCCCGCCGGAAGACGGTGGCGGCATCGTGACGACTGTCCTCCCGTCGAACTGGAACTTCAGCGGCTCCATCTCCACCGCCCGGTACGCCCCCAGATCCCCGAGATTCATCTCGCCGCCGTCCGCCCGGCTTGCCGTCACGATCGCATCCGCGATCGGACCGCTGTAGAACGCCCCCGCACCGAGATCGGAGATCAGTTGCAGAGCCGCGGCCTGCTCCGGGCACTTGATGCGATCTCCAACCTTCACGGTCCCCCGGCGCAGGTACCGCTCCCACACGAAGGCGAACCGCTGCTGGTATTCCGGGTGCTCCTTGAAATCGGCAATGAGCCGGCGGCACGACCGGACGTAGTCCTCGTCCACCAGGAAGCCCGTCCTGGCCCGCCTGATCGCGGGCTTCAGGACCTCCTTCCGCTCGAGCCGCCCGTACCTCTCCAGCGCCAGCATCAGCCCCGCCACCGAACCCGGCACCCCCACCGCCGTCGCGCCGACCCGGCTCGCGAGGGGGTCCGGGTGGTTCAGGAAGTAGTCCGGCATCGATGCCGCGGGGGCCGTCTCCCGATAGTTGATCGCGTAGTCCCCGGCCGCGGCCGCGGCCCGCCCATGCTTCCCGGGTTCACCGTTTGCCAGGTGGATGACCATGAATCCACCGCCCCCGAGGCCGCAGGAATAGGGCCGCACCACAGACAATGCAAACGAAGTCGCCACCGCGGCGTCCACGGCGTTGCCACCCTTCTTGAGGATTTCCACGCCGACGAGTGAAGCGATCTCATGGTCCGCGGCCACCGCGCCGTTGCGGAAGCCCGCTCCGCCTGAGCCGCAGCCCGCGGCCCCCGTCAGGAGGGCCAGAAACCCGATCAAGATCGAGGCCCGCCTCATCGTGCCCTCCAGGGTCAGGGTGATTCCCGGACCACTATTCCCCTTGCGTACACCGTCGTTGTGGAGTCTACTTAGGGGCCGTGGGGCGAGCGGAGGTCATCCATGTGCAAGGCGATTTGGATCGTGGCGGCCGTCGGGTGTGGGTGCAGCATGGGCTTCGGACAGGCCATCGGACCGGGGGCAACCCGGTATGACGGCGACCTGCTGGTCCGGGTGGATATCCGGACCGCCCAGGAACTGAAAACCACGCTGTCGCTCACCGACGACGTGTGGTCGGAGCACGTGGGGCTCGGGGGCCCGGTTGATGTCCGGGTCACTCCGGCCCAGTGGGCCCGGATGCAGGCCGCGGGGCTCCGGGCGCAGGTCGTCACGAGCAACATCCAGCAATGGATTGACGCGGAGGGGGCCCGTCTGGCCCACCGCGCCCCCGCCGGCCCCGCCGACGGCCCCGGCTGGTTCGACGACTTCAAGACATACGACGAGCACCGCCAGTTCCTGGTGGACCTGGCGGCACTTCGTCCGGACCTGGCGCAGGTCTTTGTGGCCGGACAGTCCTTCGAGGGCCGCGACATCTTCGGGATCCGCATCACCGGTCCGGGCAGCACGGCCAACCGGCCCGCGGCCGAGTACCACGCCGCGCAGCACGCGCGGGAGTGGGCGACACCGGGGATCATCGCGTACATGGCCCAGCAGTTCGTCACCCAGTACGACACCGACTGTGAGATCAAGGACCTGGTGGACAACGTCGAGTTCTTCCTGATCCCGATCTTCAACGTCGATGGGTACGTCTGGACCTGGGCCAGCGGCGGCGACCGGTTGTGGCGGAAGAACCGCCGCCCGGAGTGCATCCAGGGCGCGAACCCTCGCTTTGGCGTCGATACCAACCGCAACTGGGGCTATCAGTGGGGCGGGCCGGGGGCCAGCACCGACCCGTGCAACGACACCTACCGCGGCACGGGCCCCTTCAGCGAACCGGAGACCCAGGTTCTCCGCGATTTCGTGCTCGCGCGGCCCCGGATCAGGGCGATGATGGATTTCCACTCCTACGGCCAACTTGTGATGTCCCCGTGGGGGTACACGAGCGCGTTGCCGCCCGCGGACCCGACGTTTGAACTCCTGAACAACCGGATGGTGGACACGATCCGGGCGGTCAGCGGCAAGGTGTACACGCCGGGCCCTATCTACACCACGATCTACCCGGCGTCCGGAGGAGCGGTGGACTGGGGCTACGGTACAGCCGGAGCCTTGGCGTTCACGAACGAGGTCCGGCCCGTGGGCGGCGTCGGCTTCCTGCTCCAGCCCAGCGAGATCCTGCCGACAGCAGTTGAGAACTACCGCGCTCTCAACGAGGTGAGCAGGTACATCGCGCACCCGCTGGACATCGCGGTGAACTCGCCGCCCGTCTACCTGACCCCGGGCGAGGCCGCCCAGGTTCAGGTCGCGATCACGGAAACGACCGGTGTCTATGCCGCGGGCACCGCCCAGATATACACCCGGGTCGGGGCCAGCGGCGCGTTCACGGCCGGTGCGCTCACGCCGCAGGGCGGCGGCCTGTTCGGCGGCACCCTGCCGGCGGCGACCTGCGGCCAGAAGGTGCAGTACTACGTTCAGGCTCAGGCCACCGACGGGCGGCTCGTGATGTTTCCGGTGTGCGGTGCAACCAACCCGCTCTCGGCGACGGCGATCACAAGCAGCGTCGTCCTCAGCGATTCGTTTGAGGACCCGAACGCCGGGTGGACCGTCGTGAATCATGCGAGCCTGACCTCCGGCGGGTGGGTCCGTGCCGATCCGGTGGGCACAACGAACGGCGGCCAGCAGGCCCAGCCGGAGGACGACAACACACCTGCCCCGGGCGTCGCGTGCTGGGTCACGCAGAACGGGACTCCCGGCGGGCAGGCCGGGGCCGCGGACGTGGACGGGGGGCCCACGACACTCACGTCGCCCGTGATTGACCTTTCCGGCGCGCAGGGGGCGACCGTCACGTTCGCACGGTGGGCGTACTCGGTCAACGGCAGCCCCGATCCGTTCGTGGTCGAGGTGAGCAGCGACGGCGGAGCCAACTGGGCGGCCGTCTCCGGCACGGTCGGCGGCGGCGGGTGGGCGGCCGAATCGTTCAGCGTGCAGGATTACGTTCCGCTCACGGCGCAGGTCCGGGTGCGTTTCACGGCCAGCGACAACCCCAATGACTCGCTCACGGAGGCGGCGATCGACGACCTGGTTGTCAGCCGCCTCTCCTGCCCGCCGGCGTGCTACGCCGATTGCAACGGCGACGGCGCTCTGAACCTTTCCGATTTCGGGTGCTTCCAGACGAGGTTCGCCCTGGGAGACGCGTATGCGGACTGCAACGGCGATGGGGTGAAGAACCTCTCGGACTTCGGCTGCTTCACGACGAAGTTCGCCCTGGGGTGCCCGTGAGCGGGCATGGGCAGAAATGAACCGCGGAGAGACACCTTGATTCGTACCACGATCGCGGCCGCGGCCCTTGCCATCGGGGGCGGCGCCGCCGCCCAGGAGGTAGGCCCCGCGCGTGTCCGCTACGACGGGCACCGCGGCGTTCACGTCACCGCTCGCACACCCGCGGAGGTCGCCACCGCGCTGTCGCTCTCCGACCACGTCTGGACCTGCACCGGCGCCGGCGTAGGGCCCTTCGACGTTCAGATGAGCCCGGAGCACTTTGCCGCGTTCGCCGCCACCGGCATCCCGTACCGCGTGACGGTCGAAAACGTCCAGGCGATGATCGACGCCGAGCGTGCCGAGATCGACGCGATCAACGCCAACCCGGGCGACAACCCCGGGTTCTACGACACCTACCACACCCGGACGGAGATCAACACCTACCTCCAGCAACTGGCGGCCGGCCACGCCACGCTCGCGTACACCTGCTCCGCGGGTTCCTCGCTCGAGGGGCGCGAGATGCTCTACATCCGGATCACCGGCCCGGGCGACCGCACCGGTCGGCCCACCATCGTGCTCAACGCGTGCCAGCACGCGCGCGAGTGGGTCGCGCCCCCCGTGGCCGTCTATATCGCGGAGCAACTGCTGACCCGCTACGCCACCGATCCGCTCGTGAAGCGCCTGGTCGACAGCGTGGAGTGGGTGATTCTGCCCATCACCAACCCGGACGGCTACCAGTATTCCTGGGACACCGACCGCATGTGGCGGAAGAATCGGCGCCCCGCCCCGAGCGGCTCCTCGTGCGCCGGCGTCGATACCAACCGCAACTTCTCCTTCGAGTGGGGGCTGAGCAACGGCTCCAGCGGCGACCCCTGCGATGAGACCTACCGCGGCACCGCGCCCGCCAGCGAGCCGGAGACGAAGGTCATCCGTGACCTGATCGCCGGCTCGGCGCCGGTCCTGGCGACGATCGACTACCACAGTTTCAGCCAGTACCTGCTGGAGCCCTGGGGGTACACGCCCGCGCTGCCCGCCGCACACGCCACGTTCCAGTCGATCAGCGCGGCCATGGCCCAGGCGATCCAGGGCGTGCACGGCGTGCAGTACATCTACGGGCCCGGGTACACCACCATCTACCCCACCAGCGGCACCATCGGCGACTGGGCCTACGGTGCGCAGGGCATCCTGGCGTGGGGGCTGGAACTTCGGCCTGAAGCCGGGTCGTCGTTCGGGTTCACGCTGCCGTCGAACCAGATCGTCCCCACGTGCGAGGAGAACTTCGCCGGCCTGATGGCGCTGGCCCAGAACGTCGCCCCGCCGTTGCTCTTCCAACTCGTCCAGGGCACGCCGGTGCTCGCGGAGCCCGGCCAGGCCACGCCGATCCGCGTTGCCGTGCGGGCCGTGCTGAACACGGTGCAGGCCGGCAGCGTCCGGCTCTACTACCGCATCGGAACCAGCGGAGCCCCATTGTGGACACCCATGACCGCGATGCCGAACTCGGAGTACCAGGCGAACCTTCCGGGGGCGGACTGCGGCCAGGTCATCCAGTACGTCGTGCAGGCGACGACCAACTCCGGGGCGGTCATCAAGTTTCCGCCCGCCTCGTTCGGTAACCCGCTGGAGGTGACGGTCGCGGATACCGCGCTGACCTTCAGCGACACCTGCGACACGCAGACGGGATGGGCCGTCGGCGGCACAGGCTCCACGGCGACGGCGGGGCTCTGGGTCCGGAACGCGCCGCAGGCCACCGCCGCGCAGCCCGCGGGCGATCACACCCCGGGGGCCGGCGGCCTGTGCTATGTCACGGACCATCGGGCCGGGACCAGCGTCGGCCAGTATGACGTGGACGGCGGAACCACCATCCTCACGTCGCCGACCTTCAACGCGCTCTACGCCCCGGGGATCACGCGCACCGGCAGTTATGTCAGTTACTGGCGGTGGTATTCCAGCGACCGCGGCCCGCAGCCCGGCGTGGACCCGCTTCTTGTGCAGATTTCCGCCAACGGCTCAACGTGGGTCACGCTCGAGCAGGTGACGGACAGCGCCGGGGTCTGGGTCCGGAAGGAGTTCCGCATCGACGACTTCCTCCCCGTGGGCTCCGTGATGCGCATCCGGTTCGCCGCCAGCGACCTGAATGAGGATTCGGTCGTGGAGGCCGCGGTCGACGACATCCAGGTCCGCGTCGCGGGTTGCACTGTGTGTTATCCGGACTGCAACGGTGATGGGGCGGTCAACCTCTCCGACTTCGGCTGCTTTACGACGAAGTTCGCGCTCGGCCAGTCCTACGCCGACTGCAACGGCGATTTCGCCCTGAACCTGGCCGATTTTGGCTGCTTCCAGACGAAGTTCGCGCTGGGCTGCCCGTGATGGGTGGTACCCGGGATGGCGGGTTGCTCTCTCGAAACCCGGCAGTTTGCGCTTGAACAGGCGGCAACGCCGCGTTACCTTGTGCTCGCCCGAGAGAAGAACCCAACAGACCGGAGTATGTGCTGATGAACCGGACAATGCCCGTCGTGGCCTTTTTTGCCTTTGTCGCCGCTGCCCACGCCCAGGCGCCGATCCCGCAGCACACCGTCCGGACAGCCGTTGACTCGGGCATCGTCAGCAACGCCGGCCCGGGCGCGGCGACCGTCTTCATGGCGGTGATCGAGGACCGCGGCGCCGCCTGGGTCCGCCTGAACTTCTCGGACCTGCTGCTGTCCGGCGATCCCCACGCCGCGGATCGCTCATTCCTTCGCATCACCTCGCTCCAGGACGGGGCGGAGCAGGTGCTGGATGCGACCCACGCCCGGTACTGGTCCGGTACGACGGCCTATTTCAACGGCGATGCGGTGATGCTCGAACTGGTTGCGTTCCCGGGAACCGGCGACAACCGCGTCTCCGTGCGGGAGTTCTGGGCGGGCGACCCTACGGCCGGGCCGGTCATCGACTCGCTCTGCGGGGCCGACAACCGCATCCCCAGCCAGGACCAGCGCCAGGGCCGCCTGATGCCCATCGGGTGCACCGCATGGCTTATCGGCGACGCCGCCCATTGCTTCATCACCGCCGGTCACTGCTTCCCGACGGCCAGCACCACGGCCGTCGTCCAGTTCAACGTTCCGCTCTCCAACGCCAACGGATCGACGGTCAACCCGCCTCCGGCGGACCAGTTCCCGGTGCAGTCCCTCTCTGTCCAGACGACCGGGGGCGGGGCCATCGGCAGCGATGCGGCCTACTTCGGCACCAACGTCAACACGCTCAACCAGACCGCTTTCCAACGCCAAGGCGTCTTTTACAACCTCGCCGCGTCCGCGTCCACAAGCGCGGGCCAGCCCATTACGATCACCGGCTACGGGACCACCAGCAGCCCGATCTCCCCCACCTGGAACCAGGTGCAGAAGACCCACACCGGTCCCTTCGTCCTCAAGAGCGGGACACGCATCACCTACCAGGTGGATACGACCGGCGGCAACTCCGGCTCGCCCGTGGAAGACACCACCACGGGCCTGGCGATCGGCATCCACACGCACGCCGGGTGCTCCGCTACGAACGGGAACCAGGGCACAGCCATCGAGTTCGCCACGCTCCAGAACTACCTGGCCAACCCCCGCGGCGTGTGCATCCCGCCTGTACCGCCCGCCTGCTACCCGGATTGCAACGAGGACTCGGCCCTCAACCTCTCCGACTTCGGCTGCTTCCAGACGAAGTTCGCCACCGGTGACCCCTACGCCGATTGCAACGCCGACGGGGTGCGGAACCTGGCGGACTTCGGCTGCTTCAGCACCAAGTTCGCGCTGGGCTGCCCGTAACGGGAGGACAGATAACTGTTCGGGGCATTGAGGAGGGCACCCACCGGCCCTGGGCGGTCGCGCGGGGCCGTCGGTCCGCGCCCGCAACCCCGTTGAAGCCTGTTCAGGCTGAATACCTGTGAAACTCCATGTGCGGGGGCCGCAATACACTCCCGGCCCCGGCGTTCGGCAGAAGGATGGTGATGTGTCCGCCCATCAGGAACCCAGCGCCGACGACGTGGCCGGGCTCCTGGTGGCGGCGTCACGCGGCGAAGAAACCGCGTGGTGTGAACTGGTGGAACGGTATACCCGGCGCGTCTTCGCACTCGTCAAGAGCCGCGTGCGGCGTGCGGACCTGGCGGAGGAGGTGACGCAATCGGTCTTCGCCACGGTGGCAGCGAAGCTGGGGTCGGGCGGCTACACAGAGCAGGGTCGATTCGAGTCGTGGCTGTTCCGTGTGGCCATGAACCGGGCACGGGACGAGATGAGGCGTGCGGCCCGGCAGGCGGCGCCGATGGACCCGGTGGCATTCTCTGGAGTGGAAGGGAGCGAACGGTCGGCGGGCACGCCGGGGCATGGGGCGGATGGAGCGGACCTGGTGCGGCTGCGGGCCGCGATGGCCGAACTGAACGAGGAGGACCGGGAGGTCGTTGAACTGCGTCACCACGGGGGCATGAGTTTCAAGCAGATGGCCGAGATGCTCGGTGAACCGGTGGGAACATTGCTGGCGCGGCACCACCGGGCGCTGCACAAGTTACGGAAGGCCCTGGATCAGAGCGGGGCGGGAGTGGTCGAATGAATGAGCACCGGAACAACCTGGGCACGCCCGAACCGCTCCGGGGCGTCGGGGCGTTGCTGGATGCGCTGGCGGCGTCGGAGCGTGCCAGCGCCCCGTCCGGCGTGGAGGCGCGGGTCTTCGCCGCGACCCGGGGCGCGATCGCGGCGCCGGCGCTGCGCGAACCGAAGGGTGTGATCGCGACGATCCGGCCGTCGGGCTACCGCCTGTTCACGCCGCTGCGGGTGGCGGCCGGGCTCGCGCTGGTCGCGGCGAGCGGGGCGATCTGGCTCGCCGGGATGAGGGGCGGTGCGGCCGGGAGCGCGGGCGCCACGAGCATTGCCGAACGGTACGAATCGCTGGATTCCAAGGTCGAGACGCTGCTGGCGTGGAAGAGCCCGATGGGCGACGGGTTCGAGGGCCTGGGCGAGCAGATTGACCTGATCTATGCCGACCTGTCCGATCTTTCCGTGGACACCGGCTTCTCCGGCGACCTCTTCATCGATGGCGGTGCGATGTGAAGCGGGCCGCGTTGATCGCCGCGATTGGACTGGTGAGCCTGGCTGCGGCCGGGACGGCGGCGCAGCCGGGCGGCCGCCCGCCGCACGGTGATCCCCCGGCGGAAGGGGCCGATGAGAGGGCGGCGCTGCGCTCGCGCCTGGAGAGACGGCTCGCCGAGATCGACCGGTTGCACGACCGGGTGCAGGAGGCGATGGACAGGCTGGACCGGGGCGAGCCCCTGGACGCGGTGCGCGGCGAGGTGTTTCCTCCCGGCGACATGCGGCGCGGCGACCGAGGTCCGGATCGTCGCGAACCGGGCGGCCGACCGCCGCGCGGCCCCGAAGGCGGCCCACCGCCGCCGTTGGCGGGACCGCCCGACCCTGACGCCGACCGGCACCTCGTGCTGTCGTTCCTGGAGGAGCACGACCCGGCGGGGGCGCAGCGGATGGAAGAGGTTCTGCGTGATCGACCCGAGGACGGGGCACGCTGGATCGGCCGCAGCGCGGTGCGCATTCGGGCAATCCTCGAGGAACGGGACGACGCCCTCCGCACGCTCCGCCTGCGCGAGTACCTGGTGGGGCGCCGGGCGGTCAGCGCGACGCGCCGGCTGGCCGACGCGATGGCGTCGCCGGGCAACGCCGCGGACGCGGAGGCCGCCCGCCAGGACCTGAACCGGGCGCTGGGCGAGCAGTTCGACGTGCGGATGGAACTCTGCCAGCGCGAGATCAAGGTGCTGGAGGACCGCGTGGCGCTGCTCAGGACGGGGCTTGAGCAGCAGCAGGGCAAGCGTGACCAGTTCATCACCGACCGGGCGGATGAGATCCGGCGGGCCACGCGCGAATGGGCGGAGCGGGCACGGCCCGGGACGCCGCCGAAGCACTGACCGAACTGTTCAGGACACGATTGAACCGGGTGCGATGTCCGCGGCCGTCGTGAGCAGGATGACGCGGCGCTCGGTGCCGCCGTCCCCGGGCGGTTCGCTGGCGGCCAGCAGCATCCCCCGCGATTCCTCGCCCCGGATGACGCGGGGCGCCAGGTTCGCGACGATGATGATCGTGCGGCCCACGAGGTCCTCGGCCCTGTAGTGCCCGCGGATGCCGGCGCAGACCTGCCGCGGGGTGCCCGATCCGTCGTCCACCCGCAGTTTGAACAGGCGGTCGGCGCCCGGGTGGTCCACCGCCTCCAGGATCCTGGCGGCCCGCAGGTCCACCTTCGCGAACTCCTCAAAGGTGATCTGCGGCTTGGGTTCGGGCTTGCTCTGCGGATCGGCCATGGCGTCGCTCCGTTGGACTCGGGGTTCGGAGTCTACGTCAGGGCGTGCTCCCGGGACGCGCGACCCACTGCCCGGCGCGGTAATACGCGAGCGCCGGGTCAACACCGTAGGTCGGCGCGACCGCCGCCGGGTCCGGGTCGCGGAGCGGGGCGGCCTGATCCACCGCGATCTGGGCGGACCAGGACCGCTGGATGCCGCGGAGCAGGGCGGCCTCAAAGCGCAGATGGACGAGGAGTTCCTCCTCGGACAGTTTGGGTCCCGGGTTCCCGCCGCAGTTCGGGCAGATCCGGTACTCAACTCCGCCGGGCCCGGTGCGTGGGATGACGCGCTTGTTGTCGCAGGTGCGGCAGGGCCACTCGCTGGCGTACTTCTGCACGCGGAAGACGGCCCCGGTCGCGGTCGTGTTGCTCAGGGCACGCTCGTAACTCCGCAGCAGCGGCAGCACACCCGGCTCGCTGAGTAGTTTCCTGGCCGCGATCCCCTCGCCCGCCCGGGCCTGTCCGAGCGCGGTGGCCGCGGTGAACGCGACTTCATCGCTCGCCAGCGGCGCCGCGGCGACGGACCAGTCTGTCCTCGCGTAGCGGGGGTCCACGGCCCCGGCGACAGCCAGCAGCCACCTTCGCGTCGGTTCCAGCCTCTCCAGCCCGGCGAGGGCAAGGCAGCAACTGCCGGCGATCCGAGAGGCCGGGCCGCGGGCCCGGTCGAGTTCGTAGGCCAGGACAAAGAGCCGGCGGGCGAGCGCTTCCTGCTCCATGTCGGGCGAGAGGTCTGCAACCTCTTCGCCGAGCAGGAAATAGGACTCCGGACTGGACGGCGCGAGTTGCTCCAGCCGCCCCGCGACCCACGCGGGCGGCGGCGTCGGCGGACGCGGCCCCTCCTGCTCCTGAGCCTCCGTGTGCGCCGCACACAACGCGACGGTGACGACAAGGAGCAATTTCATCACGACGACTCCCCCGCCGGCGACCGAAGGACCCACAACTGCACCTTGGCGCGCTCCACGATGTTGATCTGCTCCAGGATCGTTTCCGCCGACGCTCGCGCGGCCCTGGCGTTGTCAGTGAGTCGCTGTACCTCCGCCGCGCGCGCAGGCTGCTCCGCCGCGACGACCGCGGCCATGGCGTCGAGCACGCTCGCCTGTTCGGCTGCAAAGGACTGGACAAGCCCGCGTGCCAGGCCGGTCCGCCCGTCGTGCCGCCGGTCCAGGTCCGCGAGCGTCGGGCCCGCGGCCGAAGCCGGTGGTGCGGCCTCCGCCTCCGCACGCCACCGCGTCCATACCTGCCGGGCTGACTCTCCTGCCGGGGGCTGCACGGGTTCATCACGGAGGGCGGGCGTGAGCACCGCATCCGACGCCATGCCGCGGTAGGACGCCGCCAGGAGGCGTGCCAACTGGTCCAGCGGCGCCAGGCTTCCCTCCGCCGTCACCCTCTCCAGGTACCTCTCCACCAGTGCTCGCCGCGCCGCCGCGGGCCAGGCCGGGTCCGTCACGGACGGGAGCCTCGCCAGCGAGATGGCCTCCACCAGTTGAGCGGTGTGGGGTATGCGCGGGGCGCGAGGAAGATCCTCCAGCATCGCGTTGATCACGGTGGGCGAGTCAAGGTACGACTTTGCGACCTCGGCCGCACGGACGCGAACCTCGGCGGGTGTTCCGAGCAGGGCCTCCTGGACAAGCACCTCCGCGTCCACCGGTCCCAGGCCGCCGACGCCCCACGGGATCCTGCCGAGCAACTCGAGCCGCTGCGGCACGCCGCGCCGAGCGGCAAGGTACTTCTCACCCCAGCCCGCATCCTGATCCGGCTTGGGGTGGTACACCTCGGGGCGCCCGCCTGGGGGCACGATGCGATCGACGTCCGACGCCAGGTCGCCCAGGATGCGGAGCGACTCGGCGGCGTCCCCCTTCCATCGCCGCCAGGCGGATTCATTGAGCCGGGACAGGATCACGGTCGCGGCGAGGTGTTCCGGGCCGGTGCGGGCGGCGTTTGACCGCGTGACCGCGTCCTGCGACAGCCGGACCCACTCCGAGTCCAGCGCGGTCCGGTCCACCCCGATATCCAGGTTCCAGAGACGCGCGTAGCGCTCGCGCAGGTCGCCGCGGACCCGGGCTGATGACGAGGGGGAGAGCACCATCGTCAGGTCCACCCCCTCCGCGGCTGAGCGCGTGGCGAGGGTGGACGTCACGGCGTTCAGGTCCGCGTTGGTCACCCGGGCGTCGTCGAACCAGCGGAGAAGGCGGGCCCGGGCCGGGTCGCCGTCGCGCCAGGTCACGGCCTGTGTCAGACGGAGAATGAGTTCATATGTCCGATTGTCGGAGGGCTCCGGGCCATGGAGGAGGAGCGTCCCGAGGCCATCAAGCACAACCCGGGCCAGTGCCTGCTCATCCGCACCGGCCCAGGCGCGGGCCGTGACGACCCACTGCGCCCACGCGGGCCCGGGGCTCTCCGGCGGCGTGCCGGGCTCGGGGGTCCGCGGCAGAATCAACTCCGGGATGATTGCGAGAGCGGCGCCGGCGCCCGCCTGGAAGGTCCGGTCCTGGACGGGCCTGGCCGATGCGGTGGCCGCGGCGATGCGCTGGTCGATCTGCGACTTTGCCGCGGCAGGCAGGTTCTTCTCGTGCCACAAGCGAGCAAGCATTCCCAGGGACCACGCCGCGCCGCTGACCCCGTCCGAGCGGAGCGGGCGCCGCCCCGAAAGGGCCTCGGCTCCCCGCCCCACCGCCATGATCGCCTTGACCGCGGCATCATCCGCACTCCCGGCCCGGTAGACGAACTCCACAACCGCGTCGTTCGCGGCGACCAGTTCATCCGGTGGGAGCAGAACCCAGGCCCGGGCGAGCCAGTCAATGCCGGTTTCGAAATGTGCCAGCGCCGCTCCGGCGTCCTTTGCAATCTCGGCGGTGGACGCGGCGATGGCCCGGGGAAGTTCGCCCGGCCCCGGGGCTCGCTCGGACTCCGCTGGAGCGGGCTTCGGATCGGTGGCTGTGGGCCGCGGGTTCCGGGTGGTGCTCAGGGCCTGGGACTGGACCACGGGTGCGGGCGGCCCGGACGCTGAGGGCGGCGGCAGCACCGGCCCCGCGCTGGGCTCCGCGATGACCAGTTGTACGACGACCCAGATTGCAAAGACGGCAAGCACGATCCCGCCGCCGCCGAACAGGGCGAGCATCCACAGAAGCCTCGCCGCCGGATCCTGCTGTTCGGGAAGCGGTGCTGATGACACGGCGTGCTTCGCGGCCCGGGACGTGGAACGTCGCACGGGGGCGGCGGCGGCAGGCCTCGGCGCCGTCTTGCCGGCGGTACGCCCGGGGCGCTTCGCCAGCGTCCGCAGGGCCGCGGCCACCTGTTCCGACCCCATCCCGCGCGCATGGGCGAGAGCGGCCAGGTGCTGGAGCGATCGTTCGTTCCATCCGCCGTGCAGGCCCAGGGTGAGGACGGCGTCGTGCTCCAACTGGCGACGGTGCGGGCGCTGCGGGGTCGACGCGGCGGGCTGGGGAGTCTGCGCCGCCTCTGTCCCCGTCCAACTGGCGACCAGTTGGCGGCGCACGGTCGGATCCAGGAGTTGCGCCGCCGCCGCGTGCAGGGCCAGACGGACTTCATCGGCCTCCGGTGTATCGCACTCCGGATGCGTGCGCAGGCGCTCCAGTTGCCGGTCAAGCCCTGCAAGGACGGCGTCCTCCGTACACGTTTCCGGCGCCACGCCGAGGAGCGCGAACGGGCCGCCGCGGGCCTCGTCCGGGCCCAGGAACCGCTCAACCGGTCGGGCGCGATCTCTCATCGTGCGCTCCCGTCGGTGGAGGCGGACGTGGTTCCAGGTTCCGGGGGTGTCGGCTTCGCCGGTGGAGCCGCGGGAATCGCCGCGTCCAGTTCCCGCAGTCGTGACCCCCAGGGCTCCGGGCCCATATCCGGGTGCAGCAGTTTGTGCTGGTCCATCGCCTCGCGCGCGCGGACCGGATCGCCGATGGCCAGCAGCCGCAGCGATTGGTACCTCGCCTCGTACCAGGCCGCGCCGCCCTCGGGCAGGCCCCTGAGCAATGAACGCCACGAGTCGAGCGCGGTCGGGATGTCCCCCGCGGACTCGCTCAGGCGTGCCAGTCTTCCGAGCACGGAGGCGGTGGACGCCCCGGCCGCCCTGAGCGTGCGGTCAAGCCGCAGCGCGGCGTCACGCATGGCGGCGTCATGGTCCGCGTCCCAGAGTTGTGCCGCGGCCTCCGCAACCGTGTTGTACAGCGAGTACACGGGCGGATCGAGCACGGTCTTGGCGTCCGTCCTGAACTGTCCAACCACGATCAGGCCGTGGCGCACAACCTCCCGCGCGGAGGCCGGATCCCCCGGGGACCACGAGGCCGATGCCCGCTTGTAGAGGATGCGGGCCGCGGCGTCCGCGAAGCGTCCGCCCACCGCGTACAACTCGTCGAGGTGCCGGGTCACAGCCTTCGTGTCGCCGCGGGCCAGAGCGACCTGAAGCCGGCGGAATGTCAGTTCATCCTTGACCGCCGACAGGTCAAGCGACCGGTACGCGGCCGCGGCGTCCAGGAGCCCCAGCACGCGATCCGCCCGCTCCAGGTCCGGCACCGACATGCCGAGCGTGGCGTCGAGCACCTGGCGGACGCGGGTCACAAGGTTCCTCGTGGCCTCGTGCGAGACGGCCTCGTCCTTGTCCTCGATGCGGGCGCGGTCGAAGCCGATGGCCTCCTCGGCCAGGTCCGCGAAGCGGATCGCCGCGGCATCCTTGGCCGGCCCCCGGGAGCGGCGATAGACGACATACAGCAGGGTCGCGGCCTGGCGGCGTGCCGCCTCGTACACGGCGGAATCCCGCGGGACTCCCATCAGCACGGTGACGGCGTCCTCTTCGCTCAGGAGCGACGAACCGGAGAGCCGGATCAGCAGTTGCGCAGCGCGGACCGACGTCGGGAACGTCTTCAGGTAGAGCGTGGCCGTGCTGTCCAGGCGCTCCTTCAACGAGGGCTTCCCGCCGGCGACGGCCTTGTCGAGGGCGACGGTGGCCAGCCACAGCGCCTCGTCCCTCTGCTTCGCATCGGTTGACGCCCTGAACACACGATCAAACTGGTCGGCTGCGAGCACCAGGTCACCGGCGTAGAACCGTGACAGGCCCATCACCAGGCCGGCGTTGGCCGCCTCCCCGGCGAACCGGGCGGCCTCGGGGTCCGCCACGGCGACAGCGAGCGTGTCCGCGGCCTGGGCGTAGGCGTTGCGGACGGCGTCCTCCGCGGACGGCTCTTCGACGTTTGCACCCGATTGGGCGTGGGCCTTGCGGGCTCGGTCGTACGCCTGCAACCCCCGGACATAGTTCGGGATGAACCCGTCCTTGGAGAGCGTCGCCGTTCCGTAGCGCGAAGCCAGGTCCAGAACCTGCCGCACCTCGCCCAGCGCGATCAGGTCGGTGACCGCCAGGTCGGAGAGTTTCTGCACCGTGTCGCGGGCCAGCGGCAGGACGCGATCCTGCTCCAGGGCGTCGAGTGTGAGCACGGCCAGGAGGCGCGCGATGCCGACCGGCAGCGTCTGGTTCTTGGCCGCGTTGCGAGTGCGGCGGACCAGCAGTTCGCAGTCGGCCCATCGCCTCGCCCTGCAGAGCACGTCCAGCCGGCGGGGCACGAGTTGCTCCGCGATCTCGGGGGGGAGATCCTCCGCCTGCTGGACCGCATCCAGCCAGCGCAGAGCGGTGTTGTCGTTGCCGCGCAGCGATTCGCACATGGCGCACGCGATCGCGGCGCGGGCGACATGCGGGAACCGGAGCAGGTTGGCGGACAGCCGCTCGACGCTGGCGGGCTTTGCGTCGCCCCCACCGACGATCCAGCCGAACTCGGCGAGGGCGTCCTCGACAGGCTGGGGTTTGTCCTCCAGGAATGCCAGGTAGTAGTGCGACCACCCGGCGTAGTACATGGCCAGTGAGCGCAGGCGCCGGGCATCCGCCAGCGCGGCCTGCGCGTCGGCCGGCAAGTCGTCCCGCGCTGATGACTCGCGCCGCTCCAGCGCATCGACCCGACGGTGGACCTTGAGGCCGATGTCGCGGAAGGTCGCCCCCGACGTGCGCAGGATTCCCAGCGCCTCCTGTACCTCTTCCGGAGTCGCGAGTCGAAGGCGGGCCGCCTCCGCGATATCCTCGGCCCGCCGGTACGGAACGCGGGTGAGGTTGATCCGCAGGTCGAACGAGTCGGCCTCCGGCACGGCCTGGAGCAACTCCACGCTCCGCTGGCGCCACTTCTCGCGGGCCTCCGGCGTCGCGGCCGCGTCCAGGAGTTCGACGTAGACCTTCCCCAGGCGTTCAGCGATGCCCATCCGGGCGTCACCGGGGGCCTGTCGCAGTTCGTGGAGCAAGTGGGCCGCGAGCAACTCCTTGAGCCCGCGGGCGGCCAGGTATTGCTCAATAACCGGCAGGGCCACGGCCGGCGCGGCGGGCGGCGGCGTCTGCTGGGCCGGGACCACCGCGGCACCCGCGACGAGGGCGACTGCGGCCACCACCCTAATGCACCGGCACATAACTGACCTTTGTGAAGCCCGCATCCTTGCTGGCCTGGACGGCCGCCGCCGCCGCCGCGACCGGGACGTCGCCCCGGACCTTGATGACTACGCCCATCTCGTGCGGCAGTTGGCGGAGCACCGCGGTGAGCGCGGCGCGATCCGGCAGCACCCGTTCACCCATCCGGTACTGCACTACGCCCCCGACGGCCTCGACGTTCACGGTCTGCGGCAACAGGTCGGCCGCGGCGGCGGCCTGGGCCTTCTCGGCGTGCAGGGCGGTCGCCAGGTCCGCCTCCTCATTGGCCAGGGTTCCGGCGAGCATGAAGTACAGAAGGATGAACAGGATGACATCGATGAGCGCAATCAGCGGCAGGCGGATCGACGCGGGGTCCAGGCGCTTGGGTCGGGAGAGCCTCACGCGGGCGGCCCCCCCTGCGGTGCGGTTGCCAGTTTCCAGTTGCGGATGCCCAGTGACGCCAGCGCCTCGGCAAGGGCGTTGAGGTGGGCCGCGGCGCACTGCCGGTCCGCGCGGATCACCACGTCCGCCTCGCAGGGCTTCACGCCGCCGAGGGTGCCGGCGAGTTGCGCCAGCGAAATGGGCTTCCCGACGGCGTAGACCTGGCCGTTCCGGTCCAGGTCCAGAAAGACAGTCTGCGCCGAGGTCTTGCCGGCCTTCTCCCCCGATTCCCGGGGCAGGTCCACAGCCCTGAGTTGGGTGCGTGTGAACTGCGACGTCATCATGAAGAAGACAATCAGCAGCAGCAGCACGTCGATCATGGGGGTCAGATCGAACGACGCTTCCTTGGGGCGTTCTCCGCGCGCGGAGGCGTTCACACCTGCACCCCGCGGGTGCCCTCCGCGACGGCGCGCGGGAGCGGGGCGGAGCGGGCGTGCCTGGGGGCCGCGGGTTTTTCGCTTCCCGAGGCCTGCTCAATATTGCCGGCCAGGTCCTCCACGATCTCGGCGGCCCGCCCGGTCAGGTAGTCGATCCGGCGCCTGAACAGCGCGAACGCGATCGTGCAGGGGATCGCGACGACCAGCCCCTCGGCGGTGTTCACGAGGGCCATGGACATGAACATGGCGAGTTGCTGGGACCGGGCCGCGCCCTCAAGGTTGCCGATGGAGTCGAACGCGCCGATCATGCCGATGACGGTGCCCAGCAGCCCGAGCATCGGACCTACGGCCGCGAGGATGCCGATGCCGTCGGTCAGGCGGTGGAGTCGGTCGACCTCTGTCTCACCGGCCTCCTCCAGCGCCGCGCGGAGTTCCAGGAACCCGAAGGGCGAGCGGGCGCACCGGGCCAGGGCCCCGCCGATGACGCCCGTGATGAAACTGCGGTTCTCCTCCGCGTTGCACACCGCCAGGGCGCCGGCCGTGTCGTTGTCGCGCAGCAGAGAGTCCAGGCGTGCGACGACGTGGGGCGGGGCGATCCGCGACATGCGGAGCACGATCAGGTTTCGGATCATCAGCCCCACCGCCAGGAACGACAGAAGGATCAGCAGGTAACTGATGTAACTCCCCGACGCCAGGTACTCGAGCAGCGTCGTCCGGTGCGCACCGGCCGGGGCCCCGGCACCGGCCTGGGCGAGCACATACACGAGCAGTTGGGTCGGCGTCATGGGTTCCCTTGTTTTCGCGGCGCGGAGCGCGCCAGGATCGGAGGCCAGTCCAGCACGGGGTGGCCCGGGTACCGCTGGAACAACTCGTCCCGGAGCGTATCCGCACCCGCCGCATCGCCCGCATCGCGGAGCGTCACGGAGGCCTCCGCCAGCGCCAGCCCGCCGAGATAGGGGTGCACCCCCTCCATCTCCGCGGGGACGCGGAGGAGTTCCACCACTCCGAGTTGGCGGACAACGGGATCGGTTTCAACGATCATCGAACGGCCCAGGGCAGCGCGGCACCAGGCCGCCATCCACGGGGGTGTGTCCCCGGCGCCCCGGCCCAGACGGTCGCGCAGCGCGGTGCGAGCCGACTCTCGCTGCGTCGCATCGCCTATGCGGGCGGCGACAACGTCGGCGACGAGGGCCACCCCGGGGTCATTCGCCGCGACGACGGGCATAGGGACTCTTTCGCCGGCCTCAAACCGGGCCGCCGCGAGGTACAGGGCCCCGATCTCCGCGCTCTCATCCCCGCCGCCGCCTTCGGAGACCATGGGAATCCCGGCGAGTGATCGTGCCGCGGCGTTCCCGACCCACATCGGTGGGATTCCCGGAATGAGCCTGGTCTTCGGGTCGAGGATGGGGCTCAGCCCGGCGTCCGCCGACCAGTCCGCGTGCAACCAGGGGACCGCGCCGGACGGGGCGTCCCGGCGCAGGACAAGCCACGGCTCGACCGCGGCGACGTGCGCCCCGCGCCGCATCCGGCAGCGCAGCAGCCCTTCTGCGGCCACCGCCAGCGTGGGATCGTCGCCGGCGGCCCGGCTGCGGACGAGCGCCGTGAAGAGTTCCTCGAACAGGGGTTCTGCGCCGATCGCGTCCCCGCGCTCCAGCCGTGTCCGAGCCCGCCATGCCTTCTCCGCCATGGGCAGCAGGGGCGCCGCGGCTCCGGCGAAATCACCGCCGACCGACCGCACGCGATCCCACCCGATGATGACGCCGGGTGCCGGTCCGGCGGCGGATTCCGGATCGGCGGTCATCATCACGCCGGCGGCCGTGACACTCACGACCCGTCCGGGCGGCGGCGCCTCACCGCCACGGAGTTCGACCTGGGCCGGCAGCAGCAGGGTCAGCGCGGCCCCCAGCGCAAGGATCATGGCGCCTTCCCCGGGACATGCGTGTACGTCCCGCCGGAGTCCTGGGCGATGCGTCGCATCATCGCCTCGGCTTCCTTGTTGACGAAGGTGATGCAGTGGATGGGGATCTTGAGTTCCGCGTTCATCCGCAGCAGGTCGAGCGTCAGCGACTCATCGAACTGTCCATCCGTCATGAAATAGATGGCATCGGGGCGCGGGCGCACGGAGAACACCACGGCGAACGCCGGCGCGGGGACGGTTCCGCCGTCGGCGATCAGGGCGCTGATCCCCTTGCGCGCCCAGGCTTTGCCGGGCTCGTCTGCTTCGGTCCACTCCCGCTTGCCGCCCAGCGGCTGGGCGTCGCTGCTGAATGGGATGATGATGAACTCGGCGTTCTCCTGCAGCGCGAAGATCGACTTGAGGAGTTCGCCCTTGAGCGACTCGATCTTGCTGTCGTAGGCCATGGACCCGGAGACGTCGACGATGTAGGCGAAGCGGGTGCCGCGGGCCTCCGCTCCGAAGAAACTGGCCGCTCCGCCGCCGGCCCCGCCAACGCCGAGCCCTGCTGACGCGGAGATGTCCCCGGCCCCGCCCAGGCTGATGCCCGATGCGCCGACCCCGCCATCCACGGACAGTTCCAGGCCCGTCTCCGCCAGGCCCCCGACCGAGGTATCCAGTGACGAGAGCGCCGCGTCGGAGACCGACGGCGCTTCCGGCACCGCCGGGGCTTCGGCATCGATCGCCCCGCCGCTGATCTGCGCCAGTTCACTCTCTGTGAGCACGGCAACTTCGACCGGACCGCCGCCGCTGTCGGCGGCGCCCGCCCCACCGGCCTGGGCCCCGCCCACAACGATCAGGGCCGCAATGGCCAGGGCAAACAGGTGGACAGCCAGGGAGATCGCGAGCCCGAGGACTGTCGCCGGGGTCACCCAGCGTGTCAACCTGCCCGCCTCCATCGAGGTGGGCGCTGGATCGGTGGCCGTGTCGGGAGGCAAAGGTGCAACCTTGTGCGCGGCGGGGCGCACCGCTTGACGTCCCGGATTTCCCCGGTCATTCACCATAGGTATCGTATCGGCCGCCTCATCCGGGCCTCCTCAGCCCGATTCCCTCCCCGGGCCACCCCCCTCGGCGGCGGACTTCCGTCTGAACATTGTTCGCACCACAGGGTCACGCGGTTTTGATACCGTGATGCCCGCCACGGGATGCGGGGCTACGTTGACCCCTGCCCGGGGATGCCGGAGCCAGCCTCATGTCCAGCGATCGACCCCGACGGGTTCTGCTCAAACTCAGTGGGGAGGCGTTCTGCGCCCCGGGCTCCTTCGGGGTCGACCCGCGTGAACTGGAGCAGATCGCCCGCGAGATCAAGGACGCCGCGGCGGTCGGGGTCCAACTGGCGATTGTCGTGGGGGGCGGCAACATCATTCGCGGGGCCGCGCTGGCGGAGGAGGGGCACATCCACCAGGCCACGGCCGACTACATGGGGATGCTGGGCACGGTGATCAACGCCCTGGCCCTTCGGGAGAAACTCTCCGCGCTCGACGTGGACTCCAGGGTGCTGTCGGCGCTGGAGATCCGGTCCGTGGCGGAGCCGTTCATCCGCGGGCGGGCGGTGCGCCACCTGGAAAAGGGGCGCGTCGTCATCCTCGCGGCGGGCACAGGCAACCCGTTCTTCACCACCGACACCTGCGCCGCTCTCCGCGCGACCGAACTGGAGTGCCGGGTGCTCATGAAAGCGACCAAGGTTGACGGTGTGTACTCGGCCGACCCCAAGAAGGACCCCGCGGCCAAGCGGTTCGACCGGCTGACCTTCACGGAAGCGATCGGCAAAGGGCTGAAGATCATGGACGCGACCGCCCTGGCGATGTGCCAGGAGCGCAAGATCCCCGTCCTGGTGTTCGATTTCAAGACGCCCGGCAACATCCGACGGGCGGTGGAGAAGGGCGGAATCGGGACGATGGTGACGCCCCCGTGACGCCGCTGCCGACCGCCCCCGCCGCTCCCGTGCCGCGGGGCGGCTTCCTTATCATGCTTCTCTGGAGATTGCACCATGACCGACCCGGACACCATCCTGCTTGAGGCCGAGGACACCATGGAGAAGGCGGTGGCCTACCTCAAGAACGAACTCCGCGGCATCCGGACCGGGCGGGCCAGCACCGCGATGATCGACTTCGTCAAGGTCGACTACTACGGGGCGGCAACCGACCTCAAAGCGCTCGCACTGATCAGCGTGCCGGAACCCACGCAGTTGCTTGTCAAGCCGTTCGACGCGGCGAGCATCGGGGAGATCAAGAAGGCGATCGAGGCGGCGGGCCTCGGCCTCAACCCCAACAACGAAGGCGGGAAGCAGTTGCGGATCAGCGTGCCGCCGCTCTCGGGGGACCGCCGGCAGCAACTGGTATCCAAGGTCCGCAAGGACGGTGAGGAGCAGAAGGTCGCCATCCGCAACGTCCGCCGCGACGCGAACAAGCACGCCGACGGCCTGAAGAGCCAGCCCGGCAAGCATGTGCCGGAGGACGAGATCGAGACACTCAAGACCGAGATCCAGAGCCTTCTGAAGAAGTACGAGGGCGAGGTGGACCGGCTGATCGAGGGCAAGATCAAGGAGATCACGGAGGTCTGACCCCCGCCGCTCGCCCCGTCCGTCAGTCGTAGCCGAGGTCCGCCAGGTCGCCCTCGTCCAGCCCGTGCTCGTGCCCCAGTTCGTGCAGCAGCGTGACCCTGATCTCCTCGTAGACCCGCTCGTCGGAGTCCGCGCCGTCCCAGCCCCCCGCCAGGGCGACGATCCCGCAGCGGAACAGGTGGATCGCGGTCGGCAGGCGTCCGTGATCCTCGATCCCTCTCTCGGTGATCGCCGTCCCGGTGTGCAGGCCGCACAGGTCGTCGGCTTCATCGGGCCGGGCGCCGATCTCCCGGAGCATCTGGGGTGTCGGCCGATCCAGGACGATGACGGGCGTCTGGTCGATCATCCTCCGGAGCGCGGGCGGAAGCGAGTCGATCGCATCGGCGACCAACGCGTCGAACCGCTTGGTCGGGCTCTGCTTCATGTTCCCATGCCCTGGCGTTCGATCAGTTCCCGCAGCGTCGGCGGCGGCTCCAGGATCACCTCGCGGATGCGCCACGCATCCACAAGGATCCCCACCAGCCCCACCGTGATGAGCAGCGACGACACCGCAATGAGCAGCGTGCCCACCACCGTGGCAACCGGCACCCAACCGGCCGGGAATGAACGGATCTGCCAGTGCACGGCATCCCCCAGCATCCCGAGCGCCACGGCGGCCACCAGGGCGAGCATCGTCTGGCGGTCTACCCGCCCCTCGCGCATGAGAAGGGAACGCGAGGCGAGCAGCCTCGCGTTGGGCCGCAGCCCCAGGAGGGCGACGACCAGGCAGCCCTCGAAGACGAGCCGAGTGGCCGCCCGGGCTGGGCTGACGTCAAGGGCACGGAGATAGGGATTGCCGGCGGCGAATCCGTACGCCGCGAGCCTGCGCCCGTACCAGATCATCGGGAGGTACGCGGCCACTCCGGCCATGGCCCAGAGCGAGTTCCGCATCGAGATGCCGGCGTGCGGCCTGATGAGCACCAGTGCGGCCACACCGGAGAGTGCGATCGCCGCGATGGCGGCCTGCCCCGGCCATGCCGCACGCAGCGGTCGATCCAGCAGCACCTCCAGCGCATCGGCGGCCTGGGTCGTCCACAGCAGGATCGCGGCCGCCAGGGCCGCGCCCCCCCACACGACCAGCCCCCACGCGACGGTGCGTCGCCAGCGCACGGGCCGGAGTTCGCCCGCGAAGGGATCAACGACGCTCAGGAGCGTCGCCCGCACGGGGGTTCCGCACTCTGGGCACGCCCCCAGGACCGAGAGCCCGCGCAGGTTGTACCGGCAGCGCAGGCATGGCAGGTCCCCCGAGAGGGCCGAGACCACTGCCGCCCTTGTTGACACTCCCGGGTCCGGCTTCATCCGCGGGGAGCGTACACGCCTTGTGCGCCCGCGGCCCCGGGCCCGGCCGCCCGGCGCCCAGTACGCCGTCGCGGAGTGGTGGGACCCCCGCCCTCTATACTCCCCGCCCCCGAAGGACCGCATGATCGACGCCATCAACAAGTTGCGCCGGAATATCTCGGGCGTGTTCCTCGGGAATCCTCAGGCCGTGGACCGCGTGATCTGCTGCCTGCTGGCGCGGGGGCACATCCTGATCGAGGACGTGCCGGGGGTCGGGAAGACCGTGCTCGCGACCGCGATGGCCCGGAGCATCGACTGCTCGTTCAGCCGTGTGCAACTGACGGCGGATCTCCTGCCGACGGACGTGCTCGGCGTCAGCGTGTTTGATCGCACGACCGGGGAGTTCGTCTTCAAGCGGGGGCCGATCTTCGCGAACATCGTGCTGGCCGATGAGATCAACCGGACGACGCCGCGGACGCAGACGGCTCTGCTGGAGGCGATGAACGAGGCGACGGTGTCGATCGACGGGCGTATCCACCGGCTCGAGCAGCCGTTCATGGTCGTCGCGACGCAGAACCCCTACGAGTTCGAGGGCACCTACCCGCTCCCGGAGAACCAACTCGACCGGTTCCTGATGCGGACGCGGCTGGGGTACCCCAGCCCGGCGGATGAGGCCCGGGTCCTGGATCTGCGCCCGGCGAACCACCGGCTGCCGCAACTGGAGGCCGTCCTGCACAAGGACGACATCGTGGAACTCCAGCGCCGCGTGGACGACGTGAAGGTGGACCGCTCGCTCCTGGAGTATGTGATCTCGCTGGCCGGGGCGACCCGCCGGCACGAGGAACTCCAGGTCGGCATCTCGCCGCGCGGGGCGCTCGCCCTTACCCAGGCGGCCCGCGCGACCGCCGCTCTGGCCTCGCGAGACTATGTGATCCCCGAGGACATCACGGGGAACATCGAACCGGTGTGTGCCCACCGCGTCGTCACGAAGGCCTATGGCCATGAGGCGGACGCTTCAACGGCTGCACGGATCCTGCGCGCGGTTCAGGAGTCGATCGAGAGCCCCGCGTAGTGTACAACTCAGGGCTCCTTGACCTTTGAGTCTTGATTGAGGTCTCCATGCCGCGACTTGTCCGCCACGACCAGACCGGGCCGTACCGCATCGACCCCTCCGACTTCCCGAAGGACGGCAAGGCGCTGTTCATCTGCGCGTGCGGGCTTTCCAGCAGGATGCCGATCTGCGACGGCACGCACAAGGGCTGCCGCGATGAGGAGCCGGGGTCGCTGTACATCTATGAGGGGGGCTCGCGCCGCCGGGTGCGACCACCCGAGCCGTCCTCAATCGCACCGGATGCCCCCGGCGGTGGGCAATAGGGTTCCGAGGCCCCGGTTCATGCGGTCCAGCAGTTCGACCGGGTGCAGTGCGCACACTCCCGTACCGTCCCTGATCTGGTGGCGGCATGAGGTACCCGGGGCGACCACCGTCGCGCCCGTCGCGGCCTGCACGGCCGGGAAGAGCGTCAACGCGCCGATCTTCATCGAGAGGTCGTACTTGTCCGCCATATAGCCGAACGACCCGGCCATGCCGCAGCACCCGGTGTCGGGGATGATGACCCGGGCACCGATCCGGCGGAGGATGGCGGCGCTCGACTCCACCCCCCACAGGGCCTTCTGGTGGCAGTGCCCGTGCAGCAGCACGCCGCCGCACGCGGGGAAGTCCGGGCGGCGCGGGTGCCGCGGCCATTCCTTCTCCAGGAACTCCTCCACGAGCCATGATTTCGCGGCCAGGCGCACACGCTGCTCTATCGGCGTCCGCAGGCGCAGTTGCAGCCAGTCATCCTTGATCGCTGATAGGCACGACGGCTCCAGCACGAGCACGGCCCGCACGCCGTTGTCGTCGGCCAGCGGCCGCAGGCGCGAGAGCGCCGCGTCCGCAGACTCAACCGCCTGCTCCAGCAGTCCCATCGAGACCATGGCCCGCCCGCAGCACCCGGCATCGGCGAGCGTGACGCGGTAGCCGAACGCCTCCAGCACGCGGGCCGCGGCCAGGCCGATGCCCGACTCGTTGTACATCGTGAAGCAATCACCGAAGAGTGCAACGGTCGGGGCACCGTGGGGCGAGCGTCCCGCCTGCCCGCGGCTCGCCAGCACCCTGGCCAGGCTGCGCGAGAACGCGGGGAGTGAGCGACGCGGCGCCAGCCCGAGCACCCGATTCATCACCGCCCGCACCGGGAACTGCCTGCCGACGGCGTTGGAAAGGCCCGGTGCCAGCGCGCCGAGCCTGTTGAGGATGCGCACGTTGCCCAGCACCCGCGCTGCGAGCGGCACGCGCCCGGTTGCCCGGTACCGCTGCGCCGTGTACTCCGCCTTCAGTCGCGCGATGTCCACGTTGCTCGGGCACTCGGCCTTGCACGCCTTGCACGAAAGGCAGAGATCCAGGGTCTCAATCGTGGCCGGATCGTTCCAGAGACCGCCGCGGAGCGGCGGGTCGCCCAGTTGCCCCGTGATCGCCAGCCGCAGGGCGTTGCCGCGGCCGCGGGTGGAGTGGCGCTCGTCGAGGGTACCCATGTAGGACGGGCACATGGTGGCGCCTGTTTTCTTGCGGCACACGCCGGCGCCGTTGCACATCTCCGCGGCCCCGAGCAGCCCGTGCTGGTCCGAGAAGTCGAAGTATGTGTCCACGTCGGGCGCGGCAACCGGTTCACCGCGCGGCGCGGTGCGTACCCGCTCGGTGATCGATTCAACGGCGCCGGGTTCGACAATGTTCCCGGGGTTCAGCAGGTTCCGCGGGTCGAAGATCGCCTTGATCTGGCGGAACGCCCGCATCAGTTCCGGGCCGAAGTGCCGCTCCAGCAGGGGCCCCCGCACCCTGCCGTCACCGTGTTCCCCGCTCATCACGCCGCCGAGCGATTTCGCCAGGTCCGCGGCCTCCACCGCGATCCCGTGCATCCTCCGCCGGTCACCTTCATCTCGGATGTTGAGGAGGGGCCGCACATGCAGCACACCGACCGAGGCGTGCGCCCAGAACGCCGCCCGCGTGCCGTGCCGCTCGATGATCGCCCGCAGTTCCCGCACGAACCGCGGCAGAGTCTCCGGCGGCACCACGTTGTCCTCGATGAACGTGATCGGCTTGCGGTCGCCGGGCATCCCGTGCAGCAGCGGCTCGCCCGCCTTGCGGAGCTTCCATGCCATCGCGGCGTCGGCGGGCGCGCACACCTTCACACGGGCCGCACGGCTTGTGCCCGCCGCGACGGCGGTCAGCGCGTCCAGTTTCACGGCGAGTTCCTCGGCGCTCGCGGCGAAGTACTCAACGTACAGCACGGCCGTGGGCGCACCGGCCGCCGTCGCCGGCATCACCTCCGCGTAACGCTTGTACTCGGTGTTCTGCCGGGCCAGGTCCAGCACAAGATCGTCGAGGAGTTCGACAGCGCTCGGGCGCGTTGCGAGCAGCGGACCGACCGCGCCGACCGCCTCATCCAGCGATCCGAACCCGATCAGGGCCAGGCCGCGGGCCGCCGGCTTCGGCTGGAGCCGCAGTTCGGCCGCCAGCGTGACCGCGAGCGTCCCCTCGCTGCCGCACAGCAGGTGCGCGAGGTTGATCGCCCCGATCACCGCATCCCCGTCCGCCCGCGGCCCGGCCGAATCCATGGCCGCGAGCACCATGTCGAGCGCATACCCCGCGTTCCGCCGCACGGTCTTCGGGAAGCGCTCGCGGATCAGCGCGGCGTTGGCCTGGACAACTTCCGCGACGCGGCGCGTCAGGTCGAGCACCAGCGGATGGCGCGCGGACGCGCCCCTTTCGAAGCGTGCGCGGTGCACGCCGCTCCCGGTCAGCACCGCCGCGTCGATGCCGATCAGGTTCTCGCTCGTGCGCCCGTACAACACAGACCGAGCCCCGGCGGCATTGTTGCCGATGCACCCGCCGATATTGGCCTGCCGCGCGGTCGCCGGGTCCGGCGCAAAGAACACACCGCGGGGAGAGAGCGCATCGTTCAGATCCTCGACGGTGATGCCCGGCTCCACCCGGGCGACCCGCGCGGCCTCGTCCACGGCGAGCACGGCCCGGCAGCGGGGAGAGAAGTCGATCACCACCGCTCGCGCCGTGCATTGCCCGGCCAGGCTTGTGCCGCCGCCCCGGGGCAGGATCGGGAAGCCGTGCGCCGCGCAGTATTCGATGGCCCGCACGGCGTCATCGGTCGAGGCGGGGAGCACGACGCCCAGCGGCTGAACCTGGTACAGCGACGCGTCCGTCGCATAGAGCATCCGGTTGTGCATGTCGAACCGGACCTCGCCCTCGACCAGGTTCGCCAGGCCCCGCGCCGCGGCGGCGTGGTCGAACTCCGTTGGAGGGGGCCGCGGGGCGGGCTGAAACATGGGAAGGGCCGTCATTCGCCGGATTCTAAGTGAACGGGCATGAGCGACTCGGCCAATGGGGGACGGCCGTGTGCCCGGCTCGGGTCAGCGGCGCTCTGACCGGGCCATGGACGGAACGATCTTCGCAATCCACCACGCGCGGACCGGTTCGGCCCGGGCTATCCCAACTCCTCCAGCAACTCCGCCGCCAGGTTCCTGTGTTCACCCTCCGGCAGCCCCGGCATCGCCGCGGAGATCTCCTGCTTGGCCCTCACCGGATCGTTCAGGTACCTCGCATTGATCAGCCCCAGCATCAGGCGCACTCCCGGGATCTCGTGGTCCTTGGGATACCCGCGCAGGAAGAGTTCGTACGCGGTAGCCGCCGTGGAGTAGTCCCCCGCGGAGAACAGGTAGTTCGCGATGTCGTACAGCGACCGTCGCGGCAGCAACGCCGCCGCGGACTCGCGTGAATGGGCCTCCAGCAGCGCCCGGTACCCCGCCGCGGCGGCCGGGTGGTCGCCCGCCGTCAAGAGGCGGGTGACCTCCGCCCGGGCGTGCATCGCGGCCTCGGGGACCTCGCCCCGCCGGCCCGGCGCCTCCAGGTTCCGCCCTTCCGCCACCGCCCGGGCCTGCTGGTATCGCACCTCGCGGAACTGCCGTCGCCGCGCCGCCTGGCGCGTGATCGTGAACAGGTCATAGGGCTCGCGCGAGAGCACCCTTGTCGCCAGCAGTGCCATCGAGACCGCCGCCCCGAAGGCGTACCCGCCCAGGTGGGCCATCACCGCGATGTTGGCCGTCCGCCCTGTGCCCTGCATGAGCAGGTTGAACGCGATCGCCCCGCCGATGAACCACCACGCGGGCACCGCGACGATCCCCGCGGAGAAGAAGAACAGGCACCGGATCACCGTGTGCGGGAACAGGACCAGGTACGCCCCGGTGATGCCGGCGACCGCCCCCGACGCCCCGACCACGGGGTTGGCGTCAAACAGAACGTGGGTTCCTCCCGCCGCCGCCCCGGCGAGCAGGTAGAACGCCAGGAACCCGATCCGCCCCAGTCGATCCTCGACGTTCGGGCCGAAGACCCACAAGAAGAGCATGTTGCCCGCAACGTGCCAGAACCCGGCGTGCACGAAGGCATAGGTAAGAAACCCCCACCACGTCAGCCCGTGCGGGTCAAGGTGCAGGCCACTCACGAGTCGCTCCGCCCGCTCCGGATTCACGCGGCTGAGCCCCTCCGTAACCGCGTACATGCAGAAGTTCACCGCCAGGAGAAAGTGGGTGGCGAGTGTCGGGCGGCGCAGCGGGCGGTCGGTGCCGAGGGGGAGGAGCACGCCGGATGGTATCGAGCACGCCGAACCGCGCCCGTTGCGGCTGACGCGGCGCACTTCTATAGTTCCACCCCCCACCACCCGTACCGGGCTTGGACAGGCCCCTGGAGCAGCGAGAGACCATGACCACATTCGCGAAGGGCCTTGAAGGAATCGTCGCGGCCGAGACACGCATGTCCTTCATCGACGGCGAAAAGGGCATCCTCGAATACGTCGGAATCCCGATCGACGACCTGGCCCGCAACTCGTCCTTTGAGGAGACTGTCTTCCTCCTCTGGAACACCCGCCTGCCCAGAAGGGGCGAACTGGCCGAGTTCAGCGAGCAGGTCAGGCAGCGGTACAAGGTGCCGACGGCCCTGGCCAAGCTCATCCTCCAGATGCCCAAGGACGCGCAGCCCATGCACGTGCTGCGCACCATGACCTCCGCGCTCGCCCTCTACGATCCGAGCCCCAACGCCAACGACATCCCCAGCGCCCGGGCCAAGGCGATGAACATCCTGGCGCAGTTGCCCACGATCATCGCGTACTTCGACCGCCACCGCCGGGGGGAGGCGATCGTCGAGCCGCGGAGCGACCTGGGCTATGCCGCGAACTTTCTTTACATGCTCAACGGCAAGGAGCCGACGGAGGCGGTGCGGCGGGCCTTCGACGTGTGCATGATCCTGCACGCCGACCACGGGCTGAACAACTCGACGTTCGCGGCCCGCGTCGTGATCTCCACCCTCTCCGACATGTACTCGGCCATCACGGCGGCGATCGGCTCTCTGCGGGGCCCGCTGCACGGCGGGGCCAACGAGGAGGTGATGGAGATGCTGGGCGAGATCCCGTCGATGGCGGCGGTCGAGCCCTACATCATGGACAAACTGGCCCACCGGGCCGAGGGCGCCCGCATCATGGGCTTCGGGCACCGGGTCTACAAGACCATCGATCCCCGGGCGACGTTCCTCAAGACCTTCAGCAAGCAGATCGCCACCGACACGGGCAACCTGCCGCTCTACGAGAAGTCGAGCAAGATCGAGGAGATCATGAAGCGCGAGGTCGGGGCCAAGGGCATATACCCGAACGTCGACTTTTACTCCGCGACGACGTACCACTCGATCGGGCTCAAACTCGACCTCTTTACCCCCATGTTCGCCATGTCCCGCGTCAGCGGCTGGGCCGGGCACTGCATCGAGCAACTCGACGGCAACCGCCTGTTCCGCCCCAAGGCCCAGTACGTCGGCCCGCACGGGGTGCGGTACACACCGATGGATCAGCGGTAGAAGAACGCGGACGAACGATCACCCGCCCGGAGGCGGGGTCTCCGGCGGAGCCGCAGGGGCCGGGCTCGGCGCCCCGGGTTCAGGCACCGTCAGTTCGACATCGCCCTCCTGCCGGAAATGTACCGACGGTCGCCGCACGCCGGTGTCGAACAGCACCTGGGCGATCGAGCCCGGCGTCGTGTAACTCAGTTTGCCCTCGATCTCGAAGCGGACGGAGCCGGCGGGCAGGCCCGGGCCCAGGGCCGAGCCTGCACCGATGGGGATCGCCGCGGGGATCACAATCTCCTGGGTGCCCAGGCGGCGCAGCGTCGCCTCCGGCGAGCGGACACCCCTGAAGACCTCGCGCCCGTCGATCCGAACGGTGTAGGCAATCTCGCGGAGCGGGAGTTCGACCTCGTTGGCGTTCGTTGCGTCGAGCGTGAAACGCAGCACGATCCCGTCCGCGGATTGCTCCGCCAGGCTCGCATCGGTCACCCCGAGCGTCGGAGCCTTGTAGGTCGAGCACGCGGCGAGGAAGACGCACGGAAGGAGGAGAAGAAAGCGATCCATGGTGCGCAGGGTAGCAAGCAAGAACGGAACCGGGGCAGGACACAGGCGGGGCTCCCGTGCCGTGAGCAGGGGTAGACTGCCCGACATGAGCGAGCACATCGATTCCGTGCTGACAGAGACCCGGGTGTTTCCGCCCCCCACCGCCGCCAGCGTCGGAATGCCGCGCTGGCACGTCGCGTCCATGCAGGAATACCGGGCTCTGCACCGGCGATCCCTGGACGACCCGGAAGGGTTCTGGGGCGAGCAGGCCCGGATGCTCGCGTGGTCCAGACCCTGGACGAGGGTGCTGGACTGGAACCCGCCCGACGCCAGGTGGTTCGTCGGCGGGCAACTCAACGCGTGCTTCAACTGCGTGGACCGGCAGGTCGAGACCGGGCACGGCGAGCAGGTCGCGATCGTGTGGGAGGGAGAGCCTGTCAGAGCCCCAAGCGCGAGCGCGGGGTCGAACACTCGAAACACCTCACCCGTCGCTGGCGCTCGGGGCTCTGATCCCGAAATCCGGCGCCTGACCTACCGCGACCTGCAGCGTGAGACCTCGCGGCTCGGCTCGGCGCTCAGATCCCTCGGTGTGAAGAAGGGCGACGTGGTGACCATCTACATGCCGATGGTGCCGGAACTGGCGGTGGCGATGCTCGCCTGCGCCCGGATCGGTGCGGCCCACTCGATCATCTTCGGCGGGTTCGCCCCGCACGCGATCGTCGAGCGCGTGATCGACGCGAAGTCCCGGGTCATCATCACGGCCGACGGCGGCTACCGGCGGGGCGAGGTCGTGCCCCTGCGGAAGAACGTGGACGAGGCGCTCACCGCGCTCGGCAGCGCGGGGCACGGCGTTGAGCATGTGATCACGCTACAACGCACGGGGACACCGACACAGGACGCGGCACCCGGGATCCGGGGCAGCGCGCCGGGGTTTCACGACTACCACACCCTGCTGGATCGCGCGAACGCCGACTGCCCGTGCGAGGCAATGGACGCGGAGGACATGCTCTTCCTCCTCTACACCAGCGGCTCCACCGGTAAGCCCAAGGGTATCGTCCACACGACCGGCGGGTACATGGTGTACACGACCATGACCGCCCGGCTGGTCTTCAACCTGATCCCGGACGCCGGGCAACTCTTCTGGTGCACCGCCGACATCGGCTGGGTGACAGGGCACAGTTATGTGATCTACGGCATCCTGCCCGGCCGCGTGCCGACGCTGATGTACGAGGGCGCTCCGAACTTCCCGGCCAGCGACCGGTTCTGGGACATCATCGAGCGGCACAGGGTCACGCAGTTGTACACGGCCCCCACCGCCATCCGCACGTTCATGAAGTGGGGCCAGGAGTGGCCGCGGAAGCACGACCTGTCGAGCCTGCAACTGCTCGGCACGGTCGGCGAGCCGATCAACCCCGAGGCGTGGGTGTGGTACCGGGACACAATCGGGGGCGGGCGGTGCCCGGTCGTGGACACCTACTGGCAGACGGAGACCGGCGGGCATGTGATCTCGCCCCTGCCCGGGTGCACGCCGACGAAGCCCGGCTCGTGCACGCTCCCGCTGCCGGGGATTGACGCCGCCGTCGTCAATGAGCAGGGGGAGGAGTTGCCGCCGAACCAGGGCGGCCTGCTGGTCACGAGGCGGCCCTGGCCCGGGATGCTCCGTGGCATCTACGGCGATCGGCAGAGGTATGTGCAGGGGTACTGGTCGCGGGTCAAGGGCCCGGGTGGCACCGCTCTCCAGAGCGGTGGTAAGAACACCGGTCTAGAGACCGGCGCCGCCACGCCGTACTACTTCTCCGCCGACGGTGCCCGGCGCGATCAGGACGGATACTTCTGGATCATGGGGCGGGTGGACGACGTCATCAACGTCTCCGGCCATCGGCTGGGCACGATGGAGGTCGAGTCCGCGCTGGTCTCGCACCCGGCCGTCGCCGAGGCCGCGGTGGTCGGGATGCCGCACGAGATCAAGGGGACGGGCATCTGCGCCTTCGTCACCCTCAAGTCGGGGAGCGGGCGGAAGGCCGATGACGGGCTGCGCAAGGAACTGGCGGCCCACGTCGCCAGGGAGATCGGGGCGCTGGCGCGCCCGGATTCCATCCGTTTCGCCGAGGGGCTGCCGAAGACCCGGAGCGGGAAGATCATGCGGCGCCTGCTGCGTGACCTGGCCGCGGGGGTGGAGAAGATCACCCAGGACACGACGACGCTCGAAGACTACTCTGTGCTCGCCAGGCTCCGTGAGACCGATGAATAGGCTCCGCCGGGAGGGTTGTTGGTGCGCATCCTGGCGGGCCTGTTCATGCTGCTCCCGGTGCTCTGCGGCGGGTGCGCCGGGCCGCTGCTCCTCCCGGCGGGGATGAGCGCGCTCGAGGCCTCCACGATGGGCCTGAACGCGCTCGAGGGGGGCAGCGCCGTGTGGTCCCGCCGGACGCTGGCGTCCGACGAAGCGGCCGCCTTCGCGGACGCGATCACGGCCGCGGACAGGGCGATCAACCGCCTGGAGTTCACCCGCGGGCAGACCCTGATCGAGGACGGCACCGCGGAGTTCAACGTCCGGGACCGCGACAAGGACATCACGATCCGGCTGACGAGCCGCACGCCGCGGGTCACGAAGATCAAGATCAGGGTCGGCCTGTTCGGCGATCAATCGCTGTCGCTGCTCATCCTGAACGCAATCAAACTCGAACTGTCACGCGTTGCCCAGGACCGCGGCGGACCACCGGGGGAGTCGCCGGGTGCCGCCACCGGTCTTGTGATGCCCGAGTACTGATGCCCATGGGCAGGAGCCGTGAGCGGCGGGAGGAGGAGGCGACTTCGCCAGTTGACGGGTCAGAAACCCTGTCTCCCGAGCCAACCCCTGAGGGCAGCCATGTACCTTTCGGGCTGATCGTAGTTGGCGACGTGCGACGCGCCCGGGATGACCACGACGCTCGAGTTGGGCGCGAGGCCCGCGTAATACCGCGTCGATTCGGGCGTTGCCTCGTCGTACTCGCCGCAGATGAACAGGGTCGGCAGCCGCAGGTCGTGCAACCGCGGCGTCACGTCGACATCCTTGAGCGAGCCGGTCACGGTGAACTCGCTCGGCCCGCTCATGCGGCCGTACACCGACTGGCCCATGCCCGCCATCGCGCGGTCGAGCGGCTCGGGCCACGGGTCCAGCCGGCAGACGTAGCGCTTGTAGAACACCGCAACGGCGTCGCGGTAGGCCGGGCTGTCGGTCTGACCGGTGCGCTCGGCCTCGAAGATCGTCCCGGATACATCGGGCCCCAGCGCGGTGATGAGCCCTCGCGAGTCGGCGGTCCACCTCGGGATGCTCAGCGCCGGGCCCGCGAGGATCACGCCGCGCACGCCGGTCGGCGTCGATCCGCCCATGCCGGAGAGATAATCGACCGCGAGAATGCTGCCCCAGGAGTGGCCGTACAGAACGACCTCGTCGAGCCCGAGCGCCCCGCGCACCCGATCGATCTCGCGTGCGAACCGCTCGCGCGTCCACAGCGAGGGATCGTCGGGCCGGTCCGAACGCCCGCAGCCGAGCTGGTCGTAGAAGACCACGGGCCGCTCGTCGCCGAGCATTTCCAGGTTTTCGAGGTAGTCGTGCGGAATGCCCGGCCCGCCGTGGAGCACCAGGAGCGGCGTGCCCGTGCCCGTGCCGCGCACCGAGTACCAAACGCGCCCCCCTTCGACCTGGATGAACCCGGTGCGGGGCTTCTCCAGCACCGCCTCCGCGGACAGGCTCGGGCCGCCGGCGCAGCCCGCGAGCGACACCCCCACCGCCTCCAGCGCCGCCACCGCCGCGATCAGCACGGACCATCGAACGATGCACAGCATGGATGCCTCCGTCGTTGTGCGTGAGGGCATGGTACCGCCGCGGCCACCATCGATGGGCGGCCCCCCATTCCCTCACCCACCCGCTCACTTCCCCGCCTTCCTCCGGTTGCAGTCCCTGCAGCCCCCGCCACAGCCCATGCCGCGAGAAGCGGAAGGAGGAGGAGGGGAACAGAGCCGGGACGCCCGTGCCACAAGCGGGGGTAGAAGGAGAAGGACACCGGCGCGTGCGGCTTCAGTGCGCCGGCTTGCGGCAGATGAACACACCGTGCAGGTAGGGCTGAGCGCCCGGGCCGGTGATGCCGTCGATGTACGCGCAGTAGGCGGGCATGTGATCGTCAAAGGCCCGCATCAGCCCTTCACCCCAGGACATGCAGTACTTCGCGTAGTTGCGGAAGAATGGGGTGAAGGTGTCCGGCCCGGGACGGGGCTGGCCGGGCGGGTACGGGGCGTAGTACTCGAAGGCCATGTTGGGGCGGAAGTCCATCGACAGGCCCGCGGCGGCGGCGCGGGCGGCGAGTTCATCCACGCGGAAGAGCCACTTGTCCTCCGCCTTCGTCTTGTCGATATCGCGGCGCGAGTAGTACTTCATCGCGTTCGCAAAGCCCTCGACGCGCTTGACCTGTTCGGGCCCGAGCGGGCGGCCCGCGGCCCTGGCGAGGGCCGGGAGGAACTGGGTGAGCGCGCCCATCAGGATGTATCCCTCCTGGCAGGGTTCCTGGAAGACGAGCGCACCGCCGGGTTTGAGCGCGCGCCCGGCGGCGGAGATGAAGGCCGCGACGTCGAGCACATGGTGGAGTGTGGAGCGCAGGAGGACCAGCGAGAACGTGTCCGGAGGGAGGCGGTCGATCTCCTCGGCCATCAGTACGGCGTAGCGGACGCGGGACTCGTCGAAGCCGTGCCCGCGGACCTTGGACCGCGTGATGCCGAGGAAGGCGGTCGAGGGATCGGTGAGCAGCACCAACGGGTAGGCCGCGGACTCGACGACGCCGAGGGAGGCCAGGCCGGTGCCGCAGCCGATCTCGATAGCGGGGGCGGAGAAGTCGGCGCTCGTGTCCTTCAGCAGGGCGACGACGCCGCGGCCGGGGGTGAGGTTGGCCGGATCGCTGGCGTACTGCGCGTCGTAACCGGCCTCGTCGAAGGCGTAGCGGCGCGCGGCAGAGATGCAGGAGTAGCCCTCGGAGGCGGGAAGGGAGGCGAGCCAGGCGTCCAGTGCGGTCATTGGGCGAGTCTAGGCGAAGGCTACGGGGCGGCCGAGCAGGATGCGTCGCTGCGGGCTGGACAAGGGGAGGCGGGCGAGTTGGGCGCGAGACTTCCAGGCGAACGCGGGCGGAGGCCGGCCGACCAATATCCCCTCCCATACCGTGAAGCGGAGGGTGCGGCGCGTCGTCACAAACTCGAACGACGCGGCTCGGCGCTGGGCGGCCAGTCCCATGGCCTGAAGGTCAGCCTTGGGGATCCGTCGCGATGACTCGACCGTCGGCGCCTCCCACATACCGGGCCACAAGCCCGTCCCGGCGCGGCGGCGGACGAGGAAACGTCCCAGGTCATCACGCACGACGGCGGTCGCACAGTACACGCGGGTTCTGTCCGCCCGTTCCTTGGGTGCGGGGATCTGGCCCTGCCGTCCTGATCGCCGGGCCACGCAGCACCCGGTCAGCGGGCACCGACCGCAGCGCGGGGAACGGGGCGTGCAGATCACGGCCCCCAGTTCCATCAGCCCTTCGTTGAAGGCCGCGGGGCTGGCGGCGGCTGTGACCAGTGAGCGGGCTCTGGCCCAGGCCCACTTTGTGACCGCAGCGTCCCGGTGGCGGCCCTCCTTGCCCTCGATCCTCATGAGCACCCGTGCGACGTTGCCGTCAACGATGGGCTCCGGGCGATCGTGGACGATGGACGCGATCGCCCCGGCGGTGTACGGCCCGATCCCGGGAAGCAGGCGGAGGGCAACGGGGTCACCGGGCACGACCGCCCCGTGCTCCGCGACGACCGCCCGGGCAGCGGCGTGCAGGAGTCGGGCCCGGCGGTAATAGCCGAGGCCCGTCCACGCCGCCAGTACCCGGGACTGCGGGGCGCGGGCGAGCGCCCGGATGTCCGGGAACGCCTTGATGAACGCCTCGAACGCGGGGACCACGCGGCCGACCTGGGTCTGCTGGAGCATCACCTCGCTCACGAGTGAGCGGTACCCGTCCCGGGGGGTGGTTCGCCAGGGCAGGGGGCGTGCGGCGGCCGCGAACCATCGCCGGACCGCCGTGGCCAGGCGCCGGTCGCGCCGGGTGGTTGATGGGCGAGTGTTCATCCCGGATTGGCGCCGTTCCAGGGGGCTTTTCTTGCGGCCCCCGGAGTCCCGACCGATACACTCGGTGAGGCTCGGGAGCGTGATACCTTGAATCTGTTCGATCGCATCCAGGCGCTGCTGAACCGGGTCTCCTCGTACTCGCGGGTCGAGGTCCTGATTGAGTTGGTGGTCATCTGGCTTGTGGTGCTGGCGGTGGTGAAGTTCGTGCAGGGGACACGGGCGGCGGGGGCGCTCAAGGGGCTGCTGTTCATCCTTGTCTTCGCCACCATCATCGCGCGCGTGCTGGGCCAGGGCCAATCCTTCCAGCGGATCACGTTCCTGTACGACAGGTTCCTGACGGTGGTCACGGTCGCCCTGGTGGTGATATTCCAGCCCGAGTTGCGTCTGGCGCTGGTCCGGCTGGGGGCCTCGTCGCTGTTTCGGACGCATACGCAGGGGGTCAACCTCGCCGTGGATGCGCTGGCCGAGGCGTGCCGGTACCTGTCGCGGGCCAAGTTCGGGGCGCTGATCGCCCTGGAGCGCGAGGTGGGCCTGCGCGGGATGGTCGAGGGCGGAACGCCGATCGGAGCGGAACTGACGGCAACCCTGATCCAGACCATCTTCTTTCCGGGGACGGCGCTGCACGACCTGGGGGTCGTGATCAAGGGGAACGTGGTGCAGGCGGCGGGCGTGCAGTTTCCGCTCGCGGAGCCGGCAGACATGCCGGACACCCGGCTGGGTTCGCGCCACCGGGCGGCGGTCGGGCTGTCCAAGGAGTCCGATGCGATCGTCATCACCGTGAGCGAAGAGACGGGGCAGATCCGGCTTGCCGAGGGCGGCCGGCTGTCACAGGCCTTGTCCAGCGAGGAACTGCAGGCCGAACTGCTCCGGCGGCTCAAGGGCGCACCGCCCCCACCGAACCGAACCGCGGCCGAGGAGCAGGCGATGCAGCCGCCGCCGTCCGATGAACCGCCGGCCCGCGGCGCCGGGGCGCCCGTTACCTGAGAGGGACCGCGATGTGGCGCCAGATCCAGACATACGCCGTGGTCACGGTTGTCACACTCCTGATCTGGATGCTCGCGGAGTCGGAGGGCGTGCGGACCGCGACGCTGCGCCTGACGGTGGACCTGAGCCCGGAGCCCGGCAGCCGAGTGCTGGAGGTGCTGCCGCGTCAGGTCTTCGGCAACGCGGTGACGGTCACCATGAGCGGCCCCGTGGCCAAGATCGACAGCCTTACGCGGGAACTGCGGGAGACGCTGCACCTGGCCGCGGGGATCCCCAACGACGCGGGCGAGCACACGGTGGACATGAGGGCGGCGCTGATGGCGTATCCAACGATCCGCGACAGCGGCGTCACGATCACGGACGCCGACCCACCGACCGTGATGGTGTATGTGGATCACCTGGTGGCCAAGGAAGCGCGGGTGGTGGTGAAGGTGCCGGAAGGGTCCCTGGCGGCGCCCCCGACCCCGGCGCAGGCGACGGTGACGCTGAAGGTGCCGTCCAGGCTCCAGACGCGTCTGCCGTCGCCGCTGGAGGTCACGGCGCCGATCTCGCAGGCGGTCCTGGATGCGCTGCCCGACGGCAAGTTCGTGAGCGTTCCCGACGTCACGCTCGTGGCCCCGGAGGGCCTGCGGGGGCTCCCGGGTTCAGACTTTGTGACGATCGAGCCGCCGACGATCTCCGTCGGGCTCACGCCGGCGTCGAGCGAAGTCAACCAGACGCTGCCGACGGTGCCGGTGCAACTGCTGATCCCACCGGTCGAACTCGACAAGTGGATCATCACGCTCGACCCGTCGGACCTGTCCATCCAGGACGTGTCGGTCACCGGCCCGGCCGACCTGGTGCGGCAGGTGGTGGACAAGACGCTGCGCGTGGTGGCGGTCGTGCAGCCCACGTTCGGGGAACTGGAGAACGCGGCGCGGACGGGGCAGCCGCTGGTGAAGGAGGCGCTGTTCTCGGTGTTCCCCCCGCTCCCGGGCCCGCTCCGGCTGGAGGCGGCGGACCGCAGCGTGAGCCTGACCGTGAAGGCCCGGCCCTGACGGTCAGGGCGCCGTCGCCTGGGCCCAGGAGCCCGGGATGATGGTCATCCGCGCGTTCTGCATGAAGCCCAGCGGAGGGGCCGCCAGGAGGCCGGGGTCCCAGGCAACCTCGGGCGAGCCCTGGATCAGGATGGCGTTGGAAAGGGCCGTGGAGCCGGCCATGACCGCGCCCGTGATCTTCGTCGGGCCCACGATGGTCAGTTTGCCCGTGGCGTAGACCAGCCCGTCGATCTGGGAGGGGTAGGTGTCGCTGGTATCGATGTCGGTGATGCTCTGGTAGGGCGAGCCCGGCGGGTTCATGTTCCGGGCGCCCTCGGTGAGCACGGCGGAGTCCAGTGCGATCTCGGCATCTCCGTCGATCACGAGCACGGGGTAGTCCGGGCGGTAGCGCTGCAGGAGTTCGGAGTTCTCGATGCGCACGCGGTTGCCGTTGGAACGGATGACAAGCGTGCCCCAGAGGCGGATGTTGCGGATCGTGACGTCGCCGGTGGCGCTCAGCAGGTAGACGCCGGCGGAGTTCACCGCGCCGCCGGGCGCGGTGCAGGCCACGGGCGTGAGCAGTTGGTCCTCAAAGATGCCGCTGGCCGAGAACGGCGAGGCGAGGCTGGCGTACAGGACCACGATCCCGTTGGGCACAGCCTTCGCCGGGGCCAGGAGCGTCACCGTGCCGCTCACGGTGCCCAGGGGCAGGAGCGCGGCGCACTCCAGGCTGCCCTTGACCGTGCCGTCGTTGGCAAACGTACCGTTGGTCGAGACGGGCGCCCCGGACACCGCGAGCACGGCGGCGCCGTCCACATGGAAGTTGCCCGGCGTGTGCATCGCCATCTTCAGAGCGTCCGCCGGGTCGCCCTGGATCTGGAGCGAGACCTGGGTGATGTGGCGAGCCTGTCCGCGGACAGCCGTGGCCTTGACGAGGATGGTGTCGGTGTCCCGGTTGGACAGGTCGGCGTCGAGGGGATCGGTCACTTCGACGCTGACCTTCGCTCCGCCGATCGCCACATCGCTGAACCATGTGCCGTTGGCGCGCGCGGTGCGCCAGGTGGACTGGTTCTTGATCGTGAGCATGGCCAGGTCCACGCCCGATTCGGCCGCACACCGCGCGGAGGCCACGTCGGCGGTCACCTCAACGGTGATGCGTTCGACGGCGACCGCGGCCATCGCGGCCATGCCCAGGATGGTGACGAGCATCGCGGCGCCGAGGACGGCGATGTAGATGCCGCCGCGGCAACGGGGCGTGCTGGGGCAGCGGCGCATCATCGCGCGGAGGTCCTGACCGCATCCAGCGTAGTGAGGGGAACACCGTTGCGGGCGACGGTGACCGTGATGCGTTTGGCCCCCGTGTCCACGAGTGAGGTCACGTCCGGGTTCGCGGGGTTCACCCAGCGGACGCGGACGGAGCGCGTCCAGGCGTCGAATCCCGGGATGACCCCCCCGCTCTTTGTCCTCGGGGGCGTTTCGGTCCAGGCGTCGTAGTCGTCCACGTCGTTGAACCTCGAGCGGTCGCCGGTGACCTTCGCCAGCGGGAGGCCGAAGTTGCCGGTGGGAAGCAGCCCGTCCTCGTACGCCTGGGCCGTGATCTCCGCCATGAGGGAACCGGCCAGTTCGACGGCGCGGCTCCGGTCAGCGTTGCGGGCCTGGGAGGCGCGGGAGGCGCCGACCGTGTTGAGCGCGGCGACCAGCATCACGCCGATGACGATGGTGGAGAGCGCCGCCTCGACGATCGTGAAGGCCGGGTTGGCGCGGCGGGGTGTCACGGGCCTGCAACTCCCGGTTCATTGAGGATGTGCGTGCCGGTGCGGACGTGGGTCGACGTGCCGGCCTGGAGGTCCAGGTCCACGTTGGTCAGGTAGTAGGTATCCACGCTGGTGCTGGCGAGGCTGGTGACGTCGTAACTGCCGTAGACGTTGTAGAACATGTCGTATGTGCCCAGGAGCGCCGCGCTGGGATCCCATGTGGAGCCGGAGTTGTTCGTCCACCTCATCGATCGGTTGTCGAGGACCGCCAGGGTGTCGCTCATGTAGTTGACCTGCCCGCCGGTGGTGCCGGACCCCTTGAGGAGAATGACCGCCTCGCTGATGGGGCCGCTGAACACCGCGTCCGCGAACGGGACCTCAACCCAGCCGTAGGAGGACGTCATGCCCGTGAGCGGCAGCGTGCCCGGGGAGCCGACCGGCGCACCGGGGACGGCGGAGCCGGCGCTCTGCGGGCTGTGGACCGTGGCGATCACGGGGCCGGCGTTGGCGGCGGGCTTCCTGCCGCGGAACGTGACGCGGGTGATCCTGACGGCGGTGGCGTTCGCCGGGATCGTGACCTGGTCGATCGTGAACCCGAAGGAGATCCAGGTCGTGCCGGTGACGGTCCGCTGCTCGCTGTAGTTGGCGACGGCGCTGCCCGGGCCTGTGAACTTTGAGAGGAGAAGTTCGCCGCTGCTGGTGGTCGTGCTGCTGCTGGTGTTCTGCGTGACTTTGCGCTTCGTGTACGAGAGGTCGAAGCGCCCGACGCCGGACAGGAGCGTGACCGGGGCCTTGCCGTTCACGGACCGGACGAGATCGGAGCCGGAGAGCACATAGCGGATGGTGTCGGGCGAGCCGCAGTTGTCGCGGCAGGGGACCGTGAAGGTCACGGCGCCCGGCGCAGCCTCGCTGACGGCGATGGCGTAGCGGAGTTCCTCCGTGATCTGGTCGGTGACTGCGCCCGCGGTGAGGGACGTGGGCGTGACCGCGGACTTGTCGGGGATCGCCTTCGACGACAGCACCACGACCGAGCCGAGTGAGACGACAAGCACCGACACGGCGGCGATGCTGACGGCGACCTCGATCAGCGAGAGGCCGCGGCGGGCGTGGTGGTGACAGCGGGCCATGGGTTCCCTCCGGGTCAGGGCCCGTCCGTGATCGTGACGGTGCCGGTCGCGGCGCTGAGCGTGATGGTCCTGGTGACGGCGCCTCCCTTCACGACGACGGTGCCGCCGGAGTCCGGTACCCCGTAGCCGCTGAAGACCACGCTGGGGTCGCCCCCGAAGTCGGCCGAGGTCAGCGACGCCCGGTAGGGCTCATCACCGAGGTTGATGCTGTACGCGCCCGAACGGTGCCCCGCGGCGGTGACGCCGGCGATGCCGTAGCGGTCCGAAGCGACCGCGAAGGTGACGGTGCGCGGGGAACTGGCGGAGCGTGCGGCGGCGCGGGCATAGGCGAGGTCCGCGGCGACCCTGCGCGCTGCGGAATCGACGCGGTACCGCACGAGCGAGCCGGCGTACCGCGGCACGGCGATCGCGGCGAAGGTCACGATGATGACCAGGACCGTCATGAGTTCAACGAGCGTGAACCCGGGAACGGACAGCCGCCCGGTCGCTCTGGGCGGTGTCGGGCGGCTGCGTGCGTACCGTGTTGTCCGCCTGGTCGAGGCCACTAGGCCCACCCCACGCCTCGCGAAGTTCTAGTACGCGTTGTACGCCTTGCCCGCTGAGTCCTTCTCCGTCCCGGCAAGGTTGGCGACAATCGCCCCGCTCGCCGGCGTGTAGAACCACCCGAAGGCGCCGGTGCCGGCAGGGCCGGTCTCGGTGACGGTGTTGAGCCCCTTGTTTGATCCCACCGGCAGCGGCGGGACAACCCGCAGGTACGGCCCGAAGATCTCGGTCGCGCTCTTGGCGCCGAACGTCGCCGCCTTGTCGTCCGAGTAGTCCTGCAGCGCCGTGACCAACTTGCCGGCCGGCGGGAATGTCCCGCCGTGCTCGGTCTGGAAGAGGTCGATGGCGTTGCGCAGCACCGCCAGGTTCGCGGTGAGCGCCGAGTCCGCGGCCCCCGCGGCGCCGCGGCTCATGCGCGGGATGGCGATCGCCGCAATGATCCCGATGATCACCACCACGATCACCAGTTCGATGAGGCTGAAGCCACGACGCGCCGTCCTGCACACCATTGTCACGCTCCCTGGTTGATCCGCCTGGGTTCCATCCCGCACAAATGGGGACCGTGAGACAGATCGGCGTGTGCGGGCCGGCACTTGGCGGCTCCGGGCGTTCACGGCGCGAGTCGCGTGCGCCCATGTGTCGCAGCCCGCCCGTCCTGCCCGGCCGCCACTCCCGGCATACACCGGGCAGGCCGCCCACCCGGTCCGGCCGCTACTTCTTGGTGTCCTGGGGCTGGGTCACCGTGAGTTCCACATGCTGTGCCCCGGCTTCGAAGCGGGCGACACCGCGTTCCACGCGGACCAGCCGGAAGCCGCCCAGTTCGGACCCGATCTGAAGAACCCGCGGCTTGCCCGCGTCCTCGATGATGACGGCCGGGGTCTCGCCGCCGATAACGCTCGTGAGTTTGTACTGCTGGCAGAATCGCCCCTCGATCGATTGGGCTGGGGCGGCCCTCGCCGGCTCAGGGTCCGCGAACAGGGCCCATTGGGGCGTGGGGCGGAGCGACGCTTTCACGGCCGCGTCATCCCAGAAGGTGGCGTCGAGTGCGCCCAGCAGGTTCCGGCTGACCTGGCCCGCACCCGATGCCGAGGCCAGCGGAGCCGCGGCCGAGGGTGCGGCCGGCGCAGCCTCGGTGGCGGCTCGCGGCGTCTCCGGCGGAGCGGCGTCTGCGGGGGCCGGGCCCGGTACGAGCCTGTCGACCAGGAGGGCGACGGCTCCAAGCCCGAGAACCGCCGCGAGCGCCTTGCGTTGTGTGGTTTGCCTCACGGAGGAAACAGGCGAAACGGCAGGGCCGGGATCAACCCGGCGGCGTAGTTTCTGCGCTGGCGTGAGCCGCAGGGGCGGTATACCAGATAAGGTCGAACGTAAAGCGGATGGAATCGGTGCTGCTGGATGCATCGCCGGTCAGGTCGAACGCGGCGAGGCCGGTGTCGCGGAAGTTCTCCCGCAGGTGGTGCATGAACAGGGCGCAGGAGAGGAAGGTGCCGCTGCCGGTGATGCGGATCGGGACACGGATGAACCGGGCGTCCGACTGGGGCGCGCCGGGTTTGATCTCGTTGATCTCCAGGCGGTCGCCGGTGGCCCTCCTGGTCAGTTCGGCGACCCGCTTGTTCGTCTGCTCGATGCCCTCGAGGGTCAGGGTGCCATCCGTCAGTTCCTGGGTAACCCTTTGAAGCCGGGCCGACGTCCCGGCAAGTCTCCGGCTCATATCGGACGCCTCCTGCTCGCGGGCGGCGACCGTTGCCGCCTGCCGTGATGCTTCGGCCCGGGCCGAGAGCAGCGGCCGCGCCCCGAAGACGTACACCGCCGCGGTCATCGCGGCGAGGGCGGCGGCCCCGAGGGCGTCCACCTGGGCGATGGTTGGCTTCATCGGCGAGCGTCCTCCGAGATCGCAGCCTCGACGCGGAACGCGATCGCTTCGGCGTGCGGCAGGGCGGTGCGGCGCGTCTCCAGGAGCGCGACGTGCGAGAAGACCCTGGTCGACTCCAGTCGCAGCACGAAGTCCGAAACCGCGCCGTGCGTGCGCCCGAGCCCGCTGAGCGCAAGCGTGAGCGGCCTGGCCGGCTTCGCGCCCGGATCGCCGGGACGGAGCGAGGAGTTCTCCAGCACGACATCATCGCGTACCGTGCGGGCAATGAGGCCCAGCAGCATGCTCCAGTCCGCCTGCTCCCCCACCGCGTCGTTGGCCTGCTTGGCCGCGAGTTTCTCGGTCAGATCGGCCTGCCTGGCCTTCAGGGCGTCGTTGTCCCGGTCCAGTTGGGAGTTGATGGATGCCAGCCTCCCTTTCCACTCCGCACTCGTGCCACCCCACGCGGCCGCCATGCCCGCGTAGACGGCGCCAAGCAGGACCGCATGAGTCGCGGCGGCAATGGTCCACAGTCGGACGCGGGCGCGTCGCCGCCGGGCGAGCGTCCGGTGTGCGGGGATGAGGTTGACGCCGTTCATCGGCCCTCCTCGTGCATGGCAAGGCCGGTCGCGGTGGCAAGAGCGGGGTCTGAGGCCGTGGCCGCGCCCGGGAAGGCCGCAGTCGGCATGAGGGCACGGACGGTCCCGCCGAACGCGGCGGCAACACCGGCGTCAACTCCTTGTACACGGGCGCCGGGCCCCGCAAGCAGGGCGGGGCCACACGCGGCCCGGCCTGCACGCTGGCGGCCGACATACTCAATCGCGGTCTTGATTTCCGTTCCTAGCCCCTCTGCAAGGGCCGCAACCATGGCCGCTCCCTCGGTGGGCATGGGGACGGACGGGTCTGGTTCAAGGAGGAGGTCCACCACATCGGCGTGGACCTGCAACTGGCGGGCAAGGCCGCCGCGCAGTGAGGCCAGACCGCTCTCCGGGATGACCCGCTCGTACGCGACGCTCCACTGGTGGATGACGGCCAGCACCGCGGCCCCCTCGCCAAAGTCCACGATGCCGGTGACCGCATCGGGATCGGCTGCCCGCGCGGCAAGGCGGCACAGAGCGCACACGCGGGGTTCAAGGGCGATCGCCTCCAGGCCCGCGGCATCGAAGGGGGCAAGGGCGGCTTCCGCATCGGTGTGCGGGAGCGCGGCCGCGAGCACCGCCGTGCCGGCACCTCCCGAGCCCGGCATATCCCAGACCGCGACCTCCAGCGATGCGGCATCGAGTTTGTGCGTTCGGGCCAGTTCCAGACGCGCCAGTTGCTCGATGGGGGCTCCGGAGGAGCGCGGCGGCAGTTCGAGCGGCGAGGTACGAAGGGCAGCGTCCGGAGCGGCCAGGACGACGCGCTGGCCACGGAAGCCGTGGCGCTCCAGAACGCCGCGGAGGCGGATGCACTCGTCGGCCGTCATGGCCCCGCCCGAGCGCGGGAGCCGCACGGCCGAGGCGATGCGTCGGGATTGGCCCTGTCCGGCGAGTTGCACGGCGGCGACGCTGCGGCCGCCGACATCAAGCCCGATCGGGAATGGCCCTCGGCGCGCGGTGATCATTGACCCCCCCCGCCGCCGCCTGGCCCGGCCATCGCGGTCAGGTCAAAGAGCGGCATGAACATGCTGGTGGCAACGAGGCCGACGACCGCGCCGAGCACGATGAGAATCAGCGGTTCGAGCAGACTGGTCACGGATTTCAGGATCACCTCGTTCTCCTCGTCCAGGAAGTCGGCCATGGAGAGCATCACGGTGCCGATCTGGCCGGTGCGTTCCCCGTTTCGGACGGCTTCGCAGACCGAGGGGTGGATGAGACCGCCGCCGGCCGCCAGAGCGCCGCTGAAGGGCTCTCCCCGGGTGACCTCGTCCTTGGCCCGGGTGATCAACTCCACATAATGGCTGTTGGAGCACGCCTCGCGCGTAAGGTCGAGCGCGTCGAGCAACTGGACCTTGCTGTCCAGGAGCACGCCGACGAGCCGGGAGATACGGGCCGTCGCAAAGCTGCGGGTGAGTTTCCCCAGTTGCGGGGCGCGGACGAGGAAGGTATCGACGGTGCGAACGCCGTGGTCCGTGCCCAGGTACCACTTGACGCCCACGACCAGGGCGATCAGTCCGCCCAGCGCGACATACCAGTACGACGTGAGCGCCGTGCTGATCGCCATCAGCGCCTTTGTGGTGGGCGGGAGGGGAACGTTGAGCGTCGTGAACAGCCCGCTGAAGCGCGGCAGCACGAACACCATCATCAGGATGAGGACGGCGACGGCCACCACGATGAGCAGCGCGGGGTAGACCATCGCGCCGACCAGCGTGTTGCGGGTGCGGAGTTGCTGGCGGGTGAGTTCCGCCAGGCGTTTGAGCATCACGTCGAGCCTTCCCGATGACTCGCCCGCGGCCACCAGGCTCCGGTTGACGGCGTCGAAGTAGCGCGGGTGCGCCTCCAGGGCGACGGCGAAGGTCGATCCCTCCTCGAGGCGGCGGCGCACGTCGGAGATCGTCGCCTTGAACGCCGGGTCCTGCACCTGGTTCTCGAGCGCCTGGAGCGCATCCACGACGGGTGTGCCGGTGCCGACAAGCACGGAGAGTTGACGGGTGAACGTCGAGACATTCTTCAGCCGGTTGCGGCCCGGCTTGACACGGGCCCGCGCACCTGCACCCGATCCGCCGCCCCCCGCGGTCACGGAGAGTTTGGACACAAACAGGCCCTCGCGGCGCAGTTGCTCCGCGGCCGCAGATTCCGTGTCCGCGTCGACCACGCCCGAGGCGGCCTTGCCGGCCTTCGTGAAGGCCTGGTAGGAGTACTTCACGCGGCCTCCCGGACAGGCGCATCGACGTGGGCACGCGTGACGCCGGACCCGCCGGCCTCCTGGTCCTCGTTGTGGGTCACGAGCAGGACTTCCTCGAGGCTGGTCTTGCCGGCGAGGGCCAGGTACACGCCCTCCTCGCGCAGCGTCATGCCCCCGTTGGTTCGGTGCCGCTCGCGGATCTCGTGCGTGGGTGAGCCCGCGTGGATCAGGCGGCGGATGGCGGGCGTCACCTCCATGAGTTCGTAGATGCCGATCCGCCCGCGGAAGCCGCTGTCGTGGCACTGCTGACAGCCGGCGCCCTTGCGGAAGGCGTGGCCCTCGTGCCCCGTGAGGCCCGCGTCGGCGAGCACCTGCTCGCTCGGGTAGTACTTGGTCTCGCACGATCGGCAGATCGTGCGGGCCAGGCGCTGCGCCACCACCCCGTGCAGGGCGCTGGCGAGCAGGTACGACTCCAGGCCCATGTCCAGCAGCCGCGCGACGGCCCCGGGGGCGTCGTTGGTGTGCAGCGTCGCCAGCACCAGGTGCCCGGTGAGCGCGGCCTGCACGGCGACACGGGCGGTCTCCTGGTCGCGGATCTCCCCCACCATGATGATGTCCGGGTCCTGGCGCAGGATGCTGCGCAGGGCCCGGGCGAAGGTGAACCCGATCGCCTCATGCACCTGGATCTGGTTCACCATGTCCAGTTGGTACTCGACCGGGTCCTCGACCGTGAGGATGTTGACCTCCGGGCTGCGGAGCAGGTCCAGGGCCGAGTAGAGCGTGGTGGTCTTGCCGCTGCCGGTCGGCCCGGTGACCAGCACCAGCCCGTGCGGCTGCTCGAGGATGCGCTTGAAGGAGATGAGCATCTCGACCCGCAGCCCCAGGTCCTCCATGCGCACGCGGAGGTTGGCCTTGTCCAGGATGCGGACCACCAGTTTCTCGCCCAGCAGCGTGGGCATGCTGGAGACGCGCAGGTCGATGTCGCGACCCTCGGCGATGATGCGGACGCGCCCCTCCTGCGGCAGCCGCTTCTCCGCGATGTCCATCTTCCCGATGACCTTGATGCGGGAGATGACCGCCGCGTGCATCCCCGGTGGGGGCTTCATCAGGTCGCGCAGCACGCCGTCGATGCGGTACCGGACCCGCGTGCCCTTGCGATCGGGCTCCAGGTGGATGTCGCTGGCCCCGTCCTTGACCGCCGTGAGGAGCGCGACGTTCACGAGGTTGACGATCGGGCTGCCCGCGATCATCTTGTCCAGGTCGGTGGCGGGCCCCTCGTCCACGCTCTCGCGTTCGACAACCTCGACATCGGATTCCGAGAGGCTGGTCAGGAACGCGTCCACGTCCACGTCACCCGCGGCGTACTTCTTGCGGAACTCGGCCATGTTGGCCTCAAGGGCCAGCACGGGGCGGACCCTGCACCCGGTGAGTTGCCGCAGGCGGTCGATGGCGGGCAGCGACAGCGGCTCGGCCATCGCGACGGTCAGGGTGTCGTGCACCCTGAACATCGGGATGACCTTCAGGCGGATGGCCTCATCCTCCCCGACCAGTTTGAAGACCGCGGGGTCGATCAGCCCGTGCCGCAGCAGCACCCCCGGCACACCCAGGCTGCGGGCCAGGGCCCGCACGAGCACCGCGTTGGTGATCAGGCCCTGCTCGACAAGGGTCTCGCCCAGAAGGCGGCCGCTGCTCTTCTGCTCCGCCAGGGCCTTGCTCAGTTGGTCGTGGGTCACGGCGCCGTCGGCGACAAGGGCGTCGCCCACCCGCAGTTTCCGCGCGCCGGCCGCTTCGGGCGGGGTGGAGCCCGGCGGGAGCGGGGTCACAGGAAACTCCTGACCGCGGTGTTGACGTCCGCAAAGTGCTCAAAGAGCGACGCCAGGTCTGTCAGTTGCAGCACCTCCCGGATCGTCTCGTTGCACCCGCACAGTTTCAGCGCGTGCCCGCTCTGGCCCAGTTCCTCGGTGATCTCCAGCAGCACCTCCAGGCCGCGGCTGTCGACGAAGGGAACCGCGGAGACGTCCACGAGGAAACGCCCCAGGCTGGCGGTGTGCACGGCCAGGGCGCGGACCTTGAAGGCGTCCGCGTCCGACTCGGACAGCGGCCCGCGCGGCTTCAGCACGCGCACCGCCCCGCTGACCTGTTCGACGATCTCCACCGCCCGCCCCCCTGCTCTATGCCGCCATCGCCCGCACCGGGAACGTGGCCTTGAACGTGCTGCCCTGGTTGAGTTTGCTCGTCAGCGTAATGTCGCCGCCGTGCATCCGGACGACCTCCCGCGCCAGCGCCAGCCCGAGCCCGCTCCCGGTGATCTTCGAGACGCGCCCGTCCGTGGAGCGGTAGAACCGCTCGAAGACCAGTTCGGCCTCCTCATCGCTGATGCCGATCCCGGTGTCGGTCACGGAGACGCTCACCGAGTCGCCCCCCGCCTCCACGCGCACCCTGACCTTGCCGCCCTCGGGGGTGTACTTGACCGCGTTGCCGATCAGGTTGTGCAGGGCCAGCACGATCTTGTCGCGGTCGCCCTGGAACACGGGGAACTTCGGCGGCAACTCGAACGTCAGGTCGATCTTCTTCTCCGCGGCGCCGGCGCCGAAGTCCGTCTCCAGGTCGCGGAAGAGCGCCTCGAGCCGCACGTCGCCGGCCCTGAGTTTAAGCGACCCGGCCTCGATCTCCGAGACCGAGAGCATGTCGCCGACGATCCGCTCCAGCCGGCGCGATTCCTGGTTGATGACGTTCAGCGCCCGGGCCCGCAGCGCCGGGTCCGCCTCGCCCTCATCGACCGCCTGCTCCACGTACAGCCGGATGTTGGTCAGCGGTGTGCGGAGTTCGTGCGTGGCCTGCGCCACGAACGAGTTGCGGGCCTCGTCGGCGACGCGCTGCTGCGTCACGTCCTCGATCATCACCAGGGCCGTCGCCGAGTCCTCGCGGCGCACCGGGCGGATACTGAACTTCAGCACGCCGCCGCCGTGGGCCTCGTCGCGCTTCACCTCAACGATGGAGCGAGTCCGGACGGAGCCGGCGCTGACCGCCCGCACCGCCTCCAGCACGCGCGGGTCCGACACCAGGTCCGTCACGGGCTTGCCCGCGATCTGCTCCCGCTTCGTCCGCAGGAAGACCGCGGCGGCACCGTTGGCGTACTGCGCCCTCAGGTCGGTGTCCAGCAGCACCAGCCCCTGCCACATGGCGTCGCACGCCTGGATCAGGTCGCCCTTGACGTCGCGGCGGTTCCCCACGGCCGCCCGTGCACGCTCTGACGCGAGGTCGGACTCCACCTGCTGGCGGGAATCAAGGAGTTGCGACCACGCCGCGGCCTCGGGGCCAAGGTCGGGGCTTACCCGGAGCACGGCCAGCGACTTCTCGCCGGCGCCGAACTCCAGCAGGGCCTCTCGCACCGCCCCGATGCCGCGGAGGCGTGCCCGCATCCGGCGGTACACGAAGAGCACCCCGAGCATCGCGGCGACGCCGACAGCACCGATCCCCGCCTGCATCTTCCAGAGCGCCCACAGACGCGACGGCACCCGCGTGGTGATGATGACCGTGATCTCGGCCCCGCTCCGGGTTGCGACCGGGAACCGGCGCGTCTCGTAGCCCGCTCGCGGGTCGTCGGGGATGACCCGCCCGGGTCCGACCGCCGCGGGCATCGCCATCGACGTGATCTTCGCGGGGTCCGCATCGGCGATCACCTGACCGTCCGCCAGCACCACCGAACATCCGGCCAGCCCCCGCTCCGCGGCCGCCTGCCCGATCGCCGAACGCAGGGTGGAGAGTTCACCCTGATCGATCAGTCGCCCGGCCTGGTCGGCCAGGAGCGATCCCCACGCCGCGGCCAGTTCCGACCTGGCCTCGCGCACTGTTTCCCGCTGCGTCGTCAGCGCCCACCACCCCGCCCCCGCCATCGCCAGGAGCAGGATCGCCGCCACAGCCAGGCCGGTTGAAGCGACGAGCGATTCGCCGCTGCCCAACAGCCGCCGGGCCCCGGTCTTGGTGGTACGAACTCCGTCCATGAGTCAGGTCTTCCGTTGGGTGCGGACCCGTCGGGGTATCGACCGATTGATTCCGCCGCGTGAGTCTGGGGGGTCTGGCGGGCCCCAGCCCCTCTCGATAACCGGCATGGACCCACCCACGCGGCACGCCGCTCGGCCGTCGCCGATCTTTGACCATGCAGCACCGCGGGTGTGCCCTGCACCGCGGTTATCGGGGGGTAGCCGCGGTCCGCCGGCAGACTCCGCTCCCGGGAGGGGCGGGAGCGTCCGCACCACACGGTTGGTATCCTGCGCAGCCGGAGCGTCCCCCCGGGGCCGCGGCCCCGTTTTCCGGCGCTCGTGGAGGTTCCCAATGGCGTTGCAAAGATTAGCGTGGGCGTGCGCGGTGGCCGCGGTCTCATCCGCCCTCCCGGCCCAGGTGATCGAGGGCTTTGAGCACGGCAACGAAGGGCTCTACGCCTTCGCCGGCGGGCTGGTGGACAACATGAGCCTGACCGCCGGTGCGGCACACGACGGGGCGCTGGGGGCGGAGTTTTCGAGCATCGCCCTGCCCGCGTTCCGCACCCGCTTCAGCCTGGCGACAGCGCCGGGCGCCAGCTACGCGGTGTTCGTCCGCGTGCGCGGGGCTTGGCCGCAGGCCGGACGGCTGTACCTCGGCGTCGGGGCGAGCCCGGGCGGGGCATGGTCCGCCGTGTTCGCCCCCAACACCAGCGAGATCCAACTCCAGGACAACACCGGGTACGGCTTTGTGACCGTCGCGGCAACGCCCGTGGCGATCCAGAACAACACCTGGTACGCCCTGGTGCTGGATTGGGGTGTTTCCGGTGACATGCGGGTACGACTAATGGACGGGGCGATGACGGCCACCCTCGCAACGACCCCTGTGACGGCCACGGGGCTCCTCGTACCGGGCGGGCTGTCGCTGCGCGGCTTCGGCTCGCCGCAGACGCCGCTGGACCTGGACACGATCACGAAACTGGCCGCGACGTGCTACCCGGATTGCAACGGCGACGGCGTGCTGACGCTGTCGGACTTCGGGTGCTTCACGACGAAGTTCGCGCTGCACGACCCGTACGCGGACTGCAACGGGGACGGGGTGCTGAACCTGGCCGACCTCGGGTGCTTCTCCACGAAGTTTGGCCTGGGGTGCAACTAGTCCCGGCCCTTCGCGGCCTGTGACGGACCGTGTCGGGCGCGGCTATCGCATCACGTCGCGGCCTCGCACGCCATCGACCGTGTGCATGATGCGCACGCCGTGCGACCACCATGAACCCCACCAGTTTCCTTCGCCATTGGCGTAGGGGTCCGTGATCTGCTGATACGGAATCATCCGTGCACTGCCGTCCACGAACCCGATTCTCAGGACATGAGTGGGTCCTCCCTGCGCCTCCAGTGCGGGAAAGAGCGATGACCGTTGAACGAGCAATCCCTTGTCGCTCGGCCAGGCGACGTCCGACAAGCGAGTCGAACGCCACTGGTCCGGTCCCGTACGCGTGTACTCGTTCCAGAATCGCGCGTCCGCCAGAAAGTTGGAGGAGTACAAATAGTCCGTGAAGACTGTGTCCTTGCTCGAAGATGACGCGAACGAACCGGAAGCGGCGGATGTATAGAACGAGCCGATGAGCGGCCAATGCCATGTGTTCTGCCCCTCGAAATACACAACCCTCCGGGCGCCGTAGATCGGGTGCCGCCTGACCGTGTACGTTGCCCGCGGCGACGTGGTGTACGGGAACTGATCCGCATACTCTCCCGCGTAGAGGTCCATGATCTGGACGTGGGTCCGCAGGTTTGCCAGATCGGTCTGCGATCTTGCCGCCTGGATCGTGGCATGGAGCCACGGCATTGATAAGCCGATGAGAAGCGACAACAGAACGACGACAACGAGTATCTCCAGGAGGGTGAATCCGGCGCCGACCGCCCCATGGACACGTTGCCGGACATACACCTCCGGCGTCGGGCGGCGTGGAAAACTCTGCATCCCAAAGCCGCCGAGCACGACCAGCAGGCAGTTGCGCCCAATCACCAGCCACGCGGCCGATGCGTGCTGATCGAACTGCTGCTGCAGGCCGAAACAACCACACCGCGGTGACTCGGCGAAGAGGACGTGAGCCAAGAAGACGAGTGTGAAGGTACCGAGCAGCGCAATGGTGAAGTTCAGGACGCCTCTGCGCGATACACCCGCGAGCCAGGCGGCGCCCAACCCGAGCTCCACGAGCGGCACGCCGATAGCGACCGGTGCGATCATCGATCGCGGCAGCAGCTCCCACGTCCGTACATCATCCGCAAAGGCCGCGAGATCAAGAGTCTTGAGCAACCCGGCCCCGCCCACAACAAGCAGAACGATATGTGCCGCGGCTCGGGATGCTCGGGCGCTCGTGATGGTGAGGAACACGGATCGCTCTCTTCCTGCAACTGGACTACGACGCGCAGGGGCCCCCGGACGCGGCGTTGCAGTTGACCTGAACCGTAAGGGTGGTCATGAACACGCATGTGCCGTTCACGTCCGGTGCGTACACACGCACCACGCACGACGGGTTGGTGGGACTCGTGCCGGTCTGGCCTGAGGCGGACAGAGCGGGGTTGCCGCATATGCCGCCGCCGGCGAACTGGTCTGGGCACTCGTCCAGATCGTGATAATGGTTGCAGGCGTTGTCCGGCGAGTCCTTGTAGCACTGCGCACCGCCATACACAGCGGCGCCCGCACCGCACAGGCTGAGCGCGACCGTGCTCACACACGAAGGCGACGTACGCATGACGCCCTCCTGACTGAACATGTGGACCGCCGCCGGCGCAACGCACGCCGGCAGCAGCCTCACCCCTTCGATCGATTGCGCCAGATATGAATACCCACCAACAGCGCGGTGACGGCCGCAACGGACCACCAGCCGACGTGTCGCAGCGTGGACGAGGGGAGCCGGCCGAGCTCAGATGCGGGCAACGGGTAACGTTTCTCGCCATCGGGTGAGTGCACGGTGAGCGACTCAGCGCCCGGCCGAAAGTCGCTGATCGTGTTGTATGTCACAGCGCCCCGAACGGCGTCCGATTCACCGAGGTCTGGATAGCGCGACAGGCGAGCAAACTCACTCGCGTCCAGAGGCCGAACTGAAACGAGCACGAGTTCGCGCACGAGATGTCCGCGCTCGTCACGCTCACGAATGCGATGCGCTGCCGGGCGTCCAAAGGCTTCCTCCGGCTTCCAGTCGGAGTATTCGGTCACGCTTCCGACCGCGGACGGACGGCTGGCCGATTGCAGCACCTTGCATGAGTCGATCTCCAGCACGCCCGGCGGCAGTCCAACGCCGCGATACTCGAACAGGTAGCCTGCGGACCCTACCCGCGCGGACCAGCCGCCCGCTCCTTCGGTCGTGGCGGCGCTCAGCGGGGAACTGACCACGGGGCCCCGGCGCTGCAGCCGGGCCCAGGCGAAATCAAGAGCCTCAGCGGCGAAGTCGTGGAGGGCGCTCCCGTAGTCACGTCCCGGGGGAGGCGGCACATGGGGCGAGGTTATCGTCATCGACGCGGGTGTAAGGAGCCAAATCTCCTCCGGAGTCGTGGTCTGATCCAGGTACGTTCCATCGGCCGTGTTGGAGTCATTGAAACGCCAGTGCTCATCATCGAGGTAGTAGAGCCGCCGTTCCGTTCGATCAGGCCCCGCGTTCCGCCGGCGGCGCTCATCGTCGGCGGCGCGGCGTTTGGGGTGGTCGGGCTTGTTCCCGACCTCCGCGATCATCGCAGAGAACTCCGCGTCGGAGAGAGTGGGATACAGGAGCACGTCCCATTCGTACGCAAACCCGGGGCGGAGACGGGCGTCTCCGGCTTGCTGCCATGCCTGGTTGAAGGCGGCCTGCGCGGCCCCAGCATCTTGCGCCGAAGCGATACTGAGCGCTCCGAGCAGGCAGGTACACGTCAAGGCGCACTGTACTCGGCCCATGCGGACCCCCGATTGTCGCGACGCTATGCTATCAAGACTGGGTTGTCAAATGAAAACAAGTTAACTTTCGCACACCCTCAGTTCCGGACACCAGTCCGCCCGCTGGGTCCCCCCGACCGAAGAGTCTCCGTGAAGCGGGCGATCGCCGTCATGCCGGCCTGGCCGCCATCCATCACGCCCTCCTCACTCACTCCGCCACCGCAGCCCTTCCGCCCCTGCCTTTGCCCGTGGCAGACGGCGAAGGCCCCCGATCGACTCAGTAATCGCGCCCCTGAATACCGTGTGGCGTGTTATGGAGTCGAGCGGTGTCGCCCGTGAGCGGGTTGGCGACGGGGGCGGCAGCCTCGGCGGGGGTCAAGTTCGCGCCGTGTCCGTCCGCGAACAGGAGGGGCGTCGGCTCCGCGAGGTCGGGGCCGAGTTTCCGCGGCTCGCGATTCAGGTATGGCAACTCCCACTCCCACATGAGACACTTGCTGGACGGGTAGGTCACCATGTCGGTCCGAACGCCCCGGAGGGGGTCCCCGCCCGAGTACCCGCCGCTGCGCCAGAGTTCCGGCGCTGCAAGGAATGATCGGCTGTAAAAATACGAGGGCGGATCGCCGCAGGGATCGGGACCCATGGTCGCCTCGCGCCGCGCGCCCGGCGCCAGGCTGACCACCCGGAGTTCCTGCGGTTCCATCAGGTCGTGAAAGACGATCGGCCACTGCGTCGCCATCTGCCAGATCGGAGTGAACTGGATGGGCACCCCGCAACCGTTGACGCCCGCCAGCGCCCATGGATAGACATCATTGTTGCGTTCGTTGTAAGTCTGGATCAACTGGCCGATGGTGCGAAGGTTGGAAAGGCTCACCGTGCGCCGGGCGATCGCACGTCCGCCGCCGAGCGTTGGGAGAAGGATGGCCAGCAGGATGCCGATGACGCCGACGGCGACCGCGATCTCGACGAGCGAGAAGCCGCGACGGCGGCATGACCCTTCGGGTTCCCTTGTGGTGCCAAGTCCCATCGGAAATCCTTAGAACGGCGGAATCCTCGCGCCGCCGCCGACGCGCGTCGGCACACCGTACACGGTGACCTCCACGAGGCTCCAGCGGGACCTGGTGGCGTCCCACCCATAGGCAAGCGCGAGGAGTCCATTGAAGGCTTGCCCATCCAGCGCCTTCAACCGAACGGGGATGCGCACCTCTTGGACGGTGAGGCCCCGAGCCTGGATGAAGTCCGAGCTTGGTACCGCGTCGCTGATTCCAGTGAGTTTGTCGTAACGGGAGCCCCTCGCGAAGGGGATGCGCTCATCCTCCGCCGCAACGCCATGATCATAAGCAGCCCGCACCGTCACGCCACCGGGATCAAAGCTCGCTTCGCGCAGGGCCCTTGTGGAATCCAGCCACGCCGCTTGGCGTCGCTCAGGGTCATCCCATACCGCGGCCGCCGGCGGCTTGTGCCCGGCAGCCGCCAGGTACTCGAGGTACTCATCGGCGCTGCCCGCCAACCAAGCGTGCAGGATCGCATGGACGTCCGCTTCGAACTCCTGCTCGCTCGCGAGGGGAGTCTCCGAAAGGCGCGAGTGCAGCGGAGCGGAAACTCGATCGATCATCTCGCCCGCTCCCGTCGCTTCCAGCGCGACGAGACCGTTGCTGGGGACAATTGTTGGGGCACTCGGCGGGCCGCCTGTTACTACGACCGCCCGAGGGCGCAATCTGTCCAGCGCGAAGAGGGCCGCGACCAGCCCGATGCAACACAGAACGGCCGCGGCCCCTCCACGCCATGTGATGTGGAACTTCATGAAGTGCTCGTCATCAACGCGGGGTGTAGCAAACGGCCTTGATCGCGAGACGGCAGGTGTGGTCTTCATTCCACACCGTGGAGCAGGAGCAAAACTGCGTCCCGCTACAGTACGCGGAGGAGCTCATGGGAACGCCATCGCAGTTATTGACGGGCCCACAGAAGCAGTTGTCTGGCGGCGGGTCGCCACCGGGCTGCGCGAACACACCGCCCGCGATCGTCAGAACCCCGAGCAGGACGGCGCTAGCGCCCGTCACGACGTTCCGAGTCGTTCTCATAGCCGCTTCTCCTTTCAAAGTGGATCAAGCCGGGAGGGCCACGCAACAACGCCGATGACCATCAACAGCGCGTTGCGCGCCAGCCCGATCCCGTTGTCAACCGCCGCGTTCCCCGACACTGCCGGCAGCCCGCATCCGCACGGGCTTGACGGCTTCACGATCAGCAGCGCCCCGAGCGCCACGCTGAACCCCAGCAGCGCAAGTATCGTCCCGGCAAGTGCCGCCCTTGGAGCCCAGCCGGATATCAGCCACGTCGCAAGCGCGAACTCAATCAAGATGAGCGCGACAACCAACACCGACGAGTACGACTGGGTTCGGAGTAGTACGCCAACTGTCGCGGAGGTGTGCTCCGGACGAAGTGCCTTCCCTGCCCCGGAGAACGCGAAGACTGCGGCGAGAAGAAGGGGTCCGATCAATATTGCTGTACGGGCTCCCCGCCCTCCCCGAGACCCGGAGTCCCGGAGTCCCGGAGTCCCGGAGTCCCGGAGTCCCGCCATTGAGGCCACGAATCCTCATGGTTTCCAGACTATCGACGTTGGCTGGCAATGTCAAGCGGTAGCATTAGGAGAATCAGGGTATCTGGCGTGCGAGCATCTGGCGGCTCTCTGAACGCCCGCCGCTACCGTAGTGACGCGGTGAAGCGGGCGATGGCGCCCATACCAGCCTTGATCGTCTCCTCGGAGCACGCGAACGAGACTCGGACGTGATCTCCCCCGCACGAACCAAACTCAACACCGGGGACGACCGCCACATGGGCCTCGTTCAGGAGCGCAGCGCCGAACGAGAGCGAATCGGTAATGGCGGCGCCCCCGGGCGAGGTCTTGCCGAAGAACGCGGAGACATCCGGGAAGATGTAGAACGCGCCGGTCGGACGCGGGCAGCGCAGCCCGGGGATGCCCGACGCCAGGTCGTAGATCAGCCGTGCCCGGCGCGCGAAGGCCTCGCGCATCGCTTCCGTCTCGGCGCCGCATTCCTTCAGGGCCGCCCGGATCGCCGGCAGGATGAACGCCGGGATGCAACTGGTCATCTGCCCCTGCAGCGCATCGATCCCGCGCATGAGGGCCAGCCCGAACTCGCCCGGGCACGCCGCGTACCCGACGCGCCACCCGGTCATCGCGAAGGCCTTGGAGAGGCCGTTGATGGTCACGGTCCGCTCCGCCACCTCCGGGATCGACCCGATGGACAGATGCTCGATCCCGCCGAACACGATCTTCTCGTAAATCTCGTCCACGACGATGATCAGTTCGGGCGCGACGGTCCGCGCCGCCTCCGCCACCACCGCCGCCAGCGCCCGCAGTTCGTCCGGCGTGTACATCGTGCCGCACGGGTTGCTCGGCGTGTTGAGCATCAGCACGCGGCTGCGGGGCGTGATGGCGGCCCGGAGTTGCGCCGGTGAAATCTTGAAATCGGACTCGGGCGTTGTCGGCAGTTCCACCACCCGCCCGCCCGCCAGTTCCGAGATCGGGGCGTAACTGACCCACGACGGGGTCGGCAGCAGGACATCACCCGCGTCATCGCGGGGGTCCAGCAGGGAGTGCAGGACCAGATACAGGGAGTGCTTCGCGCCCGAGGAGATCGCCACATGATCGCCGGTGACACCCCGGAGCCCATTCTCCCGGACCAGTTTCTCGGCGACGACGGCCCGGGTCTCCGGGTCGCCAATAGTCGGGGCGTAGTGGGTCTGGCCGGCCTCGATCGCCCGCTCGGCCGCCCGTCGGGCCGGGGCCGGGGTCTCAAAGTCCGGCTCCCCCAGCGAGAAGTTGACCACGGGGACGCCCTGCCGCGTCAGGGCCTTGGCCTTCGCCGCGATGGCGAGGGTGGCCGAGGGCTTCAGGCTCCGGACCCGGGTGGAAAGCCGCGGCATGGAGCGTGAGGATACCCCGCGCGGTAGCCCGCCACTCCGTGGCGGCTGCGATCCTGCGGACGAGGGCAGGTCGGCCGCGACGGAGTCCCGGGGTACCCGCCCAGTTGATTCATGGGCTCCCATATCCCTACCATCGGCTCCCCGCGTGCCGGAAGCCCGGCCGCATGTGTTCTAGAGATCAGGAACCCGCATGGCCATTGCTCTCGAGCGCCGGACGCAGATTCGCACGGACCACCAGAGGCACGAGAAGGACTCCGGCTCGCCGGAAGTCCAGGTCGCGATGCTCACGGAGCGGATCAACGCCCTGAGCGATCATCTCGGCGGGCACGTCAAGGACAACCACGGCCGGCGCGGGCTGGTGCTGATGGTCAACAAGCGGAACCGCCTGCTGCGGTACCTGCAGAACGCGGACCGCTCGCGCTACACGGCCCTGATCACGAAACTGGGCCTGCGGAAGTAATCGCCGGGCCGGCGGGGTCGATCCCGCGGGCCCGATTCCATTTCGGGCTGGTCCTGACGCCCGGCGGCAGTGGACACCCGGCAGTCGAGCACAACGCCTGCCGCCTGTCTTCTGCCTCTCGGCAAGGCCCATAGGGGGCCGCAGGGACAGCCCAGCACAGCCGGTCCGTGGCTCGCGTCAGCCTCTCGTGGCCGGCGAGCGCGGAACATCGATGATGCGGAAGGACTGACATGGCAAGCGATGTAGTGACGGTCGAGCGTGAGATCGGCGGACGCACCCTGAGCCTGGAGACCGGGCGGATCGCCAAACTGGCCTCCGGCGCGGTCCTGGCCCGCTACGGCGACAGCGCCGTGCTGGCCGCCGTGGTCCGCGACAAGCCGCGCGAGGGGCTGGACTTCTTCCCGCTCACCGTGGACTACCGCGAGAAGACCTCCGCGGCCGGCAAGTTCCCGGGCGGCTTCCGCAAACGCGAGGGCGCGCCGAACGAGAAGGAAATCCTGACCATGCGGATGATCGACCGCCCGATCAGGCCGCTGTTCCCGGACGGGTTCGTGGACGAGGTGCTGATCCAGGTCTTCGTCATGAGCCACGACGGCGAGAACGACACGGACGTGCTGGCCGCGACGGCGGCCTCCGCGGCCCTGGCCCTCAGCGATGCGCCGTTTGAGGGCCCCACGGCGACGGTGCGCGTCGCGCGGGTGCATACCGACGACGGCACGAGGTTCGTCATCAACCCGACCATCACGCAGATGGAGTACTCCGACCTGGACCTGGTGCTCGCCGGCCACAAGGACGGCGTGAACATGATCGAGGTGGGCGCGGCGGAGGTGAGCGAGGGCGTCGTGCTGGACGCGATGAAGTTCGGCTACGAGCACATCCGGGCCACGCTCGACCTCATCAACCAACTGGCCTCAAGGGCCGGCAAGGCCAAGAGGGCGGGCGATTCCGTGCTCCCGACGCCGGAGATCACGGGCGAGGTCAAGAGACTCGCCGAGAGGGATCTGCTGGAGGCCCGCCGCATCAAGGGCAAGTCCGACCGCAACACCCGCGTGGATGAACTGCGCAAGGGGCTCCTGGACACGCACTTTGCCCCCAAGGGCGACGGCGACTACAACGCCTACGCCGAGAGCGTCAAGCGCCGCGCGATGGCCAAGGAGGCGTTCAAGCGGCTCGAGGAGTCGCTCACGCGCCGCCTGATCGTCGAGCAGAACTCCCGGGCCGACGGGCGCGGGCCCAGGGACATCCGGCCCATCGAGTGCGAGGTCGGCGTCTTCGCCCGCACCCACGGCTCCGCGTTCTTCCAGCGCGGCGAGACACAGTCGCTTGTCTCCTGCACGCTCGGCACCGGCAAGGATGAGCAGATCATCGACGGCCTGATCCCGGAGTACTCGAAGAAGTTCACCCTGCACTACAACTTCCCGCCCTTCTCGACCGGCGAGGCCAAGCGCATCACCGGCCCCGGCCGGCGCGAGATCGGGCACGGCGCCCTGGCCGAGCGGTCGCTGCTCGGCGTGCTGCCGAGCCCCGACGAGTTCCCCTACACCATCCGCGTCGTCTCTGACATCACCGAGTCCAACGGGTCCTCTTCCATGGCCTCGGTCTGCGGCGGAACTCTCGCCCTCATGGACGCGGGCGTGCCGATCAAGGCACCGGTTGCGGGGATCTCGGTCGGCCGGTTCACCGACGAGCAGGGCGGCCGGGAACTCTTCGTCACCGACATCATCGGAGAGGAGGACTTCTTCGGCGACATGGACTTCAAGGTCGCGGGAACGCGCGAGGGGATCACGGGGATCCAACTCGACCTGAAGGTCCGCGGCCTGAACTTTGACCAGATCGAGCGGACACTGGAGCAGGCCCGCGTCGGCCGCCTTCAGATCCTGGACATCATGGGGCGGACAATCGAAGCACCGCGGTCGGAACTCTCTCCTTACGCCCCGCGCATCGTCACCATCCGCATCGACCCCGAGAAGATCGGCAAACTGATCGGGCCGGGCGGCAAGATGATCCGTGGCCTCCAGGACAAGTGGAAGGTCTCCATCGACGTGGAGGATGACGGCACCGTGCAGGTCGCCTCCGCTGACGGCCCCTCCCTGGAAGGGGCCAAGGCCGAGATCGAGGCTCTGTGCGAAGAGATCAAGGTCGGCACGATCTACACCGGTAAAGTGGTGAGCACCAAGGACTTCGGCGCTTTCGTGGAGATCGCGGCCGGGACCGACGGCATGTGCCACATATCCGAACTGGCCGAGGGGTATGTGAAGTCAGTGGCCGATGTGGTGCGGGTCGGCGACACGGTCAAGGTCAAGGTCATCAACATTGATGACCAGGGCCGGATCAAACTGAGCCGCAAGGCCGCCCTGCTGGAAGAGGCCGGCAAGGGCGGTGGCGGGCAACCCCAGTCGACCGAAGGTAGTCACCGCTAACTCGCTCTGTACACAAAAATATCTGCAACCTGGGCGTTCACCCACCCTATGCCGTTGGGCTGGCGGCGTTGATCATGAAGGAAACTTCATCCGGATTGACGCCGCGTGCCCGTCGACGGTACTTTGGTTCCGGACGGATGGTGTGTGTTCGGGCGACGCTTGCGTTCTCGGCGAGCGCCCGCGCGGTGGTTCGTGCCGCGTCAGGGGCTTTGCATGGCCGATGTTTCGCCTGCGCTACTTGTCGACGCCGAGGGCGTTGTGAAATGGTTCGACGCCCGCAAGGGGTACGGCTTTCTCGTCGGGCTGGACGGCCGCGACGTCTTCGTCCACTTCTCCGCCATTCAGGGGGGCGGGTTCCGGACTCTCAAGGAAGGCGCCGCGGTGCGCTATGACGCGGAGCGGACGGCCAAGGGATGGCGGGCGACGCGGGCCGCCCGGAGCGCGAATGTCGGGGTGGCCGTCAGACGTGTGTATTCTCGCTCGCCCCGGCGGTAGGCCGAACAATCCGGGGTGACTTTCTTCCACGGACTCCTGATCGGCCTCGCGGCGGGCGGCGGGCTCTGCCTGGCGCTGGCCTGGTGGGCGCTCCGCCGGCAGGAGCGGCGCGTCCGCGCGGCCGAGCGCGGCGCCAGGACGGCCCAGCGCCTGGCCGAGATCGGGGCCATGACCGGGGGCCTTGCCCACGAGATCAAGAACCCGCTCTCGACCATCGGCCTCAACGCCCAGTTGCTGTCCGAGGGGATCGGCGAACTACCCGTGGCCGAGGATGCCAAGGGGCCCCTGCTCCGGCGCATGGGAGCCCTGTCGCGCGAGGCCGAGCGCCTGCGGGGCATCCTGACCGACTTCCTTCAGTACGCCGGCGAGCCGCGCCTGGAACTGCAACCGACCGATCTGAACGCCGTGATCGAGGAACTGGTGGACTTCTTCCACCCCCAGGCCGTGCGGCAGGGGGTGAGGCTGCGGACGGACCTGGCGCCGGGGCTGCCGCGGGCCCGGCTCGATGCGCCCCATGTCAAGCAGGCGGTCCTGAACCTGATGCTCAACGCGGTGCAGGCGATGCACGCCCAGACCGGCGACAAGGAACTGATCCTGCGCACGCGGCGCGAGGTGGATTCGTCGCGCCGGCCGGTGCTGGCCCTGCACGTCATCGATACCGGCCCCGGCATCCCGGCGGAGCACCGCCAGCGCCTGTTCCAGCCCTATTTCACCACCAGGAGCGGCGGCACGGGCCTCGGTCTTCCCACCGCGCAGCGCCTGATCGAGGCCCACGGCGGCACGATTGACGTGCGCAGCGAGCCGGGCAAGGGCACCGAGTTCGTGGTGATGTTCCCGGCGCCCTGAGCGTGTGAACGCACCGGTTACTTCAGTGAACGCCGCAGACGGGTCGCGCCCTCGCGCAGGGTCTCCATCGTCTTGCAGAATGCGAAGCGGACCAGCGGCTCGCCGAGTTCCTTGTGCTCGTAGAACGCGCTCGCGGGGATCGCCGCCACCCCCGCGTGCTCCGGCAGCCAGCGGCAGAACTCGCGGCCCGTCATCCCCGCCCTGATCCGCCCGCTCACCGGGCGATGGTCCGCGAGGATGAAGTACGTGCCGCGCGTCCGCCCGAGCCCGAAGCCGAGGTCCGTGAGCGCCGCGTGCAGGAAGTCCCGCGCCTCCCTCAGGTCCGCGCGGAGTTGCCGAGCATACCCGTCGCCCGGGCCCCCCGGCGTCACCGCCAGCGCCGCGGAATGCTGGAACGGCGTGGAGGTGGCAAAGGTCAGGAACTGGTGGGCCGCCCGCACGCCGCGTGAGAGTTCCGGTGAGGCGATCGCCCACCCGACCTTCCACCCCGTCACGCTGAACGTCTTGCCAAGGCTCGACAGCGTGACCGTCCGTTCCGCCATCCCCGGCAGTGTCGCCAGGTGCACATGCGGGAACGCCGCGTCGAAAGTCAGCCGCTCGTACACCTCGTCCGTGATCGCCAGCAGATCGTGCTCGACGCACAGCGACGCAATCATCGAGAGTTCGTCGCGCGTGAAGACCTTGCCCGTGGGGTTGTGCGGCGTGTTGACGACGATCGCCCGCGTCCTCTGCCCCACCGCCGACCGTAGTTCCGCCGGGTCCAGCCGGAACTCTCCGTCCTTGCCCCGGTGCAGCGGCACAGCCTTCACCACGCCGCCCGCCATGCTCACGCCCGCGTGGTAACTGTCGTAGAACGGCTCCAGCAGGATCACCCCGTCGCCCGGCTCGATCAGCCCGAGGAACGCCGCGGCCAGGGCCTCCGTGCACCCGCTCGTGACCGTGACCATCGTGTCCGGGTCGGCGGAGAGCCCGCTCGACCGCTTCCACGATTCGGCGATCGCCCTGTTCAGCGCCGGCAGCCCGTGTGACCGCGCGTACTGGTTGTGCCCAGCCCGCATCGACCCGGCCGCGGCCTCCTTCAGGAACTCCGGCCCGTCGAAGTCGGGGAAGCCCTGGGCGAGGTTCACCGCCCCGTGCTTCACCGCCAGCGCCGTCATCTCCGCGAAGATCGTGGTGCCGTAGGCCGAGAGCCGTCCCGTCACGCCGTGGGGTCGCCGCATGGCGTCACGATAGCGGACTTGTCAGAGCCCCAAGCGCCAGCGCGGGGTGTTGGGCGTCCGACGCCGGAACCCGTCGCTCGTACTCCGGGCTCTGTCAATGAACCGCGCCCGGACGCCGGAACCCGTCGCTTGCGCCTCTCCGGGCTCTGTCATCCAGGCGCGGTGATTGTCGGCGTCTCCCGCGTGGCGGCGGGGGCGTGCGCCGCGCCAGCCGTGAATGGGCTCTATTTTTTTTTTTTCATTTGTAAGGGCGGGGCGCGGCCGGTAGGGTTCGGTTGCTCCGAAGGCCGGAGCGCCGATTCGATCCCTGGATGGGCCGTTTGCCCGATGGGAGGGAAGCGATGGTGCGGTGCTGCGTGCTCGTGGCGGCGATTCTCTCCGGCCTTGCATTCGGACAGCCGGCGGCCGCACCGCCGACGACAACTGCACCGACCGCGGTACCGGCGACCACCCACCGGGACCCGACGCAGGCTTTCGAGGAGGCCCTTGCCCCGATCAAGGCAGAAGCGGCGACGAAGGGCATGCTCCTGCCGCCGGATGTCCGGCAGCGGGTGGCAAACTGGCAGAAGCGCCTCGAGACGGCCAGGGTCATGAAAGTGACCTGCGACCTGCGGCAGGACTGGCGGTACCTGGACGAGGTGGACGACAAGGGCACGCCTGTGGCCTTCGCGCACGAGCAGTTCGAGGCTCACGCGTGGATGGCGCCGAACTCGAGCTGGCTGGTCGTGTTCGCAAGCCATACGAACCCCGACGGCACGGTCACCGCGGACCACGACAAGCCGCTGCTCCAGCAACTCTGGCGCGACGGCATGGTGTGGGAGCGTGTGTGGCACCCGGAGCACGACGGCTACCGCGTGGTGAAGTACCCGGAGCCGACGGCGCACGGGCCGGAGAACTCCGGGCTCGACACCAAGGGGTGCATCTACGGCACGGTGCTCGGCTCGTGGCTCGCGGATGGCGGGGCAATCGCGGAGACTCAATGGCTCAGACGGAATCCGCGCCCGCAGGTCGCATGCCCGTTTGAGTGCCCGGATGGTGCGGTGTGGTTGTTGGGCTTTGACACCATCATGATGCCGGCTCCCGCGAAGGGTCCCACACACACGGCGTATGTGGATTACGTCCTCCTCTCGCCGGATAACGAGATGGTCCGCTGGTGCACACGCGCGATCTCCTGCAAGACGGCGCGGCCTGAGGAAATTGTCGCCGATCGCCGCCTGACGTATCAATTCTTTGAACACGCCCCGAACGAACTTAATGACACGATGGAGGGGTTCGTGTCTCTTGTCGAGGCCGAACTCCCGAGTGCTTCGGGGACAACCCCGAAGCCGTAGGAGAGGTTCTGACAAAGGCCGGGTATGCTGGCTCAATGGTCCGGCGCTCGATCCGGCTGGCCTGGCTGCGCGGCTTCCTCCCGGCGGCCGCGATGATGGTGCTGTGGGTGGTCAGCACGCAGACGTGGACCGTCGCCCAGTTCGGCGGCCCGAGCGTGGCCGCGGGCCCGCCCCGGTTTGGCATCGGTCGCGGCGTCTTTATTATCAACTGGGGCTGGCCGAAGGGACGAATGTGGCTCGGCCCCGCCGGCTGGAGCCTGGGCGTCCTGACCAACGGCCCGAACGGGCCGGCGAAGCCATCCTTTGTCGTCTCCCGCCAACGCTGGGCGTGGTCCGAACTCGACTGGGTTCCGGAGGTCGGTCCTGGGCACATCAAGATACCGCTGGCGGGACTGGCACTTTTCCTTGCACTCCCCCCGGCCGGCCTCTTGGCCTGGCGACGGACACGACGCCTCCCGGGCGAGTGCACCGCGTGCGGTTACGACCTGCGGGGCATTGCGGAGGGTGCCTGCCCCGAATGCGGCACCCGGGCGCCGCCACGTTCATGCTGAGAACAGAGCCCCACGCGGGAGCGTGGGGTTATGTCCGTCGCTCGCGCTCCGGGACTCGTCAGGCGGGTCGCGGAACAGAGGAGGCGGGGCAGAGCACAGGCGGGACGCCTGTGCCACGAGAGGGGGTAGAGAGCCCCACGCGCCAGCGCGGGGATTTCAGAGCCGGAGCATGGGGAAAGGGACGCATGAACCCCCGGGCCCTGCGCTCGCGCCCGGGCCCCGGCATCTGACCCGTATACTCCGCTGCGCAGACTCCCCGGAGCCCTCCATGACCTCAGCCCGCGTCCTCGTCACCCTCGCCGCCCTCACGGTCGCCCCGGCCCTCGCCCAGCAGATCCCGCTGATCCCCCGCGAGACCTTCTTCGGCAACCCGGACCGCGCGGCGGTCCGCATCAGCCCGGACGGAAAGTACATCTCCTACCTCGCGGACTCCGGCGGCGTGCTCAACGTCTTCGTCGGACCCGCGGACGACCCATCCGCCGCCCAGCCCGTGACGCACGAGACGAAGCGCCCCATCGGGCAGTACCAGTGGGCCTACACGAGCAGGCACATCCTCTATTCACAGGACCAGGGCGGCGACGAGAACTGGTGTGTGTACGCGACCGACGTGGACACCAAGGAAACCAAGAACCTCACGCCGTACAAGGGGGTCCAGGCCCAGATCGTTTCCGTGGACGAGGACACCCCGACGGAGATCATCGTCGGCATCAACAACCGCAACCCGCAACTCCACGACCTGCACCGCGTCTCGATCCTCACTGGGGAGGACAAACTGATCCGGCAGACCCCCGACGGGGTGGCCGGCTGGGTGCTCGACAACGCCGAGAAGCCCCGCTACGCGATCAAGTTCACGGAACTCGGCGGGCAGGAGTGGCTGCGGGTCGAGCCCGACGGGTCGCTCGCGCCGGCGGAGACCATCGCCCCGGAGGACGCGCTCACGACGAGCATCATGGGCTTCTCCGGCGACGACTCGACGTACTACCTCCAGGACAGCCGCGGGCGAGACACCGCCGCCCTCTTCCAGGTGGATGACAAGTCCGGCGTGAAGGTGCTGCTCGCACAGAGCCCAAAGGCCGACGCCGCCGGCGTGCTCCTGAACCCGCGGACAAAGCAGATCGAGGCCGTCTCGTTCGACCGCCTCCGTCCCGAGTGGACGACCATCGACCCGGCGATCGGGAAGGACCTGGCGACGCTGCGCCGGCTGGGCGACGGAGACGTGGAGGTCACGAGCCGCACGCTCGACGACACGACCTGGATTGTCGCCCTCGTGGACGACAACGGCCCGGTGAAGTACTACCGCTACACCCGGGGTGACAAGCCCGAGGCCACGTTCCTGTTTGACAACCGCGAAGCGCTCGCCTCGCTCCAGCTCGCCCCCATGCACGCCCTGGAGATCAAGACCCGCGACGGGCTGTCGATGGTCAGTTACCTCACCCTTCCCGTCGGCGCCGTCGCGGGGGGCGAGATCAAGCCGAAATCTCCGCTCCCGATGGTCCTGCTGGTCCACGGCGGGCCGTGGGCACGCGACGAGTGGGGCTACAACGGGCTGCACCAGTTGCTCGCCAACCGCGGGTACGCGGTGCTGAGCGTCAACTACCGCGGCTCCACCGGCTTCGGCAAGGCGTTCACCAACGCCGGCAACCTCGAATGGGGCGCGAAGATGCAGGACGACCTGACCGACGCCGTGGACTGGGCGGTCCAGCAGGGGGTGGCGGCCACCGACCGCGTGGCGATCATGGGCGGGTCCTACGGCGGGTACGCGACCCTCGCCGGGCTCACCATGACCCCCGACAAGTACGCGTGCGGCGTGGACATCGTCGGCCCGTCGAACCTGGTCACGCTGCTGGAGTCGATCCCGCCCTACTGGAAGCCGCAGATCTCCATCTTCCACACGCGGATGGGGGACAACACCACGGCGGAGGGACGGAGTTTCCTGGAGTCGCGCTCGCCGCTCACGTTCGCCGACAGGATCGTGAGGCCGCTGCTGATCGGCCAGGGAGCCAACGATCCGCGGGTGAAACAGGCGGAGTCCGACCAGATCGTCGCCGCCATGGAGAAGAAAAACATCCCGGTGACGTACGTCGTGTTCCCGGACGAGGGGCACGGCTTCCATGTGCCCGCCAACAACATCGCCTTCTTCGGGATCAGCGAGGCCTTCCTCGCCCAGCACCTGGGCGGCCGCTACGAGCCGCTCGACGGTGCCGTCGCCAAGTCCACCGCGGAGGTGAAGGCGGGCGCGGGCGGGGTGCCCGGGCTCGCGAAATAGGCCCTCATCCACCGGCCGCAACCCGACCGATGGATTTGACGGACAGGGGTAGGTGCCGTGCTCGACATCCGCGGGGGTCGGCGGCACTATGTACGCCGCATGCACCCTCTTTGCCGGGTCAACCTGATCGCCTGTACCATCGCCGTATCCGTCGGCGCGCGATCGCTTGGGGCCCAGGAATCAGCCCCCCCGCCCCCTCAACCGCCGGCGGAACCCGCCCAGGCCTCCGAATCGCCGGCCCCCTCACCTGACGAGGCGATCCTCGTCCTGCGGGACGGGCGGCGGATCATGGGAATCCTCGTCGGTCGTACAAGCGAGACGATCACGCTGCGAATCGCCGGGATTGATACCGAGTTCCCTGCTTCCACCGTGGATCGCTTCCAGGTGCTCCCGCCGGTCCTGGAACGGTACAACGAGATGCGGGCGGCCATCGACCCGTCCGACATGCAGCAGATGCTCCGGCTCGTCGAGTGGCTGCGCGCCCGCGAACGGTACGACCTTGCCCTGGCCGAGGTGGACCGGGCCCTGGACCTCACCCCGGGGAACTCGGAGGCCCTCCGGGCGCGGGCCCTGATCACCGGGCAGATGGAACTGGCTGCCAAGGCCGGCAAGGGCCAGGGCCGGACCGTCGCGCCCCCCCCGGCCGCTCCCGAGTCTCCGGCGCCCCGCAAGCCGTTCCCGGTGCTCACGCCGGAACAGATCAACGTCATCAAGGTGTTCGAGGTTGACCTCAAGGATCCGCCGAACCTGATGATCAAGCGCGATGCGATCACGCGCCTGATGACCGAACACGCGGGCAACCCGCTGATCCCGTCGACGGCCGAGGGGCGCGACGCGATGTACCGCCAGAACCCGGCGGCCATCCTCGACACCATGTTCCGGCTCCAGGCCAGGAACCTGTACCCCCAGGTGCAGGTCATCGGCCAACCCCGGTCGATGCGCCTGTTCCGTGACGACGTGCACCGAACCTGGCTGGTCAACGGGTGCGCCACGGCCCGTTGCCACGGCGGTGAGGAGGCGGGCCGGCTGCAACTGGCGACTCAGAAACCGTCCAGCGACGAGACGGTCTATACAAACTTCCTGATTCTGGACCGGTACAGGCTGCCCTCCGGTATCGGGCTGATGAACTACGAAGACCCCGTGCGATCGCCGCTCCTTCAGGCGGGGCTCCCCCGGGAAGACGCCCTGTACCCGCACCCGGTGGTTCCGGGCCCCAACGGACGGGGCGACCTGTGGCGGCCGGTCTTCCAGAGCACCCGCGACTCCCGCTACCAACAAGCCATGGAGTGGATCAGGTCGATGTACCGCCCGCGCCCGGATTACCCCATCGACTACACACCACCGCGGCCGTCGGTTGCCCCGCCCCCTCCCGGACAGCAGGCGGACGGGCGGCGATAGGAACCGCGGGCCCCCGGGCGTAGAACAGGGAACGGACCTCTCTGGAGTGATTGTGCTAGAGTGGCCCTCCCTGCGCTGGGCGGATTGCCGAACCATTCCCGGAAACGTGATATGAAGATGCTTCGTAGCCCGATCTGTTCCGCCACTCTCGCCCTGGTGCTTGCCGCCGGTCTGTGGCTGCCGGGGTGTGACGACCGCGGGCCCGTTGGTCAGGCGATCACCGATGCGAATGTGAAGTTGACCTCCCTGACCCCTACCGGCGGGGCCACGGCCTCCGACGACTACAAGTTGTCGGTGTACAGCGAAATCCTGAACAACCTCAAGCCCCACACCGGCCAGGGCACGCCGAGCCAGCAGGCCGCGACCTACATCCTGCTCTCCCGGGCCCAGGCCGGGCTGGGTGAGGCACCGGCCGCCCAGGCCGCGGACATTGAACGGTCGATCCAGGACTTCGAGACCCGGGTTCGCGCCGCCCTGGACCAGTGGCGGACGCTCAGTGCCCAGGCCGCGACCCTGTCGTCCTACGACCCCGCCGAGGAACTCAACGCGATTGCACGCGACGCCCAGGATCGCGAGGCCGCGATCGCGCGGGAACAGGCCCGCCGCTCCGACGTGGACGCCCGTGTTGCCGAACTGCGGAGCCAGGCGGCCACCAAGGCTGCCGCCGCCAAGGCCAAGCGGCAGGAAGAAGGGACGATCCTCCAGGCGATGTCCAACGCCACGGCGGTGCAGGGCGATGAAATCCTGCGCCGTGCCGTGGTCATCCGGCGTGAAGCCGACGCCCTGGACGCGGAGTCGTCCGACCTGGAGGCCCGGGCCGCCCAGGTCGCGCCGCAATCGGACCGGGTGCAACTGGAGATCGATCGACTCACGGCCCAGCGCACGCTGCTCGACAAGAACCGCGATGAGGTCAGCGCCCGGGCGGCGGCCATGAAGGAGCGTGCCTCCGCGGCACAGGTGGAGGCCCGCCAGGCCGCGGACGCCGTGACCACGGTCGTCAAGGAGATGGAGGCGACCTCGGCGACGCTGCCGTATGACGATGCAGCGGCCCAGTTCGAGGCTGCGGCCGCCAGCGCGAAGAAGGCCGCCGGCGCGGACAAGGCTTCACGTTCCAGCGCAGAAATGGCGGTCGGTATCCCGAGTCAGTCGCTCGGCGATCTGCGCCTGAGCCAAGCCCGCGGGCTCGCCGGCGCCGTCGCGACCTATGAAGCGCTCGCGGAGGCGGTGCCCCCGCTCCCGGACGCCGCCAAGTACAGGTCCACACTCACCACGCTGCGGGAGGGCCGCAAGGCCGCGCTCGAGGCGGCCACGGAGGCCTACAGCGCAGCGGCGGAGGCGTACAAGAACGCGGGCGGAATGGGGCAGGCCAAGGAGCGGCTGGAATCTGTCATCATGGGCCTTGCCCGCACGGTGAAGGCCACCAGCGGCGGGACGAAGGACCTGGCCGTCGAACTCGGACTCAGCGAGGCGCCGCCTGAAACACCCTCCGACACGGGCAGCGGCGATGCGCCGCCGCCCGCCGCGGCGCAGGCGGGAACCCCCGAGGCCACCATCGAGACGATTCTGGGCGCGATCAAATCGGGCCAGTACCGCACCATCCTGGACTACATCCACACCGACGATCCGATGATCAGCGGGCTCCTTCAGTCGGGGATGGGCATCGTGGAGAAAGCGGCCGCGCTGAGCAGCGCGATGACGGCCAAGTTCGGCAAGGGCCTCATGGACCTGGGGCCGGAGGCAACAGGCCCGGCCTCGAAGGTGGACCTGGAACGCCTCAGGTCCCTGACCGTCGCGGATTTCCCGGTCGAGGTCACGGGCGACACCGCCGTCGTGCATTCCCCGCCGGACCTTGAGGGCCCCAACGATGGGCTGCCGATGCGGCGCATAGACGGGGTCTGGAAGATCGACCTGAGCGCGGCGCCCTCCACGGGCGGTGACCAGCAGGGCGGGCCGGCCATCACGGGCCAGCAACTGGCAATGATGGCCGCGTTCGCGGGGCCCATGATCAAGCAGGCGGGGCAGGTCTTCGACGACGTGCGCACCGGTGTTGAGGACGGCACCTACGCCACGCTCGATGCGGTGAAGGCCGCGCTCGAAGAAAAGTTCAAGGCCATGCAGCAGGGCTTGATGAAGAACATGACGGGCGGGATGCAGCCGCCCGGTGGCGGCTAAAGTTGCCCGCCCCCGTGCCCGCGGAACCACCCGGCATGCCGATTCCCGCCAGGCCTCACCGCGACCCGGGCCCCGCGCTGCCCGAGGTCTTCATGCACCTGCACACGCCGGCGGAGCCGGCAACCGGTGTGCTGGTCGCGACGGAGCGGTGCACGCGGGGCAAGACCGCTTCGTTCGTTCGGCACATCGCCTTTGACGTCTCCGGCACGCGGTTGGCCGGCAACTTCCGGCCCGGGCAATCCTTCGGTGTGATCCCCGCGGGCCTGGACGAGGTCGGACGGCCCCACAAGGTGAGGCTCTATTCGGTCTGCTCGCCGTCGCGGGGGGAGGACGGCTCGGGCAACGTCGTGGCGACGACGGTCAAGCGGACGATCGACGAGCACCGCGACACGCATCGGTTGTTCCTGGGGGTGGCCAGCAACTACCTGTGCGATCTGTCCCCTGGATCGCGGGTCACACTCACCGGACCCAGCGGGAAGCGGTTCGTGCTGCCCGCGGCGATGGCCGAGCACGACTACCTCTTTTTCGCCACGGGAACGGGGATCGCACCCTACCGGGGGATGATCCTGGAACTGCTCGCGGCCGGTGTGCAATCCAGGGTTGTCCTGGTCATGGGCGTGCCCCACGCCAGCGACCTGCTCTACGACGGGCTGATGCGGGAACTGGCGTCCCGGCACCCCAACTTCTCGTACATCCCCACGTTGAGCCGGGAAGCGCAGGAGGACGGACATGGGCCGATGTACGTCGCGGGGCGGCTGAAGACCCACGCCGGCCTGATCGGCGACATCCTCCGGAGCGACCGTGGGTTGGCCTATGTCTGCGGGATCGCGGGGATGGAACTGGGGGTCATCCAGGGCCTGGCCGGGCTGTTGTCGCCCGCCGAACTGGAGCGGTATGTGAGGGTGCATCCCTCCGTGGCAGGCGACGTAAAGGGTTGGACACGCGCCATGGTCTCGCGGGAGGTCGGCCCAACCCGCCGCCTGACGGTCGAGGTGTACTAGGGCCCGATTTGACCTCCCCGGCGCGTACTGATAGGTTTCCCGTCCGTTCCCGGCCCCGTGGCCGCGGGCGGCGAGGGGGGTCGCCCCCCTTCTGGCGGCGACGGAGAATGGCAGACTTCGGCAGGGCGGCCGATTCCCCCTTAGGGCTTCAATGACGTTCACACGCTTTCGCATCGCCCGCGCCCTGCTGTGCCTGATGGTCGCGGCACTGATCCGCCCGGCTCTCGGGCAGCAGCGGGACCTCCCGGAGAACGTCGTTCGTGGGGCGTCCCCCGGCCCGGCGGAACTCGACCAACTCGACCGCTACGTCAACGAGTATGTGCCGCTCATTTCGTCGCAAGACCCCAGGGAGATCACGCGGGGGCGGACTGCCCTGCTGCGCCCGTTGGAAGACCGTCAGATCGGCGTGAGGTTCCGTGATGAGTATTCTTCACGCCTCGTACCGAAGTTTGAGGCCCTGCTCGCGGGGCCCAATGAGATCAACGGGATCAACGCCCTGGTCGTGGCGGGGGCGCTGGCCACCAAGCCCGCGACCGACCTTATCGAGAAGTACAGCACGGATACCCGCGTGGCCGTCCGTTACGCGGCCGAGGCTGCGCTGGGGAAGACGTTCCAGGCGATCTCGGAAACGAGCCCGGCCATCGTCGGGATGGACGCCGTCCAACTTGTGCGGCGTCTGGCCGCACGCCTGGAGACGGAGGACAATGCCTGGGTGTTCGACGCCGCGGTGCGCTCGCTCATCAAGGCCGGGCAGATCACCCGCAACGGGTACGAAGCGGCGTCGGCCGAAGCGTTGTCGGGGCTGGCGGCGGGCGCCGGCGGGAAACTGAGGAAACTCGCCGGCGGCAAGGATGACGACGCGTTCGCGGCGGCCGTGATCCGGGCGGCCGGCACGCTCCGCGACGCGGCGGGGAACAACGCCCGCCCGTTTTCGACGGAGCAGGCGAAGGCCGCTGCGGCCCTGGGCGGTGAACTCTGGGCGTGGGTGTTCCGCGGGGTATCCGGGAGCCCGAACCCGCCGATCCCGGTGGACGCATCCACGGCGGAGGTTGAACGGATTAAAGAGCGCCGCCGCCTCTCGGCCGAAGCGGTATCGGCGGCCCAGGGTGTCATCGCGATCGCCCTCGGCAGGCTCCAGCCCGGCATTGCGAACCCCTTCCAGGACGACCTGTCCAACCTGGTCAGCGAGGCGACGGCGGAGGCAGACGCCCGGTTCCTGCAGCGGACGCGGGAGGTCTTCGGCCCGGCGGGTGTCATGGGCCGGCCGCCGCTGTCGTTCCAGGCGGGCCGCTTCCTCCGGTAGCGGTATCCTTCCGGCGCCCATGGGCCGGCTCATCCTTCCCTTCTTGCTGCTGGCCGCCGTCGTGGGTGCCACCCTGCTGTCGGACCGCCCGGCGCCCAGGGCCGACTTCACCTTCATCAACCGCGGGGACGTGACGACGCTGGACGTCCAGCGGATGTCGTGGATGCAGGACCTGCGGGTCTGCCGCTTCGTCTTCGAGGGCCTGTGCCGGCTGGACGTCTTTGACTGGGACTACCCGCCCGTGCCCGGGGTCGCGGAACGCTGGGAGGTCTCCGGCGACAAGCGCACCTACACGTTCCACCTGCGCGCCGGCGCCCGCTGGTCCAACGGCGAACCGGTCACGTCCGAGGATTTTCTGTTCTCGTGGCGGCGGGCGATGCTCCCGGACGTGGCCAGCGATTACATCTCACTCTTCCAACTCATCGAGGGCGCCGCAGAGTTCTACGACTGGCGCACGCGCGCACTGGCGGACTTCAAGCCCGGCGATGACGCGACCGCCCTGTGGAAGGAGACCGAGGAGCAGTTCCGCCGCCTCGTGCGCCTCGATGCCCCCGACGACCGCACACTCCGGGTCACACTCCTGAATCCGACGCCGTACTTCCTGGACCTGTGCGCGTTCCCGACGTTCTCCCCGGTCTACCCGCCTCTGGTGCGGCAGTACGACGTGATCGACCCGGCGACCGCGCGGATCAAGACGCTCCAGGGCTGGACAAAGCCGCCTCTGCTGGTATCCAACGGCCCATTCCGGATCACCCGCTGGCGGTTCAAGCGCGACATGCGGTTTGAGCCCAACCCGTTCTACTGGGACCGGTCGCGGCTCAACATCGACTCCGTCGCCGTCGTCAGCAACGAGGATCCCAACGCGCAGGTGCTCGCCTTCACGGGCGGGGGCGTGGACTGGGTCAGCGACGTCACCGTGGACTACAAGGCCGACATGCTCGCGCAGAAGAAGCAGTTCTACGCGGAGCACAAGGCCGAGTACGACCGCCTGCGGGCCCTGGGCCTGGATCAGTTCGAGATCGATCGCCGTCTGCCCGCCGACCCGCGGGCGTGCATCCACCCCGTCCCCGCGTTCGGCACATACTTCTATAACTTCAACTGCCTGCCCAAACTGGCCGACGGGCGCGCCAACCCGTTCGCGGACGCGCGCGTGCGCCGCGCGTTCGCCATGGCCGTGGACAAGCACCTGCTCGTCGATGAGGTGCGGCGCAGCGGCGAGCCCGTGGCGACAACCATGGTCCCCCCTCACTCGATCGCCGGGTACGAATCACCGGTGGGCCTGCCCTACGACCCCGCCGCGGCCAGGGCGCTCCTGATCGAGGCCGGGTACCAGACAACGGCCTCCTTCCCCACCGTCGAACTGCTCTTCAACAAGGACGGCGGGCACGACCTGACCGCGGCCGCGGTCGCCAAGATGTGGGAGCGGAACCTGGGCGTTCACGTCACGCTGGCGCAGAAGGAGATCAAAGTCTTCCGCGACGACCTGAAGAAGCAGAACTACATGATCTCCCGCGCGGGCTGGTACGGCGACTACGGCGACCCCACGACGTTCCTTGATCTCTCGCGCACCGGCGACGGCAACAACGACCGCAAGTACTCCTGCCCCGAGTACGACGACCTGCTGCGCGAGGCCTCGCACGAGCCGGATCCGAAGCGGCGGATGCAACTGCTCCACGATGCCGAACGCATCATCACGGAACGGGACCTGCCGATGCTCCCGCTCTACCACTACATCACGTTCTACCTATTTGATCCGCACAAGGTGAGCGGGATCAACCCGCACCCGCGGACAACGCAGATGATGGACCTCGTGGACATCCTGGGCGACGGCAAGGGCGCCGAACGGGCGCTGGCCATGCCTGCGCGGCCTGTGCCCGGCGCCGCGCCCTGACCGGGCATGTCGTCCAAGTTCTGGTGTAGTTTGGCGCAGTTGGCCGAGAGAAGGGACGGCCAGCGCGGTGCGCACGCTCGCGGCCGCGGGGCCGGAGAGCCCCGTCATGCCCGATCTGCGCCTGCCCGCCCTCTCCCGCCTCGCCGCCGCTGCCGCGGCGCTTGGCATCGCCGCCGCGACCGGCGCCCAGAATGCCGTTGTCTATGTGGATGACGACGCGCCGCCGGGCGGCGACGGGAAGTCGTGGAACACCGCATTCCGGGACCTGCAGGACGCCATCCAGGCGGCTCAGTCGCTCGGCGACGCCGGGGTCCACATTGCGCAAGGAACATACCGACCGGACCGCGGAACGGGCGCCCGCGCCGCGACCTTTGCGATGGAGTGCCCGAGCGTCACGAGCACCCTCACGGTCTGGTTTCAGGGCGGTTTCGCGGGGATCCTGGCGCCCAACCCGGACCTGCGCGATCCGGCGGCCTTTGTGACGGCCCTGAGCGGCGACCTGAACGGCGATGACGCGCCCGGATTCCTCAACCGCGCCGACAACTCGCTCCATGTCGTCACGATGCGCCAGCAGTCCGACCACACGATCAGTCTCAAACTCGACGGGCTCACGATCCGCGGCGGGAACGCCGACACCGGGCCCGACGTTTTCGGCGGCGGCGTGCTCGCGACGGGCACGCTCATGGACCCGCCTGTGCTCGCGATCTTCGCGTGCATCATCCGCGACAACGAAGCCGTCGCGGGCGGCGGGGGGATCCACGCGACCGACGGGCACATCGACCTGTGGCGGTCCACGATCGAGGGCAACCGGGCCGCCGGGGCCGGCGGCGGGGTCTCATCACAGACCATCGACGGGCACGGGTCACGGTTCCTGGAGAACACCGCGGCCAGCGGCGGCGGCCTTTCCGTCGGCGGTTGCTGGCTGGACGGGTCCGTGATCGCGGGTAACCGTGCGCTGGGCGGCAGCGGCGGAGGGGTTGCGGCCCTGTCCACCTCGGTCCTGACGAGTTGCCGCATCACCGGAAACTCCGCGTTCCAGGGAGGAGGTGGAGTCAGTTCGGGCGGCTTCACCGAGTTACGGCACTGCACGATCACCAACAACACCGCCGCGACCGGCGGCGGGTTCGAGTTCCAGTTCGGCTGGTCTCCCGGCCTGGTCGACGGGTGCGTGCTCTGGAACAACACGGCACAACTCGGGGCGCAGGGGTATTTCCAGGGACCGTGGGGACGGCTTGACGTCAACCGGTGTGACGTGCTGGGCGGGGAGGGGGGCGTGTGGGCGCCACCGGGCCGCCTCTCCTGGCACTCGACCAACATCGCGGACAATCCGTCATTTGTGGATATCGACGGTATCGACAACAACCTGGCGACGTGGCAGGACAACGACGAGCACCTCGGCTTCGCTTCGCCCTGCATTGATCGCGGTGGTTCGCCGATCGGAACGCCCCTCGAACGCGACCTGGAACAGAACGATCGCGTCGTCAACGCCAGGGGCTTCTGCCAGCCGCGCCCGGACCTGGGGGCGTACGAGTTCCAGGCGATCGTGCAGGCCCCAGTGATCCCGCGCCTGTACGTCAACGCCGCCGCGCCCCCGGGCGGGAACGGGCTGACCTGGGCCAGCGCATACCGGACGCTCCAGGAGGCGATCCAGACGCCGGGGGTACGCGAGGTCTGGGTTGCCCGCGGGACGTACACGCCGGGGCCGGCGTCGGACGATCTGCTCAGCCACGACGTCGGGTGCGAACTGACGATCCTGGGCGGGTTCGCGGGCTACGAGACCGTGCCGCTCCAGCGCAACCCGGAAACGAATCCGACGGTGTTCTCCGGGCAGGATGCGCAGCGCGTGTTCCGGCTGGACGGGGCGGATGTCACGATCGATGGGTGCACGGTGACGCGCGGGTACGTCACAGAGGGCCCCGGCGGCGGCCTGTACTCCGAAGACTCGGCGCTCAGAGTCTCCAACTGCCGGTGGGTCGGAAACGGAGTGGGCGATCTCGGGAGCATGGGTCCGGGCGGTGGCGCGATCCGCACCCGCGCCACGGACCTGACCATCACCGATTCGGTGTTCGACGGGAATGTATCGGACGAGGGCGCCGGGGTGTATGTCGAGGGCAGCAAACTGTCCATGCTGCGGTGCGACTTCGTCAACAACTCCACCACGGGGAGCGCGGGCGCGGTCTCGATCCAGAATGGGTTCTGGGCAGAGGAGGCGGGCATCGAGGACTGCGCGTTCGGGGGGAATCGCGCGCGATACCGCGCCGGCGCGGTCCTGCTCGCCATCGGCGCCACCGCGGAAATCCGGGGGTGCCTGTTCGTCCAGAACTCCGTCAGCGGGCAGCACGCACTCGGGGGCGCCCTGTGGGCCTACCACGCAGACGTTCGCAGCTCGATGTTTCTCGGGAATCGGGCTGTCGGCGAGCCTTCTGAATCGGGAGAGGCCTCCGGAGGGGCCGCGTACGTCCAGAGTTATTCCACCTTCGCCAACTGTTACTTCAGCGGGAACCGGGCCGAAGAGGCCGGCTGGGTTGCACGCGGCGGGGCGATCGCGGCATCGGGGGACGCGGTGCTCACCAACTGTACTCTGGCGTCCAACTGGGCGTACGGGGCGTGGCAGGCCAAGGCCGAGGGTGGCGGTGTGTGGTTCGACAACCGCGGTGGGCAGCACTCGCTCACGGTGTCCAACAGTGTGCTGTGGAACAACTGGGCGGGCGTGGGCAACCCGACGGAGGCCATGCAGATCGCGGCATCACCGGCGTGCGTTGCCATCGACCATTCGGCGGTGAGCGGCTGGTCCGGGGTGTTCGGCGGCGAGGGAAACCACGGCCTGGACCCACGGTTCATCGACCCGGTGGGGCCGGACGGGCAGATTGGGACTCTCGACGACAACCCGCGGCTCGGGGCGTTCTCGCCGTGCATCGACGCCGGGCGCAACTCGGCGTTGCCCACTGGGACGTTGAAGGACGTGCTCGGGAACCAGCGGCGCGTCGATGACCCCGGCGTGCCGAACTCAGGCAGCGGCCCCGGGCCAATCGTGGACATGGGCGCCGTGGAGGTCCAGGTACCGTCGTGCTACGCGGACTGCAACACAGATGGTGTCCTGAACCTTGCCGATTTCGGATGCTTCCAGGCACGGTTTGCGTTTGGAATTCTCGATGCCGATTGCAATCATGACGGTCTGCTCAATCTGGCAGATTTCGGGTGCTTCCAGACCAAGTTCGCCCTGGGTTGCCCATGAGCAAGGCAAGCCAGCAATACCGAACACATACTTGACATTCTTTGCCTGATGCATACCCTAACAAATAGGGATCGTGCAGGGTAGCACCATGGTGATTTCGGAAGCCTTAGGCCGGGTTCTTGCGGATGCGCGGGTGCGCCGATGGTCATCTCCATGTGGTGCAAACGTCTGTCCCAACTCTGGTTACGGCGGCGACAACCAGGGCGAATGTCTCAAACAATGGCTCGATATCGCTCTTGGGGCCACCCACGAATGGTTTGGGTATGTTCTGCATGACGACGACACTCAGGAAAGAGAGTGGGTTCCGCCCCTGGCCCTGCTCTGGGGTTTGATAGCCCGGCATGATGCGGAGGCTGTTTTCCTGGTCGGGCGGCGCTGCTGGGTCTGCCCCACCGCTGCCGAGTCCCGCTGGCCGGTGTACTACATAGACGCCCGGAGTGACGCGGAACGGTTGTGGGCGATCGACCAGGTACTGCGCTGCCCCGGGAGCACCGTCCTCGGGGATGCAACTCGCTTCTCCATGGCCGCCAGCCGTCGGCTGCAACTCGCGGCCGAGGCCGGCGGAACGCTCGCCCTGCTGACCCGGCCCCCATGGGAACGCGGCGTGATCTCCGCGGCCGCGACGAGGTGGCAGGTCACACCGTGGTGCCGGGCCCCGATGGAATCGGTGGGGGGCCAGGATCCACCCCGCTGGTCACTCGAGTTGTTCCGGTGCAAGGGCTCGCCGCTGGCGGGCCCGGTACGAGGCGTGGTGGAGGTGCGTGGTGAGACGGTGGCTCTGCATCGCGTTGCCGGAATGGTCGATCGACCTGACCCGGCGGCGGCTTCAGCGCGAAGGATCGCCTGACACGGCGGCGCCGCTCCTGCTTGTGGCCCCGGTGGCCCAGCAGCAGCGTGTCGCCCGGGTGTGCGGGCTGTGCGCTGCCGACGGCGTGCTGCCCGGCATGACGCTGGCGCACGCGCGGGCGGTCTTGCCGCGGGCAAGGGACTATGGCTTCGATCCGGCCGGTGATGCACGCTCGCTGCGGCGGCTGGCGGAGTGGGCGACGCGGTGGTCCCCGATCGCCGCGCCGGATCGTGCCGAACAGCCCCATCATCCCTTCGCACCCTCGTACGACAGCGTGCTCCTGAACATCACCGGCTGCGAGCGGGCCTTCCGGGGCCGGGAGAGGATGTGCCGGCTGATCGCTGGTGAACTGCGCCGCCGCCGCGTGCGATCCCGCACGGGCCTGGGCGGCACCATCGGTCAGGCGTGGGCGGCGGCATGGTTCGGTGGAGGCGAAGACAGCGGCGCCGCTCAGGAGTTTCACGCTGCGACCGCTTCCTCCTACCCAACCGCCGCGCTCCGCCTTGAGGACTCCACAGTCGCAGCGCTCGCGGAGGTTGGCGTGGACACCATCGGGCAGTTGCTGGGCCTGCCGCGGGAACAGTTGCCATCGCGGTTCGGGCACCACCCGATCCTTCGGCTGGACCAGTTGCTCGGGCACGCTATGGAAACCATCGAGCCGGTGCGCCCCGCACCCGCGCTGCGCGTGGAGCGAGCGTTCGACGGGCCCGTCACGGACCTGGAGGCTGTCGAACTGACCACACGAGAACTTACCGAGGACCTCTGCCGCGAACTGCGGGGGCGCGGGTCGGGGGTGCTGCACCTGGAGGCTGTTTTTGAGGGGGGGGCCGCTCTGCGTGCTATCGATGACCCGGGACGCGGCGTGCAGTCTCGCCGTGCGGCGGTGACGCTCAGCGCTCCGTCGCGCAGCCCGCGCCACCTGTGGGCGCTGCTGCGGGCACGGGTGCAGTCGCTCCGCCTGGGGTTCGGGGTGGAGTCGATCGCGCTGGTGGCAGGTCGAACGGGCCGGCTGCGCCATGTGCAGGCAACATGCCGAAAGGAGGAAGCCGCCGCGGCCCCCGGAGTTCGTGCGGAGTTGCTCGACGTCTTGACCGGCCGCCTGGGCGCGGACCGCGTGGCGCTGGCGGCAAGGGTCGAGTCTCACATCCCCGAAAGGGCGTTCCGGTTGCGAAGGCACGATGCCACGCTCGTCGAAACGACGGGGCCTTCACCTTCCAGCCGTCTCCGCCCCCCGCTGCTGCTGGATGAGCCCGAGGATGCCACCGCGGTGGCTCTGCAACCGGACCGCCCGCCGACGGTCCTCCGCTGGCGCGGGCATGAACGGCGCCTGACGGTGGGGATCGGACCCGAGCGGATCGGGGAGGAGTGGTGGAAGCAGGGAGCAACGCCGCGGGGCAAGCCCATCCGCAGAAGTGATGTTCCGGAGTGCCTGCTGGCACGCGACTACTACCGGGTCCGCGATCAGGGTGGGCTGTGGCTCTGGATCTACCGCGACCTGGGGAGTGGGCGTTGGTTCGTGCACGGGCTGTGGGCGTAGGAGAGGGAAATGCCGGAACTGCCGATCAAGAAAATGCGGGAGCACCCCGGCAGGCACGAACGGCACAAGGAAGCCCCTGCCGCGTTTCCACCCTCACACGCCCCGCCGTACGCGGAACTCCACGTCACCACCAACTTCTCGTTCCTGCGCGGGGCGAGCCACCCGGACGAAATCGTCGATCGGGCCGCGGCCCTGGGGTATGAAGCGGTCGCGATCACCGACGTGAACACCCTGGCCGGCATCGTCCGCGCTCATGTGGCGGCGAAAGAGGCGGGGATTCGGCTGGTGGTGGGCTGCCGGGTGGAACTGCGGAGCGCCGGCTCGCTTCTCCTCTTCCCCACCGACCGCGCGTCGTATGCGCGGCTCTCGCGCCTGCTGACCCTTGGGAAGCGCCGCGCCGCCAAGGGCAAGTGCCACCTCACCGCTGAGGACGTGATCGAGCACCAGGCGGGGATGCTCGGCGTGATCGTGCCCGGAGATGATCCCGCGGATGCCTCACATCTTTCGCGCCTCCGCGGGGCGTTCGACGATGACCGGCTGTCGATCGCGGCGGCCTGCCTCTACGGCCCCGATGATGCCGTCCGGCTGCTGCGCCTCCACGCCCTGTCTGTTCAGGCGGGCATCCCGCTGGTTGCCACCAACGACGTGCACTACCACGAGCCCGGCCGGCGGGCCCTTCAGGATGTCGTGACGTGCATCCGGCACGGCACCACGCTCGACCGGGCGGGGTACAGGCTCTTCGCCGGCGGCGAGCGGTACCTGAAGGGACCGGCGGAAATGTCCCGCCTGTTCTCCGGCTTCGCGTGGGGTCCTGGCGCCGTCGCCCGCAGCGTGCAGATCGCCCGCCGCGCCGCGTTCTCGCTGGACGAACTGAGGTACGAGTACCCGGAGGAGGTCGTCCCCGAGGGCCACACGCCGATGTCCTGGCTGCGGGAGTTGACGCGGCGGGGGGCACGGGAGCGGTACGCAGAGAAAGCGGAGGCAGCGCCGGGGTGCAGAAGGGAGCCGGGCCACGAGGAGCCCGACGGGCACGGAACCCCCGTCCGATGCCCCGGTGCCCCGCTGTCCGCCGCCCCTCAATCGCCCCCTGCGCGCCCGCTTCCTCCCGGCCTTCTGGCACGGCTCGACGAAGAGTTCACGCTCATCGAGTCGCTGGGCTACGCCAAGTACTTCCTGACCGTGCACGACATCGTGCAGTTTGCCCGTGCCCAGGGCATCCTGTGCCAGGGGCGCGGGGCGGCCGCGAACTCGGCTGTCTGCTACTGCCTGGGCATCACGAGCGTGGACCCGTCGCGGATCGACCTGCTCTTCGAGCGGTTCGTGAGCAAGGAACGCAACGAGCCGCCCGACATCGACATCGATTTTGAGCACGAACGCCGCGAAGAGGTCATCCAGTACATCTACACCCGCTTCGGACGGCGACGGGCGGCGCTCACGGCCGAGGTCATCAGTTACCGCGGCCGCTCAGCCGTGCGCGACGTCGGCAAGGCGCTCGGGCTGTCGCTGGACCTGGTCGACCGGATGGCGAAGCAACTGGACTGGTGGGACGACGGGGTGATCACGCCGGCGCGGGCCCGTGAACTGGGCATCGATGCCGCGGACCCGACCATCGGGCTGCTGCTCACGCTCACCGGGCAGTTGCTGGGGTTCCCGCGTCACCTGTCGCAGCACGTCGGCGGGTTCGTCATCACGCAGGAGCCGCTCGATGAACTGGTGCCGGTCGAGAACGCGGCGATGGAGGACCGGACGGTCATCGAATGGGACAAGGACGACATCGACGCGATGGGGATGCTGAAGATCGACGTGCTGGGCCTGGGCATGCTGACGGCGATCCGCAGGGTGTTTGATCTCGTACTCCCCCGCCGCCTCGCGCTCCACACCATCCCTCCTGAGGATCCGGCTGTGTACGAGATGATCCAGGCCGCCGACACGGTGGGCGTGTTCCAGATCGAGTCCCGCGCCCAGATGGCGATGCTCCCGCGTCTGCGTCCGGCGTGCTACTACGACCTGGTGATCGAGGTCGCCATCGTCCGCCCGGGGCCGATCCAGGGCGACATGGTGCACCCCTACCTTCGGCGCCGGCAGGGCCTGGAACCGGCGGAGTACCCGAGCGAGGAGGTCCGTCGCGTGCTGGGACGCACGCTCGGCGTGCCGCTGTTCCAGGAGCAGGCGATGCGGCTGGCGATCGTCGCGGCCGGGTTCACGGCGGGCGAGGCGGACCAACTCCGCCGGGCGATGGCCGCGTGGAAACGGAAGGGCGACCGCCTGCTGAAGTTCGAGGACCGCTTCATCAGGGGGATGCTGGACAAGGGGTACGCGGAGGAGTTCGCCCGCCGGTGCTTCGAGCAACTCAAGGGCTTCAGCGAGTACGGATTCCCCGAATCGCACGCCGCATCGTTCGCCCTGCTGGTCTACGTCTCGGCGTGGCTGAAGCGACACCACCCCGCGGCCTTTGCGGCCGCGCTCGTGAACAGCCAGCCGATGGGGTTCTACGCCCCCGCTCAGATCGTGCGCGATGCCCAGGAGCACGGCGTCACGGTTCGTGAGGTGGACGTGAACGCGAGCGGGTGGGACTGTTCCCTGGAAGGCAACATGGCGGAAGACCAGAGCACCAGAGCGCTCCGCCTCGGCATGCGCCTCGTCAAGGGCCTTTCCCGGCCGCACGCGGATGCGATTGCCGCGGCCGTGAAGGGGCACGGGCCCTTCCGCACCGTTGATGGGCTGTGGCGGGCGAGCGGCGTGCCCGCCACCGCCCTGCGCCGTTTGGCACGGGCCGATGGTTTCCGTTCCATGGGGCTGGACCGCCGGCAGGCGCTGTGGCAGGTCCGCGACCTGCGCGACGCGGAGATGCCGCTGTACGAAACGGGAGGGTGCGGAGAGACACCGGGGCACGGTCGGAGCACGGATGCAGAGTCGGGAAGAACGGCCGGCACTTCGTCACTGGGCGATCCTGCCCTGCCGCGCCTGCCCCCGCTCTCACAATCCCGCCACGTCGTGCAGGACTACGCGACCACCGGGCTGTCCCTCAGGGCCCACCCGGCCTCCTTTCTGCGCCGGGACCTGACGCGCCGCCGGATCGAGCCCTGCCGTGCCCTCAAGGACGAGGGCGCCTGGCCCACGGGGACGCCGATCGCCGTTGCGGGTGTGGTGCTGTGCCGCCAGCGCCCCGGCACCGCCTCCGGCGTTGTGTTCATCACGCTGGAGGACGAGACCGGGATCGCCAACCTGATCGTCCGCCCGCATATCTACCAGCGCTTCCGACGCGACGCCCGGCACGGCGTGATGGTGGCCGCCTGGGGGCGCGTGGAGCGCCAGGGCCAGGTCGTCCATGTGCTCGTGACTCGGGTGCAGGACCTTGCCCGCACCGGCGCAGCCCCGGCCGACCTGCCCGTGTCCTCACGGGACTTCCACTAAACAAAAGAGCCCCGGCCGCGGGCCGGGGCTCGATGACTCAACCCGTCACTCGGCTCACTGGCAGCCGAGGGCGAAGGCGGTCTGGAACGAGCCGAAGTCGGCCAGGTTCAGCACGCCATCGCCGTTGAAATCGGCCCGCATATCGCCCAGGGCATAGCCCGTCGCGAACGCGCCGAAATCGGCCAGGTTCAGCAGGCCGTCACCGTTGAAGTCCGGCCGGCAGAGGGACGGCACGACCGCCACAGCGCCAAAGGAGTCGGCCGGGCTGGTCGGCGTCGCCGGCTTGAAGAAGCCGATGGTGATCTGCCCGTCGTTCTTCGGCGGCAGGTTGCAGTCGAAGCGGAAGTTGTACATCGTGCCCCAGCGGAGGGCGTTGGCGTTGGCGTTCTGGGTGAACGGGGTGGTGTTCCACTCCAGGTTGCCGCCGTCGCGGGCCTTCGCCCAGTCGGTGCCGTCAAACGGCTCGCCGCTGTGGTAGTTCACGTCGTGGAAACTGTGGTTGCTCACGTTGGCCGACGTCGGCACCGGGACGGCGACGGAACCCGCGGCACGGTCTGATGTCATGTTGAAGATTGCGTACTCATAGTGCCAGGTGCCGGGCGTGACCAACCACGCCTTGGACGCGACCCAGTAGCGGCCGTCGCCCTGGATGTCGTAGGAGTTGATGACGACGCCGGGATCGAAGCCGCCGCCCGGCCCGCCGTACTCCTGCCAGGCCATGATCGCCGGCTTGCGCCGGCGGGTCTGATCCTGAAGGGTGAAGACGTGGGTCGTCGGATTGACTGTGGCCCGGCGGTAGGAGGCGTTGTTGGTGTTGTTGCCGGCCGCGGTGTCGTCCTTGGCGATGTACATGCCCTCCGCGAAGTAGTTGATGCCGGCCTCCATGTCCGAGTGGGCGATCTGGATGCGCTTGGAGAGCGCGTTCGTGTTCGGGAAGTTCGCGTAGGGGAAGGTGAAGACGCCGGTGGATGGGTTCACCTGATATCGCGGACCCAGGTTGCTCTGGCTGCCGTTGAGGCTCGCCGAGTAGGGGTCCGAGCACCCGACACCCAGGACCGACCCGCCGTGCCCGTTGCAGTTGTAGCCCTCGTTTGAGCACACATTGCAGGTCAGGGCGGTGAAGCCGTGCTTCAGCCACGACAGACCGATCTGTTCGAGCACGCCGTCCTTCAGCCGGTACATGTTCTGTGCGATCACCGGGTGATCGTTGGTGCTGGAAACCCAGTTCACGTCAGCGGTACCAATGTTGCACGATGACGTGCCGATGCTGTAGGAGCTGACATTGCCGACCGTACCCCTAACGACCAGGTCCGGCGTCGGGTCCGGGTCCACACACGACCCGGAGGCCATCAGTTCGCCGACCGTCACATCGGGGCCGGAATCCATCGGGCCGCCCACCTGCCCGTACTGGCCGCGCATGAGCAGACTCCGCGCAACCGTCGCCGGATCAGCGGTCGCCTGACCCATCGCCGAACCGACCGCCAAGCCGGCAAACGCCAGCAACGCCAGGGATACGCAACCGTGCTTCATGTGTACTCCTCTATCTCGATGGTGGACCTGAGCCCCCCGCGGAGAATGGTGACTTGGAGAATACCGCGCTGCGGCCAAGTGTGGCAAGCCAATTTACCCCAAAACCGAAAAGATGCCAAAAACGATGGCTATTTCTGTCCGGCTCCGAGGCCACCGGCCTGCCGCCGCACGTCCGCGGCCTCCTCGTGCCGCCCCAGGCTGTCCAGTATCCCCGCCTTCGCGAGGGGCCATTGCGGGTTTGCAGGTTCGAGCCGGATCGCATCGTCGATCGCGGCCAGGCCCGCTGCCGTACCCCCAGCCGCAAGCAGCGCGAGCCCGTACTGGGCCCGGAGCGGGCCCGATGCGGGATTGAGGTCCGATGCCCCACGGTACGCGGCGACCGCCTCCGGAAGCCGATTGCCCTCGACCAGGGCTGCGCCCGCCCGGACGAAGAGTTGCGTGGCATAGGCACGCAGTTCATCGCTCGGCCGGCGTGCGACGATCGCCCGTTGCATTGCCCTGCTTGCGCCGCTGAAGTCGCCCGTGATTGCCCGGAGCGATGCCAACCGCAGGAGCAGGTCCGGCGACAACGACCAGCCGTATCCACCCTCGGCCACCGCGTCGGCCCGTTCCAGGTGGCCGATCGCGGCGGCGGCGGCCGATGCCGTCCCGGGGCCTGCGGTGTAGCCCGCCGCCAGGTACGCGGTGGCCGGAACCGCCACCGTGGAGTCCAGCACGAGCGCCCGGCGCAGGTGGTACTGGACCACCGCGCCCCACACCCCCGCGGCCAGGAACAGCGCGGCCACCGGGACGAACACGGCTCCCAGGGCGGTCACGCGCCCGCGCCGCCGCAGTTGCAGGTTCTGCAGGCGCACGTTCTGGGTCACGAGCATCGACCCGAGTTTCCACGCCAGGAACACGCCGATGCCCGCGAGCCCCATCGCCATGAGCATCGGGACCAGGTCGAACATGCCGCGGAAACCGGCGAAGAGCGCGACCCCCAGGATGCCGAGCACGATCTCCGCGCGCAGGGTGAGGTCGTAGTTTGTCCTGCGTCCGTGCCGCGCCCGCTTCACGCGGGCGCTGCCCGCCGCGGGCGCCGTGAACCCGAAGCGCAGGGCGTGGTTCGGGCAGACGCTCACGCAATCCAGGCACTTCATGCAGCCCGGGTCCACGACCATGCCGAAGTCGCGGACCTCCTCGTGTACGCGCACGTTGGAGGTGCACGCCGCCGTGCAGTGCCCGCACTGCTCGCAGTCCTCGTTCACGATGATCCGTCCTGGAGCGAAACGGTCCGCGACACCGAAGAACCCGCCGTACGGACACCCGTAGGTGCAGAAGCCCTTGTTCCCGAGGAAATAGACGCACGCGAACCCGCACACCGCCAGGAACGGCACGGCGATGTACCACGGGGGGAACGTGGCCCAGAAGTCCTGCACCATGAAGGCGTTGCGGAACTCGGGCCTCGGGCCGGAGTCCCCCAGCCACGCGGGCACGCCGCCTATCGCCGCGCTCAGGATCGGGGTGAGCACCTCGCGGTGGAAGGTCGGCCAGACGAACATGTACAACGCCAGGGCGAGCGGGGCCAGCACGAGCAGGCGTGTGCGCATGGGCTTGGGACGGATCCGTGCCTTCTTCATCGCCCACCCGCACAGGTCCTGGAGCGCCACGATGTGGCAGCCCCACCCGCAGACGAACCGCCCGAACACGAGCGTCGCCAGGATCGCGAGCGTGAAGAACACGAAGCCGGCGTTCACCTCGCCCCGGTTGAGGGTGGACATCGACTCCGACGGCTCGATCGGCGAGAGTGTCATGCCGTAGCGCAGCCACAACAGGAAGTGGCCGATCATCACGACATAGAGCAGGGTCAGAACGGCCGCCCGGCGCGGGCCGGCCTTCGAGCGCCGCGGCTTCGGCGCGAGTACCGGGAGCGACAGCCCGCCCCCCTTTGCCTCCTTGCCGCAGGTACGGGTCACGCCCGACATGAACTGAAGTCTAGATCGGGGCGTCAGCGATGGAATCAATGCCCAATCGGGAGCGGTTGACGCCGGCGGCGCGGCCCGAAGCGGCGGCGACCGCGCTGCGGTCTCTATGCCGTCGCGGCCGCGGGCTCGGGCGTGCCCTCACCCGCCGGCTTCGGGGCGGGCCGGGCGTTGCCGGTGGCGACTTCGAGGTTCTTGATGCCGCGGCGGCGATCCCGCAGGCGGCGGCTCTTGCCCACCCGCTCGCGCAGGTAGTAGAGTTTGGCGCGCCGCGCATCGCCGTGGCGCGTCACCTCGAACTTCGCCACCATCGGCGAGTTGATGGGGAAACGCCGCTCGATGCCGACCTCATCGACGACGCGGCGCACCGTGATCATCTCGTTCACGCCGCGCCCGCGCCGGGAGATCACCACGCCCTGGTAGACCTGCACCCGCTCCTTGTCGCCCTCGACGATGCGGCAGTGCACACTGATCGTGTCGCCGACGTCCATGCGGGGCAGGTCCGTCTTGAGGGCGGTCTGGTTCAGGCTCTCGAGGATGGCCTGCTGGGAATGGCTGGGCTGCGACATGGGAATCCGCTCCGAAAATAGGGCCGCAATGGTAGGCACGGGGGCGGAACCTTTCAGGCTCCGTGCGGGACCCGGAGCGCCCCCGTCCCCGGTGGCAGAAGGTCGGGTCGCCGCTCCCGGGTACGGGTCAGGCGCTGCTCGTGCCTCCACTTGGCGACCTCCTGATGGTTGCCGCTGATGAGGACATCCGGCACGGTGAGCCCCTGCCATTGGCGCGGGCGCGTGTAGTGCGGACAGTCCAGCAGACGCGGGCCGCCGGTCTGCTCCGGCACAAAGCTCTCCGTCGCGGCCGAGTCCTCGTGCCCGAGGGCCCCGGGCAGCAACCTGATCACAGCGTCCATGAGCACCAGGGCCGCGACCTCACCGCCGCTGAGCACATAGTCCCCGATGCTGATCTCGCGCGGGCCGAGCCGCTGGATCACCCGCTCGTCGATGCCTTCGTAGTGCCCCGCGATCAGCAGCAACCGCGGCAATCCGGCCATCTGTTCCACGTCTGCCTGCCTGAGCGGCGTGCCCTGGGGAGTGAGGAGGATGCGCGCGGCCGGGCGCGTGTCGAGCGCTTCGACGGCGTGCACCGCGTCCCAGAGCGGCTGGCAGGACATGACCATCCCGGGCCCGCCGCCGAACGGCCGATCATCCGTTCTCTGGTGTTTGTCGTCGGTGAAATCCCGGACGTTGGCGGCGTGCCACTCAACCAGGCCGGCCCGTCGCGCCCGCGCGGGAATACTGACACCCAGTGCGGCTGGCGGCTCCGCGCCGAACATCTCGGGGAAGGTGGTCAGAATGTCGATGCGGAGCGGCATTGTCTCTCACGAACTCGCGGCGTGAGCGACGGGATCCCTCGAATGGCCCGAATCCCCGATGCCCGCGCGGGGTCGCTCCGTCACGCCGCCGGAGCGGCCGGCTTCGCCGCGTCCTTCTTCGCACCCTCGGCCGGAGCGGCCGCGGCCGCTTCCGCCTTCGCCTTGGCGATATCCCTCTGGCGGCTGCGGGTCTTCTCCCACGGTCCAGTCGGGATCAGTTTGCGTTTGGCGAACACGTCGCGGACGGTGTCGCTCGGCTGCGCGCCCTTGGCAAGCCAGTACCTGCACCGCTCCTCATCAAGTTTGATCTGCGTGGCCGCGTCCTTCGATACGGGGTCGTACCACCCCAACTGCTCAATGACACGGCCGTCGCGGCGGGTCCGCTGGTCGATCGCGCTGATCCGGTAGAAAGGCTTGTGGATTCGGCCAAGACGCTGCATGCGGATGCGGACCACGGGACCTCCAAAGGGGATTTGCCCCCCGGCCGTCCGGAGGGGCCCCAAGCATAGGCGGGGCAAAGTCCGACCGTTGCACTCCTTGCCTGACTTTGCGGCCGCGACCCCTACCATTGTCCATGGGGAGGGGAACAAAGGTACTCATTGCACTGTGCGCGGTCGCGCTCATTGGTGCGGCCGCGGGGTACGTCGCCGGACGCTTGTTCGGCGTCTGGAACAAGGTTGATGACTGGATCGGGCGGCAGGTCGTTGACGCGGTTTCGACCTACATTGTCCCGACCGTTGCCTTCAAGGACCTGACCTACAACCCTCCGTACTCGGTTGGCCTCCGCGGCGTCACCCTGGCCAGCCCGGACGGCACCGAGGTCGTCTCCATCAGGCAGGTGGACCTGACGCTGGGCGAGGTGCCGCGGACTGGACGCCCCATCGTGCTCCGCTCCGTCACGCTGCACGAGCCGACGCTCCGCCTCATCCGGGAGAAGCCGGGCGAAGGCGTGCGTTTCCGCGGCCTCGTGCCCTTTGTCAAGCCCGGCGTCAACGACCAGAGCCGCGTGCGAGAGGAGTTCCGGCTCTCGCGGATCCTGCGGCTCAATGCGGTCACCATCGACAACGGGTCGGTGAGTTATGAGCCCGGCGACGGGCGGCCGCAGATGCGGCTCGGCGGGCTCTCACTGTCCCTGAACGTATCCGGGAGCGACGGGAGCGGCGCCTGGCACACGCTGAACCTCCAGGCCGGACGCCTGCCGGACCTGCGCATCGACCTTGCGGGCCGCCTGAACACCGACACGCTTGATGCGGAAGTCTCCCGCGCCCGGTTCGACATGGTCATGGACCCGGACCGCCTGTCCAGCCTGCCGCCCTCGCTGCGGGAGGCCATCACCCCCTACGACCCCCGCGGACGGGTGACGCTCGATGCGAGCGGAACCATCCCGGCGCTGCGGCTCGGCCGGGCGTCGCTCCGCGGCACGCTCGGCGTTGTCGGCTTCCGCGTCAACCTCGGCGACTACTGCATCCCGATCGACACGCTCACCGCGGACGGACGGCTGGCCGATGGGGCCATGATGATCGGAAAACTCGACGCCCGGCTGCTCTCCGGTGCGTTCAACGCCGCTGCGCAGCCGGCCCCGTCCGACGGCTCGCGAGCGGTGACCTTCAACTGGTCGGCGTACGGCCTGGACCTGAACCAACTTGCCCGCACCAAGGCCCGAGATGGGGAGGATCCGACACTTGCGGGGACACTGAACGCGAGCGGACAGGTGACCGCCGAGCCCGGCAACATTCCAGAGAGTGTGGGCGGGGCCGGCGTCGCCTCGGTACGGCAGGGCTCGCTTGTCCGGGTGCCGCTCTTCTCACGCCTGGCGAACCTGCTCCGCGGCAGGGGCGGCGCCGGGCATGACTCGCTGGATGCAGAGTTCCACCTTACAGATCGCGGCGTGCTCATCGACAAGGCGCTGGTCCTGCTGTCGTTCAGCGCCGCCCGGGTCAAGGGGCTTGTCGCATACGACGGGGCGCTGCAACTGGAAATGAACGCCGGCCCGCTGGAGCGTCTTCAGGCTGCACTGGGGGAGGTGGGCAACGTGCTCGGGGCGGTCACCGACCGTGTTGTGACCTACCGCGTGAGCGGGACCCTGGCGAACCCCAAGATCAGTGTTGCTCCGCTGGGCTTCGCGGCCCGAGGTCGCCGGGAGGCCCCTCCCGGCGGGTAGAATCGGCGCATGCCCCCCACCGTGGTCCTGATCGGGCTGCGCGCCTCTGGCAAGACCACACTCGGTCGTATGCTCGCAGAACGGACCGGGCGCACCTTCATCGACCTGGATGACCTGACGCCGCGGCTGCTCGGGGCCGATACCGTTGCCGCGGCGTGGGAACGCCACGGGCAGGCGGCCTTCCGCAAGGCGGAACTCGCGGCCCTGCTCAATGCGCTCGGCGTTCCCGGCGCGGTCATCGCGGCCGGCGGAGGCACCCCCACGGCCCCCGGTGTGCCGGACCTGCTGATCGCGGAGCGCGATACCGGCCGCGTCAGGATCGTCTACCTGGCCTGCGGCGCGGGGGAACTCCGACGGCGCATGCACCGGGCCGGTCACGAGCGGCCGAGCCTTACGGGGGCGGATCCGCTCTCTGAAGTCGAGTCGGTCCACGCCCGGCGTGACCCGCTCTACCGCGACCTGGCATCCGAGGTTCTGCAAACAGACGATCTGCCGCTCGACGCCGTGCTCCATCTCCTCGTGGGCCGGGACAGCGCGTAGCGGTGCGTCGATCCCGGTGACGCGGCCGAGGCTCCCCCGGCGGCCGTGACCCTCACACGTTCCGAAGTTTGTTCAGGCCGTTGAGGGCCGCGACCTTGTAGCACTCGGCCAGCGTCGGGTAGTTGAAGACCGTGTTGACGAAGTACTCGACCGTGCCCTTGTGGGCCATCACGGCCTGCCCGATGTGGACCAGTTCCGTCGCCCCGGTGCCGATGACGTGGACCCCGAGCAGCGCGTGCGAATCCTGGTGGATCAGCATCTTGAGCATCCCGATATCGTCCCCGACCAGTTGGCCCCGCGCGATCTCCTTGTACTGTGCCACCCCCGCCTCGTAGGGGATCCCCTCCTTCGTCAGTTTCTCCTCTGTCCACCCGCACATGCTGATCTCCGGCACGGAAAAAATGCCGTAGGGCAGCAGTTCCGCCACCATGTCGCACGGCTGGCCGAACATCGAGCACGCCGCGAGCCGCCCCTGCTCCATCGACGTGCTCGCCAGCGCCGGGAAGCCCACCACGTCTCCCGCGGCGTAGATGTGCGGCACGCTCGTCTTGCCCCGCGCGTCGACCCGAATCCGCCCGCGCTCGTCGGCCTCCAGCCCCACGGCCGCCAGGTTCAGGTCCGCCGTGTTCCCCTGCCGTCCAACGCAGTAGAGCAGCGCATCGGCCCGCAGGGTCTTGCCGCTCTCCAGGAGCGCCTCGGCCATCACCCCGTCGCTGGTTCGGCCGGCTCCGGCCGGCGTCGCCGTCTTGATGCTGACCACCTTCTCCCCCAGGCGCAGCGTCACGTCGGCCTGCCGCAGGTGGTACTGAAGGGCCTCGATGATCTCCGCATCTACGAAGTCCAGCAGCCGGCTGCGCCCCTCGATGAGCGTCACCCGGGTGCCCAGGGCCGCGAGCATCGACGCGTACTCCGTCCCGATCACCCCCCCGCCCACCACGATGATCGAGCGCGGCAGGTCCGGCATCCGGAGCAGCTCGTCGCTCGTGATCAGGTTGCGGTCGTCGAACGGCACGTCCTTGGGCCGGGTCGGGCTTGTCCCGCTGGCGATCACGATAAACTCCGCGCGCACGTCCTCGTCGGTGTGCTCGCCGTGGACGTGCAGGACGTGCGGGTCCTTGAAACTCGCGCTCCCGGTCAGCAGCGTGATCTCGTTGGACCGGAAGTGGTTCCGTACCACCGCGATCTCCGCCTTGATCACCTCGTGGCAACTGGCCGTGAGCCCCGCGAACGTCCCCTGCCGCGCAGCCTGGAAGTCCGCGATGGTCGGCGACATGTGCCGCCCGCCGAGCCGAAGGATCGCCTCCCGCAGCGCCTTGCTCGGGATCGTGCCGGTGTGGACGGCGTTGCCGCCCACCACGCCCCGCTGCTCCACCACGCACACGGACTTGCCGAGTTTGGCCGCCTGGATCGCCGCCTTCTGCCCGGCCGGACCGCTCCCGATGACGCACAGGTCGAAGGTTCGCATAGGCCCCCTTTATCGGTCCAATCGCCCCGCTTGGCAAGTCGCGGCGGTTCCGGCCCCTTCGGCCGGTGGAAAAGTCGTCCGCGGTTCGACCGGTGAGCCCCTTCATATACTCCGCCCCCAGGAGCCGCCATGCCCCCGTCCAGCGACGACGTCCGCCGCACGTTTATCGAGTACTTCAGGGAACGGGGCCATGACTTCGTGCCCTCGTCGCCGGCCGTCCCGCTGGACGATCCGACGCTGCTCTTCACCAACGCGGGAATGAACCAGTTCAAGCCGATCTTTCTCGGTCAGGCGGACCCCGCCACTCCCATGGGCCGGCTGAAGCGGGCTGTCAACAGCCAGAAGTGCATCCGCGCCGGCGGCAAGCACAACGACCTCGAGGACGTGGGGAAGGACACCTACCACCACACCTTCTTCGAGATGCTCGGCAACTGGTCCTTCGGCGACTACTTCAAGCCCGAGGCCATCGAGTGGTCCTTCGACCTCCTCACCCGCGTCTTCGGCATCCCCGCCGAACGCCTCTACGCCACCTACTTCGAGGGCAACCCCTCCGCCGGCCTCGCCCCCGACGACGAGACCCGCGCCCTCTGGCGGCGCCACCTCCCCGACTCCCACATCCTCCCCGGCTCCATGAAGGACAACTTCTGGGAGATGGGCGAGACCGGCCCGTGCGGCCCGTGCACGGAGATCCACTATGACCGCATCGGCGGCCGCAACGCCGCCGCCCTCGTCAACACCGGCGACCCCGACGTCCTGGAAATCTGGAACAACGTCTTCATCCAGTTCAACCGCGAAACAGAGCCCGGAGCGCAAGCGACGGGTGGCCCAGCGCTCCGCGGCGGCGCTCCGGGTGGCCCAGCGCTCCGCGGCGGCTCCTCCTCTTCTCCTCCCCCGCGCCCGGCGGGGGAGGTGGATTCGGTCGCCGCCACGACCGAAACCGGAGGGGGTCTTCCCGGCACCCCGCCGCTCCGGAGTAACTCTCCACCCACCCGCCTCGTCCCCCTCCCCTCGAAACACGTCGACACCGGCATGGGCCTGGAACGCCTCGTCTCCGTCCTCCAGAAGACCAGCAGCAACTACGACACCGACCTCTTCGCCCCCATCTTCCTCGCCATCGAGCGGGCCACCGGCGCACGCCCCTACCGCGGCCGCCTCGCGGGCGCCGACGAGGGCCAGGTGGACACCGCCTACCGCGTCATCGCCGACCACATCCGCACCCTCACCTTCGCTATCACCGACGGCGCCGTCCCCTCCAACGAGGGCCGTGGCTATGTCCTTCGCCGCATCCTCCGCCGCGCCGTCCGCTACGGCCGCCAGATGCTGAATGCCAAGACCGGGTTCTTCAGCGCCCTCGTCCCCGTCGTCGTGGACAAGATGGGCGCCGCCTTCCCCGAACTCCGCCGCAGCCCGCAGCGCGTCATCGACATCCTCCGCGAAGAGGAGGAATCCTTCGGCAAGACCCTCGACCGCGGCATCGGCATGTTCGAGGAAGTCGCCGCACGCGGCCCGATCCCCGCCGCCGATGCCTTCAAGTTGTACGACACCTACGGCTTCCCCGTCGATCTCACCGTGCTCATGGCCCAGGAGCGCGGCCTCTCGGTCGATGTCCCCGGCTTCGAGGCGCTCATGGAGCAGGCGCGCGAGCGATCCCGCGCCGGCGCGAAGGAAGGCGGCTCCGAAGAACTCACCCTCGGCCCCGACGCCGTCGCCCGCCTCAGGCACATGAACGTGCCGCCCACCGACGACTCATCCAAGTTCCCAGCCCGCGACATCCGCGCCACGGTCCGCGCGATCTGGAACGGTTCGGACTTCGACGAGTCCGCACGCGGCGACAGCCTCGCCCGCGTCGGCCTCGTCCTCGACCAGACGAACTTCTACGCCGAGATGGGCGGCCAGGTCGCCGACACCGGCCGCATCATCCTCATGCGCGACACCCGGGACGCCGGGCCCGGCGCGGGCAGCGGCGAGTTCAAGGTCGAATCCGTTAAGGCGTACGCGGGCTTCGTCGTCCACACTGGGCGCGTCGTCCGCGGGCACTTCCGCGTCGGCGACGACGTGCAACTGCACATCGACAGCGCCCACCGCCATCCCGTCCAGGCCAACCACACCGCGACCCATCTGCTCAACCTTGCCCTTCGCAAGACCCTCGGGCACGACGCCGACCAGAAGGGCTCCCTCGTCGCCCCGGACCGCCTCCGCTTCGACTTCGCCCACAGCGGCCCGGTCGCGCCCGACCAACTCGCCCGCGCCGAGGCCCACGTCCGCGAGCAGATCGAGCGCGACCTCCCCGTCTACGCCGAACTCGCCCCGCTCGCCGCCGCCCGCGCCATCAACGGCCTGCGCGCCGTCTTCGGCGAGGCCTACCCCGACCCCGTCCGCGTCGTCTCCATCGGTCGCCCAGTCGCCGACCTGCTCGCACACCCCGACAACCCCGCCTGGCGCGACTACTCCGTCGAGTTCTGCGGCGGGACGCACCTCGCCTCTACCTCCGCCGCCGCCGAGTTCTGCATCGTCTCGGAGGAAGCCGTCGCCAAGGGCGTCCGCCGAATCGTCGCACTGACCGGCACGCCCGCCCGCGCCGCCCGCGCCGCCGCCGCCGCCCTGCGCGAGCGCGTCGCCCACGCCGCGTCGCTCCCGCTCGCCGAACTCCAGTCGGAGTCGCAGGCCGTCGCCACGGAGATCGACGCGCTCACACTCCCCGCCGCGGAACGGGCCGCGCTCCGCGCCTCCCTCGCCTTACTCTCCGAGAAGATCAAGGCCGGCGCGAAGCAGGCCGAGGGCGAGAAGCGCAAAGCCGCCGCAGAGATCGCGCGCCGCATCGCCGAGTCCGCCCTCACCGCCGGCGACGAGGTCATCGTCACCGTGATCGAACTCGGCTCGGAGCGCCCGGCCCTGGAGGAGGCTGTCAAGACGATCCGCGACCGCTGCCCGCGATCCGCGGTCATGCTCCTCTCCCCCGATGAATCGGACCCGGCGAACCCGCGCGTCAGCGTGATGGCCGCGGTGCCCGACGCCCTCGTGAAGAAGGGCCTCCGCGCCGGCGACTGGGTCCGCGAGACCGCCGCCGTCGTTGGTGGCAAGGGCGGCGGCCGACCCGACCAGGCCCAGGGCGGCGGCGCCGACGTCGCCAAGATCAAGGACGCCGTCGCCCTCGCCCGCAAGGCAGCACTCGCAAAGGTGATGGGCTGACCCCCTACCAACTCTTGTGGCACAGGCGTCCCGCCTGTGTTCTACCCGGCCTCCTCGTGCCAGTGTTCCCCTTCGCGCCCTCTACACTCCACCATGCCCGAACCCGACTGGCCCCCCGACCCCGCGCACGACCCGCGCACACGCATCCCGGACATACTCCGCGAGCCGCCCGCTGCCCGAACGACCGAGCCGCCCACCGTCGCACGCCAGTTCAGCGAGGCCGGCGCCGCCTGGGGCGTCGCGTTCAACTTCATCGCCACGGTCCTCGGCGGCGTCGCGCTCGGCTGGCTCTTTGACTGGTGGCGCGGCACGGGGCCATGGGGCGTGCTTGTCGGCCTCGTGGGCGGCTTCTTCGCCGCGGCCGTCCAGATCATCCGCTACTCGCTGCGCCAGGACCGCCAGGCCGCTGCCCGCCGCAACTCGCACTGAGCCGGCTGTTCCGTGACCAGGTTCACCCTCGGTTGCTGCGGCTGATTCTGGTTGCTCTTTGGCCGCTGAGCCGTTTTTGGCCCGGCGCCGCCGGAAGGGCCGATGGTCAGGGGGATATGGGAAAATCTGCGCGCACGTCCGCCCACGGCGGAACCTCGATCTGGCGTCTCCTGGGCGCGGTCCTGCTGACCGCGGGCTGGTTCTTCGCCGCCGCGAGCCTCGTCAGTTTCGACGTGGGCGATGCCCCGACGCACCTGGTCTACCCGCCCAACAGCCCGACACACAACCTGTGCGGACCGGCCGGGGCCTGGGTTGCGTATCACTCATTCAGGATGCTGGGGTGGGGTGCCTGGGTGGTGGCCGCGGGCGTCGGCTTCGGTGTTGCAGGATGGCTGTTTGGCGGTCGGGTGGGTATGGCGAGCCTGCGGCTGGTCGGCGTCCTGATGATCGGGTGCGCCGCCGCGGCGTTGCAAGCCCTGCTGTTTCCTTCGACCGGCCCGATCGTGAACCTGCCGGGCGGGCTGGTGGGTTCGGCCGGGTGCGCGGAGTTGGTCGAACGCTTCGGTGCGCTTGGCTCGGCAGTGTGGCTGCTGCTGCTGGCGGTGGTCGGTGCGATCGTGGCGTTCGACAGGTTCGTGCTGGCAACCCCGGCGTGGCTTGCGAATGTCGGGGTGCCAGCCGCCCGCACGGCCGGATCTGTGGTCGGGGCTTCGGCGTACACGGCCGCGCGGGCCGGATCGACACTGGTCGTCGGGCTATCCGGCGTGCGCTCGGCGCAGCCGGTGCGTGTGCGGCTCAACGACATCGGTGATGAGGTGGACGTAACTCCGCGGCCATCTCGGCGGCGCAGGGCCACGGGAGACGACGAGCCGGCGGTGCGCGATCCGAGAGTGCGGGTGATCGCGGTGCCGCCCGCTGAAGCGCCGGCGCAGGCGGCCCGCACGACCGCCGAATCAATGGCAACCGATAACGAGGGGCCGGACCACCGGCGTAGAGACGGTGGCACTGATGCCGAGGCCATCGACGACGACCTTCCCGGAGCGCCGCAGGTCTTCGACCCGGAGGCCCTTCGGGCCAAGATCGCCAGGTTGCCGATCGTGTTCGGTCACGAGACCCGGAAGGTGGCGACGGACGCTGACCTGCGCGACCTTCAGGGCGTGGCCGACCTGCCCGGGTACCAGTTCCCCAACCTGGACATGCTCGAGGCCCCGGAGGAGAACTTTTCCGAACGCCTCGAGGAGTACGTGCGCGAGCAGGCCCAGGCCCTGGAGTCGGCGCTGAAGCAGTACCGGATCGACGGCGAGGTCGTGGGCATCGAGTCCGGCCCGGTCATCACCCTGTACGAGGTGCGGCTGGCCCCGGGGACGAAGGTGGCGCAGATCACGGCGGTGGACAGCGACCTGGCGCGGGCGCTCAAGGCCATCAACATCCGCATCGTGCCGAACATGCAGGGCCGCGACACGATCGGGATCGAGGTGCCCAACTCCACGAAGGAGAAGGTGCGCCTGAAGGAACTGATGAGCAAGAGCGAGAGTTTCGGGAAGATGAAACTCCCGCTGTTCCTGGGCAAGGACGCTTCCGGCGAGCCGCTCATCGCGGATCTGGCGCAGATGCCGCACCTGCTCATCGCCGGCACCACCGGCAGCGGCAAGAGCGTGTGCATGAACACCATCATCATGGGGTTCCTGTACACGAAGAAGCCCAGTGAACTGAAACTGGTGCTGGTGGACCCCAAGATGGTCGAGATGAGCCAGTTCAAGGACATCCCGCACCTGATGTGCCCGGTCGTGACCGAGATGGGCAAGGCCGCGGCCATCCTGGAGTGGGCGACCACCAAGATGGACGAGCGGTACGAGCTGCTGTCCGAGGCCGGCTGCCGCGACATCGCGGCGTACAACGACCTGCCATGGGAGGAACTGCGCGAGCGGTTCAACCCGCAGTCGCCCGAGGAGGAGGCCCGCATCCCGCGGAAACTGCCGTACATGGTGTTCGTGATCGACGAACTGGCGGACCTGATGATGACCGCCAAGGAGGTCGAGGGCTCGATCATCCGCATCGCGCAGAAGGCCCGGGCGGTGGGCATCCACCTGATCCTGGCCACGCAGCGCCCGCAGGCCAACGTCGTCACGGGGCTCATCAAGTCCAACATGCCCGCCCGCATCTGCTTCAAGGTCTCCAGCGGCATGGACAGCCGCATCGTGCTGGACCAGAAGGGCGGCGAACTGCTGCTGGGCCAGGGCGACATGCTGTACCTGTCACCGCGATCGCACAAACTCACGCGGGCCCAGGCGACGCTGGTCGACGACCTGGAGATCCGCAAGGTCGTGCGGCACATGCGCGACGTAGCCAAGCCCAGTTTCGAGCGGCAACTGCTGCAACTGCGGACGGGAAACCCGGACGAGGACCGCCTGCTGGAGAGCGAGAACAACTCGTCGGCGTCGCTGTCGGCCGCGCAGGAGGACCCGATGTTCGACCGCGCGGTGGAGGTCGTGCTGGAGACGAAGCGCGGGAGCGTGTCGCTGCTCCAGCGTCGCCTCGCCATCGGGTATACCCGCGCCAGCCGCCTCATCGACCTCATGGGCATCGCGGGCATCCTGGGCGAGCACAAGGGGTCGCTGGCCCGCGACGTGATGATCTCCGCCGAGGAATGGGCGGCGATGAAGAGGCAGGCCGAACTCGACCGGGTCGCGGGAGAGAAAGTGGATACGACGGAGGCGGCGGCCCCCGCCGCGGGGGACGGCCCCCCAGCCCTCTCCACCCTCCCCACCGCCGAAGAGCCGGAGGATTCCGCCGCGGTCGCCGACGAAGAGGCCCCCTTCGACGATGACGAGCCCGTGGACGAGGACGGGGCCGAATCCCCGGGCTAGCCCGGGGCGCTACGGGCACCCCAGCGCGAACTTCGTCGTGAAGCAGCCGAAGTCGGCCAGCGTCAGGCGGTCGTCGTTGTCGCAGTCGGCGTACATGTAGTCGCTCGCGGCGTACCTGCCCATGAAGCAGGTCAGGTCGGCGACGGTGAGCGTGTCGTCGGCGTTGCAGTCGGGGTAGCAGTACGCGGGCATGT
>JADLGW010000047.1 GCA_020849105.1 Phycisphaerales bacterium | reverse complement strand
TACGAGCACCTGCGGACCCGCGACGACAACCCGTGTGTGGTGATTCCCACCGGGGGCGGCAAGACGCCGGTCATCGCCACCATCTGCCGCGACGCGGTCGGGCCGTGGAACGGGCGGGTGGTCATCCTGGCCCACGTCAAGGAACTGCTCGAGCAGGCGGCGGACAAACTCCGGCACATCGCGCCGGACGTACCCGTGGGCATCTACTCGGCGGGGCTGAAGCGCAAGGACCTCGGGTACGCCGTCACTATCGCGGGCATCCAGTCCATCTACCAGCGGGCGTGCGACCTGGGGCCGGTGGACCTGCTCATCGTGGACGAGGCGCACCTGATCCCGCCGGATGGCGAGGGGATGTACCGCCAGTTTATCGCCGATGCCAAGGTCGTGAACCCGCTGGCGCGGGTGATCGGGTTGACGGCGACGCCGTTCCGCATGAAGTCCGGGCCGATCTGCGAGCCCGGCAACATCCTCAACCACGTCTGCTTCGAGGTCGGCGTGCGCGAGCTGATTGTGCAGGGCTTCCTGTCGCCGCTGCGGACCAAGGCGGGGCTTCAGAAAGTCAGCACCGACGACCTGCACGTTCGCGCCGGCGAGTTCGTCGCCAGCGAGGTCGAGGACCTCATGGACAAGGATGCCCTCGTCGACGGCGCGTGCGCCGAGATCGTTGAGCACACCAAGGACCGCTCCGCCACGCTCATCTTCTCGTCGGGCATCCGCCACGGCCAGCACATCGTTGAGGTGCTCAAGTCCAAGCACGGCGTCGAGTGCGGGTTCGTCTCCGGCGACACGCCCGCGGGCGTGCGCAGCGCCATCCTCGACCGCTTCCGCTCCGGAGCGCTCAAGTACCTCTGCAACGTCAACGTGCTGACAACCGGCTTCGACGCCCCGCACATCGACTGCGTGGCGCTCGTGCGGCCGACCATGTCGCCCGGGTTGTACTACCAGATGGTCGGTCGGGGCTTCCGCCTCAACCCGGGCAAGGCCGACTGCCTGGTGCTGGACTTCGGCGGCAATGTGCTCCGTCACGGGCCGGTCGATGCCATCCGGCTCACCACGGATGACCGTGGCGAGGGCGAGGCGCCGGCGAAGGAGTGCCCGCAGTGCCACGCGCTGATCGCGGCGGGCTACCAGACGTGCCCGGAGTGCGGGCACCAGTTCCCCGAGCCCAACCGGCAGAAGCATGACGCGCAGGCCAGCACCGAGGGCATCCTCTCGGGCCAGGCCACCCGCGAGGAGCACCATGTCAGCGAGATCGCGTACCACGTCCACATGAAGCGCAGCGACCCGGCCGCGCCGCTGACGATGCGCGTCGAGTACCGCGTCGGCTTCAACCGCTACTTCCGCGAGTGGGTCTGCTTCGACCACACGGGGTACGCCCGGACGAAGGCCGAGGCGTGGTGGCGGGCGCGATCGGTCGAGCCGGTGCCCGGCGGCACGGAAGAGGCGGTCGAGCTCGCGCGGGCCGGGGCGCTCGCGCCGGCGCTGCACATCACGGTCGAGAAGAAGACGGGCGAGCAGTTCGAGCGGGTGGTGGCGCACCGATTGGGCGACAAGCCGCCGCGGCTCGAGGGCGATGAAGGCCTGCCTGAGCACGTGACCGCGCCGGTCGGCACCACGTACGGCATTCCCGACGACGAGATCCCATTCTGAACCAGGAGTACGCGATGATCACGATCACCATCGAAGAGACGGACAAGGACGGCCGCGTGCTGGGGCGGCACGTGGCCTCGGCCCCCATCGACAAGAACGACGCCAAGGGCGTCGGGACGCTCCTGGCACGCAGCGTCGGTGGCCTCATGTACCACGGCCAGACCCGGGCCGAGATTCCGCTGCTGCTCGCGGCGGCGGGGACGCACCGATCCAGTCGCTGCACCCAGGCGATCGCACACGCCCTGGGGCTGGCCGGGAGCGAGCACAGCTTCGAGTACGCGGTGAAGCCGGTCGTGGACCTCGACCGCTTGCTCGACTACCGGGCGAGCAAGAAGGACCGTGAGCACGCGGCGCAGATGCTCAAGATCTTGGGCGCCGGCGTCAGGACGAAGGGGGACGACGAGTAAGCAATGAGCGACGGGCCGTCCAACCTGATCGACGCGGCGCGGTGGTACCTCGCGCGCGGCTACGCGCCGATTCCCGTGCCCGCAGGGACGAAGGTGCCCGTGCTCAAGGGCTGGACGGACCTGCGGCTGTCCGACGCCGAGCTGCCCCAGCACTTCAACGGCACCGGGAACATCGGCGTGCTGCTCGGCGAGCCGAGCGGATGGCTCGTGGACGTCGACCTGGACTGCGAGGAGGCGGTGGCGCTCGCGCCGGCGTTCTTGCCGCCAACGGGCGCGACTTCGGGGCGGCCCGGCAAGCCCTCGTCGCACTGGTGGTACCTCTGCGAGGGGGCGAAGACCCGCAAGCACCAGGACCCGGCGTCGAAGAAGATGATCGTCGAACTGCGCAGCACCGGCGCTCAGACGGTCGTCGGCCCGAGTATGCACCCCAGCGGGGAGCCGTACGACCCGCTCGAGGGCGAGCCCGCCGTTGTGGATGCCGAGACGCTCGGCGCGGCGGTCGCGGCGTTGGCCGAGGCGGTGACGAAGCAGCGGCATGGCGATGCACCCCCGCCGGAGCGACCGGCCTCTCGACACGCCGTGTCGAGGCCTCTCCCCGCTCCCGACACCGTCTTGCGACGTGCCGAGGCGTACCTCGACCGCATCCCACCGGCGATCTCCGGCTCGGGCGGGCACAGCCAGACGTATGCCGCCGCCACCGCGATGGTGCATGGGTTCGGGCTCGATGCGGAGACGGCGCTCGGGCTGCTGCTCGAACGGTACAACCCTCGGTGCCAGCCGCCGTGGTCGGAAAAGGAACTGCGTCACAAGGTCAGCGACGCCGCGAGCAAGCCGCACGATCGCCCGCACGGGTGGCTGCGCGATGCCGAGAAACCCGAGGACATGGGAGGCGTGGACCTCTCCGCGTTCGATCCCGAGCGCCGGCACGCCGCTGGCGACCGGCCCCGCTCCGAGCGGCCGCCGGACCCGGGGCCGTTCCCCAATCAGCTGCTCCGCGTGCCGGGCTTCATCGAGCAGGTGGTCGCGCACAACCTGGCGACGGCCACGCGGCCGCAGCCCGTGTTGGCGCTGGCGGCGGGGATCTGCCTCCAGGCCGTGCTCGCGGCCCGCAAGGTGCGCGACGAGCGCGGCAACCGCACGAACGTCTACTGCGTCGGCGTCGCCCCCTCCGGCGCGGGCAAAGACAACGCCCGCAAGGTGAACAAGAACATCCTCTTCGCCGCCGACATGGTGGAGCACGAGGGGAACGAGGACCTGGCGTCGGACGCGGGGCTGGTCACCGCCGTGGAGGCTGAGCCGGCGATCCTGTTCCAGATCGACGAGTTCGGGCGCTTCCTCCGCACCATCGGCGATCCCAAGAAGGCCCCGCACCTGTTCAACGTGCTGACGGCGCTCATGAAGCTCTACAGCAGCGCCGACACGGTCTTCCGGGGCAAGGCCTACGCCGACAAGAAGCGGAACAAGGTGGTCGATCAGCCGTGCGTGAGCGTCTACGGCACGACCGTCCCCGAGCACTTCTTCGAGTCCCTCACCGCCGACAGCCTCAGCGACGGGTTCATCGCTCGCCTGCTCGTGTTCGAGTCGGCCGACACGCCAGCGCGGCAGCGCGCCAAGGCGACGGGCGTCCCCGAACCCCTGAAGCAGGCCGCCGAGTGGTGGGGATTGTTCAAGCCCGGCGGCAACCTGGCTCCCGAGCACCCCCAGCCGATCGTGATCGAGGCGACGCCGGAGGCGGGCGCGGTGTTCGACGCGCTCGCGGCGATGGTGGACGCCGAGCTCGGCAAGCCGGATGAGGCGGGAAGGTCGCTGTGGGCCCGCGCCGAGGAAAAGGCGTGCCGCTTGGCGCTGATTTACGCCTGCTCCGCGAACGCCCAGAAGCCGGTGATCGACGAGGACGCCGCCCGCTGGGCGTGCGACCTGTCCTCGTACCTGACGCGGCGGATGCTCTACATCGCCCACGAGTGGGTCGCCGACGGCGTGTTCGACGCCCGGCAGAAGCGCGTGGTCCGGGTGGTGCGCAAGGCGGGTGGAAAGATCTCCCGCAGTGAACTCTGCCGCAAGACGCAGTGGCTGACCCAGCGGGAGCGGCAGGAAGTCATCGACAATCTCCTGGAAACGCAGCAGTTGCGGCAGGAAGAGGAAACCTCCGCGACACGGCCGAAGGTGGTGTATGCGCTGGCCTGAACCGAATCTTTCAATCTTTCACCTATTCACCGCGCGCGCACGCGGGGCGCAGGTGCATGGGCGTAAGGGAGGTATTGAAAGATTGAAAGATCTCTCTCCTTCATCATGTACTTCCCCCCTCCCGATCCGCCGCGCTCATGCAGGTCGCGTGCCAGGCCGCGCCTACCGCGAGCCCAACAGCCCGAAGCCTAACGGCGGGGGTGAGGGGGTCGGTAGGTACTTCCCCGCCCGCGTCGCGTCGCTACGCCCGCGGGAACAGCCGCGCTTGGCGACAGAGTTTGTTTCGCGTCCGGGCGCGGGGAGCCCCCGTGGCGGGGTTGGTACGCCGTCCCGCCAGGTACGCGACGTGGGCCAACGTGGGCGGACCCGTGGCCAACGGGCGCGCGCCGTAGCGGGCGGGATTCGGGGCGCTGTGCCGCCCGCGGACGGGCCCGTTAGCCCGAGCGATCCATCGAGCCAGCGATCCCCGGACCCGCCGCGTGGCGGCGGGCCACCACCACGCCACCCGCCCGGCGCGATGTCGCGCCGCGGCTAACGACGGAGATCGCCGTGAACATCGAGATACTCCCCATCGACGCGGTCAAGGAATACGACCGCAACCCCCGCACCATCAACGACGCCGCCATCGATGCGGTGGCCAAGTCGATCGAGGCCTTCGGCTTCAAGATCCCGATCCTCATCGACGGCGACGGCATCATCATCGCCGGCCACACCCGTCTCCGGGCGGCGAGGAAGCTCGGGCTGAAAGAAGTGCCGACGATCCGCGCATCCGACCTGACGCCCGACCAGGTCAAGGCGCTGCGCATCGCCGACAACAAGGTCGCGTCGCTCACGGCGTGGGACATGGAGCTCCTGCCCATCGAGCTCGCCGACCTCAAGGGCATGGACTTCGACCTCGCCGTGCTCGGGTTCAGCGCCGAGGACCTCGCGGCGATCATGGCGCCGGCCGGAAACGACGGGCTCACGGATCCCGACGATGTGCCGGCGCCCCCGGACGCGGCAACGACGTTGCCCGGCGACATTTGGGTGCTTGGCAATCACCGCCTCATGTGCGGAGACAGCAGCAAACCCGCGGACCTCGACCGGCTCCTCGACGGCCAGCCCATCCACCTCGTGAACACGGACCCGCCGTACAACGTGAAGGTCGAGCCGCGTTCGAACAACGCGATCGTCGCCGGCCTGAGTTCGTTCGCGTTGCCCGGCAAGGCCGACCAGCACGACCAGCAGAGCGCCGACCTCAACCGTTACCCGGAGAAGAGCCGCGCCACGCACAAGAAGCTCCGCGCGAAGGACCGCCCCCTGGCCAACGACTTCGTGTCCGACGACGAGTTCGACCGGCTGCTCGCGGCGTGGTTCGGGAACATCACCCGCGTGCTGATCCCCGGCGGCACGTTCTACATCTGGGGCGGATACGCCAACTGCGGGAACTACCCACCCGTGCTCAAACGCTGCGAGCTCTACTTCGCGCAGGCGATCATCTGGATCAAGGAACACCCGGTCCTGACCCGCAAGGACTTCATGGGCAACCACGAGTGGTGCTTCTACGGCTGGAAAGAGGGCGCGGCGCACCGCTTCTTCGGGCCGAACAACGTGCCGGACACATGGAGCATCAAGAAGGTGAACCCGCAGAGCATGGTCCACCTGACGGAGAAGCCCGTTGAACTGGCGCGGCGGGCCATCGAGTACTCGTCGCGGCCTGGGGAGAACGTGCTCGACCTGTTCGGCGGGAGCGGCAGCACGCTGATCGGCGCGGAGATGACCGGGCGGCGAGCGTACCTGATGGAACTCGATCCGCTGTACTGCGATGTCATCGTGCAGCGATGGGAGAAGTTCACGGGCCGCAAGGCGGAGCGGATTGGCTCAAACGCTGTGGCCGAAGAGAAAGCCGCGACGAGCGTCGCGGCTGGGAGCGGGGCGTGATGCTCGCCTCACTCGTCGAGGTTCGGGGCGGGGGGGAGCGGGCCGTCGGTCGCTTCGTCCCATTCAAGGGCGTAGCGCTCGGCGATGTCTTCGAGGTCGTGCTCGGTCAGGTAGTCGGCGGTCTTCCGCTCCTGGCAGGCGGCGACCGCCCGCGAGAGATCCGTCCACTCCTCGATGGTGAGCATCTGGTCTTGGCGTGCGCCGAGCAGGTAGAGCGCGGCCTGGAGCACGGCCTCGAGTTGCGCTTCGCGGTCGGGTGCGGGCGTCGCGGTCATGGCTCAGGCCCCCTTCCCCGCCACAAACACGCCGCGCTCGTGCTTCTTGAAGCGTGCGGCGCTGCCCTTGGCGGCGATCTCGCGGATGATGGCGGCGTAGAGCGTGGCCTCCGGCGTCTTCCCGCCCGGGCTCTTCCAGAGGCCCTTGGCCTCCATCGCGGCGATCATCTCCTTGGCCCGCATCGGCACCTCGCT
>JADLGW010000046.1 GCA_020849105.1 Phycisphaerales bacterium | reverse complement strand
TGGCGGCGATCTCGCGGATGATGGCGGCGTAGAGCGTGGCCTCCGGCGTCTTCCCGCCCGGGCTCTTCCAGAGGCCCTTGGCCTCCATCGCGGCGATCATCTCCTTGGCCCGCATCGGCACCTCGCTGGCGGCGAGCACCTGGGCCGCCGCGTCGAGGGCGCTGACCCGCTTGGGCTTGACGGGCTTCGGAGCCTTCGGCGACTTGGGCGTCTTCGCGGCCTTCTCGCCCTTGCCCTTGGCGGGCTCGGCAGGCTTCCCGTCCAAGCGGTCCTTGATCTCGGCGAGCGCCGCCTTGTGGAGGCGTTCGGTCTTGGCCGCCCCATCGGCGCGGGCGGCGCTCTTGGACTTGGCGGGCGTGCGGGTCTTCGCGCTCTTCTTGGTCTTCGTACTCATGGTCATCTCCAGAACGGTGGTGCGGAACTCCGCCGCACGCTGCGGCGGGGAAGCGTGGCGGGCGCGGTTCCCCGCGACGCCGCGTGGTTCGGATCAGCAGCCCGCGACGCGCTCGATCTCGTTGAGCACGTCGTGGACCATCGAGTTGGTGGCGGCGGCCCGGCCTTGGCGGTCTTTGCCGTACACGAACTTCGCGACCTCCACCGCCTTCGCGTAGCGCTCCTCGCGCGGCTCATCGCGGCCGAACTCGGCGATGATGTGGTCGTGTACTCCGTCGCGGCGGGTGAAGCGTTCGACGCTCACCTGCGCTCCCGCGTCGGTGCGGGAGATCTTCACGCTCTCGTCGGCCCCCTCGATCACGATGCGCTTGATGTTCATGGGTGTGCTCCTTGTTCACTCGGCGTCGTTCAGGAACTCGATGACCTGCTCGGGGTCCATCCCGCTCATGAACCCGACCAGGTTGATCAGGTCTTCGCGGACCTTCCCGAGGTCGCCCGTCAGCCCCCAGTTCCGCGCGTCGGCCTTGGCGCGATCGGCGTGCTTGTCCAGTTCCATCTGGAGGACATCGAGCAGTCGTGCGATGTCGTTGCGCCGGGATGCGTACATCTCGGCGGCGGTCGGTTCTGGCTTCAAGTTGCGCTTGCGTGCGTTCATCTATGTGCTCCTATGCGATGGGGTGCTCTGGTAAACAACGAAGCCCGCGTTTCGCGGGCTTCAGGGGGCGGGCAGTTCAGGATTTCGGGGGCTTGTCGGGGCCTCCTCGCCGGCGGCCTCTCGTGCCGCGTCGCTCCGGCCTTGGCGGTAGCCGGTGTGCAGGCCTTCGTGGTATCCGGTCTCGAAGGCGTGGCGGACCAGGTCGCGGATCGACCAGACCGGGATCTCGTGGAAGTCGAGGCTGTCGCTCTTGCGGGTGTCAAGCGTTTCGAGCAGCAACTCGACCTTGGCCCATTCCATCTCGGCCTCGAGCGACTTCTGCTTGCTGATCCCGTCGAGGCTCGGCCTGGCGTTCTTCTTGCTGTTCTGCGGGGCGTTCATCGTCGTGGTCTCCGTCGCGGGCTTGCGACCCGCGTTGTGACACATGAAGCCATGACATCCGCCACGAGGCAAGGCAAACCGCAGCGGTTTCGCCGTCATTCGGCGACATGTTGGCAAGTTCGCGCCGCATGTGGGCAACTCTGCGCGGGAGGTCCGCGATGACTCCCGAACACGCGCCTAGTCCCGACCCCCATGCCACACATGCCGCTGGGCAGGGGATGTCCCGGCTGAACCCCGCCGCGCTGCCGGTGGCCGATGCCGCGCGGGTGCTCACGCGTCTTGGCGGGAAGGCCGTGACGGAGGAGATGCTCCGCGCGGACCTCGACGCGGGCGCGCCGACGAACGCGAACGGCACGATCAACCTCGTGCACTACGCCGCGTGGCTGGTGCGGGAGATGAACGCGCAAGCCGAGGGTCGAGGGGGTGGTGGTGGCGATTGACCCACGCAAACTCAAGCCGGGGGAGCTCGCGCGGCTCCTCAACAGCACGCCGCTGGGCGAAGTGATCAGCGAGCGGCAGCTCCACCGTCACCGCACGCGCGCGGGGTTCCGTGTCGCCGCCGACGGCGATGCGGGCAGGGTCGATCTGTTCCGCTACGTCGCCTGGCTGGTGACGACGCGGCACGAGACGCTCGCCGAGGCGGCCCGTCAGCCGGAGGGGCTCACCGGTTACGAAGCGATGAAGGAGCGGGCGCGGCTCCGCAACGCGATGCTCTCGCTCTCGGGGCGCGACATCGGCGATCTGCCTGCGATCGCCGACCCCGCTCGGAGGGCACGGGCGGCGAGGGACTTCCGGTACTTCTGCGAGACGTACTTCGGGCAGACGTTCCACCTGAAGTGGTCCGACGACCACCTGACGGTCATCGCGAAGATTGAACTGGCGGTGCTCGAAGGCGGGCTCTTCGCGATGGCCATGCCGCGCGGCAGCGGCAAGACCAGTTTGTGTGAGGTCGCCTGCCTCTGGGCGCTGCTCTACGGGCACCGCGAGTTCGTAGCGCTCATCGGCTCCGATGAGGAGCACGCCGCGGGGATGCTCGACTCGATCAAGGCGGAGCTGGAGAACAGCGAGATCCTCGGGGCTGACTTCCCCGAGGTCTGCCACCCGATCCGGTCCCTGGAGGGCATCCACCAGCGAGCCTCGGGCCAGCTCTATCAGGGTCGGCAGACGCACATCGGCTGGACGGCAAGAGAGATCATCCTCCCGACCATTGCCGGTTCGGTGGCATCGGGCGCCATCATCCGTGTCGCCGGGATCACGGGTCGCATCCGTGGCATGAAGCACAAGCGGGTCGACGGCGTAAGCGTTCGGCCCTCGCTCGTGCTCATTGACGACCCGCAGACCGACGAAAGCGCCCGCTCCCCGTCGCAGTGCGCGAACCGCGAGCGCATCCTCGCCGGCGCAATCCTGGGTCTGGCGGGCCCGGGCAGGAAGATCGCCGGGCTCATGACGCTGACGGTGGTCCGGCCTGACGACCTGGCCGACCGCATCCTCGACCGGGACAAGCACCCGCAGTGGCAGGGCGAACGGACGAAAATGGTGTACTCGTTCCCCACGGCCGACCGCCTGTGGATGGAGTACGCCCGGCTTCGCGCCGAGGGACTCAAGGCAGACCGGGGTGGCGCGGAAGCAACCGCGTTCTACAAGGCCAACCGGGAGGAGATGGATGCCGGCGCGGCGATCGCCTGGCCCGAGCGATTCAACCACGACGAGCTGTCGGCCGTGCAGCACGCGATGAACCTGCGCCTGCAGAACGAGGCCGCGTTCTTCGCCGAGTACCAGAACGAGCCGCTGCCCGAGATCGAAGTCGCGGACGACCTGCTCAGCACCGACCAGATCACAGCGCGGGTCAATGGGCATGCCCGCGGCCTGGTGCCCCTGGGCTGTTCTCACCTGACGATGTTTGTGGATGTGCAGGGCAAGGCCCTGTTCTATGTCGTCGCGGCGTGGGAGGACGACTTCACCGGCTCCGTCATCGAGTACGGCACGGAGCCGGATCAGAAGACCCCACCTGGGACATACTTCACGCTCCGCGACCTCAAACGCACGCTCGGTTCCGCTTCCCCTCGCGCGGGTGTGGAGGGCGCGATCTACGGCGGGCTCGAGCGGCTGATCGAGGGAACGGTCGGCCGCGAGTGGCGGCGCGACGACGGCGCGATGGTCCGGATTGACCGTTGCCTGATCGACGCCAACTGGGGCTCCTCCACCGATGTGGTGTACCAGTTCTGCCGCCAGAGCCCGTACGCCAGCGTGCTCACGCCGAGCCACGGTCGGTATGTCGGGGCGAGCAGCGTGCCGTTCAGCGACTACAAGCGCAAGCGTGGTGAGCGCATCGGTCTGAACTGGCGCGTGCCCGTCGTCACCGGCAAGCGGGCCGTGCGGCACGTGCTCTTCGACACGAACTTCTGGAAGTCGTTCGTGCACGCCCGGCTGAGCGTGCCGATGGGCGATCCCGGCGGCGTATCGCTTTTCGGGCATCGTCCCGAGCATCATCGGCTGCTGGCGGAGCACCTGACCAGCGAGTACCGCGTTCGCACGGAGGGACGCGGACGCACGGTCGACGAGTGGAAGCTGCGCGTCGATGGGCTCGACAACCACTGGCTCGACGGATTGGTGGGCTGTGCGGTCGCGGCGTCCATGCAGGGCGCGGTGCTCTTCGGCACCGATCAGAAGGTCGCGGCCCGCCCGCGTCTGAAACTCTCGGCGCTGAAGGAGCGGCCGCGATGAAGCGCACACCGCCCGCAAAGCCAGCGGCTGATGGCAAACCGAAAGGGCTTGCATGTCCCACCTGCGGGTGCCGTCACTTCGAGGTGCTGTACACGCGAGCGACGTTCATGGGCACGATCCGCCGGCGCCGGCAGTGTCGCCATTGCGGTCGTCGAGTCACGACCTCCGAGCGCCTGGGAGCCTGACATGGTCATCCAGGTTCTACCGGTGGAACAAACCGGCCCATTGGTGCCGCGAAGCGGGCAGATCACTCGGCCGCTGCATAGGGAGCCCGTGTGGAGCCGTTCGATGCGGCCCTCCGGAGTGCCCTCATGCCCGACCCCGAACTTGAGCAGGCCATCCGCGACAACGCGTCGCAGCCCGCAAAGGCGGCGGTGGACGGTCAGTCCGTCGAGCAGCACCCGCTGAAGGACCAGATCGAGGCCGACCGCTACCTCGCATCCAAGGACGCCGCGAGGAAGCCCGGCCTCGGCATCAAGTTCGCCAAGATCGTTCCCCCCGGCTCTGTCTGACCCGCCATGTTGAAAGCCATCACCAACATCATGAGCCGGGTCGGGCGTGGGACGCGAGACGCCTCACCCTCCCCTACGGCGTCGCGAGTTCCGCATGGAGGCGGAACGCGCGGCGGCCGTCGTGTGCTCGTCGCAAAGTTTGATTCGGCGCAGACCACGCCCGACAACCGCAAGCATTGGGCGAACGCGGACGGGCTCTCGCCCAACGCCGCGGTGAACCCGGAGGTGCGGCGGATCCTGCGCAACCGGGCCCGGTACGAGGTTGCCAACAACTCCTACGCCAAGGGCATCGTTCTCACGCTCGCCAACGACACCATCGGCACCGGTCCCCGGCTGCAGATGCTGACCGAGGATGCCGAAGCGAACGCCCGGATCGAGGACGCGTTCGAGCAGTGGTCCCGGGCCGTAGATCTGGCGGGCAAGCTCCGGACGATGCGGCTGGCACGGGCCGAGAGCGGCGAAGCCTTCGCGCTCTTGGTCAGCAACCCGGCGATCGGATCTCCGGTCTCGCTGGATCTCAAGCTCATCGAGGCGGACCAGGTGTGCACGCCGCTCCTGCGGCGCGGTCGCTCGGACGAGGTCGACGGGATTGTCCTCGACCAGTGGGGCAACCCGTCGGCGTACCGCGTGCTCAAGCGGCACCCGGGCGACAGCGGCCTTCTCCGCGCCCCGATCGACGACCTCACCGCGTACGACACCTACGCCGCGTCGGCCGTGGTGCACTACTTCCGCGCCGATCGGCCGGGCCAGCTCCGCGGCATTCCCGACATCACGCCGGCGCTCCCGCTGTTCGCGCAGCTTCGCCGGTACACGCTGGCGACCATCGCCGCCGCCGAGACCGCCGCCAACTTCGCCGCCGTCATCTACACCGATGCTCCCCCCAACGGCGAGGCCGATCCGCTGGAGCCGATGGACGAGGTCGAGCTCGAGCAGCGCCTCGCCACGGTCCTGCCCGGCGGTTGGAAGCTCGGGCAGGTCCACGCCGAGCAGCCCACCACGACCTTCGGCGAGTTCAAGCGCGAGATTCTCAACGAGATCGCCCGCTGCCTGAACATGCCGTTCAACGTCGCGGCGGGGAACTCCTCCGGTTACAACTACGCCAGCGGCCGCCTGGACCACCAGGTGTACTTCAAGAGTCTGCGCGTCGATCAGCACCACCTGCAGCTTGCCGTGCTCGACCGCATTCTCACCGCCTGGCTCAACGAGGCCGTGCTGGTCGAAGGGCTGCTCCCGCAATCGATGCGGCAGCGCGGCGCACTCCTGCCGACGCACGCGTGGTTCTGGGATGGCGTCGAGCACGTCGATCCCGCCAAGGAAGCGACCGCCCAGGCCACGCGCCTGGCCAACCACACGACGACCCTCGCCGCCGAGTACGCCCGCCAGGGACGCGACTGGGAGCAAGAGCTCCGCCAGCGCGCCAAGGAACGGGCGCTCCTGGACGAACTCGGACTCACGCCCCCTTCCCCGGCCCCGACGGGCGACGCGCCCGCACCTCAAGAGAACGACACCGATGGCAACGAAGACCCCGACCGCTCCGAAGACCCGAGTCGCACCGAAGCGTCTGTGGCTTGAGGCCGCCGCCACCCATCCCGCACCCGCGGGCACGTCTCCGCTCACGCTGACCGGCACGGCGGA
>JADLGW010000045.1 GCA_020849105.1 Phycisphaerales bacterium | reverse complement strand
ATCCACAAACCCCATCGACCCGTTCTTCCGCACGCCCATGATCGCGCCTCCGTCCGGCCCCGCGTCGCGGGCCGGCATCCGGTACGATCATTCGCCCACGGCGGTTGCGCTATTGTTCAGAGATTCCTGTAGTGGTTCCAGGCTTCGTCGATGCCCTCGAACTTCGGGTCGTTGGGCTCATCCGGGTGGCGGCCCGGGGCGATCCACAACTCGGTCTCCGGGTTGCTGGCGTCATAGGCGACCAGTTGCCGGTCGTGCTCACCCTTGGTGGAGTCGCGGATGATGAGTAAGGCGACCTTCTCACCGCCGCTTTCTCCGGGCCGGGCCGCAAGTTGCGCGAAGGTGACTGCACCGTCGCCGTCGCCCTCCCACCGGTACAGGACGTTGCCGGCGCGGGAGACCAGTTCGGCCGCGCGGGCGTTCTCGACAATCCGGATCATTGAGGGTTCGAGCGCCACGAACCACAACGCCACATACGTCAGGCCAAGCGTCGAGAACAGGAGGGAGCAGCACGCCGCAGCCGTGGTCAGTACCGGATGCCGTGCGACCCAACGCGTCCCGCGCCGCCACCATCCGGCGGGAACGGCCTCGACGGGTTCGCCGCGGAGCCAGCGGCGCAGGTCGGCGGCGAAGTCGCCGGCGGAGGCGTACCGCTCGGTGGCGGCGAAGGCCGTGGCTTTGGCGAGCACGGCGGCAAGCGGTTTCGGCAGTGTCGCGTCCATCGTGCGCGGGTCGGCCGGTGGCTCAAACGCCGTTCGGCGCAGCACGTCGGCCAGCGAGATGTCCGGTGCCGCCGCGGCGGCCGCCCGCGGAGCGGGTGTTGCACTCGTTGACGCCTCCGGGTCGGCCGGCGGCGGCGCGTCATTTGGAGCGCGGCGCTCCCAAGTCAGGCCGTGCGGCGAGCGGCCTGTGAGCACGACCATCGCCGTCGCGCCGAGGCCGTACACGTCCGATCGGACCGAGATCGACCCACGCTCGCCACGGGCCTGCTCCGGCGCCATGAACGCCGGGCTGCCCAGCGGCACGCCGTCCGCGGTGATCGACAGCCCCGGATCACCGGCGGCGATGGACGCCAGGCCCATGTCGATGACCACCGGGTCGCCATGCGCATCCACCAGCACGTTTGCGGGCTTCAGGTCTCGGTGGATGACCCCGTGCTCGTGCAGCGACTGGACCGCGTCCGCGACCCGCGCCAGGAGTTCCACCCGCTCCCGGCGCGGCAGCGCCCCGCAGTGCTCGTCGAGCGTGCGCCCGTCCACGAACTCCGTGGCGATGAACAGGCGGCCCTCGAACAGCCCGTAATCCAGAACGCGCGGGACGGCGGGCAGGTGCAATCCGGCCAGCACGTCGAGTTCGCGCCACGCGCGTTGGGCCGCGGCCCCGCCCGCCAGCGAACGCGCCATGATCTTCAGGGCCACGGGCCGGTCCGACCTGTCCCGGCGCGCCCGGAAGACCTCGCCGCCGCCCCCGCCGCCGAGTCGGGCCTCCACGACATAGCCGGGGACGACGGGATGAGCGGATTCGACCGAACTCGGCTCCGCCAAGACCTCGATCAGCCGGCGCGCGGCCGCGGGGCCGACGCCGCTCGCAGCACCGTGGTTTTCTGGATCACTCGGCATGGCCCGCTCGGCGCGCACGCCGGGCGCGCGGCATCAACCCCAGATACGCGGCAGCATCCCGCGCATAGGGCGATATTGCAAGTATTCCGCTGGGTGGTATCCTGCCGCGGGGTACTGATGGACCACCTCGAACAATCCGGGGCGGGCTTCCGCACAACGCGCTGGTCGCTCGTTGATGCCCTCGGCGATACGCGCGCCCGGCCGGCGGCCCGGGAAATACTCTTCGAGGCCTACTGGCCGCCGGTTTATGCGTACCTGCGGCGGCGGGGGCACTCGCGTGACGCGGCGGCCGAACTCACGCAGGCCTTCTTCGCGGATGTCGCGGTGAAGCGTGAACTCTTCGGGCGAGCCGAGCCCTCGCGCGGGCGGCTCCGCTCGCTCATCGTGGCCGCCCTCTCCCGGTATCTCGTGGACTGTGGTCGGCGCGCCGCCGCGCGGGGCGGCACGCCGGCACCGCTCCCGGCGGCCGATGTGCAGCGGGAGGAGGACCTGCTCCCCGAACTCGCCGAGCGCCCGGACGATGCGCTGGCCGGGCGCTGGGAACTCGGACGGTTGCACGAGGCCCTCGCGGAATGCCGGCGGCACTTTGAGAATGCGGGGAAGGCGGGCCATTGGCGCGCGTTCGACCAGCGCGTGCTCCGGCCGACTGTCGCCTGCGTGGAGCCGCGGCCCCTGGCTGAAGTCGCCGCGGAACTCGGATTCCGCACCCCCGCAGACGCGGCGGCCGCGGTCCAGGTCGTCAAGAAGCGCCTCGCCGCCCTCCTTGCGGATTAGGCGTTGCCTCCCCGTTGGGTGCCGTCATGCCCCGGCGCCATCGGGTTGTCCGCCGGGGTTGTGCCACTTCCGCCCGTCGCGCGAGAGGAGTTCGTCCGCGCCGCGCGGGCCCCAGGAGCCTGGGGCGTACTCCTCGATCGCGCCGTGCAGGCGGCGGGACTCCAGCAGGGGCTGGCAGATCCGCCAGGACCCCTCGACCTCGTCGCGGTGCTTGTACAGCGTGCGGTCGCCGCGCATCGCGTCCACCAGCAGCGGGCCGTACGCCTCCAGCGCTTCGCCGCCGAACCTCTCCGTGTAGTCCAGTTCCAGTTCCGTGTGCGCGATCCGCATCTCCTGCCCGGGCACCTTGCCGTAGACCATGAGCGACAGCCCCTCGCCGGGGGCGACGTGGATGACGAGCCGGTTGCCGTCCTCGGGCTCGGCGCCGGGGCCCAGCCGGCGGAAGATGTTCGTCGGCGGCCGATTGAACTGGATCACCACCTCCGTCACCTTCGCCGCCAGCCGCTTGCCGCTGCGAAGATAGAACGGCACCCCCGACCACCGCCAGTTCTGGAACTCCACCCGCATGGCCGCGAACGTCTCCGTCCCGCGCGCGGGGTCCACGCCCTTCTCGTTCACATACGCCGGACCGTCCGGCCCCGCCCCGTACCGCCCCAGCGCCGCCCACTCCGGCGCACGCTCCCGCGGGATCGGCACCGCCGACGAGAACAACTTGATCCGCTCCCGCATGATCGCCGCGGCGTTGTACTCGCTCGGCGGCTCGATCGCCACCAGCGACGCCACCTGCATCAGGTGCGACTGCACCATGTCCCGCAGCGCCCCCGCGTGGTCGTAGAAGCCCGCCCGCGTGCCCACCCCCAGGGTTTCCGCCGCCGTCACCTGCACATGATCGATGTGCCCGCGGTTCCACACCGGCTCGAAGATCGAGTTGGCGAACCGCAGCACCAGGATGTCCTGCACCAGTTCCTTGCCCAGGTAGTGGTCGATCCGGTAGATCGCGTCCTCCTCGAAGACGCGCCCCAGCGCCCGGTTCAGCGACTCGGCCGAGGCCAGGTCCGACCCGAACGGCTTCTCGACGATGATCCGCTGCCAGGGGGCGGCGCCCGGGTTGATCGAGCACCAGCGGCGGCCCTCGGTCACCAGCCCCGACTCGCCGATGCACCCGATGATCGGCTCGTACAACTCCGGCGCCACGGACAGGTAGAACAGGATGTTGGGTGAGCACCCCGGCGCCGACACCCCCGACTTTACGCCGATCCCGCCCAGGTGCGTGTCGAGCGCGGCGTACATGGCCGGGTCGCCCGCATCACCCGCAAAGTAGTGCAGCCGCTGCGCGAACTCGCCCCACTCCTTGGCGTCGATCCTCTTCCCCTTTTCCGTCGGCCACACACGTTCGCGGAACTCGTCGTCGGTCATCGCCGTGCGCGAGACGCCGACCAGCGCGAACCGCTCCGGCAGCCAGCCGCGGCGCGACGCCTCAAACAGCGCGGGGATGAGTTTCCGGTGCGTCAGGTCCCCCGACGCGCCGAAGAGGACCATCACGCAGGGATCGGGGCCGCCAGAGTGTGTGCCGTTCGTGCCGCTCATACCCGCAGCGTATCGCCGCTCCCCCGCTCCTGCGCCCGGCGACTCCCGCGCCGCGCGACCATATCGTCGTTCCATGGACCCGACCCTCCGCATCCTGGACGCCGCCGCCAACCGCGCCCGGGAAGCCCTGCGCGTCATGGAGGACGCGGCGAGGTTCGCCGCGGGCCACGCCGCGCTGACCGAAGACCTGAAGGAACTGCGGCACGGCCTCGTCACGGCACTGGAGGACGCGGGCCTCGGGAGAACGCTGCTGGCGGCTCACCGCGACACCCCCGGGGACGTCGGCACCGGCATCACCGCGCCCGCGGAATCGTCCCGCGCAGGGCTCCGCACCGTCGCGCTGGCCGCGGGCGCCCGCGCGGGGGAGGCCCTGCGCTCGGTTGAGGAATGCGCCAAGGCCCTGGGTGGACGGCCCGCCGGCGCGGCGCCGGTCGTGGAGGCCCTGCGGTACCGCCTGTACTCCGCGGAACAGACGCTCATCCTTGCCCTGGGCTCAGGCCGCGTCGTGCGGTGGAGGCTCTGCGTCCTCATCACCGAGTCACTGTGTGCGCGGCCGTGGCTGGACGTGGCCGCGGCCGCGATCAAGGGCGGTGCCGACTGCCTGCAACTGCGAGAGAAGAACCTGGAGGACCGGGAACTGCTGGCCCGTGCCCGCGCGCTCGTGGCCGCGGCGCGCGGCGCAACGGTCGGCCACGGTGGATCGGGTACCGCCGTCATCATCAACGACCGCCCGGACATCGCCCTCGCTGCCGGGGCCGACGGGGTCCACCTGGGCCAGACCGACCTGCCGGTCCGCGCCGTGCGAGAGCTCGCGGGGGCCCGGCTCATTGTCGGGGTCTCGACATCATGCATCGATGAGGCGCGGTCGGCGGTGCGTGATGGCGCCGACTACCTCGGCCTGGGCCCGATGTTCGCCACCACCACCAAGGACAAGCCGGAACTGCGGGGGCCCCCGTACCTGCACGAGGTGCTGGCCGACTCGGTGCTGGCGCCGGTGCCGCACCTTGCGATCGGAGGAATTACCGCGATCAACGCCGGGGAGTTGGTGCAGGGCGGGTGCCGCGGCGTCGCGGTGTCCGGCGCGGTGTGCGGCGCGGAGGATCCGCGCGCCGCCTGTGCAGCGATCGTGAAGGCGTGGGAGAACAGCGGTCGCAACCCGCCCCCCAATGGTGGCCCTTGCCGTCCTTCGGCGCCTTCTCCCTAACCCCGAACCGCCCCCAGCAGGTCCCGCGGCCGCAGCCGCGCCAACCGGACCACCGCCGGCAACGCCGACAGCAGGCACAGGGCGATCAGCAGCCCGCACGATCCCGCGATCAGCCCCGCTGGGGGCCGCAGGTGTACGTCGATCCCCATCAGCAGCCGGTCCAGCCGCTGTCCGGCCCACGCCCCCTGGATACCCATCAGCACGCCCATGACGCTCGCCGCCACCCCCACCAGCAGCACCTCCCCCACCACCAGGCGCGTCAGCAGCCCGCGCGACGCCCCCACCGCACGCAGCACCCCGAACTCGAACCGCCGCGCCTCGATCCCCGCCACGATCAGCCCCGCTACGCCGAAGCACGCCACCAGCATCGCCGCCAGCGCCACCGCCGCCAGCACCCCCAGCGCCCCGAGCGCGAACGATCGGATCATGTCCTTGACATGCCGCCCGCTCCCGGCGTCCAGGATCCCCGCCCCCAGCAGTTCACGGCGGATGCGGGCCACCGCCGCGCCGTCGTCCACACCGTCCCGCAGGTCTATCTGGATCAGTTGCGTCGCGTCGGAGTGGAACAGCCGCCGCAGGTCGTCCCGCGTCCCGAACACCGCGTGCAGCGACTGGTCCGTGTAATCCTCCCCGATGTTGAAGAACTTGCTCACGATCTCCAGCCCCGGGCTGGTCACGACCCCCACGATCTCAAAGTCGAACCGCTCGCCCTCCTGGTGACAGGTGAACGTGTCGCCCACCCCCAGCCCCTGCGCGATCTGGAACTCCTTGGCCACGATCACCGCCCCGCCCGCCTCCAGGCGCGGGATCGCCACCGCCGGATCGCCCTCCACCCACTCCGGCTGCACCATCGCGAAAAACGGCCGCGGCTCGAACGCGATGAACGTCGACTTGTACCGCTGCAACCCGTGCACCCCGAACGCATCGGTCTCCACCTGGTGCAGCGTGATCGCGCACGTCCGCTCCACGATGTCCGTCATCGAGTCCAGTTTCTGCTGCGCCCACGCCGGCAGCGCCGGGCCGCTCACGAACGCGTCCGGGAAGTTGATCCGCCCCAACCAGTCGCGGAGCACCGCACCCCCATTGATCCAGATCGCCACCATCAGCGCAAGGCCGCCCATCAACGCGCCCGCCGTCAGCCCGTGACGGTACGGCGTTGCACGCACCGTGCCGGCCAGCAACCCCCGGGGCAGGGCCAGCCCACGCGACAGCGGCCCCGCCAGCACCCGCGTCAGCAGCAGGATCGCCGGCACACCCAGCAGAAAGTACCCCGCGAACATGATCGGCAGCCCCGCCGTCGCGTAACCCCAGAACACCACCTGCCCACTCCGGGGCGCCCCGACGATGATGAACTGGATCGCCAACCCCAGCAGCCCGCACGCCGTCACCCACGCCACCCCGCGCACCCGCGCGGGTGCCGCACGCACCGCCGTCGCCGCCAGCGGCGAGGTCCGTCCCGCCCGCCACGCCGGCCACGCCGCGCCCGCCGCGCCCGCCAGGATCGCCCCCGCCCCCGCCAGCACCAGCGCCCCGGCCGGCACCGTCAGCCCGGTCACGAGCTGGTCGCGGAACGCCCGCGCCAGTCCCCACGCGATCAGCAGCCCCAGCGGCAGCCCGAGCACCGCCCCCACCGCTCCCACAAGCACCCCCGACACCACCTGCGCCCCCGCCAGTTGCCCCCGGCCCGCACCGATACACCGCAGGATGCCCAGTTCCCGGTGCCGCTCCGTCACGCCCGTCGTCATCCCCGTCAGCACGATGAACGACGCCGACAGAAAGGCCATGAACGTCGCCAGGATGAACCCCAGTTGGCTCGACTGCATGTTGGCCTCGACCCCGCTCGTCACCCGCGCCGTCGTCTGCAGCAGCAGCCCGGGGTCGACCGCCGCCAGTTCCGCCCGGTGCGCCGCCGCCGCCGCCTCCGCGTCCGCACCTTCCCGGACCGCGGCGTCGATCTGGGTGAACTGCCCCTGCGTCCCCGCGATCTCCGACAACCCCCCGAACGTCATGTAGGCCTGCGCCCGCCCCCCCAGCGGCGGCTGCGCCGCGACGCCGACCACCGTCACCGTCACCCGTTTCTGCACCAGCGGGATCGTCAGCGGCATCCCGCCGGTCGGCAGCAACTGCCGCACGATGTCGACGCGGCTGCCCAGGCGCACCCGGTCCGGCGGCCCGTCCGTGTACCAGGACGCCGGCTCTCGCGGGGCCGAGCCAAGCCGCCACCCGTCCGCCCGGCGATCCGGTGCCTCCCGCGTCGAGAGCACCTGCGCCAGCAGGGCGTCAACCACGATCTCCGCCGGCCCCGCCGGCATCCGCCCCGCGATCAACTCGGGCCGCGGCGTCAGCGGAGAATCCACCAGCCCGTTGCCGAGCGCCGTGGCCGAGATGGGCGGCCCCGACGGCAAGCCGGGCCCATCGGCACGCGCGAACGTCACCGCCAGCGGCGCCGTCAGCCGCCCGCTCGCCAGGCTGACCTCCGGCCACGCCCGCACCCGGTCAAGCACCGACGCCGGCACGCCCTTCCCCGTCCCTGCCTCCACGATCCGCAGGTCCGCGATCCCCACAGTGCCCTCGATGTGCCGCGTGAGCGCGGCGTGGATCGACGCCATCGCGCACGCCACCGTCACGATGAGCGCCGTGGAGAGCATCACCGCCCCCACCAGCAGGGCCGTCCGCCTACTCCGTCCGGACAAGCTGCTGATAGCGAGCCGCAACGACGGCCCCACCGCGCCCCCCTTTCACCACCGTGGGCGCAAACCGCCCGACCACACGACCGTCACGCAGCACGAACACCTCGCGGCAGTGCGCCGCGGCGGCGGGTTCATGCGTCACCATCACCACCGTCATCCCGTCGCCCGCCAGTTCCTCCAGCAGCGACCACAGCGACTCGGCGCTCTGCGAATCCAGGTTCCCGCTCGGCTCGTCGGCCAGCAGCAGGGGGGGCGCGAACAGCAGCGCCCGCGCGATCGCCACACGCTGCTGCTCGCCGCCCGACAGCGCGTCCGGCCGGTGATCGGCCCTGCCCTCAACTCCGAGCCGCGCCAGCAACGCCCCGGACCTCTCCCGCAGCCACACCCGGCGCTCGCCCGCCAGCATCCCCGGCAACTCCACGTTCTCCCGCGCCGTCAGCGTCGGGATCAGGTTGAACTGCTGAAAAACGATCCCGATCCCGCGCTGCCGGAACCGGTTGGCCTCTCGCTCCGCCAGGTCCTGGATCGCGCGCCCCGCGACCTCGATCGTCCCCGCATCCGGTCGGTCCAGCGCCGCCAGCAGGTGCAGCAGCGTGGACTTGCCGCTGCCGGACTGCCCCATGATCGCGTAGAAGCCCGGCGACTCGATATCAAGGTCGGCCCCGCGGAGCGCGGCCACGCGCCGCCCGGCGAGGGTGTAGTCCTTGGTGACGCCGGCACAGCGGAGAACGTGGGTAGTCACTCGAAGCCGACTGTAGCCGTGCGGCGCCACGAACCCCGAGCGCCGGCGAACGGGAGGGAACCCCTCGCGGACCCAACCGAGCCCTCCTGATTGTGATTCTTCAACCACGGTCGCCACGATCCAGCCGCGGACGCCGCACACGGGGCCCGTCAGGCGGGCCGGATGCCGCGGTAGAGTTGCTGCACGCGATCGGATTGTGACTTCCGGACCGAGTCCAGGACGTGGCGGGGGATGCGCCAGGCCCCTTCATTGGCCGCGGAACAATGCTCAGTCAGGCACTGGTAGAGCATCTTGAACGCGTCACGCGGCTGGTGCATCTGGTCCAGGGCGTCGACCAGGTCCTGGCGGGTGACGTCATCGCTGAAGAGGTCGATAAGGCGGGGCGGCGCTTGGGGTACCCCGCCACTCCGTGGCGGTTCTTCCGTCTTGCCTGTTTCCGCGACGGAGTCGCGGGGTACTTGGGAATCCGCGACGGAGTCGCGGCGTACCCAGCACGCCCGCAGCCGCGCGTCGCAGAGTTCATAGAGCATGGTGCCCGTCCACGACAGTCGCTCGATGAAGTTCTGCTTGTCGAGTCGCGCCTCCTGGAAGAACGCGCCGGATTCCTTGAACAGGGCGTGGCGCAGTTCCACCGGCAGCAGAAGTTTGACGCCGACGCCGTCCTGTTGCAGGAACTTGTTGCTGAGCATGGGCCAGACGACCGCCCGCATGCGCTCCGGGTCGCCGCGGACCAGCGTGGGCTCGTCCACGCGGTCCACCACCACGATGACGCTGGCGTAACCAAAGGGGGCGAGCACGCGGCGGAGGCGCTGGACCGCGGCGTAGCGCGGGTCGTCGGCGTCGCTGGTCGGCAGCACGCCGGGGGACCACGCGGCGTCGTCGAGGTGGTCGATCGACCCCATGAACGAGGCCTCGGTCCGCCCCAGGACGCGGGTCTGCCTGCGCAGACGCCGCGCGATCCGCCGGCGTACCAGCCGGTCCCAGGCGTAGCGCTTGAACAGCAGCGCCGCCCACAGGGCCAGCAGAGCGAAGGCCGTATACTGGAACGCCCGGACGGAGTAGAGCGACGGGTCCGCGGCCAGCCCCCACAGCAGCACCAGGCCCAGCGGAATCCAGCCGAGAAATGCGGTGCCGGCCCAGAGGAGCCGCGCAAAGGGCAGGTGCAGCCGCAGGGTTCTGCGGAGTTCGGCCGTTCGGTCCGCGGCGTGCTCCGGCCGGTCGTAGACCGCCTGGAGGATGAGCAGGTCGCGGCGGAGCGGGACGGTCATCCTCCGGGCGGTCCTACGCGGCTCCGCCCCCTCGCCTCCACCACCGCCCAGGTCCAGCGGTTCGCCCGGGCCCGCAACGCCGAGCACGGCGTCCACAATCCTCGGGACGACGGACGCAACGATGGCATCCAGATGATCCAGGTGGCGGAGGCGTTTGAGCGTTTCCTCCGGGCTGGTCTTGCTGCCCTGGTAGCGTGCGGCGAAGCGGTCGAGGATCGGGTTGAAGTCGTCGTACGGGATGAGGAGACAGCGGGCGTTCGGGTGAGCGGCGTTGTAGACGGCGATGCGGCGGGCGATCTGGAGGCGGATGGCGGTCTTGCCGCTGCCCTTCTCGCCGAAGACGGCGGCGCTGGCGGGGTGGCCGGGGTCGCCCAGAACCTTGTCGAACTCCGGGTGGGTAAGGACGGCGCCATCGCCCAGGTCCGCCATGCGCTCGAACACCGGGTCGTGGCGGGCCTCCTCACCCTTGAACGGGTTGTCGGTCAGCCGCCAGTGCTCCAGGAACTGGGCGAGGGTCATGGTGGAGAGAAGAAGTGGCGGAGCGGCGCAGCGGCAGAGTGGCGGAGTGCCACGGTGCCGAGTTCACGAGATGCAATCCATCGGTCCGTGGCGTTCACGCGGAAAGCGTACCGCGGCGCGGGGTCGCCCGCCCGCGAACCGCCGTTTCATGTGCCAACCCGGCCTCGCCGCCACGCCTCAGTGGGCCACCCGGTGCCCCAGGAGCGGAGCGATCTCCGCCATCTTCTTGTCCAGGGTCTTGCGGTCCCTGGCCTCGAGGTTCAGGCGGAGCAGCGGCTCCGTGTTGCTCTTGCGAACGTTGCACCACCAGCCGCGGGCCTTGAAGTCGTCGATGGTCAGGCCGTCGAGTTCATCGATCGTGGCGCTGGCGGGCGCGGCGTTCTTCAGGGCGGCCAGGGCCCCGTCTTTATCCTCGATCTGGAAGTTGATCTCGCCGGACTGGGCGTAGCGGGCGATGGGCTTCACCATGTCGCCCAGGGTCTTGCTGGACTTCGCCACGACCGACAGGATGGTCGCCATCGCGATGGCTCCGGAGTCGGCGTTGAAGTTGTCGCGGAAGTAGAAGTGCCCGGAGAGTTCGCCGCCGAACACGGCCTTGTTGTCCGCCAGGGCCTGCTTCAGGAACACATGGCCGACGCGTGAGCGGACGGGCCTGCCCCCGGCGGCCTGAACGTCCTCCGGCAGGGCCCGGGTCGAGCGCAGGTCGTAGACGATGGCGGCCCCGGGGCTGGCGGCCAGGAAGTGGCGGGCCAGCAGCGCGGTCATCACGTCGCACCCGATGATCCGGCCCTTCTCATCGACCGCGACGCAGCGGTCCGCATCGCCGTCGAAGCACAGGCCCAGGTCGGCCCTTTCCTTCAGCACCGCCTGCTGAGTCAGGGCCACGTTCGCGGCCACCAGCGGGTTGGGCTCGTGCACGAACTCACCCTTGGCGTTATCGAAGTTGATCTCGACGATGGACAGGCCCGGCACGGCCGAGCCCTTCTTGCCGAAGACCCGGGGGATCATCGTGCCCGCCATGCCGTTGCTGGCGTCGATGACAACCCTGACCTTCCTGCCGTGCAGGTTGGCGAACTGGAGAACGTGATCGGTGTAGGCCTCCCACAGATCGCGGTGGGCCACCCGGCCCTGCTGGGGGACCAGGGTGGCCCGGTCCACCATCGCGGCGTTCTTGCGGATGTCGGCCAGGCCCGTCGTCTCCCCCACCGGCCTGCCCTTGCGCTTGCAGATCTTGAAGCCGTTGTACTGCGGCGGGTTGTGGCTGGCGGTGGTCATGACGCCGCCGGCGCAGTCGACGTGGTTCACCGCGAAATACACGAACGGCGTGTCCACCAGCCCGACGTCGATGACGTCGCCGCCCTGCTGCGTGATGCCCTTGATGAGCTCGGCGACCAGGGCGGGGCTGGACTTCCGCATGTCGCGCCCGACGACGACGTTCCGCATCATCGGGGTCGTGTCGCCCGCCGCCGCCGCCTCGTCCCGCAGGTACTTGCTGGTGCCGAACCCGATCTGCCAGGCCATCTGGTCATTGAGCAGGTCCGGGTAGGTGCCGCGGATGTCGTACGCCTTGAAGACTCGTCCGAGCATGGGGCGGAAGAATAGGAGCGAACCGGAGAGGTTGTCACCGCCGCCGAGCGGCAGCCGGGACCATGCACGCCAGCCCGACCAGCACACTCGACGGTGCGGGAACAATGCCCACGCCGAAGCCGCCCCCAAAGGAAATCGCTGTGAATGTGCCGGGAGGTGGCAAGAGCACGCCACCGAAATCCGCGCCCCACAGGGCCAGCGTGCCGTCCGCCCGCAGCGCAAGACCCGTCCCGCCGTACGCGGTGACCGCCACGAACGACCCCGACGGCGTGTTCAACTGGCCATTCAGGTCCAGGCCCCAGGCCTCCAGCGTTCCATCGGTGTGGAGCCCGACGCTGAAGGACAGTCCCGCGGCCGCGCTGACAAATGTTCCGTCGGGCACGGACGCCTGTCCCCAGTTGTTCGCGCCCCACCCGGCGAGCGTTCCGTCCTCACGGATCGCCAGGCTGTGGTACGGCCCGGCGGCGATGGAGCGGTAGACGCCGTCCGGCGGTGTCGCCTGTCCGGTCCAGACCGGGTAGTTCGGAAAGTAGTTCGACCCCCACCCGACCAGAGTGCCGTCCGGCCTCAGCCCGATCCCGTGGTTGTAGCCCGTCGCGAGCATCTGGAACTGCCCCGGCGGCGGGCTCGTGACGCCCCACTCGCCGTACCCCCACCCGACCGCAGTGCCATCGCTGCGGATCGCCAGGCTGTGCTCGTACCCCGCCACAACGCTCCGGTAGGTTCCCGGGGGCGGCGTGGCCTGCCCGTGGTCATTGAGTCCCCAGCCGACGATCGTTCCGTGGGGCGCAGCGCCAGAGCATGCCCGAATCCGGCTGAGACCGAGGTAAACTCGACCGGCGGTATAGACTACCGGGTAGGCTCCAGATCCGACCGCCATCTCGACCCAGAGGAGGATCTATGCCCATAACATGCCGAATCGTTCGCCTCGCTGCTATCGCCGGGGCGTTCGCGAACATCCTTGGCGTTGATGTTGCGGCCTTGGCGCAACCCGTGAGGACGACACCAGAGGGGCTCTTTGTCACCATCCCGGAGCGAGTCGAGATCGGGCCCAACGGGAAGGACCCCCGAGTGCTCACGCGCGAGGTTGGGCCGCTGCGCGAGCAGGAGATCGCAGGCGTGCTGCCGAACGAGGTTCCTGTGTTCGAGGTTGCCGCGGAAGGGGAACGTCTGCCCGGCGTCCGAGCCCGGAACACCACGACGGAGCCCGTCGGTTTCCTCAGCGCCCGGTCGCCGACGCGCGTCTATATGCACGACGGCCAGTATGCCGTGGAAGTTTGGACGACCGAGGTTAGTCAGCACGCCCCGTTCCCGCCGGGCTACGTGAAAGTTCTTTCCGGGAAGGAACGGGCAAGCGTGGTGTACGGACCGCTCCCCCGCCCGAACGTGCGCGGCGGCTTCGACGTGGTCTGGAATCCTGATTCCAACACCTATCCCGCGGGCCAGGCGACCGCCATCGGCGGCGTGCTTGACCGTGTGGAACAGAGGATTGAGGGCCTACTGGCCAACGATGGCATCCGGGCGAACATCGACTTCAAGTTCGAGGATCTGGGGGCGACCAGCACACTCCTCGGCGAAACGGAGGCCGAGTCCATCGATCAGCAGTACGTCAATGTGCGGAACTTACTGAACATTTATGTGGAACTTCAGGACGAGAGCCAAACCGAGGTGAACCTGTACGACGCGCTCCCGGCATCCGGCTCGTTCAACGCGATCTTCGCCAACAATCAGCCCGTGGCGGTTTCCACCGTATGGGTGCGATCAACCATCATGGGCAAATGGACGCTCCCTCAGCCGCAGACCGATGCGGTCATCACGATCAACAAGAACCCCGCGGTGCTGTGGGATTATGACGCTACGAATGGAGTGGACGCCGACAAGAATGATCTTGAGGAGGTGCTCACGCACGAAGTCATCCACGTTCTTGGTTTCTCCTCCCGGGTCGAAGAAACCGCGGACGACAGCGTCTCTCTTTGGGACATCTTCCGTCTGGTCAGCCCGCCGGGGAACTTCACCAGTTCGGCGCGGATGGCCCAGGCCAACGTGGAGGCGGTCGCCGTCACGGCGCTCAACGCCCCGAGCCGGAACTATCGCCTCTCAACCGGAGACCCAGGCGGCGATGGCCAACTATCCGACCACTGGAAGGACGACGCACTCGTGCCGCCTCGGATCGGCCTCATGGACCCGACCAACGTCCACGGGCACGATCCGGCGCTGCCCGCCGGCTACCTGACCACAGCCGACCTCAACGCAGTTGACATCTTCGGGTGGAACCTCGAGCCAGCCGACTTCGATCCGCCACCTCCGCCGCAGAAAACAAGTCCTCCGCCCGACGAAGGACATGTCAGTTTGACGCCGACTTTCGAGTGGACGCCGGGCGCGTTTGCCAATACGTCGAATCTGTACATCTTTCTCGGCACGACGCCTTCACAATCGGCCGAGGTCTACCGCGCTACGGGGCTGACGACCGGGTCTCATACGGTCCCGTATGGAACTGTCGAGCCGGAAACAATCTACAGCTGGATGGTCACTGCAATCAACGAGTTCGGGTTCGCGTCCTCGGATGGCCGCTCGTTTACGACGACGTGCTACGCCGATTGTGATGCGGACGGGGTGCTGACGCTTGCGGATTACGGGTGCTACCAGACCAGGTTCGCGACCGGGGACCCGTACGCTGATTGCAACGGCGACACGATGCTGAACCTGGCGGACTTTGGCTGCTTCCAGACGGCGTATGGACAAGGGTGCCACTAAGGACCGGGTCATCGTAGACTGAGGACCACGGCCGCCAGCCGGCTGAAGAGGTATGACAGCCGCAGGCGGCGCAGCGAGTGGTCGTCCGGGGCGACGCGCCGGGCCTCGCGCAGCCAGTACCGCGCGTGCCGGTACCGCCGATCCTGCAGGCACGCCAGCGCCAGGTTGTGCATGGCCGGCACGCACCGCGGGTCCAGCCGCAGCGCCCGCCGCGCCTCGCCCAGCCCCCGCGCCCGCTGCCCGGCGTGCAGCAGGGCCACGCTCAGGAGTTGCCGGGATTCGGCAGCCTCTGGGGTCGCTTCCGAGAGTCGCTCCGCGGCTTCCACGGCCTCGGCCACAAGGCCCGCATCAAGGAGCAGCGTCGCCAGGTCGCGCAGGGCATCAGGATCGGGCGTCCCCTTGAGCAGGTCCGTCGCCTCGCGCCGCAGGAGTGCCGCCGCCCGTTCCGCATCTTCCGGTCCGCCGCGTTCAGTGAGCAGGGCCGCCAGGCGGCGGCGTGCCTCCGGGTATCCCGGCTCCAGCCGCACCACCAGGTCGAACCGCACGATGGCATCGTCGGTCCGGCGTTCCCGCTGGGCCAGATCGCCCAGGTGGAAATGGGCCTCGGCGTGGTCGGGCTCCAGTTCCAGCACCCGCCGGAACTTCTCGGAAGCCTCCCCCATCCGGTTCATGTCCATCAGCAGGCAGCCCAGGTCCAGCAGCGTTTCCGCGTCGCCGGGATTAGCCCGCAGTTCCAGCAGATACAACTGCCGGGCCCGCTCGTGCCGGCCGGCCGCGGCGTACGCCTCCGCCAGGCGCGCCTGCACCCGCGGCAACTCGGGGTCCAGCCTCGCGGCCTCCCGCAGGCAGGACACCGCCCGTTCATTCATGTCGCGGTCCATCAGCGACCCGGCCAGGTTCAGGTACGCCTCCGCGGAGTCCGGCTTCAGTTGCATCGCCAGGTAGAACATGACCTCCGCCTGGTCGTGCTGGTCCAGGCGGGCGAAGGCCTCGATCCGATGGACGAACGAATCGACATTCGTCGCGTCCAGTTTCTCCGCCTGCTCGAACCAGGTGACCGATTCGGCCAGGTGGTCCGCCCGCAGCAGGTTCAGCCCCACCATCACCGCCGTCGGCGCGTCCTGCGGCGACAGGTCGAACGACTGCCGGAAGGCGTCCGCCGCCTCGCCGAACCGGCCCGAGGCCTCCAGCGTCAGACCCAGGTTAAACTGCCACTCCGCCTGGTAGGGGTTGAGGGCCAGGGCCCGGCGGAGTTCGGACTCCGCCTCCTCCCACTTCCCGGCTTCGTAGAGCTCGTGGGCACGCTCTACATGCTGCTCCGCGTCGTACCAGTCGTTCATAGGTCACACCCGGTCGCCCACGATTCTAAAGCGCCGCACCCGGCACTTCAATGAACTTCGTTCGTAGGATCGACGAAGCAGCAGATATTCGCGGGCCGAAAATGAGGACATGGAGCCGGGCGTGCGCGGAACGAGCGTGACATGGGCAGCATGGGCGGCGCTGGGAGTCCTCAGTGCCCCATCCCTTGCCGGGGCGCAACCCGTGGCGCCCGTGCCCGTCGCGGCTCCCGCTGCCGCTGCCCCCGGTCCGGAGGTTCCCGAGCAGTATCGGACCCTGCTGGCAACCTGCGACGACCCCACTGCCACAAAGGACGCCCGTGACGCCGCGGGCGCCCGCCTCGTCGCCGGCGGCGATCCGGGCGTGGTGGCAGCGGTAACGGGCCGAATTGCCGCGGCATCCCCCGCCGCGGAACCCCTGCTGGGAGCGATCGCAAGGAGCCCGACGCCCCGTGCGGAGTTGTTTGCGGCCGTGCGTGACTTCGTTCAGATCGCCCCGGACGACCGGATCGTCGCCGGCCTCTCCGCCCTGGGCTCGTTCCGGACGCCGGAGGCGGTGGAGACCCTGCTCGCGGCAACCACGCCGCAGCGCCCGTCGGCGGTGCGTGCCGCCGCGTTCCGCGCGTTGGGACGGCTCACCGGGCGCGACGACCTTGCGGAGGACCGGGCGGGCTGGCTGTCGTGGTACGAGGACACGCGGGGCCTTGACCGCGCGGAGTGGAACGCAGTCATCGTCGCCGGACTCGCCCGGCGGAGCGACCGCCTCGCGGCGGAGCAGGCCCGGGCGGGCTCACGCCTGACCGATGCGTTCCGGCGGCTCTACCTTGTCGTATCCGGTTCCACGACCGAGGACCGCCCGGCCCTGTTGGTCTCGCTGCTCCTGGACGACCGCGATGAACTCCGGTCGCTGGGGTTCGAACTGGTCACCCGGGAACTGTCCGCCGGGGGCGCTGTGGACCCGACCGTGGGCGCCGCGGTCATCCGGCTGCTGGGTCACGGGAGCGCGACCGTCCGGGCCCAGGCCGCGGCGCTCGTCAGCCAGATGGCCCCCGCAGGCGCAGGCGAGGCGGTCGCCGCGGCGCTCTCTGCGGAAAAAGACCCGGTCGCCGCGGCCGCCCTCCTGACCGCCGCGGCCCGCTGGCCCACTCCACACCTGAGCGGGCCCGCGATCCGGTGGGCCACGAACGGCCCGGAGACAAGGGCGGGCGCGGTCCAGTTGCTCCTTGCCCTGGCCCGCGCAGAGATGGTCACCGCCGATGAGGTCGCACCGGTCTGCCGGTTGCTGATGGCGACCGATCCCCTGGAACTCACGCCGCCCGAACTGAGGTTGCTCGCCGCGATGGGTGGACAGGGCGGGCGGGAGCACGTCGCCGCCGCGCTCAAGGGCGCCGGTCCCGGCCGGCGGCTCGCCGCTGCGGAAGCCCTCTGCGAACAGCCGGGCTTCGGGACGGCGGTGCTGGACGCGGCGGCAACGGACCCTGCACTATTCGACGCCGCCGCCCGGGCGGTGGCATCACAGCGAATGGGTGAAGATGGTCTCCGAAGGCTCCTTCACAGCCCGGCGCCCACGCCGGCGGCCCGCAACTCGGGCGTTGCCATGGCGGCGGAGATGGCCCCGCTGCCGGTCGTTGCACACCTGGCGGCCGACCTTGCCGCGCCGGCGGACAGGGAACTCCTGCTGGGCTACCTCATGGAGCCGCGGATCGGCCCAAGCCTTGAGGATCCCTCCATTGTTGGCCGCGGCCTGCTTCTTCTTGCCCAGGCGCGTCTCGACATGGGGCGGCCGGATGCCGCCCTGCCCACGCTGGCCGCCATTCCGGAGGGTGGCGGCATCGACCCCGCGACGATCCAGAACCTGCGTACGGTCGCGCTCCTCTGGACCGGAAAGATCGAAGAAGCCGCGGAGTCGTCGGCACCGGTCGGAATCTGGCTCGACGGGCTGGAACGCGCGATCACGCAGCCCCATGCGGACGAGATCGCCAAGGCGATTGAGTCACGCTTTGGGGCGACCATGTCCCCGGTCGATCGGGCGCGACTGGCGGCGCTTACGGAGCGGGCGCGGGCGATCGCTCGCGATTCACAGGTTCCGCCGCCATAAACCCTCAGCGTGACCGAAGTGCCCTGCCCAGACGGTTGAACACCGTTCGAACCGGCGTGCTCTTCACCTCGGCAACCACGTCGCTGACGCTCGCCGGCAGGCACGCAAGGGCCGCATCCACGCTCGGGAAGCCTCCCGCGGCGTCAAGCCCGGCCCGGCACCAGTCTTCCCAGCGGCGGTCCAGACGCCTCACCAGCCTGGTGGCGGGGATTCGCGGCTCATCGGCGGTGAGCCCCGTGAGCATCTGGTACCCGATCTCCACGATCGACCGCACTTCATCTCGGACAACCTCTGCCGCCGCCCCTTGGCGGGCGCGCAGGGCGTGCCAGACTCCATACAACTCAACGGCCAGGCTGCCACCCCGGTCCACCAGAACCTCGTTCATTGCAATCGCGCCGTGGCGGCACCCGAGCACATGGGCGTACCGGCTGGCCCCGAGCAGTTGGACCAAGGCACGCTCGGCCTCCGGCAAGGGCATGCGGCCGCCCTTTGCCGCGAGCAGATCGGCCAGGTTCAGGAGCCCCTCGTGCGTTCCGGTGAAGGGAGCGACAATCCACGCATTCCCGCCGCCGACCGAACCCACGGAAACCTGCTCGATCGGCAGGATGTGGGGATGATCCAGGTGGGAAAGCGGTCGGATGGCCTCAAGAACCCGGGCCTGGTCATCCGAGCGGACCGGGATCCGATGAACGACATGTGAGGTGTCGTCACCCTCGTGAACCGCCAGCCAGCGATCGGCGACGCGACCACCCTGCATCTGGCGAAGGAACAGGTAGGGTCCGATGCGGAGCCGGGCGACGCGGTCGTTCATTCCACCAGTTTCCTTGTCCGGCTCCCACAAAGGACGCCCGCAGGATGAGCATTCTCTTAGAAAAACAGTATAGGTCGTACGATCGCAAGGTCACGCCCCGGACCGGATACGGACTCTACCTGCCGCACAAACACCGATCATCCGGCAGCGGCAAGGATCACGATCTCCACCCGGCGACTGTCCTTCTTCGAGGGCTTGGGACGGGCGGGCCCGAACGCCGCGGAGTACAACTGGTCGTTCGACAACCCCTTGGTGACCAGGTAGTTCTCGACCGCCAAGGCGCGTTCGGCGCTCAGACGCTCGTTGGTCTTCCAGTTGCTCTTCCGTATCGGGTCGCTGTCGGTGTAGCCCTCGACCCGGATCATGTTGCTCGGGTACCTGGACTGGATGACATTGGCGACCTTGGACAGCGAACTCTTGGCCGAGGACTTCAGGCTCACGGAGCCGGAGTCGAACAGGACCTCTCCGGCGATCTCCAACACCACCTCTCCGCCGGCCCCTCGCGATGCGTTGACGCCGCTAATCCCCTCGAACCCGGTGTCGCCCGCTCGCCCCCCGCCGCCCCCGCCGCGGCGGTCGAGGTTCGACGCCATGTCGCGGTTCTCCTGCTCCAGGGAGGCGTTGCGGGTGTTGGCCTCCTGAAGGGCGGTGGTCAGGTCGGAGTTCCGCTGACGCAGTTCGTTATTCTCGCTCATCACCGCGCTGAACTGGGCTTTCTTACCCGAGCAGCCCCCGAGCCCCATCGCGGCCAGGGCCATCACACACACCACGCGGCGCAGAACTCCGTTCCTGTTCATCGTCAACTCCGTTGAGGGCACAGCGACCACGGGGAAACAGGGCCTTTCCACGCCCAATGCGTCCCCGTGCGCAGTATCGGCTCGGGCGGCCCCTCCGGCCGCAGAGAACAGGTTGTCCACGCGGAGCGCCAGCCTCGGCTGGGCCCCGCGACCGCCCCGGCCGCAGCGCAAGAAAAACCGATCGCGCGGGCGCTCGGCTTCGAAGGAGGTGCGGCGGCGTTACGGACAGCCGAGGGCGAACTTGGTCGTGAAGCAACCGAAGTCGGACAGGTTCAGGACCGAGTCGCTGTTGCAATCGGCGTAGGGATCGCCGAGGGCGAACTTGGTCGTGAAGCAGCCGAAATCGGAGAGGTTGAGGGCCGCATCGCCGTTGCAGTCCGGGTAGCAGGCGACGGCGTTGCTGAGCAGGTAGGTGTTACCCCCATTGCCCATGATGTTGGCGTGGACGGACTTGGCCCCCACCAGGACGTACTGCCCGTTGCCGGACATGTCCACGCTGAAGGGTGAACCGGGCGAATCGATCTGGTTGATGAGGTTCACACTGCGGTCGAAGACCAGGGTTTCCGGGAACGCGTTGTCCTGGGTGCCCCAGTGCGCCGCGACCATTTTCGACCCATCGTCGGACATCGCCGCGTCCGAGGCCGACCCTTGGAGGGAGCCTGAGCCGTGGGTGTTGAACGTGCCGAGCAGCGCCGCGGAGTTCACGTCCCAGATGCGGGTGGACGTGTCCTGGTAGTTGGTCCCGTAGTTGTGGTTGAGGGCGCCGACGGTTGAGCCGTCGCGGCTGACCACGGCCGCCGAACCGAACCAGGAGGTCGGCGCGCTGAAGTTGATGATCTGGGTATAGACCCCGGCGATCTTCTTGTACACATGGAAGGAGAAGCCGCCGACCACGATCACGTCGCCGTTGCCGGAGATCTTGAAGTACGCGGTGCCCGCGCCCGTGCCGGGGACGGAGAACGTTTCCGTCCCGGTGGCGGTGTCGATGACCTTCGCGAGGGCCTGGGTCGTCGTGTGCTGGATCACGCAGAGCCCGCCGCTATCGGTGAGGTCCACCGACGCGATGAACCCGGAGGGCTGGGTGTAGGTGTTGATGACGGCGCCCGTGCTTCCGTTCAGGAAGTACAGGATGGGCGCCCCGCCGGCGGAGATGTTGAAGCCCGCCGCGACGACCGAGCCGTCACGCGAGACCTTCAGGTTGTGCGGGCCGCCGTAGTTGTCGTACTGGGCGGGGACGGAGAAGGTCCAGAGCGGCGTGGAACTGGTGGACGCGTACGCACGGACCTCGAAGTTCGAACCCGTGTGGTCCAGGAACGCCGCGATGTCGGCGTTCTGGGCCGCGGAGACCAGGCAGGGGCTGTTGCCCCCGGCGGGGATCTCCATCGTGGGAACGCCGCTCCCGGTGATGGCGAAGCGCTGCAGCATCTCGGCATTCAGGGTCTGGCCGACCCAGGCCGAGCCGGAGGCAGGGCTGAGGGACACCGACTGCGGAATGGCCGTCGGGTGGTTGTAGGTCCAGAGCATGGCCTCCGGACTCGGGGCGGTCGGCCCCATCAGGCCACGGGAGGGCCGGATATAGGTACCCGTGGCATCGGTTTCGACGCGGACAGATTGGCCGAGCGCGGGGACAGCGGCGGCCAGAAGGGCAGTGGCAACAACTCGTTTCATGGTCGCTCTCCTCCTAGGTCCGAGTGTACGCGGCGCGCCCCGCGAGAGTTCCAGCGAAGTCCCAATGTGGCAACGGGGCCCGGATGAAGGATTCATCGTTTCTCCGCCGCAACCCGCCGCACACGCCGACCGCAGGGTGTGGCATTCTCGGACGCGGCGTGCTTCGAGCAGCGCGAGAGAAGGGAACCCCGACCCGGGTTACATTCGCGTGAGTTCGTGGATGCGCGTCAGGTGGTAGTCGTCGTGCTCGCAGACGAACTCCACGGCGTCCACGAGCCGCATGGGGATGTTCAGTCGCGGATGGGTGGAGACGCGCGCAAACTCGGCCGGGGCGAGTGCATCGAGGCGTGCGGCCTGGGCCTGCCGGGCACGGCGAAGCGAGCCGAGCAGGCGGCCGATCTCGCTCGCGTTGTGCCCGGCCTCGGCGGTTGCCCGGTTGCTCAGGTCTGCGGCGCGGAGCATCGTCCTGCCCGCCTGGAAGTCGTCGAGTCGGCCATCGAAGAGGGTCTCCAGGTCCAGCAGGTGGCCGATGTTCTCCTGGATCGTCCACCCCGCGTCGCGCTTCCGCGTGAGTTCGGCCGATGACTGGCCGCGGACCGCTTCCTCCGCCCGCGCCGGCAGGCCGCGGAAGCGTGTAACGACTTCCGGGTAGCGATCCACGGGGTGCGGGAACACGAACCTCCGTTCGAACCAGGGAAGCCTGGGCATGGCAACCTCCGGCGCGATGGTATCGTGGAAGACCATGGATGCGGCCTCGATGACTGGGTGCCCGATGTGCGCCCGCCTGCGGAGCCCGGACGTTCCGCTGATCGCCGAACTGGACGAGACGGCGGTGTACCTGGGCGAGAACCAGGGGTGCCGGGGCTGGTGCATTCTGGTGCTCCGGGAGCACGCCGAGCACCTGGCGGAGTTGCCGATCGCCCGCCAGGCCCGGGTCTTCGCGGAGGCGGCCCGGGTCGCGGGCGCGATCCGGGCCGTGTTCCCGGCGTCCGGTACCGGGGACGTTCCGCCGCGCATCAACTATGAGTGCCTGGGGAACATCGTGGCCCACATCCATTGGCATGTGATCCCGCGCCACGCGGACGACCCGACGCCGCGGGCGCCCGTGTGGGGGTGGGATGCGGCCCGGCTCCGCGGATCAATGACTGGGGAAGCAAGGGCCGGGCTCGCGGAGCGGCTTCGGGCCGAGATCGAGAAGCGGACGGCCCCTTCCGCGGCCTGCCCACCGCGAACCGAGTGACACCGCCATGGAGTGGCGGGGTACCCAGAGCCATACCTATCCTTGTGCCCCCACGCCGGGCGGTTTTTGGCCCGGGTTCCATTCACAAGGGCAGTTCATGGCCACCAACGGCACCATCACCCAGGTCATCGGTTCCACGTTCGACGCTCAGTTCCCGGAGGACGGCCTGCCGGACCTGTACAACGCGGTGAAGATCGAGGCCGACACCCCCGTCGGAAAACTCAATCTGACGGGCGAGGTGCAGCAGCACCTGGGCGGCGGCCGCGTGCGGGCGGTTGCCCTGGGCTCGACCGACGGGCTCCGGCGCGGGATGAGGGCGACGGACGCGGGCAGCCCGGTGACCGTGCCCGTCGGCGAGAAGGTCCTGGGACGTGTGTTCAACCTGCTGGGCGATCCGATCGACAGGTTGCCGGCCCCCACGGGGGTCGAGCGACGGCCGATCCACCGCGCCCCGCCGGAGTTCGGGCAACTCAACCCGAACACCGAAGTACTGGTCACGGGCATCAAGGTCATCGACCTCCTGTGCCCGTTTGTCCGCGGCGGCAAGATCGGGTTGTTCGGCGGGGCCGGCGTCGGGAAGACGGTCATCATCCAGGAGATGATCGCCCGCGTGGCCCGCGAGTTCGGCGGGTACTGCGTGTTCTGCGGCGTGGGTGAGCGCACCCGCGAGGGCAACGACCTGTGGCGGGAGATGAAGGAGGCCGAGTACACCGATGAGAAGGGGCAGAAGGCCCACGTCATCGACAAGGTGGCGATGGTGTTCGGCCAGATGAACGAGCCCCCCGGCTCGCGCCTGCGTGTCGCGCTCTCGGGGCTCACGATGGCCGAGGAGTTCCGCGACTCCTCAGGCAAGGAAACGATGATCTTCGTGGACAACATCTTCCGCTTTACCCAGGCGGGGTCGGAGGTGTCGGCGCTGCTCGGGCGCATGCCGTCGGCCGTGGGCTACCAGCCGACGCTGTCCACCGAGATGGGCGAACTCCAGGAGCGGATTACCTCGACCTCCAAGGGCGCGATCACGAGCGTGCAGGCAATCTACGTCCCGGCCGACGACATGACGGACCCGGCCCCCGCGACCGCGTTCGGGCACCTTGATGCGTTCGTCGTGCTCGCCCGCGGCATCGCCGAGAAGGGCATCTACCCGGCCGTGGACCCGCTGGCGTCCACCAGCCGCATCCTGGACCCGGGAATCATCGGCGAGCGGCACTACCGCGTCGCCCAGCGTGTCCAGCGCATTCTCCAGCGGTACAAGGACCTGCAGGACATCATCGCGATCCTCGGCGTCGATGAACTCTCGGAGGAGGACAAACTGGCGGTGGCCCGGGCCCGCAAGATCGAGCGGTTCTTCTCGCAGCCGTTCTTCGTTGCCGAGCAGTTCACCGGGTTCAAGGGCATCTACACGCCGCTGGAGCAGACCATCGACTCATTCGAGCGCCTCGCCAACGGCGAGGGCGACGACCTGCCCGAGGGCGCGTTCATGTACGTCGGCACGCTGGACGACGCCCGCGCCAAGGCCGCGAAGATGGCGGCGGGGTAAGCCGCAGCAGACTTCACGGGGTGAAGCGGAAATGCCGGGGTTCGCCCCTCTGCCTCGCAGTGGGCGGTTCGACGAACTGCCCGCGCACATGCGAGTTGAGTTGGTCCGCGACGTCCGCGGTCAGCCCGGGTTCACGTCCGCCGGGTCGCGCGGCGGCGGCACCCGTGTGTTTACCCGCTCCAAAACCCCCTGGATTACCGAGATTACCGCGACTTCCCACGCCATATTTTTCGTGCGCGATTCCGTGTTTGTCCTTGTGGAACCGAGCACGGCGCGGTATTCTGAGGGCTGTCATTCGCCCCTTCGGGGTGCCGCGGCCGAAAGGCGGCGGGGAGAAGAGAGAGACGGTCGCATCCGACAAACGCGATCGGCAGTCGCCGGGTTCCTCTCCAGGACATCGGCGATGTTGGAGAGTTTCACCGGCCGCATGTGCGGACCCGAGTGATCGTTCGTGTCGTGAAACTGGAGACAAGAGACATGAAGTTCGCATCGTTTGCCGCGGCCGCCGCGCTCATGACCGTCGCCGGGGCCGCGAGCGCCCAGGTGTTCAACTTCGGGTCGACCGGGCCGCTGGACGGCTTCGGCGCCCAGGCCAGCCAGGTGTTCAACTACGCCGGCGGCGCCGTCAGCGGGTTCCACCTCTCCGCGTCCATGCTGGAGACGCTGGGCTTCGCGTACAACTCCGACATGCAACTGACGATCACGGGGCCCAACGGCTCCTTCGTGGTCGGGCCGACCTTCGGCAACCCCGGCGGCGCCTGGGGCGCCCTGGGCACCGGCACCCCGCCGCCGGACGGGTCTGCGGGCGGCCAACTGGAGATGGACTTTGTCACCGCGGGGCTCGACGGCCCCGGGCAGTACACCGTGACGTTCATGAACGGGTACTCGTTCAACGCCGTCGGTGACACCATCCAGTGGGACAACGTGGTCATCACGCTTGCGGAGGTTCCCGCGCCGGGCTCCGTCGCCCTGCTGGGCCTCGGCGGGCTGATCGCGACCCGTCGCCGTCGCTGACGCTTCCAGGTTCCAGAACCCGACCGGCCCCGGCCTCCGCGCCGGGGCCGTTCATTTTTGGAAACCCAGGACTGACGCCGTTCAAGGTATGGAGCGGCCGCCGCCACTACTCTGAGCGCCCAGCGGAAAGGGGAGCGATTGATGGGTACTTGGACCTACTCAACGGCCACCACCTCAGAGCTGGATGCGATCGCCCGTATCTCTGGGCTCTCGTTCGCGTTCGCCCCGGAGGACTCGAAGAAGTGGATCGAGCGATCGGGCCTGGCGAACGTGCGCGTTGTGCGTGACGCCGCCGGCGCCGTGGCCGGGCAACTCCTGCGGACCACCATGGGCCAGTTCTTCGGCGGGCGCAGCGTGCCCACGGTGGGGGTTGCGGGCGTGGCCGTGCCGCCGGAGGGCCGCGGCGGAGGCGTCGCTACGTTCCTCATGACAAGTTTCCTGCGCGAGGTGAGGGGCGACGGCGTACCCATCTCGACGCTGTACCCGGCCACACAGCCCTTGTACCGGCGGGTCGGATTCGAACAGGCCGGGTCGCGGTTTGAGGTCCGTATCCCTGTTGCCCGGCTCGGGGGCGAGCCGCGCCCGGAGATGCGCCCGGCGACCGAGGCGGACCGACCCGCCGTGGCCGAGTGCTACCAGCGGATGGCGTCGCACTGGGACGGCTGGCTGGATCGCGGCCGGTACGTCTGGGACCGGGTTTGGATGCCGCGGGGCCAGGCGGCGCTGGGCTGGGTCGCCCCGGGTGCCGGGGGCGGAATCGATGGCTACGCCGTGCTCCAGCAGTCGCGCCCGGACGCGGCGAGCGCTCGGCACGACGTGACGCTGATGGACATCGGGTTCCGGTCGGCGGCGGGCGGGCGGCGGGTGCTGGGCTTCCTGGCCGGGTTCGCCTCGATGGGCCTGGACCTGGTGATGCACTGCGGTCCGACGCACCCGGTGCTCCTCATGCTGCGGGAGCAGCGCTGGACGATGACGCTGCGGGACTTCTGGATGGTGCGGATCGTGGACGTCCCGGGGGCGATCGCGGCCCGTGGGTATGCGCCCGGCGCCGGCGGCGCCGTGGACCTGGACGTTGACGACCCCTTGTTCCCGGAGAACGCGGGGCGCTGGCGCGTCCACGCCGAGGGTGGGCGTGCCGAGGCCGTCCGCGGCGGGGAGGGCTCGGTGCGGCTGGATATCGGGGCGCTGGGGGCGCTGTATGCCGGGTACATCAGCGCCGGCGGCCTGCGGCAGGCCGGGCGTCTGTACGGGGACGACGCGGCGGTGCGGGCGGCCGCGACGGTCTTCCCCGCGGGTTCACCGGGCATGCCGGACATGTTCTGAGGACTCCTGACTCTTGGCCGCTCATTCGTGCCCGTCGCCTCCCAACAACTGGCGCCTGGCGATGAGTTGGTAGGTCGGGCACCGCTCCATCAGGTCCGCGTGTGACCCGCTGTCCACGATCCGCCCGGCGTCCATCACGACGATACGGTCGGCGCTGAGCACGGTGCTGAGCCGGTGGGCCACGATCAGGCAGGTGCGTCCGCGCGTGAACTCGGCGATGGCCTCGCCGATGCGGGCCTCGGAGTCCGCGTCGATCATGCTTGTCGCCTCGTCCAGGATAAGGATGGCGGGGTCGCGCAGGATCGCGCGGGCGATCGCCAGGCGCTGCCGCTGCCCGCCGGAGAGCGTCGCGCCCTGCTCGGCCACCGCGGTCTCGTAGCCTCGCGGCAGGGCGAGGATGAACCCCTCGGCGCGGGCGCGGCGGGCAGCGTCCGCGACGTGCCCGGCGTCCGCATCGTCGGCCCCGTAGGCGATGTTGTCGCGGATGGTCCCGGGGAACAGCACCGTCTCCTGCGTCACCACGCCGATCTGGCGGCGGAGCGATCGGACGGACACCTCCCGCACGTCGCGCCCGTCGATCCGCACGGAGCCGCCCGAGGGGTCGAAGAGGCGCGGCACAAGGGACAGGAGCGTGGTCTTCCCGCACCCGTTGGGGCCGACGATGGCGACCCGCTCACCGTGGCGCACGAGCAGGTTGATGCCCGTCAGCGCGGGGGTCGCCGCGCCGGCGTAGGTCAGCGTGACGTCGCGGAACTCGATGGACACGGCGTGCCGCGCCAGCCTGGGCAGCGACGGGTCATGCCCGGGCTCAGGCTCCGCGCGGAGCAGTTCGTCGAGGCGGCCCGCGGCCCCCTCGGCCTGCTGCATGTCGTTCATCAGCCCGGTCAGCGGCTTGAGCGAAGCACCGGCGGCAAACAGGCAGACCATGGAGGAGAGGAACGATGTGGGCTCGAGTTTGCCCTTGAGGATGGCCCAGGACGCCGCCATGGACAGGACGCCCAGCACAAGAATGGACAGAACCTCGACCAGCGGGCTGGCCAGCGCGCGGGCCGTGCGCACACGCAGCATCTGCCGCATGACCTCCTTGTTGTAGCGGTGGAAGCGGCCCGCCTCGAGGCGTTCCGTGGTGTGGACCTTCACGACACGCAGCCCCTGCATGGCGCGGCTCGCCGCCCCGTACAGACCGGCCTGGGACGCCAGCGCCGACCGTGACGCGCGGCGGATGCGCTTCCCCAGCCGCCGGATGATCGTGTAGAGCACGGGCGCGATCAGCGATGCAATCAGCGTGAGCACCGGGGCCAGCAGCAGGGCCGCCGCGAACGACGCGACGCCCTTCAGGACCTGCGAGACGGACTTCGAGAGCAGGGCGCTCAGACCGGACTCGAGTTGCGCCGTGTCCGCCACGACGCGGCTGACGGTGTCGCTCGACCCGCCCCGCAGGACGCTGGCCAGCGGCAGGCGGATGACCCTGTGGAAGGCGTCGCGCCGCACGTTGGCGACGGTGCGCTGCACGATGGTCAGCGAGAGGTACTGGTGCAGGAAGTTCGCCACGCCGCCGAAGACGGTCAGCACCGCCAGGGCCCCGAACACCCACGCGACGGCCGTGAACTCGCCCGTGGGCAGGGCCGCGATCCATGTGTCGGGAAGGCGCAGCGGCGCCGGTGCGCTCTCGTTGAAGCGGCGGGCCAGGTCCGGGAGTTCCACATGCTCGTTGAGGATGGCCTTCAGGATCGGGGCGATGCCCAGCAGCCCGGCCCCCAGGCTGATCGCCGAGAGGAACGCGCAGGCGACAGCCCCGGCCAGGAGCAGCCGGTACCGGGTCATCCGCCATGCGAAACGCCGAAAGGGAGACATGAGGACGGGGAGTATGACGGGACCAACGCCGCCAGACAAACAGGGCCCCGTTTCATTGCGCCCCGTCCCCTGTTCTCCGGGCCCTGATACCGTCTGTCGTGCCCATTCCCGCCGTGACCTTCGTGATTCCCTGCCACAACCACGGCCGCTTCGTGGCCGCGGCGGTGGGTTCGGCCCTGGCCCAGGCCGGGGCTGATGTTCGGGTCGTGGTTGTCGATGACGGCTCTGGTGAGGATTCGGCACGGCGGTGCGCCGAGTGCGCCGGCCCACGCGTTCGGGTCATCCGGCAGGAGAACCGGGGCCTGCCCGCGGCCAGAAACGCCGGCGCCCACGGTGCGGACTCGCCCTACCTGGCGTTCCTCGACGCCGACGATACGGTGGAACCGCGGTTCGCCACGGCTCTCGCCGCGGCCCTGGGTGGCGCCCCCGGGGCCTCGCACGCCTATTGCCACGAGCGGATCGTGGGCCTTCACGAGGGCCAGTGGCGTGTGCCGGAGTGGGACCCGCTGCTGCTGATGGTGACCAACCTGCACCCCGTCACGGCGCTCGTCCGGCGGGAGTGCTTTGAGCGGGTCGGCGGCTTCGATGAATCGCTGAGCCGGGGGTACGAGGACTGGGACCTGTGGCTGAAGTTCGCCGAGCGCGGGTGGCGGGGCGTGCGGGTGCCGGAGATGCTCTTCAACTGGAACCGGCACAGCCCGGTGACCATGGTGACTGGGGCCGCGAGCCGGCACGAGGCCCTGTTCCGCGACCTGATGTCCCGCCACGCCGAGATGTACCATCGGCACGCCGAGGACCTGCTGGCCCGCGCGGTGGGGGCGCTGCGGCGCGCGGAGATGCACTGGGTGGACGAGGACGGCCAACCGATCAACCTGCGCGCGCTGCGGGCCGAGCGCGAGATGTACGAATCGATGGCCGCGGTGCGCCTGCACCACGCGCTGCACCGCGCGGTGCGGGCGTTGCCGCGTCCGCTGGCGGCGGCGGCGACGGGGATGCTGCGCCTGGCCCGCGCGGTGCTGCCGGGGGCCCGCGCCGCCGCGAACACCCCGGCGCCATCAGCACCCCGAGACAGCCGCGGCGAGAGTTGATCGCCCGCGGCGCCCATGCCCGGTCAGGGGCGGGCAAGACGCCCGCGCGACACCGGCCTCACAGGGGATCGAACTGCGGCGCGTCCATGTACGTCAGCGGCACGCCGGGGTGGACCATCGGTCCGCTGGTCATGGTCTGACGCCAGTTCGCCTGGGCGTGGATGCGCGTGATCTGGGCGATCCCGGCTCCGCCGCTGAACGGCTGGCCGTTCACCAGTTCCGTGAACCCGAGGACCACGGAGTAGAAGCGGAACGCGGGGCTCGAGTTCACCTTGGCCATGAAGCCCGGCATCTCGTTGGGGCGGATGTCCAGCCGGCGCAGCGAGGCCAGCGTCCCGCCGTTGAAGGCGAGCCGCGTGCCGTCGGAGAAGAGGAACTGGATCCCCCAACGGAACGAGACCTGCGTGTCCTGGTAGGGATTGAAGATCGAGATGGTCTCGGAGTACGTCGACCCGACCTCGTCCGGGTCCATGTACCCGTCGCCGAAGTAGAGGTTGTTGCCCGACGCGGTCGTGAACGGCGTGGACATCGTGTCGCCGTCGGACTCCTGGGTGTAGACAACCGCCACGGCGGTGCTGGCCCCCCGCACCTTGTACCGGATCGCGAAGGGCTCATCGGCCGGGATGGTCGTCAGGCCCATCGTCGCCAGGTTGATGTCCTTGCGCCGCACCAGGCCGGTCAGGTCCACGGGTTTCCCGCGGATCACCGAGCCGTCGTCAAAGAAGAAGTAGAAATCGATCAGCGCACTGGGCGCCCCGGTCGTGTACAGCACGCTGAGGGTGCTGGTGATCCCCGGCCCGACGCGGGCGGCCGCGAGGTACCCCTCGGACCGGCCCCCCAGCGGGATGCCAAGTTCCGTGCTGCCGTTGGTGGTGGACGTGAGGCCGTTGATCTCGTAGCGGCTCATCGCGGCGACGATGGGCCCGGTGGAGGCCAGGCGCACGGAGAACACGCGGTTGTTGGGCACGCCGGCGAGCGTGTTGATGGAAACCCCGCCGCGCCGGTACCGCTCCACCTGGAAACTGAACTCCTTGGCGGGCTGGCTCTGCGGGTACAGCGTCAGGTACACGGTCACCGTCTGGTCCGTGATGTTGTCCCACAGGATGAAGTCGCGCTCGCCGGGGCCCTTGACCCCGGCCGCGAAGTTCCAGAACTTCAGCCCGTTCACCGGCTGGTTGACGGTGGAGATGAACGACTCGCCCAGCGTGACGCCGAAGTCGCGGTGATTCAGCGAGGCGGCGAGCACCCGGGTGGATCGCACCTCGATGGCGTAGCCCACGCCCGAGCGGACGAGGTTGAACCCTCCCGCGTTGTCCACGATCTTGATGGTCCTCCTCTGCAACGGGGTCAGCAGCCCGGTCGCGATCACCTTGTCGCGCTCTCCCGTCTCGTAACGCACGATCACCTGGTAGTAGTTGTTGCGCCCGGTGTCGGAGTTCACGACGTCGACGCGCTCCACGATGTTCGCGTTGCGGAACCCCTCGGCGTAGTACGCCGCCTGGGTGTAGAAATCGGGAGCGCCCCGGGGCTTGATGATCTCCGCGTCCCAGGTCATCACCAGCCCCGCCTCCGTCACCGGCGTGGACGGGCCCGGGTTGCCGATGACCGGCACGTCATCGAAGAAGTGCCCCTCCACGCCGTTGAGTTTGACGTCGTAGTCCCGCGTGCTCAGGTCGCGGATCGCCAGCACGTTGTCCCATCCGGCGATCACCTTCCCGAACACCGTGAACCCGCCGTCGATCAGGTCCAGGGTCGGGTTGTCCTTCAGGTTGAAGTAGAACTGGTTGGTCGCCGAGTCCGGCTGCCCCTGCAGGCGCGCCATGGCGATCGTGCCCTCGGTGTTGTGCCGGTTGAACTCGTTGGCGATCGCGTCCCGCTGCGGGATGTTCCGCTTGCCCTGCCCATCCTCGAACTTGTATCCGCCCCCCTGCAGGACGAAGTCCGGGACGTCCCGGTGGAAGAACATGTCGTCGTACGCCCCGTCCCTGATGTACTGCAGGAAGTTCGCCACCGTGTGCGGCGCCACCGCGTCGTACATCTCGATATCGATGTTCCCCAGGCTGGTCTGGAACCGGACGACCGTGTTCCCGGGGTTCTCCATCGCGTCCAACCCGGGCAGGGCCGCCATCATCGGGTGGGTGTACGACAGGAGCGTCCGGCTCTCCAGGGCCTCGAAAAGGTCACGGGGCTTCCGGGCGTCGCTTCGGGATCGGCGTGGCATGGGCAGTCTCCTCCGGCCGTCACACTCCGTCAATCCATCAAACATACGCGCGGGCCCCCTTTCATGCAAGGGTTTATCTCTCAATGAGTTGCGCACGAAACCTGGGGCCACCCCGCCGCCGCGACGAATACACTGCCCCGCGTGGAACAGGCGACCCACGTTGACCGTTTCGCCCCCCTTCACCTCGGGCACCCCCTGGAGGTGCCGGCCGTGGCGGCGCGCCGTGTCACGGCCGTCGTCCCCTGTTACAACCGGCCCGGCGACCTGAGGCTGCTCCTGGGCGACGTCGCCGCCCTGCGTGTACCCGCGGGCGTCGCCGTGGACACGATCGTCGTTGATAACGCATCGGAGCCACCGATCCGGCTGGATTCGCCGCGGACCGCGGTCGTCCGGCTCTCGCGGAACGCGGGCGGCAGCGGCGGCTTCAACGCCGGGATGCGCCACGCCCTGGCCCGCGGAACTCCCCACGGCGAGGGCGAGTTCGTGTGGCTGCTGGACAGCGATGCCCGGCTCGATCCGGGCGCCCTGGAGGCCTTGCTGGCCGAACTCGACGCCGATCCCGTTGCCGTCGCGGCCGCGTCGTCGCTCCACGAGTCGCCGGATTCCCCCCCGTTCGAGGCCGGCGGGTACATCGACCGCTCCAGCGGCGAGTATGTACAGCCCGCGCCGAACGGCCACGCGGTGCGGCGCGTCGAGTATGCCGCGGCGTGCAGCCTGCTCGTGCGACGGTGGGCCGTCGAGCGGGCGGGCCTGATGGGCCGGTATTTCGTCAGTGGGGACGACGTTGAATGGTGCCTTCGTCTGGCCCGCGCGACCGGTGGGCATGTGCTGGCCGTCCCCCGCTCCAGGGCCTTCCACCCCCGCCCGGATCGAATGCGGACGGTGGCGCGGTACTACGCGGCCCGGAATGCCTTCGGCACCCTGGCGGCCGCGGGGTGCGGTGCGCGGTGCCGGCTGCGTCGGGCGCTGCGTGAGGTCGGGCGCGCGGCGTGCCAGGTCATGCTCGGGCGCGACGACCTGGCCCGCCTGCACCTGCGCGGGCTGCGCGATGCCCTTGACGGCGTGCGCGGGCCCATGCCGCCGGACCTGCGGGTTGAGCCGCCCCACCCCCTCCAGACCCTCGAATCCGGCGTTCGCGGGGCCGTCGGCGCCCGGGGCATCGGGCGGGTGGCGCTGGGCCCCGGGCTGGACGTGGACGCCGATCGGATCGCGGCGATCATGCGGAAACTGGCGGTGAACCCGGTGCGCGTGCGCGAGGAACCCGGTCCGCAGTCGCGCGCGGTCAGGCGATCCCTGCGCCGGCTGGTCGGCGGGCCGCCGCACGACCTGGCGATCGTCTCGCCGCGCGGGCGGCCGGTCGATTGGATGGCCGGGCGCGTGCTGGTCACCGTCTGGCGCGACGGGTACGCGATCCGTCGGATCGGGCGGCGGGGGAGGGTGGCGGCGCTCGCCTCAGTCCTGAACAAGGGTCTGGGGCTCGCGTGGCGGCTCGCGGTGCGCCGGCCGCATCCGGTGCCCGGGGAACCACTGGCCCCCGAAAATGGCGATGGCGTGCCGCGCGGGTCGGTCGCGCTCATCGTGCTCAGTTACAACCGGGCCGCGGTGCTGGAACGCACCCTCGACCAGTTGGCGGCCGATCCGGACCTCGCCGGTGCGCCCATCGTCGTCGCCGACAACGCCTCCACCGACGGCACCGTGGACCGGCTCCGGGGCGCGCCGCGGGACCGTGTCACGGTGCTCCCGCTCGAAGAGAACATCGGCGTGGAGGCGTACAACCGCGCCGTCGCGGCATCCGCCGGTGACTACGTCCTGATCCTTGACGACGACGCCCAACCGGACCGCGGCGCCGTGGCCGCCGCGGCGGCACTGCTGGATGCTCGTCCGGACCTTGCCGCGGTCGCGCTGCACCCGCGCCACCCGCAGACCGGCGCCAGCGAGTGGGCCTTCGCTCCGCGGGCAGAAGCGACCGACGCCTGGCCGCTCATGGGGTGCGGCAATCTTGTCCGCCGGCAGGACTGGCTCCGTGTGGGTGGGTACGAGCCCGCCTACTTCCTCTACCGCAACGACACCGATCTGGCTCTGAAACTGCTTGCCGCGGGTCGCGGCGTCCGCTTCGATCCGGCCTGGATCGTGTGGCACGACAGCCCCGCGGCCGCGCGAAAGTCACCCCGCTGGTTCTCGCTCGCCACCCGGAACTGGGTGTGGCTGTGCAGGCGCCACGGCCGCGGTTGGACACGGACCGGCGCCATCCTGAAGGGCTGGGCCTGGGCTCACCGGCTCGCCGGGCTCTCGATCCTTCTGCATTCCCGCGTGGTCGGCGGCGTGCTCCGCGGCCTGCTCCGGGCCCCGCCACCGCTGCCGGCGGACCTTGAGAACGACGGCTCGGGGCTGCGCCGCCTGCTCGCGGCACGGCGCGGTCAGGTCGCCCCGAGCAGTTCTCCGAGAAGCCCGGACCACTCCGCGTAGCGGTACCCCACCCCGTGGCGGTCGTGCAGGTCACGGATGAGCCGCAGCGAGCGTTCGGACAGGTCGCGCTGCCAGTCCTGGGCGGTGTGATCGCAGAAATAGACCCTGCATCCGCTCGGCCGGACACCGTGCGCCCCGCACAGGCCACCGACCTGGTAGGGACACCCGCCGCGCCCTAGAGCCGCGTGCAGCAGCCCGGTGTCCAGCGCCGGTGCGCCATCGCGCTCCGCCCGGAGCAGGGTGTACGCCGCCTCCAGGCCCGTCACATAGAGGCGGTGCCCGTGCGCCCCGAAGTTGCAGCAGCGACCGCTGACCCAGCACCGCGGCCCGCGGGATTCCACCGCCGCCGCGATGTACGCGTAGACCGCCTCCAGTTCCGCCGCGACTTCCGGCCGTGCCGCGGCCTCCAGCCACAGGTGCGCGTCGCTCACATGGGCACCGTGTCGCGGAGGATGCGGACCCGCTCCGGCGGAATCAGTTCGCCCCGGCCGATCCCCGGGCAACGGCGCCCGGCATGTTCCCAGTCCCGCCGCGAGCGGACGATGGTGCTCCAGAACGGCCAGGTACGGCACTGCGCGGGGCGGTCCTGGTAGACGCCGCAGACCGCTCGCCCCGGGACGCTCGTGCGGTCGAGGAAGATGCAGTCAAATCCGTGCGTTGTCCGCGATTCCCTGAGCGAGCGCCCCTCCCGCGTGACGTGCGTGTACCGCCCAAGAAACTCGGCGTGCTCCAGGCCGAGCCTGGCCGCCAGCCGGAGTGATTCCTCCGCGCTCACAAGCACGAACCCCTCCGGCCCGGTGCAGCAGTTCCCGCACATGGTGCAGGAGAAGCGCAGCCCGCGCTCACCCGACACCGGGTCAAACCAGTCCCCTTCCTGACGCCCCTCGTCACTCACGGGCAAGCGTACGCGCCGGAGTCAGCGATCAGCCTCCGGCGCCCCGTACACCAGCGTCACCGCGCGGATGTCGCCGCTCGTGATGATGATCCGGCCATCGATGGCGGCGACGGCCTGAGGAGCGGCCCACATGACCAGGTTGGTGGCCGGGCCCTGCATCTTCCCGTTTCGTGCATCCAGCAGGTGCAGGGTGTAGACCTGCCGCTTGTCCTCCAGCACCTGCGGGTACTGCTCCAGCGCCACGAACAGCGTCCTCGTGACCACCGGCGTGACCAGTTGCATCGTGCCCCCTGTCGGGTCCAGCACGTTCTCCTGCGGCACCAGCGCATCGATACCGACGAGCGCTGCGGGTGATCCGCTGCGCCCGGGGCGCTCCGCACGGCCGGGGTCGTAGACCAGGACCCCGCGCCCGCTGACGAAGGCCGCGAGCGGACCCGCGGGCCCCGGAACCTCCACCGCGTGGACCACCCCGTTGTTGGTCAACCGGTTGAAGGTGTCGAGCGATCGCGTCTGGTCGTCGCCCCCCGCATCCACGGGGACCATCCAGAGCGCCCGGTCCTCGCCCAGGACGAACAGGCGGCCCCCGAGCACCCAGGCACCGATGGACTCGAACCCGCCGGAACCGGGCCACTCCCAGTTGCGCCGGCCGGTCGCGGCGTCAAAGGAGACAAGGCTGGCGTCAAGGGCCGCCAGGATCGCCGGGCCCGCCGCGTTCCCGGTGTCCGCGATCCGCAGCCAGCGGAGCGTCCCTTCAAGCGACGTCACCCCCGCCCCGGGGGCGCCGGTCCGGGCATCAAAGACCTCGATGTCCGAGTGCCACCCCGAGAGTGCGCCCGGGTTGTCCGCGGGCGGCGCCACCCCACCGACGGCAACGATGCCACCCAGGATGGCGACGTCGTGCATGTGCCACAGCGAACTCACGACGTGCCACAGCGGGGCCCCGGTCGCCGGATCAAACGCGACCACCCGCCCCGTTCGGTCCGCCAGGATCACCGCCCGCTCGCCCACCGCCACCAGGACGTGCAGGGGCGCTACCGGCCCGTCCACGGGAGTCTCGATGACCTCCGGGGTCAGGGCGGCCCGCTGGGTCCACGACGACTCCCCGGCGAAGTACGCCGCGTGCGGATCGGTCTTCCATTCCGTCAGTCCAGTCACCGTGTCGATCTTCTCGATCGCGAAACCCTGTTCCGCGCGGTCCCACAGCAGGTACACCGCGCCGGCCTCCAGCCGCAGCACGCGCGGCTCGGCGCGCTCGAACGGCCGGCTCCACAGCATCGACAGCCGCGTCGGCCCGGTGGTGTCACCCGGCCCGCCGCGGCTCATCGGCACACCCCACAGCGCCACCCTCAACTCCGAGCGATTCAGCATCATCACATGCTCGGCGGAGGCACGTTCGCGGCTGATCGGCTCCATGAGCGCCCAGCCGACCAGGGCCTGCGGTTCGGCCTCCAGATCGGCCCCGATCCGCGGCAGGCGGTTCTCGCCCGAAAGGGTCTTGGAGAGTTCCGCGTCGAGCGCGGCCAGGTCAATCGGTTTGCCGGCGGAAGTCGGCGTGATGGGCGGCGTCCCCGAGCCGAGCCGCCGCACCAGCCGCAACGCGGCGTACGGCTCCTGCCCCGCCCGGAATCCGGCCAGCAGGCGTCCCGCGATCTCTCCCGGAACGGCGGGATCGATCGCCTGCCCGGCGGTGAGGGCGAGTTCAGCGGAGGCCAGCGCCTCCCGCAGGTCAGCGCTCGCCGCGTGATCGCGACCGGCACGTTCGTGCAGCGACGCCGCACGCAGCCACACAGACGCCGAATGGGCGGACGCCGGGTATTGGGCCGCGATCCGTTCCAGCGCCGCGGGGCCCGGCGCTGCCCCCAGGGCGCGCAGGGCAAACTCGGCCTCCGCATCGAAGGGTGCGTAGGACGCCGCGCCGTGGGCCGTTACGAGCCCGCGCACCCTTCGCGCCGCCTCCAGACCGGCCCGGACCCGCAGCCCCGGCCCCTGCCACAGTGTGGCGCCCATCGCCGCGTCGGCAAGGATCCGCTGGTACGCCTCGATCGCGGGGCCCGCCCGGTCGCGCGTCTCCTCCAGCCGCCCCAGCGCCATCAGGTGAACCACACGTTCCGCCGGCGTCTGCGCAGCACGCCCCAGGCGTTCGATCACCGCCGCCAGCACATCGGGCGGCAGCGCCCGCGGCCCGGGCTCCGGACCCTGGCTGGCCGCCACCATGTCGCGCAGCGATCCGAACAGTCGGGTGCGCAGCACGGCCGAACCGCCCCGGTCGAGCGCGGCCAGTGCCTTGTCCGCGGAGGCCGCAATCGCCCCCGGGTGCCCCGCCCGAAATGCGAGTTCGGCGTATGTGATCGCCGGCGCCGGGTCCGCCGGGTCGTGTTCCATGCGCGCCGAAAGCAGCCGGTCGGCCAGCGGCCAGTCCAGGTAACTGTGCGCCGACAAGCCGTCGAGGACAAGCAGCTGCCCCGGTACCGGCAGCACGTTCCCCGGGGTGTCCAGGGTGTGGAGTTCCCCGTCGCCGTCCGGATGGCCCAGGTCCACCAGCGTGAAGCCCTCCAGCCGCGGCAGCAGCAGGCGGTCGCCGGCCACCACCACCCGCCCCCGGATCTTGCTCGGCACCGCCTTGGTCGCCCGGATCGGTCCGGCTCCGATGTCCACGAGCGGGACCAGCGTGACCCGGGTTTCACCGACACAGGCCACGTCGCCACCGGCCCGCAGGATGTACCCCGGATCGCCCAGTTGCGGGGCCGGACGCGACGCCACGATCGCTCCCGTGGCACGGTCCAGCCGCAGCACGCTGCCCTGGTCGGGCGACAGCACCACCATCCCGGTCGCGTCCAGCACCGGTTCCCCGAAACGCCAGGGGAGCGTGCCCTGTTCGGCGTTGCGTTGCACCGCCATCCGCCGCGTCCACACCGGCCTGCCGGTCGCGGCCTCCACCGCGCCCATGATGCCGAGTTGGTCCTGGACGTACACCACGCCCCGATCCAGCACCGCCGCGTCGCCGATCCGCCGCTGCTGGATGTAGGGCAGGGCGCCCGCGCTGCCGACCAGGCGCACCCAACGGACCGCGCCCGTGCGCAGCGACAGCCCCGCCAGGTACACGCTCACCACCCGTCGGGCCAGCGCCGCCTTCCGCACCACCACCACGGCCATGTCGCCGTCCACGAGCACCGGGCCGCGCACGCTCCCGGTCTCCAGTTGCGGGTCCAGGTCCGGCACGAACACGGACCACAGCACGCGCCCGGTCGCCGCGTCCAGAGCGTGGGTGCGCGGGTCGCCGTCGCGGTCGCCGTCACGGGCCAGCCCCGTTGTCGCCAGCACCACGCGCCCGGCAACCGTGACGAAGCACATGTCCTCCAGGGCTCGCCCGGCACCGCGCATCGCGGCGTTCTGGTGCACGCCCTCCGGGTCGTCCACCGTTCGGTCCGCGGATGGACGCGTGGACCACCGGGCCTGGAGCGTGAACCGGTCCCGGGCGGTGATCGTCGTCCCGTCGTTGGTGTACAGCGTCTCGCCCGAAACCGCCGGCGCCACCCACATCCGTGATTCATCAAGAGCCAGCGCCGGAGCCCCGGGCATCTGCGGCGAAGGGGGGGGCGGCTCCCAACTCGGGTCAATGTTGGCGGTCCACAGCGGAGCGCTGGACCCGGACGATTCGACCTCCGCCGCCGGCCGATCCAGCGTGTACACCGGCAGGCCGATCCACGGCGGAACCTCGGCCGGTCCAGCCCGCGGCGCCCCGGGGCCGACCGTTCCCGCCCAGCGCTCCGCCCGGGCGAGCGCCTCGTGCCGCCCGGGTTCTGCCAGGTATCGCGCGACCTCTCCCAGCAGCCGCGCCGCCCGGGCGCCCCCCTCACCCGCACGATCGGGGTGCCGCTCCAGTTGCTCCAGCGTCAGGCGGGCCGCCTCGAACCGTGCCGATTCCAGGTGGTCCTGCGCAACCCGCAGCGCCGCCTCCAGCCCGGCCGGCGTCAGCAGACGAACGTCCTCCACGCGCCGCGCGGATCGGAGCGAACCGTCCTCCAGGGCCGCCCGCGCCACCGCACCCTCGTTCTCGCGGTAGCGGGCCAGCAGATCCGGCGACGACAGCAGCACCGCGTGCACCCGCGAACGCACGCTTACAAACAGGTCCGGGTCGCCCGGCACCGGCACCACCTGGCCGCCGTGCTCATCCAGCAGACGCTGGCACTGGCGCGACGCCTCGCCCAGGTTGCCGGCGCTGGTGAACTCCGCGATATGGGCCAGCGTGTCCGACGCGAGCGGGGAGAAGTCGGCGTAGACGGGGTTCGGGCCCTGGGCGCGCGCGGCAGCCCCCAGCACCAGCCCCGCAGCAACCGCCCACCAAGACGCTCGCGCCAAGAACGCCCCCTTCTTCGGGCCGCCGGGCCCCCGCCCCACGCCCGACTAATCGGCACAAACTCCGCGCCGGGTCAGTCTACGGGGGCCGCGACCATGGAGGCGACGCGCGCACCATCCGATGCAGCCGGAGAGGCGTCATGGAGCACCCGAAAACGGCCGTTCGCGGCGTGCGGAAGTTCGATCGCGCCCAGCGCGTCGCCGCGCTCCTCTGCATCGTCGTCCTGCTGTCCGTCACCGACCTCTACATGACCCTGACCCACCTGCGGGGCATCGGGATGCTCGAGAGCAACCCCGTCGCCAGGCTCATCATGCGTTACAACAGTTCGGCCGTCGTCGTGTCGTGGAAGTGCGCCACCGTTCTGCTGGCCGTCCTCATCCTGTTTTTCTACCGACGCACCCGCCAGGCCGAGGTGGGCGCCTGGGCCGCGGCGCTCCTCCTGGGCCTGCTGACCGTCCACTGGGTCCGGTACAACGACGAGGTCGCGCAGATCGACCCGGACGACGCGGCCAGCGCCGCCGCCTCCGACCCCCGCTGGGTCAACATCACCGACGATCACTGAACGCGCGGGGTACGGCGTCAGACCGGGGCGGGGGAGCGATGCCCCAGTCGCCGTCGCGACCCTTCCTTACGGGCAACCCAGTGCGAACTTCGTCGTGAAGCATCCGAAATCCGAAAGGTTCCGCACCCCGTCGCCGTTGCAGTCCGCGTACGGATCGCCCAGCGCGAACTTCGTCGTAAAACACCCGAAGTCCGACAGGTTCAGCGCGTGGTCGCCGTTGCAGTCCGGGTAGCACGCCCCCGGGGGTGTGAAGTCCACGATCAGTCGCGGCCTTGCGTTCGGGTCCGTGTTCTCGTGCGTATCGAACGCCTTCGCCGTGGACGACGCCGATTCATCCCCGGCAATCAGCCAGCCGAAACAACTCGCCGGCGCATCGACCCAGCCCTGCACGTCAATGACCAGCGACGGGCCGGACCACTGGTAGGTACCCGTGGAGCCGACCTGCGTCGTACCGCTGGGCTCGGGCTCATACTCCCCGCCCGGCGTGATCCAGGTCTGCCCCGGATAGAAGCGGTCGTCCCAGGTCGCATCGCCCGCCGTCGCCGGGGCCCCGCCGCCCTGGCCCTGCCCGGCGACGGACGTCCCCTCGCCCCAGTCGGCCAGGACCCGGTGCACCGTCATCGGCACGCTGCCGGAAATGGACATCGACATGTGCAGTTCGAGCGTGACGCTGTTGATGGTCGAGCCCGCGGGGATCTCCGCCAGGTCGAACACGACCACCGCCCGCCGCTTCAGGCCCGTCGCCGTCACCCCCGCGAACATGCGGCCGCCGGCCCCGTTGCTCACAGGCGGCCCGCCGCCGGTCTCGTACAAGGTGTTGTCCTTGTCCGCCTTGAAGGTCAGTTCATCGGCGCCGGCCCCGGCGGCCACGGCGAGCCCGCACACCGCGAACGCAACGTACTTCACCATGCACACCTCCTCCGGCCTCCCGGCAGACCACCCTACCACACCCGTCAAGGCCCGGGGCTCCGCCGCGGGTATCCCTACACTCCCGGTCATGCTCTGGCGTCACTCCAGACGGGACGAACTCTCGGACCGCGCCGCGGCCTTCCGGCGCAGCCATGAGCGGTTCCTGGACCGGGCGCTCCGGACCCCGTGGGCCTTTCCGCACATCCCGCTGCGCCGGGTGGCCGATGGTGGTTTCGATAGACTCCGCCGCAGAGGCGGGCAAGCCCGGGCCGAGCAGTGGTGGCACATGGCCCTCTCCCGCCTGGGCGGGCCCGGAGGGCGGGGAGCCGATAACTCGGAGACGCCATGATGCAGACGACGCTCGGCAAGCGCTGGCTGGTACGGATGACGCTCTTCATTGTCCTGTGCGCCGGCTTCGCCGCCTATTCGCTCTACGACGCCATGGTCGCCTATCCGAACCGGGCCATCGCCGCGGCCTCGCTGGCGAAGTTCAACTTCCTGGATGCGCTGACGGAACAGGGCAGGACGTACGCGACCATCGATGCCTTCGAGCCGCGGGCCGAACTGCGGCGCCTGCGGGCCCTGCCGGGCGTCTCCGGCGCCGATGCCCCGAAACGGACGTGGCTCGAGCAGTCAGCAGTCCTGGGCCGGCTGGATTCTCCGGAACTCAGGGCCGAGGTGGATGCCCTTCGGCAGGACCCGCGCGGGTCCTGGGAGGCGCTCTCCAAAGTCTGGCTCCAGGCCAATGGCAAGGCCCCGTCCGTCGCGCCCCTGTCCTGGTACGACATCCCCGTCCAGTGGGTGCTGTTCGCCGCCTGCACCCTGATCGCTCTCTACCTGGCCGCGCTCCTCCTGCTGGTGGCGCGCCGCAAATACAGATGGGACGCGGCGGAGCAGCGCCTCACGCTGCCCGATGGATCAACCCTGGTCCCGGCGGAGGTCGAGGACTTCGACAAGCGGCGCTGGGATAAGTTCCTGATCTTCCTCAAGGTCCGCCCCGGCCACACCAGGCACGGCGGGCAGGAGATCAAACTCGACCTCTACAGGCACCACCCGCTCGAAGAGTGGGTCCTGGCGATGGAACGCACCGCGTTCCCGGAACGCGCGGCCCCCACAGCCAATACCGTGCCGGCGCCGCAAGGATCGTGAGAGAGGCCGCGGGCGCGGGGCGGAGAGGGCTTTGACGATCCTGGCAGGCTCGATCCTGGCGCTGGCAACCGTGCTGGGCACGCTGCTCACGCTGATCACTCTCCCGGGCCTCTGGTTCATCCTGCTCGTTGCGCTCGGGCTCCAGTGGTGGCAACCGGGGACATTCTCGTGGTGGACACTCGGCGCCGGCCTGGTGCTCGGCCTGCTGGGCGAGGTCATCGAACTGGCCGCGTCCGGCGCCGGGGCCAAACGGGCCGGCGGCGGGCGCGCCGGCGCCTGGTCCGCCGTGATCGGGGCCCTGGCGGGTGCCATCGCCGGAACCTTCGTCGTCCCGATCATCGGTTCGATCGTCGGCGGTGTCCTGGGCGCCGGGCTGGGCGCGGCCGCGGGAGAACGCGCCATCGCCGGAAGGTCCTGGTCTCACTCGGTGAGGGTCGGCCGGGGCGCGGCGGTCGGCCGTTTCGTGGCTGTCGTCGTGAAGACGCTGCTGACGCTGGCGACAGGGATCGCCCTCTGCGTCGCCGCCTTCCTCCCCTAGGTATCCTCCAGCCGCGGGGCAGGCGGCCCGCCTGCCGCGGAGAGGGAACCCGTGACACGGAAGTTACGCCCATGACCAGCCGCAAGCCAGCCCCCACCCCGCCCGCACCCCGGCGGGATCAGAGCCAGGGCACCAAACACTTTGTGCTTGACACCAACGTGCTGCTCCACAACCCCAACGCGCTCTTCGTGTTCAAGGAGCACCACGTCATCATCCCCTTCACCGTGGTCGAGGAACTCGACAAGATGAAGAGGCTGGAGACCGACATCGGACGCAACGCCCGCGAGTGCATCCGCCACCTGGACCGCCTCCGCTCCCGCGGCCGCCTGACCGAGGGCGTGGAGTGGGGGCACTTCAGCCCATCGGCGACCGCCGCGGCCAGTGTGGGGTCGAACGGGCAGACAGGAACGATCCGGATCGACGTGCTGGATCACGAGCGTCCCGGCGTGCTCCAGGAGGACAGCCCGGACAACCGGATCATCGCGGTCGCGTGGGGCCTGCACCGGGAGGGGAAGCGCGCGGTGTTCGTGTCCAAGGATCTTTCCGCGCGCATCAAGAGCGACGCGCTGGGGATCGCCACCGAGGACTTCGAGAACCAGAAGGTCGATGCGGAGCACCTCTACACCGGCTACCTGACGGCCGACGTGGACGGCGACCTGATCGACGAACTCTACCGCGAACGGATGCTCGCAACCGCCAGGCTCGAGCACGCCCTGGCGGGCAAGGACGCGGAAGGGCGGCCCTTCCGGCGCGACCTGATCCCGAACCAGTTCGTGTCGCTGCGCGACACCGGGGACGCGGCCCACACCGGGCTGGCCCGCCGCCTCGCGGACACCGACCACGTCATCCCGATCACCGGGCCGCGCAAGCCCACCTTCGGCATCCTGGCCCGCAACGTCCAGCAAACCATGGCCCTGGACCTGCTGCTGGACGACGAGATCAAGTTTGTCACCCTCCTCGGCTCGGCCGGCACCGGAAAGACGCTCCTGGCGCTTGCCGCGGGAATGACCAAGGTCTTCAACGAGGAACGCTACGACAAACTGCTCGTCGCCCGGCCGATCATGCCCATGGGACGCGACATCGGCTACCTGCCCGGGGACAAGGACGAGAAACTCACCGCCTGGATGCAGCCGGTCTTCGACAACCTCACCTACCTGCTCTCCACCCGGGGCTCACACCTGCAGAACGCCGAGAGCCACACCAGCGAGCAGCGCATCCAGAAACTCCTGGCCGATGGCAAGGTCGTGCTGGAGCCGCTGACCTACATCCGCGGGCGGTCGATCCCGCACCAGTTCATGATCGTGGACGAGGCCCAGAACCTCACCCCCCACGAGGTCAAGACCATCGCCAGCCGCGTCGGTGACGGGACCAAACTCGTGCTGACCGGCGACATCGAGCAGATCGACAACCCGTACCTCGACTCGTCCTCGAACGGCCTGTCATACGCGGCCGAGAAGATGAAGGGCCTGTCGCTCTTCGGGCACGTCACGCTCGCCAGGAGCGAGCGGAGCGAACTGGCGAGCCTGGCCGCGGCGCGGCTGTAGAACCTGCCGAGAGAGGACGGACAAGGGCTGCACCCGGCTGGGCGCAGACGGCGGCGGGTCTCGCGCCGGGATGCCGGACAGGCGTCGCTCGGTATGCGGGCCCGGCCGTGATGGTGCGGGAATGGTCCACCGGATGCAACAGCCCGCGCCGTGCTGTTCCATCACGGGAGCGAGAACTGTCCGCACAGGTCGCGCACCTCACCGCGCACCCCTCTCGATGTCGATTCGCGTTCACCGGGCGACTGAAGCCCCGCCGCGAGCACCCGGTCGATCCAGCCGGCAATCCGCTCCATCTGCGGCTCGCGCATCCCGCGCGTCGTGACCGCCGCGGTCCCGAGCCTCACGCCGCTGGTCACCCGCGGTGGGCGGGGGTCGTCGGGGATGCCGTTCTTGTTCGTCACGATCCCCGCGGCTTCCAGCCACTGCTCCGCATCGGCCCCGGTCAGGTTCGCGTCGCGCCCGCGCAGGTCCACCAGCATCAGGTGGTTGTCCGTCCCGCCGCTGGTGATCCGGTAGCGCCGCGTCATCAGCGCCGCCGCCAGCGCCCGCGCGTTCGCCACCACCTGCCGCGCGTAGTCCTTGAACTCCGGCCGCAGCGCCTCGCCGAACGCCACCGCCTTGGCCCCGATGACGTGCATCAGGGGCCCCCCCTGGGTCCCCGGGAAGAGCGCCTTGTCGATCTTCTTGGCCAGGTCCTCGTCGTCCGTCAGGATCAGCCCGCCCCGGGGGCCCCGCAGCGTCTTGTGCGTCGTCGTCGTCACCACATGGGCGTGCGGGAAGGGCGACGGGTGCACCCCGGCCGCAACCAGCCCGGCGATGTGGGCGATATCCGCCACCAGCACCGCCCCGCATTGGTCGGCCGCCTCCCGGAACCGCTTGAAGTCGATCACACGCGGGTACGCCGAGTAGCCGCACATCAGCACCTTCGGCCTCTGCTCGCGGCACAGGGCCTTCACCGCGTCGTAGTCGATCCGCTCGTGCTCCGGGTGCCCCGGCGGGTAGTGCAGCGGGTAGTGCACGGGCCTGAAGAACCGCCCGGAGAAGTTGATCTTCATCCCGTGCGACAGGTGCCCGCCGTCCTTGAGCACCAGCGACGCGAACGTGTCGCCCGGCTCCATCAGGGCCATCATGGCGGCCATGTTGGCCTGCGCCCCGGAGTGCGGCTGCACGTTGGCGAAGCGGCATCCGAAGAGTTTCTTCGCCCGTTCCCGCGCGATGTCCTCGACCTGGTCGTGGAACACGCACCCGCCGTAGTACCGCGCCCCCGGGTACCCCTCGGCGTACTTGTTCGTCAGGCAGGTGCCCATCGCGTGCATGACCGCCGGTGAGACGTGGTTCTCGCTGGCGATCAGTTCGATCGTCGTCGCCTGCCGCTGGCCCTCCTTGCGGATCAGCCCGGCCACGTCCGGATCCTGGCGGGCGATGAGGTCAAGCACAGCGTCGGTGATGGGGTCGTGGGGCATGAGACGGAATAATACGAGTCCACTTCACCGGGTGGCGCCTACCGCCACCACGTCGAAGACCCGTACACCCCGCCCCCGCCCAGTTGCTCCGCGATGCGCAGCAACTGGTTGTACTTCGCGTTGCGGTCGCTGCGGCACGGGGCCCCGGTCTTGATCTGCCCGCAGTTGGTCGCCACCGCGATGTCGGCGATCGTCGCGTCCTCCGTCTCCCCCGACCGGTGCGACAGCACCGCCGCGTACGAGTTCCGCATCGCAAGGTTCACCGCGTCGAAGGTCTCCGTCAGCGTCCCGATCTGGTTCACCTTCACCAGGATTCCGTTCGCGCACCCCTCGTCCAGCCCCCGCTGCAGGAACTTCGGGTTGGTCACGAACAGGTCGTCCCCCACCAACTGCACCCTCTCGCCCAGCCGCTCCGTCAGCAGCCTCCACCCCGCCCAGTCCCCTTCGGCCAGCCCATCCTCCAGCGAGCGGATCGGGTACTTCGCGCACCACCCGACCCACAGGTCCACCAGTTCCGCGCTGCTCACCACCTGCCTGCCGGACTTGAAGAAGCAGTACCCCTGCTTCCCCATCGCGGCGGCCTCGTTCCACAGTTCGCTCGTCGCCGGGTCCAGCGCGACGAACATCTGCTCACCCCAGGAGTACCCGGCCTTCACCACCGCCTGCTCGATGTACTGCAGCGCCTCCTCGTTGGACTTCAGGCTCGGCGCGAAGCCGCCCTCATCCCCAACCGCCGTCGAGAGCCCCTTGTCGTGCAGCACCTTCCGCAGCGCGTGGTACACCTCCACCCCCGCCCGCATCGCCTCCCCAAAGTCATCAAACCCCCACGGCTGGATCATGAACTCCTGGAAGTCCACGTTGTTGTCCGCGTGCTTCCCGCCGTTGAGGATGTTCAGCATCGGCACCGGAAGCACACGCGCGTTGGTCCCGCCCAGGTACCGGTACAGAGGCAGCCCCGACACCTCCGCCGCGGCCTTTGCCACCGCGATCGACACGCCCAGGATCGCGTTGGCCCCGAGTTTGGCCTTGTTCGGCGTCCCGTCCAGTTCGATCATGGCCCGGTCCACCGCCTCCTGGTCCCGCGCATCCATCCCGCATACCACAGGCGCAATCTTGTCGCCCACGTTGGCGGCCGCCCTCAGCACACCCTTCCCCCCGTACACACCCTTGTCGCCGTCGCGGAGTTCCACCGCCTCATTCTCGCCGGTGGACGCCCCGGAGGGCACCGCCGCCCGGCCCACCACCCCCGAGGAGAGTTCAACCTCGACCTCGACCGTCGGGTTCCCGCGAGAATCCAGGATCTGGCGGGCGTGGACGTGCTCGATCTCGTACGGCATGAAAAACCCCTTTTTCGCGCCGGGCCGTCCCGGCAGGCCGATAATACCCTGCGCTCGCGGGGCTCAATGGACGTGTGGAACACCCCCGTGGCGCCCGCGAAGGGATGGTTGCCGGGCCGCTCGGGCCCGGAACACGAGCGAGCCACGGATGCCCACGCACGGCTTTGACAAACGCCTCGCCCGGCTGCACTCCGACCTGGTCGAACAGGGCCGCCGCGTCGGCGCCCTGCTGGAGGCCGCGTTCGACGCCGCCTTCGCGCGCAACGAGGGGCTGGCGGACCGGGCCATCGCCCAGGACGACGCGATCGACCGGGTGGACGTGGAGATCGAGAAAGCCTGCGTCAACCTGCTCAACGAGGCGACGAACGAGGGCGAGGAACTCTCCGAGGGGCAACTCCGGGCCGTCCTGACCATCGTCAAGGTGAACAACGAACTCGAACGGGTGGCCGACGCCGGATGCCGCATCGCCGAGCGCGTGGACGACTTCATCGCCGTCCGCGGCGACATCCCGGAGACCTTCCGCGTGATGGCCAACAGCGTCGTCGGGATCCTCCGCGACGCCGTCCGCGCCTACGACCGCTCCGACGCCACGCTCGCCCGTGTCGTCCTCCAGAGCGAGAACGCCGTCGAATCCTTCAAGGCCGCGATCCTCCGGGATGCCGAGGAACGCATCGCCCAGGGCGGCATGTCCGTCGACTTTGCCTTCGCCCTGCACGAGGTCGCCAACCAGGCCGAACGCATGGCCGACCACTGCACCAACATCGCCGAGCAGGTCATCTACTCCGTGACCGGCGCCATCGTCCGCCACACCGAGGGCAACTGGGTCGAAACACCCCGCGTCGCCTCCTGACAGTGGCACCGGGTGCCGCCACCCGGGTCAACACCCCACGATCACGGCAGCCGGCGGTGCCGCTAGGCTGTCCCCATGCTGCTCCCCCTGCTGCTGGCCCTGCACGCCGACCCGCAACCCGCCCGCGCCGAAATCGAGGCCGCCCTCGCCAACATGACCCGCGCCGTCCTGGCGGCTGACCAGCCCGCATTCCTCGCGTCCATCGACCAGTCCGAACCCGAGTTCGCCACCGAGTGGCGCCACTGGGCGGCGCAACTCAGGGACTGGAAGCCCGATGCCTTCGCCATGACCATCGGTGAGGGCGACGCGACGTTCGGAGACACCCGCGCCGTGGTTCCGCTGCGGATGACCTGGACGATCAACAAGGGTCCGGAGGAATCCTGGGGCGCCGGCGGCAAGCCGCGCGACGTGGCCTTCCCGCCCGTCGTCTTCCTCAGGGAGGACCCCGACGGCGACGGCCCGCTCCCCGCCCGCTGGCTCTTGCACGGCGAGGACTGGACGGAGATCCGCGGCCAGGGTTTCATCGTCCGTTACATCCCCGGTGGAAACGCGGAGAAGGTCGCCCGCGACGTGCTCGCGGCCTTTCCCGTTGCCCGCGAGCACGACAACGCCTTCTTCGGCCTGGACCCCGGCCCGCAGATCCTGAAGTTGTATACGTCGATGGACCACCTGAAGGCGACGGTCTACCTCAACATGCCCGATTCGTACCTGGGCGGATGGAGCGAATCCGGCGAATCGATCAAGTTCCTCACGTCGTACGCCCACAGCATCCCCGAATGGAAGAACGCCTACGCCCACGAGTACGGCCACGTCTGCACCTGGGCCATGGGCCCGCAGGCGTCCGCCATCCCGTGGTGGACCTCCGAGGGCATCGCCGAGCAGGCGGCCGCGGTCTTCCGCCCGGGCTACACCGAGCAACTGGACAAGCGATTCCGGAACCTGGCGAGGGCCGGCGAACTCACGCCCTGGGAGGACATCACGGACTATGTGACCGCGAAGCAAAAGGTCAAGGCCATGGCCTACTTGCAGGGCAACTCGCTCATGCTGTATGTGACCGGGCACTGGGGCGATGCGGAACGCAACGGGTGGGTCCGCGCCATGTGCCGCGGCGCCACCCCTGACGCCGCGACACGCGAGGTCCTGGGGCTTCCCTTCGCCGACCTGGACCGCGACTGGCGTGCCTCGCTCGCGACCCCGGCCGGTGAGAAGTAGTGAGAATCGGCCAACTCGCCGCGGCGCCGTGCCTGTCGCCAGGGGGCCTCAACAGGTGTGATCTCTCCCCGCCGCGCGAATCCGGCGGCGCCGGGCCGAACGACTCATGACAAGGGCCTTCGCCGGTTTGAGCCCGGTGCCCTTAGACTCCTCCCCATGCCCGTCACCTTCCAGCACTCAACCCTCCCCAGCGGCTTAACGATCATCGCGGAGGTGGACCCGGACGCGGACTCCGCGGCCTGCGGCTTCTTCGTGAAGACGGGGGCCCGGGACGAGGCCCGCGCCCTGATGGGCGTCAGCCATTTCCTCGAGCACATGATGTTCAAGGGGACGGCGGACATCACCGCGGAGGACCTGAACCGGCGTTTCGACCAGATGGGCGCCCGCAACAACGCCTATACCAGCGGGGAGATGACCTGCTTCTACGCCCACGTCCTGCCGGAGCGGCTCCCCGCGGCCGTGGAACTCCTGGGCCGCATGATGCGCCCGGCCCTGCGGGAGGAGGACTTCGGCCGCGAGAAACAGGTGATCCTCGAAGAGATCGCGATGTACAAGGACGAGCCGAACTGGGTTCTGTCCGAGGAGGCGGTGGACCGCCATTACCGGGGCCACCCGCTGGGCTACCGCGTGCTGGGCCTGCCGGAGACCATCCAGGCGATGACCGCGCAGCAGATGAAGGACTACTTTGAGCAGAGGTACTCCGCGGACAACACCGTGGTCGCCTTCGCCGGCCGCCTCGACTTTGCCGCCGCCGTCAGCGCGGTCGGCCGCTGGTGCGGCTCCTGGACGCCGACGCGCGCCCAGCGCCAATCCGTCCGCCCCGCCACCGGCGCCGGGCCCTTCGAGATGCGCGACGCGAAGGTCAGTCGGGCGTATGTCCTGGGCCTCTGGCCCGGCCCGGGGATGGAGGATCCGCGCCGCTACGCCGCCATGCTCCTCTCGCAGGTGCTCGGGGCCAGCGACAACAGCCGCCTGCACTGGGCCCTCATCGAGACCGGCCTGGCGGAAGAGGCCGCCGCCGGATACGACCCGCACGACGGCGCCGGAGACTTCTTCGCCTTCGCCGCGTGCGACCCGGAGCGGGTGGACGAGGTCTGGTCGGTCATCCGACGCGAGATCTCGGGCCTTGTCGACTCGATCACGGAGGACGACCTGATCCGCCTCCGCAACAAGCTCGCCACAGCCGTCACCCTCGGCGCCGAACGTCCCTCCGACTGCATGCAGCGCATCGGACGCTACTGGACCTACCTCGGCAGGTACGCCACACTCGAAGAGGAACTCGCCCGCATCACCGCCGTCACCCGCGCCGACCTCGCCGCCCTCGCCGCGGAGTTCCCGCCCGAACCCACCACCATCGGCCGCCTCCTTCCCGCCGCATGACGAGGGAGGGTGGACATGGGTCGGGAGGGATCGGCTACCTCAGGAGGTTGTACTTGAAGATGCACCAGAGCGCGGCCAGGCCGTCGTGCCACTGGATCTTCTTGCCCTCGGCGTAGGTGCGGCCGTGGTAGGCAACCCCGACCTCGTAGATGCGGCAGCCCAGTCGCGCGACCTTCGCAACTACCTCGGGCTCGAAGCCGAAACGGCTCTCCTCGAGGCGGATGCCCTGGAGCACCTCCCGCCGGAACATCTTCGGGCACGCCTCCATGTCGGTAAGGTTCAGGTTCGTCATCATGTTGGACAGCAGCGTGAGCACGCGGTTGCCCACGGTGTGCCAGAAGTACAGCACACGGTGCGACTCCCCGCCGGCGAAGCGGGAGCCCAGCACCACGTCGGCCCGGCCCTCGGCGATGGGCTGCATCAGGCGGGGAAACTCGCGCGGGTCGTACTCCAGGTCGGCGTCGTGCACCACGACGACGTCACCCGTCGCGGCCGCAAAGCCGGTGCGGAGGGCGGCTCCCTTGCCGCGGTTCCGCGCGTGCGTGAGCACCTTCAGCGCGGGGTCATGTTCCGCCAGTTCCGCCAGGACCGCAGCCGTGCCGTCGGTGGAGGCATCGTCCACGACAACGATCCCGGTGACGATGGGGACGGCCCGCACGGACTCCACCACCTGCCGGATCGTCGCGCACTCGTTGTAGGCCGGGATGACGACGGTGAGCGTCATGGGCCCGAGTATAAGTGCGTTCCATCTCCGCGCCTCCCGGCCCGGTTCCCGGCGATTTCCGCGTATCCTTGGCGCCATGCAGATCGGCGTGTGCTCATGGTCGCTGCGACCGAACGGACCCGCGGACCTGGCCCAGAGGGTCCGGGCGTGCGGGCTGGATGCGGTGCAACTGGCGCTGGACCCGCTGCGCACGGGTGATTGGGACGAGCGCCTCACCGTCGCCGTGCTCCGCGACGCCGGGATTGATCTGCGCTCGGGCATGATGGCGACGCGGGGCGAGGACTATTCGACGCTGGATTCCATACGACGGACCGGCGGCCTCCGGCCGGGCGAGCACTGGGAGGAGAACCTTGCCGCGGCCGCGGAGGACGCGGCGCTGGCGCGGCGACTCGGGATCAACCTCGTCACCTTCCACGCCGGGTTCCTGCCGCACGGGGCCGGCGCGGAGCGCCGGACGATGATCGAGCGGCTGCGGCGCATCGCCGACGTGCTCGCGCGGCACGGAGTCAGGGTTGGCCTGGAGACCGGGCAGGAAACGGCGGACACACTCGTGGGCGTCCTGCGTGAGGTAGATCACCCGGGCGTCGGGGTCAACTTCGATCCCGGCAACATGATCCTCTACGGCATGGGGGACCCGGTCGACGCGCTGCGCGCACTCGCACCCTGGGTCCGGCAGGTCCATGTCAAGGACGCCGTGCCCGCGGCGACTCCCGGCCGGTGGGGCACCGAGGTCCGCGCCGGCACGGGGGCCGTGGATTGGCCGGCGTTCTTCGCCCTGCTCGGCGAGCGATGCCCCGGCGTGGACCTGTTCATCGAACGCGAGGCGTGCATGGGGACAACGGCCGATATCATCGCGGCGGCTGAACTGATCCGTGCTACACCCCGGGCCGGGCGTCCCGCTTCGCCCGGAAGAGCGCCAGGAACACGAGCAGGATGACGGCGGCCATCGCGCACGGGATCAGCCAGATCATGCGCCAATCGACAACGGCGGCGCCCGCCGAGGTCGTGGTGTACCGGCTCACCAGGTCGCCGAATGCCTGGGCGCCGAGGAGCATCCCCAGCCCCTGCGTCACGAGCACGAGAAAACCCTGGGCCTGGCCGCGGATCGTGGGCGGCGCGGCCTTGTCGACATAGATCATCCCGGTCACGAAGAAGAAGTCGTAGCACACGCCGTGCAGCAGCACACCGCCCAGCACCATCCACATGACGTGGTGGTCCGCGGCGGCCGCGAACAGCCCGTACCGCGCGACCCACGCCGCCATGCCCACGGCGAGCATCCACTTCACGCCCAGGCGCGCGAAGCAGAGCGGCATGACAAGCATGAAGAAGATCTCCGACATCTGGCCGAACGACATGGTGAACACCGCGGAGCCGCTGACGACCGCGCCCGTGGCCTCCACGAAGTTGCGGGCCTGCTGGTAGTAGCCCGCCAGCGGGATGCAGAGCAGGAACGAGCACGCGATGAACACCGCGAACGACGGGTTCTTCAGGAGGACCAGCGCGTCGAGCCCGAGGATCTGCCCGGCCGTGGGCCGCTTCCCCGCCAGGGGCGGCGGCGTGTTGGGGAGCGTGAGCGCGTAAAGCCCCAGCAGCACCCCGCCCCCGCCGGCGACGTAGAACTGGCTCGCCGAGGCGTCCTTCTCCGGCAGTTGGCTGACGATGAGATTGCCGACGATCCAGCCGATGGTGCCCAGGACACGGACGATCGGGAACCACTTCTCACCGTTGGACAGGTTGTGGAAGGAGATGCTGCTGGTCAGCCCGAGCGTCGGCATGTAGCAGAGCATGTGGAGCAGCAGGATGAGCGTGAACGGGTGCAGGAACGCGCTGCCCGCGCCGTCGTAGGGCGACGCGAACGACGGGGCGGCCGCCAGCAGCACCCCGCCCAGGATGTGCATCACCGCAAGAACCTTCTGGGTCGCGAAGAACCGGTCGGCGATGAGCCCCAGAAAGAACGGCGACACGATGGCCGCGATCGGGCCGACGGTGTACGCGGCCGCGGTGAGCCCGCTCATCCCGGCCTTGTTGATGAACCCCGTCATGGAGACGTACCAGGCCCCCCAGACGAAGAACTCCAGGAACATCATGACGCCCAGGCGGACGCCGGCGCTGGAGGCGGGTTGGGTGCTCGGGCTTGTGATCATGACTGACCCCGTGGGTGGTGAGGGTGTGCTCCACCCGGTGCGGCGGGCAGTCTAACGCGGGAGGTGCCCATCTGCCGGGGAGCGGATACGCCCGCCCGGATCGACGACCACCACGCGGCCGCCCGCGTCCGCGAAGATCATCGCGACACCCGGGTGTTCCCGCACAAGGTCGAAACCTTTCTCGGCACCCGCCACGCAGATCGCCGTGGCGAAGGAATCTGCCGTCGTCCCGTCGGGCGCAATGACCGTCACAGCGGCGCGCGTGGTCAGCCCGAGTCCCGTGCGCGGGTCCACGATGTGCGAGTACCGCACGCCGCCGATCTCCACGAACTGCTCGGTGTCGCCGCTCGTCGAGACGGCGGCGTCCGCCAGGACGACGCGACCGCCGGGCAGCAGCGGCGTATCGATGGCCCACCCGTGCTCGCCTGGAGGGGCGTCGCCGACGACGATATCCCCGGCGAGAGCCACCAGGCACCGCGGCAGCCCGCGCTGCCGGAGCACATTGACGGCCGCCTGGGCGGCGTAGCCCTTGCCGATGCCGCCAAGGTCGAGTTGCATGCCGGGGGTCGTGAGCCTTGCCGTGCGCGCGGCCGGATCCAGCACCACCTTGCCGTATCCCACCCGTTTGCGTGCTTCGGCCACATCCGGCGCGGCCGGCATCACGCCGGTCCGTCGCGCTTCGCGCCACAGGCGCACCAGCGGCCCGGCCGTCACGTCGAACGCCCCGCCGGTCTCGGCGGCCGGGCGCTGGGCGGCCTCCAGCACGACAAACAGGTCCTGGCTGATGCGCACCGGCGGCCCGCCCGAGCCCGCGGAGAGCCGAGATACCTCGCTGTCCGGGCGGTAGTCGCTCATCACCTGTTCCAGGCGGCCGATCTCCTCGTAGGCCGCGGCGGCCCCGGCTTCCGCGGCTGCCGCAGCCGGGGCGTAGACGACGATCCGGGTCCGCACGCCCATGCAAACCCGAGTAAACTCGTGGCGCTCCGGGGGTGGCCCGGCGCACCCGCCCAGGAGTGCGGCCAATATGAGAATCTCGATCCGTGCGATCATGTGGGCCAGCCTATCGGCCCCCCTCTTCGGCTGCGGCCCCGGCATCTTCATCGGCGGCGTGCACCTGGCGATGCTGGCGACGCGTCACGAACCGGAGAAGCCGTTCTGGCAGGATGTCCCGCCCGCCGCGTTCAGGTTTGAGATGGTGCCGGTCCCGGGCGACCCCGACGCGGGCGTCAAGCCGTTCTGGATCGGGCGGACGGAACTCACCTGGGAGGCCTTCGACGTCTACGTCTACAGGCTGGACGAGGGTGACGCCGGCCGGGGCGGCGCCGACGCGGTCACGCGGCCCACCAAGCCCTACCTGCCGCCGGACCGTGGGTTCGGTCACGAGGGATACGCGGCCATCTCGATGTCGTACAAGAACGCGCAGGGGTTCTGCGACTGGCTCTCGGCCCGGTCCGGGCGGAAGTACCGCCTGCCCACGGAGGCCGAGTGGGAGGCCGCGTGCCGCGCGGGGACGAAGGGGACGTACGGCTTTGTGGACAATCCGGACCGGCTGGGGGATTACGCGTGGTTCAAGGACAACGCGAATGGGACGCCGCACCCGGTCGGAAGGAAACTCCCGGGCGGGTACGGCCTGGTGGACGTGCAGGGCAACGTGGCCGAATGGGTGACGGGGCGGGATGGGCAGCCGGTGCTCAAAGGGGGGTCGTACCGCGATGCGGCGGCGGCGCTCACGGTGGACGCCCGGCAGCCGGTTGACAAGGCCTGGAACTCCAGCGACCCGCAGGTGCCCAAGAGCACATGGTGGTTGTCCGATGGACCGTTCGTCGGCTTCCGCGTGGTGTGCGAGGGGCCGGCGGAGGTGAAGGGAGGCGAGAAATGAACGACCGGGTGACACGGCGTCAGTTCGTGCAGGCAGCCGCGGCGGGGCTGGTGGTACCGGCGGCGCTCGCGCCTGTGCGCTCGGCGCGAGCCGCCGCGCCGCTGCCGCGGACCCTCGGCAGGCCCTTCGGGAGTGACGAAATCAAGATCGGGCTGATCGGCTGCGGGGGTCGCGGGACTGGGGCGGCCGTGCAGGCGCTGAACGCCGATCCGGGGTGCGTGCTGCACGCGGTGGGCGACGTGTTCCCCGAGCGCATCGAGTCCAGCCTCCGCGGCATCCGCGGCGAGATGGGCGACAACGCATCATCGAAAGTCAAGGTGGACGACGACCGCCGGTTCCTCGGCTTTGACGCGTACCAGAAGGTCATCGCCAGCGGCGTGGACGTGGTGCTGCTCACCACGCCGCCCCACTTCCGCCCGATCCACCTGGAGGCCGCGGTCGGGGCGGGCAAGCACATCTTCTGCGAGAAGCCCATGGCGGTGGATTCGCCGGGCCTGCGGTCAGTCGTGGCGTCCGCGGCGGCGGCCAAGGAGAAGGGCCTGTCCCTTGTGGCCGGGTTCTGCTGGCGCTACGGCGACGCGGAGCGGGCGGCTTTCGATCAGGTGAACGGCGGCGCCGTCGGCGACATCGTGACGGTCCATACCACCTACCACACGGGCACGCTGTCGCAGCGTCCGCGACAGCCCGAGTGGTCCGACATGGAGTGGCAACTGCGGAACTGGTGGCACTTCACCTGGCTGAGCGGTGACCACATCGTCGAGCAGGCGGTGCACAGCATCGACCGGCTGGCGTGGGCGACGGGCGACCGAGACCCGGTGCGGGCCACCGCCCTGGGCGGGCGACAGGCGCGGACCGGGGCGGAGTCGGGGTACGTCTACGACCACTTCGCCGTGGTGTACGAATACGCCGACGGGACACGGGCCTTCCACACCTGCCGGCAGATCGACGGGTGCCCGAGCGACAACACGGACTACATCTACGGCACGCGCGGGTCGTGCACCGTCAACGGGTGGACGCCTCTGCATGTCGTCAAGGACCTTGCGGGCAAGACGGTGTGGTCCTACGAGGGCCCCCGCCGCGACATGTACCAGAACGAGCACGACGTGCTGTTCAGGTCGATCCGTGACGGATCGGCGCACAACGACGGCGATCGGATGTGCCGCAGCAACCTGATGGCGATCATGGGCCGCATGGCCGCGTACACCGGACAGACAGTGACGTGGGAACAGGCGATGAACTCGACTCAGGACCTCTCGCCTCCGGAATACGGATGGGTCTCGCTGCCCGTGCCGCCGGTGGCGATCCCCGGCAGGACGAAACTGACCTGAGCGATTGTGAGCGCATCGCCGCGGGGGTGGCGTGGTACCCAGGAGGAGTGCACGATGACAAACCGGAGCGCCGCGCCGTCCCGTCGCACGTTTCTCAAGACCGCCGCCCTTGCCACGGGAGCCGCGGCGCTCCCGTCGTGGGCGGCTCCCGCCCACGCGCGGCGGGACACGGGCCTGCGGATCGGTGTCATCGGGTGCGGCGGGCGGGGCACGGGAGCCGCGGCCAACGCGCTGGAGGCGTCGCCCGATGCGCGGATCGTGGCGCTCGGCGACGTGTTCCCGGAGCACCTGTCGGGGTGCCGCTCGCAACTGGCGTCGCTGGGCGACGGGTTCGGCGGGCGCGGCGCGGTGGCGGAGGACGCCTGTTTCCTGGGCTTCGACGCGTACAGGCGGGTGCTGGCGGCGGGCGTGGACCTGGTGATCCTGGCGACGCCGCCTCACTTCCGCCCGATCCACCTTGCCGCGGCGGTGGACGCGGGGAAGCACGTCTTTGCCGAGAAACCGGTGGCGGTGGACCCCGCGGGCGTCCGCGCCGTGATCGCGTCCGGTGAGGCGGCGAAATCGAAGGGGCTTTCGATCGTGGCGGGCACGCAGCGGCGGCACGAACGCAGTTACACCGAGGCGATGCAGCGGGTGCATGACGGGGCGATCGGACGGGTGGTGGCGGCCCGGTGCTCCTGGAACCAGGGCGGGCTGTGGATGCACGAACGGGCCCCCGAGTGGACCGACATGGAGTGGCAACTGCGCAACTGGCTGTACTTCACGTGGCTCAGCGGGGACCACATCGTTGAGCAGCATGTGCACAACCTGGACGTGGTGAACTGGGCGCTGGGCGCAGCGCCGGTGCGGTGCGGCTCGCTGGGGGGGCGGCAGTGCCGGACGTCCCCGGCGTACGGGTGCGTCTTTGACCACTTCGCGACGGAGTTCGAGTACCCCGGCGGCGTGCTGGTCTCGAGCCAGTGCCGGCAGATCGACGGGTGCTCGGGCCGAGTCGACGAGACCATCTACGGCACGGACGGGGTGTGCACGACCAGCCCGGGCGCTGCGCGGATCGAGGGAAAGGCGCCGTGGCTGTACGAGGCCGCGGGGCCGCACAACCCGTATGTGCAGGAGCACGCGGACCTGCACGCGGCGATCCGGTTGGGGACGGCGGTGAACGGAGCGGCGGCGGTGGCGGCGTCCACGCTGACGGCGGTCATGGGGCGGATGTCCGCCTACACCGGGAAAGCGGTGACGTGGGAGCAGGCGTCCGAGTCGGCGCTGGACCTGTCCCCGCCGGCGTACGAGTTCGGGCCGCTGCCGGTGGCGGAAGTCGCGGTGCCGGGGCGGACGCCGCTGCTGTGAACGGGGGCCCCCGCGGAGCCGGCCCGGACGAACCATGAAAAAGGGGGCGGACCCCGGCGGGCCCGCCCCTTGTCTTTGGTCTGTACCGCCCCTTACGAGTTCATCGACGAGATCGGGGTGACCAGGCCGATGGTCGCGCCCTTGCTGCTCCAGCCGCCGGCCAGGAAGAGGTCAAAGTGCTCCATCGTGGCGACGATGGGGGTTGCGGCCGTAACCTCAATCGAGAAGTACTGGTTGCCGCCGCGGGAGAGGATGGCGCTGAGTTCGTGGAGTTTGACGTTTGAGAAGCCCTGGGCGCCGAGGGAGACGGACGTCGTAAACTCGTCCCCGTTGGTGAAGAGGATGCGGACGTCGGCCTGGACCGAGGCGGCGGCCGGGTTGTAGAGGTAGAGGTTCTCCAGGTACTGGATGCCGGCACGACTGGTGTTGATGAAGCCGTCACCGAAGAAGAAGCCGAGGGCGGCTTCCGTCGGGGCCTGGGTGCCGGTGCCGTCACCGAACTCCAGGGTGCGGGTCAGGACGGTCAGGTCCTGGCTGGAGGTGTAGCGGAGCCCCACGGGCTGGCTGGCGATGAGGCCGAGTTGCTCCCCGCTGAGGGTGATGCTGCTGTGGGCGCCAACGTCGATGAAGCGGGTGAAGTTGGGGAGTCCGGAGTTGAAGTAGTCGCCGTCGATGGTGACTGTGGTGGCGGTGGCGGTCGGGTTGTAGAACGTGAACTGGGCCTGGGTGTTGCCGCCGCTGACGACGCCGGGGATCGCGCCGCTGGTGCCGCCGCCGTTCGGATCGCCCAGGACAGCGTCGCCGGAACGGTTGATGAGGTCGTAGTGGCTGAGGGAGGCGACGATGCCGACGTGGTGATCGCCGGAGTTCACGGGGGCTGAGGTGACGGTGAAGGCGAAGGCCCCGATCGGCAGGGAGGCAACCTTGTTGAAGGCCCAGCCGCTGCGGCGGTTGCCCTGGACCGTCTGGGTCAGGATGGTGGTGCTGCCGTCCTGGCCGTAGGCGGTGAGGGTGACCACGACGGCGGTGGGGTTGGGGTTGTAGAAGAGGACGAAGTCTCGGACGGAGCCGGAGAACTTCTCGCCGCGAGCAAAGGTCCAGGTGCTGCTGGTGGCCTCGGTGAAGTTCTCACCGAGCGAGGAGTCGAAGTCGTAGTGCGAGAGCGATGCGGCGAGTTGTCCGGTGGACTCGATGATGATGGCGTAGGGCTTGCCGAAGGTGATGCCGTGGAGCGGGGTGGCTCCGCCGTTGCTGAGGGTCGCGCCGTCGCGGCTGTGCGGGTTGATGCGCACATTCTGGGCGACAACGACCTCCGGCAGGGCCGGGTCCTCGTAGCGGAGTCGGATGGTGTAGTTGACGGCGGTGCTGTTCGGATTCTCGATGGCGACGAACTCGCGGATGCTGCGGCTGGCGAAGCCCTCCGGATAGAAGAGCGAGTAGACGGCCGGGGCGGAGTCCACCTTGACCGTGTAGTTGCCCGTGGTGCCGCCGACGCCCTCCACCAGGATCCAGTAGTCGAGCCCCGCGGCGCCGGCGTTGGCACCGGCCGCGGCGTTCACGCCGGGGTAGCCGTTCGTGTCGGAGGTGACGATGCCCTGCTTGGGCCCGAAGATGGTGACCTTGGCGTCGAGGGTCTCGCCGGAGGCGGTGAGAACGTTGACGACGAAGCGGCCGGCGTTGAGCGTGGTGATGTGGAAGAGGTCGGTGTCGCCGGCGAACTGGACGCCGCCGGTGATGGAGCCGTCCCCGTTGAGCGGTTCGAGGGTGATGTCCTGAGCGATGCCGAACTGGCCGGCGTCCGGGTAGTCGTCGTCGGGGTTGCGGGGCGGTTCGTTGCCCTGGATGGCCAGGGTGTACGGGCCGGTGAGAGAGAACCCGCCGGGGTCGGAGTTGACCAGGGCGTAGAAGGTGTCGCCGATCTGGGCATTGGCGACGGTGCGCGTGACGGCGCCGTTCACCTGGCCGTCCTCATCGCCGGCGCCGCCGTCGACCACCGCGGTGCCGATCTCCGACTGATCGGCGCGATAGAGACGGAAGACCGGGGTGAAGAAACTGTTGGGGGTGTCGAAGGTGAAGACCAGGTTGCCGTTGGCGATCGCCTGGGTGCGGAACATGTCCGAATCGGTGTTGATCTCCAGGCGGCCGGTGGCGGCGCCGTCGCCGTTCACGATGGAGAGCGGGACGCTCGTGGCGAAGTCGAACTCGGTCTCGTTGGCGTGGTCGTCCAGGACGGGGCTGGTGACGCCGACGGTGTATGTGCCGGTGTCGGCGGTCTTGTTGACGAATGCGCCGTTGAGCGGACCGCCCTGGACGACGACGTAGTAGGCATGGTTGCGCTGGGCGGTGAAGCGGAAGGTGGCGATCGAGTTGGGGCTGTCGAGGCCCAGGACCAGGGTGCCGCCGCTGATGAGGTCCACGACGGGGTTGAAGTCCTGGTCAAAGACCCTGACGCCCTGGCGGAGCGAACTGCTGGTGGGCGAGGTGATGACGACGGTGGCGCTGCCCTGGGCGCCCGCGGTAAAGGTAAAGATATCCGTGTCGCCCGACAGTTCGATGACGCCGTGGCCGTTGCCGAGGCCGGTGGGGATCGCCAGCGGGATCGGCGTGGCGACGCTGAACTGCCCGGCGTCCGGGTGGTCGTCGGTCTTCTTGACGTCGAGGGTGAGGGTGTAGGAGCCGCGGGTGGTCTCCGGGTCGAAGCCGCGGACGACGATGTAGTAGTCGTTGAGGGTCAGACCGCTGACACCGCTGGTGCGGGGCGGCGACGTGAGGGAGACGAAGGCCTGGGAACTGCGGTTGGTGACGGGGACGATGTCGTCGTTGTAGGTGACGCGCTGGAGGATGGGGTTGCCCTGGAAGTCCTCTCCGACCTCGTAGATCTCGAGGAAGGAATCGAACTGTCCCTGGGCGGTCACGGTGACCCTGGCGAAGTCGAAGCCGATGGCGGCGAAGCGGAAGATGTCGGTGTCACCGGCGTTCTCGATGGTGCCGCTGAGGGTCTCCGTGCCGTCGTAGTCGTAGGTGTTGGACTCGATGACGGTGGCGTTGTGCCACTGATACAGGGAGGCGTGGTCGTCGGTGTTCGGGAGGTTGGAGACAGAAACGTCGTACTCGCCCTGGCTGTTGCCGGCGCCGGCAACGACGACGAAGACCACGTCGCCCTTGGTGACGACGAAGTTGACGGCGACCGCGGAGACGCCGCCGGCGGTGCCGGCGGCGATGACGTTGCCGTTGCGGAACGCGGTCACGTTCGGCCGCAGCGATCCCGGGCCGGGGGTCACGGTGACGGTTGCGTTGCCGCTCGTCGGGGCGATGAACTGGAAGGCGTCGTTGTCGACCGGGTTGAAGACGGGGACGTTGGCGATCTGGCCGTGGACGGAGCCGGACCCCGCCTCGCTGATCGGGATCAGGGTGGACTTGGGGGCCGACTGGGGGTCCTCGGCGTTCACATGGTCGTCGATGAAGTTGAGGTTGGGCATGGCGTTGATGAGGAGTTCATAGGTGCCGGTGGCGTGGCGCCAGTCCACGTCGCTGCCGTTGCCGCCCTCGAAGGCGGCCTTCTGGCCGCTCTCCACCTGGACGAAGTAGGTCTTGCCCTCCTCGACATGGAACACGGCCCGGGCGTCGCGCTGGTAGTACCGGCGGTTGCCGTGGGTGCCCATCTGGAAGTCGCCGAACTCGCCGTCGAGCGCGGGGTTGTCGTTGTTGTAGACGAGCTGGATATGGTCGTTGTCGAAGATGCGGAGGGCCGAGTCCAGCGGGCTCTGGAGCAGTTTGGTGGCGGTGTACGGCTCCTCCATGACCGGCGGGGTCATGGGGTCGCCGTCCTCGGTCTCGGTCATCTGCTCCCAGAACTCGTCGGTGATGTTGGTGGTGTTGATGCGGACCTCGGCCGTGCCGGTGTAGGTGGCGCGGAACTGGTAGAGGTCCACGTCATCGGCGTGCATGAGGTTGTTGAAGTCGCCGGCCTGGAGCCAGATGCGGCCGCGGGTGCCGGGGGTGGCGAAGGCCGGGATGCCGCCGACGCTGGGGGAGGCGCCGGTGCCGTTGCCGATCGGGTCCGTGGGCGGAACGACGAAGTTCCCGGCCCAGGCGCGCTTGATCATGCCGCCCGCGACGGTGAACGGATCCTGTCCGACCGTCTGGGCGCCGGCCGCGTTGGTGTAGTTGGACGAATCGCCGGTGGTGCTGTTGATGGGGAGTTCGTAGGCGTTGGCCCAGTCGCCGGCGGTGGTGACGGGGTCGAGGATCGAGGAGTAGGTGTCCTCGTAGGCGTCGACCTGGACTTCCAGGTCGTAGCGTCCGGCGCCGCCGGCGCTGGAGATTTCGATGTAGTAGACCTCGCCGCCCCAGAGTTGGATGCCCTTGGCGGTATCGACGAGGGCGAAGGGATAGTACTGGAACGTGACTTCCGGCGACCAGGAAGACGGGTCGTACATGCCGGCGGCGGGCGCCCCGCCGCTGTTCATCACCGGCGGCACCAGCCCCTGCAGGAGCTGGGTGTTGGAGTCGTACACGACCCTGAAGTTGGAGTCCAGAACCCGGACCTGCGGGGTTCCGAGCATCCCGCTGGCAGAGGGCTCCAGGTACAACTGCATGCGCGAGCCGGGGCGATAGTCGGGCGCCCACTCGGGCGGCGTGGGGTCCTGGATGCGCGGATCCTTGCGGCCGGGGTACTGCCCCTGCATGTCCATGGGCGGGACGAACTGGAAGAGGTCGGTGTCGGCCGCGGTGTGGATGCGGCCGTGGGCGTAGCCGCGGACCACCTTGCCACGGTCGGCGATGGTGCCGCCGTGGATCGGGTCCGGGGCGTCCTCGGCGTCGCCCCAGACGATGGGCGTGGCGAGTTCAAAGTCGCGCCGGATCGCCTCGTAGGTCGGGGATCCGAAGACCGGCGGCGACTGGCCGAGCGTGTCGGGGGTGCTCTCGTGGTCGTCGATCACCGGGTCGTCGTCCCAGGTGTGATGGGCCTCGATCTCCATGATGTAGTTGCCGCCCTGCGTGGCGTCGAAGGTCTCCGCGACGACCCAGTAACGCTCGCCGCCGTTGAGGTAGATCTGGATTTCCGAAGAGGCGCCGGGCAGTTCGTTGAACCCGATCAGGGCGCCGGTGTTGTCGTAGATGTGAAGGGCGGAGTCGGTGACCTGGCCGGGGGGTGGGGCCGGGAACATGGTCACGAAGGTGAGCCCGGTGCCCTGCGCCTGGAACTCAAAGAGGCCGTGGGACTTCTGGTCGGCCAGGTTGCCGCTGGCCCCCGCCAGGCGGGTCACGGGGTCCACGGCGATGTCGTCCGCGGCCATGTCCACGGCCACCTTGAAGGCGCCGGTCGAGTTGGGAGACTGCGGGTTCTTGAACTTGTCGGAACGGACGCGGATGTAGAAGGTCTTGTTCTGTCCGGAGCGGAAGGCGGTGAACGAGTTGGAGAGGTTGCCGGAGTCGCTGTCGCCGATGATCTTCACGCCGTTGGCGTTGTAGGCGTCCACGCGGGTGTCGATGGTCGAGCCGTCTTCCTGGGCGTAGACGGTCGCCAGGCTGTCGAAGATCTGGTCGGCGTCACCGGTGACCTTGAACATGGTGTCGGAGCCGGGCAGGACGATGGTGCCGCCGCCGGATGCGACACCGGTGGCGCCGTTGGGCGCAAGGGTGGTCGAGAGCGCGTTGACGCGGACGACATAGTCGCCGGTGGAGCCCACGCCGCTGGTCTTGTTGGAAAGGACGCGGATGAAGTATTCCTGGCCGGCCTGGGCGATGAAGCCCGCCCAGCCGTCGGTGAAGAATCCGCCGGTGAGGAGGCCGTTGTCCGCGCCGCCGCCGATGATCGACCCCGAGGTATCCGGGTTCCGGCGCCAGATCTGGACGTGGGTGTCAAGGGTGCTGCTGCCGCTCTCGGCGTTGATCGTGTCCGCCCAGATCCGGACGAAGTCCGTGGTGGGGGCCGTGAACCGGAACATGTCGTTGTCACCGGCGGCCTCGATGATGCCGCTGGCCGAGCCGGCCCCGCTCCCGTTGAGGACGATGTTCTCGACCGGCGCTGGGTTCAGGGTGTTGAAGACCTGGCCGAAGTTCGGGTGGTCGTCGGCCAGGAGGACGCGGTTCTCCAGGGCCTCCATCCCGCTGAACTCCGGCATCCGGCGTCCGGGTGCGAGGCCGCAGCGGCGGAGCAGGGAGGCGATCCGGGACGGGCGGGTGGGCGACGTGTCCGAGAGCATCATGGCGTTCTCCATCCAGTCCTGTGCGGTCCGGGGGCTCTGGTGCGTGTGGTCCGCGAGGCCGTGCGCACTCCCCTCCGTCCCTGGGGCGATCACTCTCCGTGGAGTCCGGGGCCCTTGAGCGGGCAATCCGGGGTCATGTACGGCATCCTCTCAGGCCTGAGAACGCCGGGCTTGGGAGCATAACCGAAGCGGGGGCCCGTATCCAGCGGGCACGGCCCGGGCATGCACCCGGGTCGTCGGTCCTGCTCCCGGCGGAGAGATCCGGGCTGGCGCCCGGAGCGCCCCGCTGGCGCATCCTTTCGTCGGTCGGGCGGCGGTGGTTCCGCCGCTCCGACGGCGAGCGTGCATGAATAGTCTACTGCACGCCGGCCCTTTGTAAAGCCCCGGTCGCCAGCAAATCCGCGGCGTCGTAGACGGGGAGGCGGCTGTTCTCCCGGGTCACGAGCAGGGGGGCCTCCGAGCAGGCCAGGATCACCCCGTCGCAGCCCTGGGCGGCCAGGGACTCGATAATGCCCAGGACGGTCCGCTGGGACGACACCTTTATCTTCCCGTAGATCAGTTCCTCGAAGATAATGCGATTCATCTCCTCGATCTCCGCCGGGGTCGGGGGGAGCACCTGGATGCCCTTCAGGCCCAGGAGCGTCTGGTAGGTGGAGCCCGTGGTGACCATGCGGGTGCCGATCAGCCCAACAACCCGCCGGTGGTCCTTGACGGCCTCGGCCGCGACAAGGTCGGGTATCCCGAGCCAGGGGATGGGCGAACCGGCCTCGGCCAGTTGCACGCCGTGCTGGACGGCGTTGTCGGGTGTCAGGCAGAACTCGGCCCCGGCCCGGGCCAGCGCCTCGGCGGAGCGGCGGAGCAACTCCCCCACGGCGTGCCAGTCCTGGTCCGCGAGCGCCCTCAGGTACCCGGCGAAGGGCTCCGCGTGCATCGTGACCCTCGGGACTTGGGCGCCGGGTGTATCCGCCGCATGGCGCGACATCTGCCGGTAGAACAGCGCCGCCCCTTCCGGACTGACGGCGACGATGCCTATGTGCTTGGGCACGATGGGGAGGATAACCGCGCGGCGGGCAGGCGGCGCAGGACCCCCACTACAGTCCGGCGTGGACGATCCGTTCGCCATGCTGGGCCTGCCGCGGGGGTTCGACCTGGACCCGTCGGAGGTGGACCGGGCCTACCTGGAGCGGGCGGGCGCGGTCCACCCGGACGTCGCGGCGGGGGATGACGATGCGGCCCGCAAGGCCGCGGCCCTGAACCACGCGAAACGGGTGCTGGAGGACCCGGAGCGGCGGGCGCGGGCGCTGCTCGCGTTGCTGGGCGGTCCCGGCAAGGAGGACCGTTCGCTCCCGCCCGGGTTCCTGATGGAAATCATGGAGACGCGGGAGCACATCGAGGCCGCCCGGGGCCCGGAGGAACGGGCGCGCTGGGAGGCGTGGGCCGCGGAGCGCAGGCGGGAGTACCAGGCGAATGTGGCGGGGCTTTTCTTGCGCTACGCCGAAACCGGGGTGCCCGCGCGGGTCCGGATGACGCTCAATGCCTGGCGGTACATCGAGCGGCTGATCGAGCAACTGGACCCCGACTACGACCCTGCCCGCGCGGACTTTGATTGACAGAGCCCGGAGCGCCAGCGACGGGTGATTGACAGAGCCCGGAGCGCCAGCGACGGGTGATTGACAGAGCCCGGAGCGCCAGCGACGGGTGATTGACAGAGCCCGGAGCGCCAGCGACGGGTCCCCTACCACGTCTTGTGGCACAGGCGTCCCGCCTGTGTTCTACCCCGCCTCCTCATTTCCGCGACTCACCTGAAGAGCCCGGCGCGCCAGCGATGGGATCCCCTACCACGTCTTGTGGCACAGGCGTCCCGCCTGTGTTCTACCCCGCCTCCTCATTTCCGCGACTCACCTGAAGAGCCCGGCGCGCCAGCGACGGACCTAACCCCACGCTCCCGCGTGGGGCTCTGAAAACCCCGCGCTCGCGCTCGGGGCTGTCACGCCCTCCGGCTCATCGCGCGGTCGATGTCGCGCTTCGCCTCTCGCTGGCCGATCACGGAGCGCTTGTCCGACTTGCTCCGCCCCTTGCCGACGCCGATGAGCAGTTTGGCGTAGCCGTTCTTGAAGTAGAGTTTCAGCGGGACGATGGTCATGCCCTTCTGGTCCACCTGTCGTGCGAGTTTGGCGATCTCGCGCCGGTGCGCGAGCAGTTTCCGCGCCCGGTCCGTCTTGGGCCTTCTCGCCGCCCCCGCCGCCGGCCCGTACTCCATGATCGTCGCACCGTGCAGCCACAGCGAGAGCGTGGCCTCCTCCACCCGCACGTAGCCCTCGGCCAGCGATATCTTCGAGTCACGGACGCTCTTGACCTCGGGCCCGGCGAGCACGATCCCCACCTCCAGCGTGTCGCCGATGGAGTAGTCGAACCGCGCCCGCCGGTTCTCGATCGTTGGGGTCGTTGTCGAGGGTTCTTTCCTCATGCCCATTTTCTGGCGACCTTTTTCATCGAACAAGGATTGACTTGGGGGAGGGGAAGGACGTAGCGTGACGAAGCATGCGGCCGATGACCTTCATCGCGCGAATGGGCTCAGGCCTTCTCGTTCTGAGCGCAATCGCTAAGGTCATGAGTCTCGCTCCTATGTTGCGCTGGCTCGGTGAATGGATGTCCCCAAGGTCCGCCGCCGGCGTGCTCGCCGCCGTGGTGATGATAGAACTCGCGGTCGGAGGCGTCGGGTTGTTCTTGCCGCAGCGTGTCGCACTCCCCGCGCTCGTCCTGTTCGCGATTTTCGCCTGCGTCCACGTTGGGTTCATGATTTTTGAGAATCCGGGCTGCCCTTGCTTCGGAGCGATCTCCAACTCGTTCAGCACGCTCGCCGAGTATTGGATGACCGCGTCGTGCATCGCTCTCTCGCTCGTGAATGCCTGTCTCGTCCACCACCCGCCCCAGAGGAGAATCGCATGAAAACGCGGCGTACTTCCGTCTTTGTGACCTCGTTCCTTGCGGCTGCCCTCGGTATCACCGCGGCGGCGCTTGCGCGGGTTGATAAGTGCAAGTGTTTCCGGACCCACAACTGCGGCACCATCAGCCTGATTCACTGCTACGCGTGCTGCGATGCGGAATGCCTGAGTGGGGCCACGGACTGCCAAGACTGCTGCGATCAGGTCGTCTGGCCCTGACGGGCATACGCGGAGACTCGACCATGGAAACCGGAGTGAACCGAACTGTCCGCGTGATCGCGGCCGCCGCTCTCCTGGTATCGGCCGCATCGCTTGGTTACGTCGTGTATCGTGCCAACTGTGCCACATGCGGCGCCAGGCTCCCGCCGCCGGTCCAACCAGCAACGGACGTGAGCGATGCCGGAAACAGGGCCATTGATCACATCGCCAATACCCTCGCGCACCAGGCCAGCCTGAGCCGGGAGGATGTGGATTACCTCGTCCGTTCAGCCCAGCAGGGGACCGAGGTAAAGGTGCAACGATGGGCGCTCGCCTGCATGGCCGATCACCTTCACACCGACACGGCGTTGCCTCCCGCGGTTCGGACGCGGATGGAACAGGCGGTGTTTGCGGCGCTTGCAAGCACGAACGACCGAATCGCGATCTGCGCGATCGCGTGCACCGAACAGGCGGGGCTGACATCGCGACCAGAGTTCGTCTCAAAGATCGAGGAACTGCGCAGGGACGGTACGCCGCGGGTGGCCGAACGCGCCGCGCGAAGCCCGATCCACACCGGCGGCGGGGAGGGGTGATGCGTCGCCGTGGCTTCACAATGATCGAGCTGCTCGTGGTCGTCGCTCTGGTTGGATTCCTGATCGGGCTCTTGATTCCCGCGCTCCACTCATCGGTTATCAGCGCCCGGCGCTCAAAGTGCCTGAACAACCTTCGGCAGATGGGCGCGGCCCTGCGGTCGTACTGTGATACCGCCAATCGCGGGTACCTGCCGGTTGCACCGGGGTATGACCCCCACGAGCAGAACACCGATTACGTTGAGTTTTTCCCGATCATCCGGCCGTACCTGGACTCGGGGTGGCCTGACCGTGGCGGCGGCCCGGAATACCCCGCGGTGGAGCCGTACTCCTGCCCGGCCGACCACGAACTGCGTCCGAAGTATGGCTTCAGTTACAGTTACATGGCCGGGCTCTACATGGCGCCGGTCTGGAACTCGGGCTCGCCCGACCCGCGTGAAGCGCACCCCGTCACCCTTGATCTGGAGGCGTTTCCGACCTACGGCTGGCTGATCGTGGACGCCCTCGATGTTCACCCGGGCAACCCCTACATGGAGCGGGGCATCAACGCGACCTATATGGACGGACACACGGATTGGGCTCAGCCCGATCCAGCCTACAAGAACATCACGCCATGACCGGGCCGCGCGAACCGGTCGGAGTGTGTACGCTGGCCCCCACGGATGAACGGGGCGACCGCCATAGTACTTGTGCTCGCGGTGACGGCGGCGATCATCGCGGCGCTGGTGTACGGGGCCGCGGCGGCGCGGAAGCGGCGGGAGGAGATGGCGGCGCTGGGCGTCTCGCTGGGCTGGTCGTTCGACCCCGAGAATGACCCCGGGCACGACGAGCGGTTCGGGCAGTTCGGGTGCTTCACCCGCGGGCACTCGCGGGCCGCGTACAACTCGCTGTCGGGGGCCCTGGAGGCGGACGGGCGGTCGTGCGCGTGCCGCATGGGCGACTACACCTACAAGGTGACGCGGCAGACGGGCAAGACCACCACGACCACGACGCACACGTTCAGTTACCTGGTCGTGGTGCTGCCGTTCCCGCGGACGCCGGACCTTTCGGTCCGCCGTGAGGGGTTCATGGACAAGATCGCGCAGGCGGTCGGCTTCGACGACATCGACTTCGAGTCCGCCGAGTTCAGCCGGCGGTTCAGCGTGAAGAGCGCGGACAAGCGGTTCGCGTACGGCGTGATCCACCCGCGGATGATGGAGTTCCTGATGGCGGAGGAGTTTCCGGGGATCGACCTGCGCGGCGGGGCGTTCTGCCTGACCGACGGGTCGCGGACGTGGCGGGCGGAGCAGTTTCGGGCCCACCTGGACTGGGCCCGGCGGTTCCTGGACCTGTGGCCGGAGCACCTGACGAAGCAACTCGAAGCGAGCGCTCCCGAAGGACAAGCCTGATGGAAACGGGGATGGTCGCCCTGATCATCGCGGCGGTGGCGGTCCTGGTGCCGCTGGCCTGGGTGGTCGCCACCTACAACCGGTTCGTCCACCTGCGGCAGTACATCCGCGAGTCGTGGTCGGACATCGACGTGGAACTGAAGCGCCGGTACGACCTGATCCCCAACCTCGTCGCCACGGTGAAGGGCTACGCCGCGCACGAGCAGGACACGCTCCAGATGGTCGTGGACCTCCGCAACAAGGCCGCGGCCAGCACCGGGGCGTACGCGACGCAGGCCGCGGATGAGTCCGCGCTGATGCGCGGCGTCGGGAGACTCTTCGCGGTGGCCGAGTCGTACCCGGACCTGAAGGCCGACGCCCACTTCCTGCGCCTGCAGCGTGAACTCTCGGACACCGAGGACCGCATCGCCGCCGCCCGGCGGTTCTTCAACGGCAACGTCCGCGACCTGAACCAACTGGCCGCGACGTTCCCGACCAGTCTCGTGGCGTCCATGTTCGGTGTGAAGCCGGAGACATTCTTCGAACTGGCGAGTGATGCGGAACGGGTCGTGCCCTCCATCACCTAACGAATGTCGACACCCCGAACTCCGTCCGGCGTGGCAAGCACGGGTGCCGCACGCATCGAACCAAGGCCGTTACCCCCGAAGCCCGGAGTCAGATCGGAATACCGAACGTTCTCACAGTGGCCATCCGCGAAGGAGACGTGGTAGGGCTTGTCCCACCCCAACTCGTAGAAGATCGAAACGGTCGCCGTCCCACGGTCAAACGCCTCGCCGCCCAGGTGGAAGGCACGGGGCTCGAGCAGCAGGCCCTTGCGCGAAGGAAACACCACCTCGCTCACAAATACCGGGCGATAGAAGCGGGGATCATTGATGTCCCCTCCGGGTCGCCAGGTGGACGGATCGGTGATGGCCGCGTACGTCATCCAATAATCCGCGGGCAGCATGTAACTGCTGGAAAGAGTCGAGAAGAACTCCTCGTATCCGCCGCCGGCGCCGAACAGCTCGCGCGCGAGCGGGTTGGCTGGACAGAGCCGCGCCGGCTCGGCCTGATTCTCGCTCAGATAGCCCCGAAGAGCGACGGGCCAGTGGAGCGTCTGGAGCGTGTACCCAATCGGAATTCCACCGTTTGAGAATGCGGCGCCCGCCGTGCGGCGCGCAAAGAACGGGAGGCACTGCGAATAATCGGCCGTGTAGGCCTCGAACGCCTGGCCGCACGTCCGGAGGTGCGACAGGCACTTCAATGCCGTGGCTGTTCGACGGGCGTGTCCGAGCAACGGAAGCGCGATGCCGAGAAGCAGAGCGACAACACTCATCACCACAAGGCACTCGACCAGGCTGAACGCCCGCCGCATGGCCGCATCATACACGCGGCCCGAGATCCGGGCAAGGCTTGACAAAGGGGGGGGGTGACGTATGCTCGCGCCAAAGGAGTCGCGCATGAAGATCACCGCTCGCGGGGCCTCATTCCTCCTCGGAACTCTCGCGCTGGGGACTGCCGCCTTGGCCTACACGGATATCTGCGGACGCACCGTGGCGAACTATTCGCTCTGCAGCACGGTCGAAGAGTGCAAGAGTTGGTGCCTCTCGTGTGCAACGGCTTCCCGGGTCTGAAGCCGGCGCAACTGACCTTCTGCATCAACTCCTGCGACGACGTTCCGGCGAACTGTCCGAACTGCCCATGACATCCGCGGGAGGCCGTGAGTGACAGCCAGAGGTTTCAGCATGCGCACCGGGCTCTTGATCGGCGCCGCAGTCGCGATTGTGCTCGGAGTGATCGCGTGGATGCGGTCTGCGCCGCCACCCGGTTCCGGCCATCATGGCGCTCCGGCAGGGGTTTCACACGAGTCTCTCGGGCAGTACACGCAACTATCGCCCGAGGCGCAGGCACTTGCAGACAAGATTGATGACCCCGAACACTGGGCGTTCGTCGTGTATTCCATGTCGCCCGCCGGGTCCGCGCACGACGGTGATGAAGGGCGCTTGGCCCCATACCTGAAGGTTCTCGGGCAGTGTCGGACCACGGTGACCCAGACCGAGGCGGAGGACCGATCGATCTCGCGCGAGGTCAGCCGCGTGGTCATCAGTCTGAACGCCGTCGCGGACGCCTGGATTCACTCGGGGCCTCTCGGCGCCCTGCGGCCGCGCCTCCTTCATCTCGGAAGCCGGTGCGGAAATCACCCGGACGTCTTCGTTCAGTCGGCCCTTGCGCTCATGCTGCTTGCCATCAAGGACAAGCCGGGGGCTGAGCCGTTTCCACCGGAAAGCCAGCGGCTTCTGGATCAACTGATGAAGAACGATTATGTGCGATCCCAGGCGACGCAGCGCTTTGAAGCGTGGGCGGCGCTGGCGAAGCAGGACCACCCGGGCGGCTGACGATGGATCATGCACAACGATCGACGGATGCCCGGCGCGCATGTTCTTGGTACACCCGCGCACGATTGTGGGTTCCTGCAACTCTCCTGCTGGTTGCTGCGTTGACCAAGACCGCGGACCCCGCAGGCCCCGCGGAAACGCTGGGCCAACTTGGGATCTTTGGCGGCTGGATAGTGCCCGGCGTCGTTGCCACCGTAGGTGCCGAGAGCGCGATGGGAGCCTGGCTCTTTCTGATAGGATCGGAACTATTGATAAGGCGCGCGGCGGTCGGTCTCTTCGCTGCGCTCACGTGCGTGCTGCTCGTAATCCTCGCATCGGACAACCCCCCGACGTGCCATTGCCTTGGACGGCTCCGCGTCTTTGACTCGGCTCGGCACGAAGCGATGTTCGGGATCGCCCGGAACGTGGCGATGATGGCGCTCTTGGCGTGGCCGATTCGACGGTGACACGCGATATCGACTTCACCGGATCGGGGCGGAAGCCGGCGATACCCGGCCCACTTCCGGAAACACTCTTCGAACTGGCGAGCGATGCGGAGCGGGTGGTGCCGCGGGTGGGGTCGCGCCCTACCTGTGGTCGAACGGCGAGCCTGTCACGCGGGCGGCCCAGAGTTGGCTGGAGGGCTTCTCGTCGCCGCCGCCCAGCGGACCGCGCTGCGCGGTCCACATCATGTAGGACCCGTCGGCACTGAACACGGGGAGCACGTCGGCCCCGGCGGCCCGGGTCACGCGGACTCGGCGCCGGTCCGTGACCGACTTGTCCGGGTCGGTCTCGACCGCGTAGATCTCGTAGTTCTGGTGGCCCATCTCGCTGCTGCCGTAGACGAGGTAGTCGCCCCTGGGGTGCCAGTAGGGCGCCCAGTTCACCGCGCCGTTGTCGGTGAGCTGGATTTCCCGGGTGATGCCGACGGGCACGCCGTCCTTGTCGAACCTGAGGTCGGCGGTGTAGATCTGGAGCAGGTCGTCGCCGTGGCGGTCGGAGCGGTAGCAGATCTTCTTGCCGTCCGCGGAGAAGAAGGGCCCGCCGTCGTACCCCGGCGCACCCACGAGCAGGTGGGTGCCGCCATCGCGGAGGTCGTGGACGTAGATATCGATGTCCTCGCGGCCGCCGGAGTCCTTGCGCGCCCCGGCGTACAGGAGGAACCGCCCATCGGGGGAGAGCGAGCACTCCGCCTGGTAGTCGGGCAGGGAGAGCATCGTCTGCGGCGGGCGCATCGCCACAGGCCCGTTCCTTGTTCCCGGGACGGGCTTGTGGGAGATGTCGGAAAAGATCTCCGGGACGACGACGCCGACGATGTCGGCCTCTTCCGGGAAGAGCCAGGTGTACTTCCGGCTGCCGACGTTGAACCCCGCCTTCTGGTGCTCCTTGGGCCGGGTCAGGGTCGAACTGAACATGACCTCCCACGGCGTCTTCGGGTTGAACCAGCCGCAGGAGTTCCAACTGCCGGGTGGGCTCAGGAGGATCGGCTTCTCGATGCCGGTGATGTCCCCGGCGTCGCTCTTGACAAGTTTGGCGGCGTAGATCGAGTAGAAGTCATCGGCGGCTTGTCCCGCGGCGGGCACCGGGATCGCCTGGAAGACAATCCAGGTCATGCCGCGGTTGAAGTACGCCTCCCCGGCCTTGACAAAGTCGTCCCGCTTCGTCAGTTCGACGTGGTGCGAGAGGAACGGGGCCTCCGCGGTGCGCCAGTTGAGGTCATCCGCGGGCGGGGCACTGGCGGGGGCCTTGGGCTCGGCCTTCGGCTGGAGCGCGGTGCCGGTCTGGGCGGTCGCGGCGTGGGAAAGGGCCAGGGCGGCAAGGACGGCGGTCGCAGTGGTTCGCATGGAGAGATCCCGTGAATCGGACTCGGGCGACGGGCCCGGCGCTCCGAGTGATAGGGTACGCCGTGGAACCCGGACCCGTGGACCAACTGCGGATCGTGCACGCAACGGCGGAGATTGTCGTGGTGGACAAGCCCCCGGGGCTGCTGTCCGTCCCCGGCAAGGGGCCGGACAAGGCGGACTGCGTGGCCGCGAGGGTCAGGGCCGCGTTCCCCGCGGCGTGCGGCCCTCTGATCGTGCACCGGCTGGACATGGAGACCTCGGGGCTCATGGTGCTCGGGCTGACGACGGGAGCCCAGCGCGAGTTGTCCCGGCAGTTCGAGTCGCGGGACGTGGAGAAGTCGTACACGGCGTTGGTGCGGGGCAGCCCCGGACGCGATGAAGGGGAGATCAGCCTGCCGCTGCGGGCGGATGTGTCCCATCGCCCGTTCCAGGTCGTGGACCGCATCCACGGGCGGGCGGCGGTGACGCGGTACCGCGTTCTGGTCCGCGAGACTGACCGCACGCGGATCTGGTTCCTGCCGGTCACCGGTCGCACGCACCAGTTGCGGGTACACGCCGCGGCCGCCGGGGGAGGTCTGGGCTGCCCGATCATCGGAGATGTTCTGTATGGGGATGGGCGGCCCGGAGACCGGCTGATGCTGCACGCCTCCGGGCTCAGTTTCCGGCCGCCCGGCGGCGGGGCCCGGATGGGGTTCACGAGTCCGGTGCCGTTCTGACGCCGGTTTGCACGACGGGCGGTGTGATGCGATGATCGCAGGGCAAAGGAGCACGCCATGCGCAGCCTCGGAGTGACGCTGATCATCCTCGGGCTCGGATCGATGGTGCTGAACTACCTGGGCATCTACTTCATCGTGCTGTACTGGATCGACAACTGGGGGTCGAACGTGGGATGGGCGATCCGCGGCGGGCTGGTGGGTCTGGGCGTTCTCATGGTGCTGCTTGGCCGACGACACGATTGATGTCGCCGTCATCGGGGCGGGGGCCGCGGGGCTGATGGGTGCGATCGCCGCGGGGCGGGCGCGTCCCGGGGCGGCGGTGGTGGCGTTCGACGGCGCGCGGCTGCTGGGGGCGAAGATCCTGGTCGCCGGCGGCGGGCGGTGCAACGTGACGCACGACGTGGTGACGGAGGCGGCGTACGCGGGCTCGCCGCGGAACGCGGTGCGCCGGGTGCTGGGACGCTTCACGGTCGGACGGACGGTCGAGTTCTTCCACGGGCTGGGCGTGGACCTGAAGCGCGAGGCCACGGGCAAGTTGTTCCCGACGACGGACCGCGCGCGGGACGTGCTGGATGCCCTGACGGCGGCCGCGCGGGACGCGGGTGTGCGGCTGCGGCACCCGTGGCGGGTGCAGAGCGTGCGCCGGAGCGGGCGCGGGTTCGAGGTGGTCAGTGCCCCTGAGCGGGGCGGCACGCCGGAGATGGTCGCTGCCCGGCGCGTGATCCTGGCAACCGGCGGAAAATCGCTCCCCAGGTCGGGCTCCGACGGGCACGGGTACGAGATCGCCCGGTCACTTGGCCACACGGTGACGCGGACGTTCCCGGGGCTGGTGCCGCTGACGCTGCCGCGTGACCATTTCTTGTGCGCCCTGAGCGGGCTGGCGGCGCCTGCGACGCTGGAACTCCGCGGGCCGACGGGCAGGCGGGGCGTTTCCTTCACGGATTCGACGCTATGCACGCACTTCGGCCTCTCGGGGCCGGGCGTGCTGGACATCAGCCGGTACTGGCTGGATGCGCCGACCGGTTCCACGCTGGCGATGAACTGGCTGCCGGGCGTGTCGGCTGAGCAACTGGACGCGGAACTGGCGGCCCTGGGCGGCGAGTCACCGGCGCGGTTCCTTGCGCGCCGCCTGCCGGAGCGGCTGGTGCGGGCGCTGTGCGGGCACGCGGCCGTGGAGGCCGGCGCCCCGGCCCACACGCTGACGCGGGAGCGACGGCGCGGGTTGGCCCGGGCGATGACCGACCTGGTGCTCCCCATCACCGGCGACCGGGGCTACACCTACGCGGAGGTGACGGCCGGCGGCGTGCCGCTGGCGGAACTGCACCTGGAGTCCATGGAGTCGCGGATCTGCCCGGGGCTGCATGTGTGCGGCGAACTGTGCGATGTGGACGGCCGGATCGGCGGCTACAACTTCCAGTGGGCCTGGGCCAGCGGGCACGTCGCCGGGGTCGCGGCCGCGGAGGGGACGGGTTGCTGAGTCTCCGGGGCGCCCGGCGTGTCCGGACCATTGTCACAGCCGCGTAACACGCGGAGCCGATACGGGAACCACCGACGCCCCCGCCGCGTCTAGCCCTGCACCACAGGAGCCCATTCATGCCGACCCGTGCCCTCGCCGTCCGCTCGCTGCTCGTTGTTGCCGGCCTTGCCGCGGGGGTGCTGGCGCAGGACAAGACGGATGATCCGCGTCTCCCGATCACGAGCCTGACGCTCTACCGGTCCGGCGTGGGGTACTTCGAGAGGCGGGCGGAGGTGCAGGGCGACCAGACGGTGCAACTGCGATTCGCGACGGACCAGATCAACGACATCCTGAAGTCCATGGTCGTGCTGGACCTGTCCGGGGGCCGCGTGGACGCGGTGAACTACGGGTCCAAGGAGTCGCTGGACCGGCGGTTATCGAGTTTCGGGGTGGACCTGTCCGGCAACCCGACCCTGGGCGCGCTGCTGGGCGGCCTTCGCGGCTCCGGCGTCCTGTTCACGCTCCAGGACGGCACGGCCGTGGGCGGGTCCATCGTGGGGACCGAGATGCGCCCCGTGCCGATGGGCGAGGTGAACGAGCCTGTCGAGGTTCCGTTCATCAACATCGCCGGGGCCGAGGGCATCCGCTCGGTCAACCTGACCCAGGTGGCTTCAACCCGGTTCGACGACCCGGCGCTGACCCGCGAACTGGGCAAAGCGCTCTCCGCCATTGCCGAGCACCACGCCGACCGCGTCAAGACGGTGGACATCTCGCTTTCCGGCAACGGGGAGCGGACGGTGGCGGTGGCGTACGTCCACGAGATGCCGATGTGGAAGACGAGTTACCGGCTGGTCCTGCCCGACGCCGAGAAACCCCGTGCCGCCCGGGACGGAGGGAAGCCCGACGGCGTGCGCCCGTTCCTCCAGGCCTGGGCCATCGTTGAGAACACGACGGACGAGGACTGGCACGACGTGCGGCTGTCCCTGGCCGCGGGACGGCCGGTCAGTTTCCAGATGGACCTGTACCAGCCGCTGCACGTCGCGCGGCCGACCCTGCCCGTGCCGATGGTGCCCGGCGTGATCGCGCGGGTGTACGGCGAGCGCGTGTCGTCCTATCGCGGCGACCTGGACGACGCCGCTCCCGGCCGCCCCGCGGCGGCCCCGCCCCCGGAGGCAGCCAAATCGGTCGCCCGCGGGCGCTTCGCCGGAGAGAAGCCGGAGGCGCTCCGGCAGTCGCTGGGCGATCTCTCCGCGGTGGAGTTCGCCGAATACTCGGCGCAGGCCCGGGCCACCGGCGGCGACGTGGGCGAGGTGTTCCAGTACACGCTGGAGAACCCGGTCACTCTGGAGCGGCAGCGCTCCGCGATGCTGCCGATCATCGCGCAGCCGATCGACGGGCGGCGGGTCAGCATCTACAACCGAAGTGACACCCCGGAGCACCCGATGCGCGGCGTGGAACTGACCAACACGACCGGCCTGCAACTGATGCCCGGCCCGATGAGCGTGTTCGACGGCCCGGCGTACGCGGGCGATGCGCAGATCGGGCACGTCACCACGGGCGACAAACGCCTGCTTGCCTACGCCGTGGACCTGGACGTGGTCGCGGCGACGCGCGACGAGAGCACCAACGTCCTCCAGTCCGCCCGCATCGTCCGCGGGTCGGTCGAGGTCACGACCAAGCAGCAGGCGACCATCACCTACGAGTTCACGAACAAGGACCCGAAGCGCGGGCGCACCATCCTCGTTGAGCAGCCCAGGAGCGACGGGTGGGACCTCAAGAAGCCCGAGAAGCCCAGCGACCAGACGGCCACCCTGTACCGGTTTGAGATCGAGGTGGATGCGGGCAAGGGCGCGTCGCTGCCGGTGGTGCAGGAGCATGTGGAGCGGCAGTACCTGGCGGTCGGGACGTTCGACCTGAACACGATCCTGGCGTATGCGCGGCAGGGCAAGGCATCGCAGAAGGTGGTGGATGCGGTGCGGGAGGCGGCCCGCCTTCAGGCCGCTCACGCGGACGCGGTGCAGGCGGTGGCCCGGCTGGACCAGGAGCGGCAGACGATCGACCAGGACCAGGCCCGCATCCGGCAGAACATGCAGTCCGTTTCCCGCGACACGGAGTTGTACAAGCGGTACACGACGAAACTGAGCGAGCAGGAGACGCGCCTGGAACAACTGGTGGGGGAGCGTGCCGGCGCCCAGGCCGCCGCGGACGCGGCCAAGGCGGCGTTCGATGATTATGTGCGGAACCTGAGCGTGGACTGACGAGGCCGGAGCGCGAGGGCCGTGGGCGCGTGCCTCGTGCCACGAGCCCCCTCGCGGGCGCGTGTCAGTGCTTCCGCGGCTCGCGTTCCACGGTCACCAGGTCGCAGCACCGGTTGATCCGCAGTTCCAGCAGCGTCGTGGTGTCGGGGAAGATGAAGGTCGGCCGGCCGCCCTCCGGGGCCGCCCGCTGGAGCACGATGTTCTGGAGGTTCTTCACGTCGTAGGAGATGCCGTCGTCCACGTCGGGCACATAGACGCGCATGGAGAGCACAGCGTCGTCCCCCAGTCGCGTCCGCGCGTCCGCAAGCACCGCCGCGATCTCCCGCACGTCCACCAGGAACCGCCGGTGGCTCGCGTCCGCCGAGTGCTCGTGCCCCTCGCGCGTGAGCGCCTCGGCCGCCCGCACGGACAGGTCGCGCTCGGCCTTGCTCAGCGTGCTGGTGTTCACGACGGCCCCCGAGGTCTTCGCGCCGCGCTGCACGAAGAACTCCAGCGTGTAGTCCGGGATCGGGTTGCCCAGGTCGTCGATCGCGTGCACGAGGAACTGCTGGTACTGCCGCTTGGCTGTCGCGCGGTACGTCTCCGCCGTCACCGCCTCCATGTCCTTCATCAGTTCCTTGAACTCGTCGGGCCCGCAGGTGAGGGCGCGGCGGAGCGTCGCGCCGACCCGCTCGTCGGACGCCCCCTCCACGATCGAGCCGTGGTCGAGCCCCTGGAGCACGCCAAACGCGAACTCCGCGACCGCCTTCCGCGTGCTCCACTGGTAGGGCGTGTCCGCGGGCGACCCGACCGCCTTCGTGCAGTCGAGCGTGAGTTTCATCGTGTCGAGTGACGCCCCGGCGATGACGACGACGCCGTCAGTCCCCGCCTTGTTCACCCAGCCCCGCATGCCGTCGAAGTCGTCGGCGCCGACCAGCACCGTGACCTGGATCCCCGCGGCCGAGTACGGCGACGCTCGCCGCCCGACCAGGTCGCCGTGGGCCAGGCGCCACTGGAACGGGCTGCCGAGTTCCAGCCCATCCAGGATTTTCTGGCCGACCTCCAGGAAATCGCCCCAGCCCCAGCGGCCCTTGACCAGTTGCCCGAGGAAGGACCTGCCGCGGTGCGCCAGGGGCGAGCCGAAGTTGGCGGGGGCCAGCATCACGATGCGGCGTACGGGGCAGGCGGGAGTTGCCCTGTGCTCCGCGGCCGGGTCGCGCTCGCGGCGCAGGTAGTAGCGGGTGATCCAGTGCCGGATCACCAGGCCCCCGGTGGAGTGGACGATGACGTTCAGGTCGCACAGCGGCTCACCATCCCGGGAGATGAAGCCGCGGTCAACGAACCGGTCGTTGAGGCCGTCCGCCACGTCGTCGTAAGTAATGTCGTCCTCGCGCGACTCGTAATCGGCGAAGTAGATCGTGTCCACCGGCCCGAGCCCGGCCCGCGCCAGGTACTTCTTGATGTCCTTGAACGAGTCGGAGCAGTCGCTCCAGCCGTGGATGATGACGGTGCGGGTGGGGATCGCCATGCGCCGCAGGGTACCGCGTGCGGTTGCGTGGGTGCCACCGGCCCATGGCGCCGCGATGCGCTTCTCACCGCCCGCCGCCCGGGTGCGCAGCACCCCGAACCCTCCGGACGGGTGGCGGCCCGCCCGGCCTTGCCATCGCGAGCGCGTCCGCTTCGGGCTCGTTCAGACCACGACCCGCGCACCCGGCCCGATCGGCGCGAGGCGTCTCCCGCGCAGGTCGTCCGGCTCGCTCGCGGTGAGGGGGCTGAGTTCAATGGTGCAATCAGGATCGTCGGGCCCCCGCATCGGAACAAAGGCGCCGGCCGCGAGAAGCCACCGCGCGGCGCGCCTGGTCTGGAGCCCCGCGCTGCTCTCCGGGCTGTCCGGCCCTCGTGCGTTCTTGATCGGGGCAAACTCCTCCACACGGTCGGTCTCCAGGACAATGGACGAGCCGCACAGGGGCAGGGCGTCGAACACGAAGCGCTCGAGTTTGACGCCGTTGGGCCCGTCGGGATCAACGCGCAGCCCCTCCGGGTCCACATGCGGCACCTTCTTGTCCGCCCGGTGGTACGGCAGTGAGAACGCCGGGTCGGTTGCCAGGCGCCGCACGAACTCCACGGACATCGCGTGCACGGCGATCGACCCCGCCAGGAACCGCAGCGAGCCGTCCGCCAGACGCTGCCGCTGCAACTCCATGGGCAGGTCGGAGTACTCGATGACCTGCACCCGGCCCCCGGCCCTGCAGAACATGCCGACTCGTTCTTCGGGCGCGATCTTCGGCACCATCTTGCTCGACATCTCGCCCGAAGAATCCGCCGCACCGGCGTGCAGCCCGAGGAACACCGGGTCCACGACCCGCACGGTCGGGTTGTCCACCTGGAAGTAACTGATCTGCCGCACGCCCCGGCGCTGCATGTCCGCCAGGGCCCCCGACTCGTGCAGCGCGCGGATCGAACCGCCGTGCCCGTCCGGGTTGGTGGCGACCTCGCCCTTTCCGGCCAGGAGCACCCTCCCGCTCGCCATGTCCAGCGTCGGCATCACACCCTGCGGAAAGAACATCACCTGCTCGCGGTCCAGCCCCAGCCACCGGTTCCCCTCGAAATACTCCAGCGTCGCGGCATGATTCTGCGGGCTGGTCATCACATACCACGGCACCGGCCGACCGTACTTCCGCCCCGCCGCGAGCAGCCCCTCCGCGAAGAACTGGAACAGCGTCCGCCCCGTGACCGCCCCCGCCGGGTAGCACCCCTTCGGCCCGTCGAACCCGAGCCTCGACCCCTGCCCGCCCGCGACCGTAAACGCCGCGACCTGCCCGGCCCGCAGCATCCCCTCGCCCGCAGCCCGGAACCTCGCGCGGTCCCAGCCCCGGCCGCTGGCCGGGTAGTACGGCGCCGGCTCGACATCGCGCGGCAACTCGAAGGCCGGCTTGCGGTGGACGTACTCCTCGACCAGCCGCGGCAGGGCGGCGACATCGATCGATGCGATCTGGGCCGCGAGCGCGGCCTGCTCGGCCTCGCCCAGTTCATCCCAGAAGCGGACCAGGTGCTCCTGCCCCGCGATCTTCAACCGTTCCAGCACGTTGGTCGGCGCCGGCATCTCTCGTTCCCCATGAAGCATGTGCAACGCGAAGAACGCGAAGGAAGAAGAAGCGTTTGAAACACGGGGTTCACGAGAGCACGGACATGACTCTTCCGGTTTCACTCCGTGGGCCGCCGTGACCTCCGTGCTGCCCTTCTTCGCGTTCTTCGCGAACTTCGCGTTCGTCCGCGTCAAGAATAGACTGCCCTCATGTCCTCCCTCTTCCGCACCCCGCCGAGAGTCCCGCTCATCGCCCCGTCGGTGCTCGCCGGCGACTTTGCCCGGATCGGCGAGGACTGCCTGCAGGTGCTGGGCGCCGGGGCTGACCTCCTGCATGTGGACATCATGGACGGTCACTTCGTCCCCAACCTGACGATGGGGCCGGACGTGGTCAAGGGCCTCCGGCGCGTGCTGCCCGGGGTGTTCCTCGACACCCACCTGATGGTGACCGACCCGGGTCGGTTCGCCGAACCCTTCATCAAGGCCGGCGCGAACCATGTGACGTTCCACGTTGAAGTCCTGGACGAACAGGGCCTCCGGTCTCTGGCGAACCGGGTCCGCGCGCTCGGGGCGACGGCCGGGATCGCCATCAACCCACCCACACCGGTCGGGCGCATGCTGCCGGTGATCGATGCGTTTGACCTGGTGCTGGTGATGTCCGTGAACCCCGGTTTCGGCGGGCAGAAGTTCATCGCCGAGGTGCTCTCAAAGACCCGCACCATCCGGCCGCTCCTTCGCCCCGATCAGCGCCTGGAAATGGATGGCGGCATCGACCGGGCGAACGCCGCGGCGGTCCGGGAGGCCGGCTGTGACGTGATCGTGGCGGGAACGTCGATCTTTGGGGACGTACCGGCCGATCGGAAAAACGCCATTGCTGCCCTCCGGAGCGGGTCCGAGAATCCGGGCATGGCACATCCGGCCCAGGTCGCCCGTACAACAACCGGACATGAGTGCCCGTGAACGGGGAGGTTGCCCCCTTGGTCCGACCCTAAGGGGGTGCTAGACTGCGCTTCGCCCGGGGGGGTCCCGAGCGGACCGAGCGGTCGGGAAGCCGGCGGAGACCGGCAACATTCATGGCTAAACCAGACCAAGTTCGCGTCGTATTTTTCCGGAGCGGGCGCACCGACTGGGATGTCGAGGGCCGGATCGCCGGCTCGACCGACCTCCCTCTGGCCGCGGTCGGGCTGTCTGAGGTCGATGCCGACGCCAATGCCCTGGGCCCTGCGACGCTGTCGACGGTCCTGTGCGGCCCTGACGAGGCAAGCCGCGTGACGGCCGGGATGGTCGCGAGGGCTGCCGGTGGCAGCCCGAAGATCAAACCCATCGTGGAACTCTCGGAGATCTGCCTTGGCCTTTGGGAAGGACAACTGCGCACCGAACTGAGCCGAAAGTGCCCGTCCGTGTGCCGGCAATGGAAGGAAGATCCGGGGGCGGTCATCGTCCCGGAGGGCGAGACCTTCGTGGAAGCGCAAGACCGTGTGGCTACGGCACTTAGAAAGGCACTATCCCGGTCCGCCGGCGATGGAGCCATGGCCGTGGTTCTCCGGCCGATCGCGTTGGGGCTGGCCCTGTGCTGGATCGACGGTGCGGAAATCCGTACAGTCTGGCCGATGGTGGATGGGGCGAGGGGGCCGATCTGGCGGACATTGCGCCGGGAACTGCTGCGATCCAGCGCCCGTCGGCCGCGAGCGGAAGTCTAGTGCGGAAGTCTGAGAAGCCCGGTAGTCTGACCGGTGTGAGGGCGTGTAGTTGAGCCCCGCCGGTATCAAGGACGACTCGACATGACGCAGGTGCAGACCCGGACCTGGACCGAAGTTCGGCCCACCCGGAAGTCCGCGATCCCCGAGGGGCTGTGGCTGCGCTGCCCGGGGTGCGCCCAGATGATCTACCGGAAGCAGATGGAGACGAACCTCCATGTCTGCCCGGAGTGCAACCACCACTACCGGATCGGTGCGGCCGAACGAATCCGGCAACTGGCCGACCCAGCGTCATTCCAGCCGCTCTTCGGCGGCCTGTCATCCACGGACCCCTTGCGGTTCACGGACCTGAAGCCCTACGCCGAGCGGCTTCTGGCCGAACAGATCAAGACCGGGCAGACCGACGCGGTGCTGGCGGGAACGGCGTTCGTCAAGGGCCGCTCGGCGCTGCTCTGCTGCCTTGACCTCACCTTCATGATGGGCTCCATGGGCAGTGTGGTCGGCGAGACCATTACGCGATCTATCGAGCACGCCACCGCGGCCGGCACGCCCCTGGTCATCGTCAGTTGCTCGGGCGGGGCGCGGATGCAGGAATCCGGGCTGTCGCTGATGCAGATGGCGAAGACCTCCGCAGCCCTGGCGCGGCTCGACGACGCCGGGGGCCTGTTCATCTCCGTCCTGACCGACCCGACCACCGGCGGCGTGACCGCTTCCTTTGCCATGCTGGGCGACGTGATCCTGGCGGAACCCAAGGCCCTGATCGGCTTTGCTGGGCCGCGCGTGATCCAGCAGACGATCCGGCAGGAACTGCCGGAGGGCTTCCAGCGGTCCGAGTTCCTGATGCAGAGCGGCATGGTGGACCGGGTGGTCAAGCGGCACGACCTGCGGAGCGAGATCGCCCGCATCATCGACTACGCCGGGAAGTGAGCCGGGCGCCTTGACGCCATGAGCCGCCCCATACCCTCCGCCCTCCTTGCAGGGCTCTTCTTTGCCCTGCTCACCTGGCTGTCCTTTCCTCCGTTCGGGCATTTCTGGTGGCTGGCGTTCCTGGCGCCGGTGCCGCTGATCGCGTGCGCGGACCGCCGTGCCATCGAAGCCGGTCCCGCGACCCCGGCGGGTACCGAGCATGGGCGCCCGAGGCGGACGTCGGTAGCACGATCACTGGGCTTCGTGCTGGCTGTCTCGCTCGGGGTGCTTCCCCTGTGGCTGTACGAGTTGCAGTGGGTGATCCCGATCTCCGCGTTCGGGTACCTGCCGATGGCGGTCATCATGGCTCTGTTCTACGGGGTGTTCGCGTGGGCGCTGGCGCGGGTGCGCCGCCGCTGGCCGCGGGTGCCCCTGGCGCTTGCCGCGGGGGTCGTGTGGGTCGGCGTCGAGTTCTTCCGCGGCGACATCGCCTGCACGGGCTTCGGGTGGATGCTGCTGGGGCATCCGCTGGTCGAGGTCGGGTGGCTCGCGGCCCCCGCCGCGGTGCTCGGCGCGTACTTCGTCAGCGGCCTGGTCGCGGCGGTGGGCGGGGCCCTGGCGGCCGCGATGGCGAAGCGCTACCGGGCCGCGGTCGCGTCCATCGTGTGCATCGCCCTGGTGTGGGCGGGTGCGGCGTGGCTTGGCCTCCTGCCGCGGCTGGAGGATGGGCAGACGACGCCGGTGACCATCGGCGTCGTGCAGACCAACCTGGCCCAGGACAACAAGACGTTCTGGAGCCCGGCGCAGCGCCTGGCGGACATGACGCGGTTCGAGGATCTCACGCGGTCACTGGCGGGCGCATCGCCCCGCCCGGACCTGGTCGTCTGGCCGGAGACGATGTTCCCTGGCTGGTACCTGGACCCGGTGTCGTCGCAGGCCGAGCGCGACTTCGGGATCGCGATGAACGTCAAGGACGAGAACGGCAACGAGCACCGTGTCCCGAGTACGGTGTTCATGGACCGTCTGCTGGCGCTCCAGCGGGAGATCGGGCTCCCCATGCTCGTCGGCGGCGTGGCGGGCGACAACGTGCGGTTTCACGAGGATGCATCGGGCATCCGCGACACATCGGACGCCAAGTACAACAGCGCCCTGCTGGTGGAACGGGGAGCCGTGGACCCCCACCGCTACGACAAGATTGAACTGACGCCGTTCGGCGAGGTGCTGCCCTACTTCGGGTCCTGGGCGTGGCTGCGCGAGTGGGGAAGGGACAATCTGGGGGCTGCCGGGATGCTCTTTGACCTTACGCCCGGGCGGCACGAGACCGTCTTCTCGCTGACAACGGCGGATGGCGCCCGGTATCACGCCGTGACGCCGATCTGCTTTGAGGCAACCCGCGGCCGCCTCTGCCGGCGACTGGTGAATGCGGCCGGCCCGGGGCCGGTGGTCATCATCAACCTGACCAATGACGGCTGGTTCAGCGGATTTGACCCGGCGCGGGACCAGCACCTGCTGGCCGCCCGCTGGCGGTGCGTGGAACTGGGGGTGCCCATGGTCCGCGCGGCCAACACGGGGGTTTCGTGCGCGATCGATGCCGGGGGGCGGGTCACCGTTCGGGGGACTTCCGCCGGGGAGTACCGGGTGGACGGGACGATGTCAGCCGGCGTCGGGTTGACGAACATCCGCACGATCTACCGGGTTGTCGGCGACGTAGTCGGCTGGGCATCCCTGATCGCCACCCTGGGGCTGGTTGTCACCCCGCGCCGCCGCGCGGTAACTTCACCGGAAGGAGCCTGATCCATGCACCGCACCCTCGCCGCCGCCCTCGCGGGGCTTCTCGCCCTGGCCTCCTGTGCCGGGAACGGCAAGCCGTCCGGCGGACACGCCGCCGGAGCCGCCGGCCCGGGGCCGTACCGCGACGTGGTGGCCGTATCCGACCTGCGCGAGCGGGCGATCGCGATGCTCACAAAGGCCGCAGGGGCGGAGGCCCCGGCGATCCGGGCCAACGCTCTCGAAGGGCTGTCGGCCGCGGGCGCCCGCGTGGACACGCTGCTGCCCGCGGCTCTGCACGACTCGAACGAGGGTGTGCGGACGGTCGCGGCCATGATCGTCGGCCGGCTCGGGCTCTCCGGGCACGCGGCGGAGATCGCGGCCCTGCGGTCGGACCCGTCGCCCTACGTTCGAGCGGCGGCGGTCTATGCGGGAGCCCGGATCGGCACCAACCCCGATGTCTCGCCGCTGGCCGGGCTCCTGCGGCGGAGCACGAGGTACAGGGTGAAGGCGCAGGTCGTCTACGTCCTTGGAGAACTGGGCAACGGCAGCGCGGCGGCGATGATCGCGGAATCGGTGAACACCCCGGTGCCGAGCGGGCACGAGGGGGAGGCGCGGCTGTTCCAGTTGCAGGTCGCCGAGGCGCTGGTCAAACTCGGGGCTGACGACCAGCGGGAGGTGCTGCACGCGGCCCTGTACCCGTCCCAGGCGAACGAACTGGAGGCGACGGCCCTGGCCACCCAGATCGTCGGCCAGTTGCGGGACAAGTCGGCAACCGGCGACCTGATCAACCTCGTCGAATACAAAGACCCGGAGGGCAACCGGATGCCGGCGGAGGTCCGGCTGGCGGCGGCCACTGCCCTGGCCCGGCTTGGGCAGCCCAACGGGACGTACATCGCCGATGAGTACCGGCAGAACGAGAGGCCGGCCGTCCGGGCCCAGGCGGCGTCCGTCTATGGGGACCTGGGCCTGCGCGAGAATCTGGACAAACTCGCGGCGATGCTGGATGACCCCTCCGCCATTGTTCGTGTTTCGGCCGCCACCGCCATTATCCACGCGACGGCCGACTGACAGGGGGGCATCCGACTCACCCTATCCCGGCCATTGGGGAGCGATTCCTGGCCCTCCGGGAACCGTCCGGGGTTGACACGCGGACGGCTCATGCGGTATCAATCTGGGTTGGCAACGTTCCCGGGCGCGGGTACCCCCGCGCCGTGAGGCGGGGCCGCCCCGTGAGGGATCGCGGCGGGAAGTCTGCCCAGACACGGATTGAACCCCTTGGCGGCACTGACGCCGCCCAACGCAGGAGTCGATTGTGCACACCGTCACCAAGGTTCTTGTTGTCTTCGCCGCCATCCTGTGCGTGGTGCTCTCGGCCCTGACGATGGCCTACGCCGTGAACGCGGACCGGATCACCGCGGACTACCAGGCGGAGTCCACCCGCAGGGCCCAGGCCGAACTGGCGGCGACGAACGACGCCGCGCGGCAGCGCGTGGAACTCCAGACCAAGGAGGACCAGTTGAGCGCGGCGAACACGCAGATCGCGCAGCTCCTGACCGAGAACCGCCGCCTGGCCGGGGAGAAGACGGAACTGGTCTCCCGGGCGATGCGGGCCGAGACCCAGCAGGCCTCGGTGACGGACAAGATTTCGCAACTGGCGGCGACGAACCAGACCCAGGCCAAGATCATCGAGAACTACAGCAACGAGGTCACGTCCCTGCGGGACAACGAACTGCGCTACCGGCGCGAGCAGATCCAGTTGTCGGACCGGATCGCGGACCTGTCCAGCCAGAACGAGGTGCTGGAGCAGAACACCCGGGCCCTGCAGGAGCAACTGACCGCGGCCCAGGAGAACCAGCAGGCGACGGCCGCGGGCATCGTGAGCCCGACCGCCCGCGACACGACGCCGCGGGTCCCGAGCATCCAACTGGACGGACGGGTGACGCGGGTGGAGAAGAGCGCGGTCAACGGAGACACGCTGGCGCAGATCAACCTGGGGACGAACAACCAGCTCAAGGACAACATGCGGCTGTTCATCGTCCGCAACGGGCAGTACCTGGCCGACATCATCATTGTGAAGGCCGACCAGCGCGAATCCGTCGGGAAGATCATGACCTACGGTCGGGCCGTCGACGTGCGCGTGGACGACAAGGTGACGAGCACCCTGAAGTAGCCCCAACCTGCACCGAGCCAAGGAGCGCGAGGATGACACAGTTCGGAATGGCGATGCCGGGCGGACGGGGCCGGCGTGCGGCGTCGATGAACATCTACACGGGGCTGCTCTTTGCCTCCGTGGTGGCCCTGGCGGTCGCGTGCGGGGTCATGTACTTCGCGGCGGTCAAGGTGGGGACGGACGGCAACCCGCTGGGCCTGCAGACGGCGGGCGCGATCAAACTGGCCAGGGCCGCGAAGTAGACCGGCGGCCGTCCCGCGGCCGCGCGCCGACCGCATTTCGTCGGCAGGGCCCCATCTGCGGCGGTCTTCACCGGCGCCTCTTCATCGCCCGTCCTGAGCCCCGCGGCCCGTCGCTCTTTGCACGGGGATTGGCGATTGCGAGCCACTTGGCAGCCGCGGCTTGACACTCGCCCCCGCGCCGATACATTTCCCCCGCGTCGGACGGCGAGCCGTGCGTCGCGCAGCCGGGGCGGTAGCTCAATTGGTTAGAGTACCGGACTGTCGATCCGGTGGTTGCGGGTTCGAGTCCCGTCCGCCTCGCTTGAAACCTCCGCGTTGGCAGCCGATGACACGGGTTGCCCAGGAGCGCACAAATCCCGACGTTTACGCGAGTTGCGGCGGCCT
>JADLGW010000044.1 GCA_020849105.1 Phycisphaerales bacterium | reverse complement strand
GAAGAGCGAGAAACTCTGAACAATCTACGCGGGGGCCTGGTCCTGCTTCTCCCCCTTGCGGAGCCTGGCGGCGTAGGCGGTGCGCCGGTCGGCGGTGCGGCGGCGGGTGCTCGGCTTCCCGCCGATCTCCGGGCCCTCCTCCGCCCCCACGAACTGGATGACGCAGAGTTCGGTCCCGTCGCCGATGCGGCGACGGCCGAGTTTCACGATCCGCGTGTAGCCGCCCGGCCGGTCACGGAAGCGCGGGCCCACATGGTCGAAGATGTGCTTGACCAGGCGCGGGGCTTTCCGCAGTTCGCCGTAGCGGTTGCGCTCCACGGCCGCGCTCTCCGGCAGGTCGAAGAACGAGCGGGTCAGTTCCCGCTGCTTCTCGACGTGCTCCTTCTCCGCGTCGCCGGCGTTCTTCGGGAGGTACAGCCAGTCGAAGCCGCGCCGGTCCCCGCCGAGTTTGGCGATGACCATGCGACGCGCGTGCAGGTCGCCCCGCTTGGCGAGCGTGACGATCTTCTCGACGAAGGGCTGGACGGCCTTGGCCTTCGGGATGGTCGTGACCACCTGTCCGTGCTCGAACAGGCCCGCGGCGATGTTCCGCAGGGTCGAGGCGCGGTGCGTCGAGGTGCGCCCCAGTCGGTATCCGGCTCTGCCGTGTCGCATGACTTGCTCCTGGGTAGGTCGGCTCTCCGAGCCGACGGGTCTCTACCCCTTTCCGCCGATCCTTCTGTCGGTTCGGGAGAACCGACCTACCCGTGTCGGTTCAGGAGAACCGACCTGCCCAGGTCGGTTCAGGAGAACCGACCTATCCGTGTCGGTTCGGGAGAACCGACCTATCCGTGTCGGTTCAGCAGAACCGACCTATCCGTGTCGGTTCAGGAGAACCGACCTGCCCATGTCGGTTCAGGAGAACCGACCTGCACACTCAGGCCTTGGGCTCGGTGCTCACGCCCTCGGGCAGTTCCATCCCCAGTTCCAGGTTCATCTCCTGGAGTTTCTTCTTCACCTCGCGGAGCGACGTGCGGCCGAAGGACCGCAGTTTCAGCAGTTCCGCCTCCGTCTGGGAGACCAACTGCGCCACCGTCTCCACCCGCGCCGATTCCAGGCAGTTGCTCGCGCGCACCGACAGGTCCAGTTCGCCGATCGGCATGGTCAGTTTGCGGATCAGTTCCTCGTCCACGCCCGCGGCGGCCGCGGCCTCGTCCGTGATGCGGTCGGCGCCCAGTTCGAAGTACTGGACGAAGGGGTTGAGGTGCTTGCGGAGGATCTTGGCGGCCTCGACCAGGGCCATGTCCGGGGTGGTCGTGCCGTTGGTCCAGATCTCCAGCGTCAGTTTGTCGTAGTTGGTGCGCTGGCCGACGCGGGTGTCCTCGACCTTGTACCGCACCCGTTGCACGGGGGAGAAGACGGCGTCTACCGGGATCAGCCCGATGTCCTGGTCCTCCTTCGAGGCGAACTGCTCGGCCCCGGGCACATAGCCGCGGCCCTTCTGCACCGTCAGTTCCATCTCGAAGTCGACCTTGTCGGTGAGGGTGGCGATGACCAGGTCCTTGTTCAGGATCGTCACCGCGGTGTCGGCCTCGATCAGGTCGGCGGTTACCTCACCGGGCCCCATGGCGGCCAGGCGCATGACCTTCTTCTCGTCGCCTTCGAGTTTGACGACCAGGTTCTTGACGTTCAGGATGATGTCCGTCACATCCTCCAGCACGCCGGGGATCGAGGTGAACTCGTGGGGAGCGCCCTTGATCTTCACCGCGGTCACCGCCGCCCCCTCCAGTGACGACAGCAGCACGCGGCGCAGGCCGTTGCCCACGGTGGTGCCGAAGCCGCGCTCGAACGGCTCCACGGCGAAGCGGCCGAAGGTATCGCCGCGGAACTTCGGGTCGGGGGAGACACGCGACGGCAGTTCAAGGCCTCGCCAGCGGATGCGCATGGGTCGCTCTCACGTTCAGCAGGACCTTCGGACCAGCCGCCGACCGGGTACCGAGGACCAGCCGCTCCTGCTGAACGAGCGGCGCCTCTTCTGTCCGGTGCGGACCAAACGGGGTCGGGGCCTCTCGGCCCGGCTCCCCGGGGGGATTCCCTACACCCGCCGGCGCTTGGCCGGGCGGCAGCCGTTGTGCGGCACGGGGGTGTGATCCTCGATCGCCGTCACGCGGAGCCCGGTGCTGACGATGCCGTTGACGGCGGACTCACGCCCGGAGCCGGAGCCGGTGATGCGGATCTCGACCTCCGACATGCCGATCTTGCGGGCCTTCTGGGCCGCGCTCTCCCCGGCGCGGGTCGCGGCGAAGGGCGTGCTCTTGCGGGCGCCCTTGAAGCCGATCGTCCCGGCCGAGTCCCAGCACACGGTCTCCCCCGCGGCGTCGGTGATCGTCACGAGGGTGTTGTTCTGCGTCGCCCTGATGTGGGCGATGCCCCGGACGACGTTCTTGCGGACTTTCTTGATCTTCGCCATTCGTTCCTCGCGGGATCAGGCCTTGGCCTTCACGCCCTTCTTGCCGGCGACCGTCTTCTTCTTGCCCTTGCGGGTGCGGGCGTTGGACTTGGTCCGCTGCCCGCGGACGGGCAGGCCGCGGCGGTGCCGGTCGCCCCGGTAACTCCGCACGTCCTTGAGGCGCTGGATGTTCTGCTGGACCTGGCGGCGCAGGGCGCCCTCGACCAGGTAGGTGGCATCGATGATGGTGTTGATCTGGGCCAGTTCGTGCTCGCCCACCTCGTTGGCGCGGGCGTCCGGGCTCACCTTCGCCTCCGCCAGGATCTCGGCCGCGAACTTCGGTCCGATGCCGTGGATGTACTGCAGCGCGAACAGGATCTTCTTCTTGTCGGGCACGTCGATGCCGGCGATGCGTGGCACGGGGAACGCTCCTTAGCCCTGGACCTGCTTGTGCTTCGGGTTGGACTTGCAGATGACGCGGACGCGACCCTTGCGCCGCACCACCTGGCACGCGCTGCACACCCGCTTGACGCTGGCTTTCACCTTCATGACTCACCTCGGGAGCAGGGGCCGCCCTGCCCGATTTGCAGCAACTGGTTCCGCTTGGGCCCCGGCCGGGCACACCGCCCCGGGACGGGCCGCAATAGTAGCCCGGTGGCGGCGTCGTGTGTAGGCGGTTCGGAGAACCGACCTGGTCAGTGCCGGTAGGTGATCCGGGCCTTGGACAGGTCGTAGGGGCTCATTTCGACCGTCACCCGGTCGCCCGGCAGGATGCGGATGTAGTTCATCCGCATCTTCCCGGAGACGTAGGCCAGGACCTCCGTCTTCTGCTCGTTGGGCAGCCGGACCTTGAACATGGCGTTTGGGAGCGATTCCGTCACGGTCGCCTCAAACGTGAACTTCTCGTCGTGCTCCTTGGGCATACGCGGCGCCGCGGCGCTCCTTGCGGGCAGGGTGTCCATCAAGCCGTCAGAACCTCGGGCCCGTCCCGGGTCACGGCCACCATGATCTCTTCGTGGCACGCCCGGGCGCGATCGCCGGTCACCACGGTGAATCCGTCGTCCAGGCCCAGCAGGGTGGGCTCGCCGTGCCCGGGAGAGACCAGCACGGGCTCGACCGTGAGCACCATCCCCGGCCGAAGGATGAAGTCTTGCACCTGGGCGCCCGGGAGTCCAGTCGAGATTCCAAACCACGCTTCGGGCGGCTCGTGCAGCCCGCGTCCGATGCCGTGCCCGGACAGCCCCGCCGCCAGGCGCAGGCCGGCGCCGCGGGCGACCCCGGCCGCGGCGCCCGAGGCGAGCGACCAGCGCACGCCGGGATGCATCGCGGCGGCGACAGCCCGGGCGGCGGCGCGGGCTGCGGCGGCCAGGGCGTGGCCGTGGCCTTTGACCTCTGCCCCGCCCACGACTGCCGCGCGTGCCGCATCCGCGCACCAGCCGTCAAGCCGGAGAGACACGTCGATGGACACCACGTCCCCCTCGCGGAGGATGCGGGGCCCGGGGATGCCGTGCGCAGCCTCCTCGTTCAGGCACACGCAGCAACAGGCCGGGAAGGCCGGGCCCCCCGTGGACTGGCGGATCCCCCGCAGGATCGGCTCGGCGCCCGACTCCTCCATCTGTTCCCGGAGATGCCGTTCGATCTGCGCGGTCGTGACACCGGGGGCGCACCGGACGACCGCCCCGCCGAGCAGCGACCACGCGAGGCGGGCGGCCGGCCGCATGGCGTTGATCTCTGCCGGAGCCTTGATAGGGATGGGCATGGAGGCCGCACGGGGCCACCCGTGCCACACGTCTACCGCGGGCCGCGCATCCGCGGTCCCTTGCCGTCCTCGCCGCCGCTGCCCAGGAACCCGGCGTAGTTGCGCATGAGCAGATTGGCCTCGACACGCTGCACGAAGTCCAGCGCCACGGCCACGACGATCAGCAGGCCGGTACCGCCCAGGAACTGCGTCACCGAATAGTCGATGTGCATCGACTTGTTGACGACGGACGGGAGCACGGCGATCACGGCCAGGAACGAGGCGCCCACGAAGGTGATGCGTTCCATCACCGTTTCGAGATACTCGGCCGTCCGCGGGCCGGGGCGGAGCCCCGGGATGAACGATCCGTGCTCGCGCAGTTGCTTGGCCATGTCCTCCGGGCTGAACTGCACGGTGATCCAGAAGTACGCGAAGAAGTAGATCAGCACGAGTTCGCACACGACGTACGGGAACTCCCCCACCGAGAAGTTCGTGGAGAGCCAGCTCATCGTGCTCGCCCACCAGCCCGCCGCGTCGCCCGTCCCGGCCTGCTCCGAGAGCGAGCGGAAGATGACCGCGGGAAAGATCATCAGCGACGACGCGAAGATGATCGGCATCACGCCGCTGTGGTTGACGCGCAGGGGCAGGTAGGACCGCTGCCCGCCGAACACCTGCCGGCCCCGGGTGTGCTTGGCCTGCTGCACCGGGATGCGGCGCTGCGCCACGGTCAGCAGCACCGATCCCGCGACCACGGCGATGAACCCCGCGGCCAGCATGGCCACCCCCAGCCAGCCGATCTGGGGTTCGAAGGACTGCTCCGTCTCGGGCAGGACCGGGCGCAGGAATCCGAGTTGGCGGATCGGGGAGTTGAGGATCACCCAGTAGATGGCCTGGGGCATGCGGCTGAGGATGCCCGCCATGATGATCAGCGACACGCCGTTGCCGATGCCGTAGCGGTCGATCTGCTCGCCCAGCCACATCATGAACACCGTGCCCGCGGTGAGCGCGATGATGCACATGGGCCACCAGAGCGGATTGGTCGCCCAGTTCGCGTAGACCATGTCGAGGCGGTTGATGTACGCGAGCCACATCGCGGCCTGGAAAATGCAGAGCCCGACCGTGGCGTACCGGGTCCACTCCTGGATCTTCTGGCGGCCGCTCGGGCCCTCGTCCTGGAGTTTCTTCAGCGCCGGGATGGCGCTGCCCATGAGCTGGAAGATGATGGATGCCGTGATGTACGGCATGATCCCCAGGCCGAAGATCGTGGACTGGGAGAGTGACCCTCCCGAGAAGATGTTGACGTAGTTCAGGAGACTGGAGACCGCCGAGCCCTCGGTGGCGGCCTGCTGCATCGACTTCTTCATCGTTTCCTGGTTCACCCCGGGAAGGGGGACCCAGAAGCCGATGCGGTAGACGACCAGCATCCCGAGGGTAAAGAGGACCTTGTTCCTCAGTTCCGGGATCTTGAAGACGTTCAGCAGCGCCTTGATCATGGATGAAGCGGCTCCCGGGACTCAGCGAGCCGGAGGGGGATACTGCGTTCAGGCTGTCTTGCCGCCCTTGGCCGGCGCCTCAGCGGCGGGGGCTTCCTCGGCGACCGGGGGAGTGATCTTCTTGGACGAGCGGTGGAGTTTCTTCGTCAGGTTCTTGGGTGAACGGTCCTCGGCGTTGCGATCCACCCCGCGGACCTTGTCTCGGCGCGAGCCGCTCTCAACCACGGAGCCGCCGCCGCCCTCGATGAGTTTGCGGGCGGAAGCCGAGACCCGCTCGGCCTTCACCGTGAACCTGCCCTTCAGGCCGTCCTCGCCGACACCACCGAGGACCTTGAGCGGACGGCTGTCATCGCGGACAAGGCCCGCCTTGACCAGCGACGCGGTGGACACCTCCCCGCCGCGGGCAAAGTCCGGGTGGCCCACGATGTCGCGCAGGTTGACGATCCAGAACCGGGTCTTGAACCTGGCGTTGGTGAAGCCGAACTTCGGCAGGCGCCGGAAGTACGGCATCTGCCCGCCCTCGTACTGGAAGCGGGTGGACGTGCCGCTGCGGCTGCCGGCGCCCTTCTGCCCGCGACCGGACCGCTTGCCCGTGCCGGACCCGGGCCCGCGGCCGATACGTTTGCGCTTCTTGTGAGCCCCGGCAAGGGCGGTGACATCGTGGATCATCATGGCTTGAGGTTCCGCTTCGTGTGCTCGTACAAAACCGTTCAACCCTGCGGCGCGGCCGGCGCCTCGCCACCGCCCGCGGCGCCTTGATCGCCGCCGCCGTCACGCCGGCGCCCGCGCCCGCCGCCGCCGGGGCCGCCGCGGCCGCCACCACCCCCGCGCCCGCCGCGCCCGCCGCGGCCGCCGCGTTCCTGTGACTCGGCCTTGCGGGGCTTGGGCGTGTAGGTCATGAACTTGGCGCCCTTGTCGATCTTCTTCTCGATCTCGGTCTGACCGAGTTCCAGCCCCCGCAGCGCCGCAACCTGGGCCACGGTGCGGAGGCGGGCGATACCCTCGAACGCCGCCTTGATGGTGTTGATCGAGTTGGTCGAGCCGTAGCACTTGGTCAGGCAGTCGGTGATGCCGGCCATTTCCAGGATCGCGCGGACCGACTGGCCGGCGACGACTCCCGTACCGGGGGAGGCCGGAACCAGGCGGACCTTGGACGCCCGGAAACTGCCCTCGACCTCGTGGGGGATGGTGGTGCCCACCATCGGGATGGGGTGCAGGCTCTTGCGGGCGGCCTTCTGCGCCTTCTCGATGGCGCTGGGAACCTCGTTGGACTTGCCGTAGCCGTACCCGACGCGCCCACGCCGGTCGCCGACGACCACCAGGGCGCCGAAACTGAAGCGGCGGCCGCCCTTGACCGTGCTGCTGGTGCGCTGCACGGCGATGGTGGTCGATTCAAGTTGACTGGATTCGTCCAGGAGTTCTGCCATGTCCGCCTTCCGTTAGAACTTCAGCCCGCCCTTGCGGGCCGCATCCGCGAACGCCTTCACCCGACCGTGATACTTGAACCCGCCGCGATCGAACACCACCGCGGACACCCCCGCGGCCTTGGCCTTCTCCGCCAGGCGTGAACCAACGGACGCCGCGGTCGCGGCGTTGCCGGTCTTGCCTCCGGCCGGGGCACCCTTCTCCTTCGACGACGCGGCCGCGAGGGTCTTCCCAGCCAGGTCGTCGATGACCTGGGCGTAGAAGTGGTTGAGCGACTTGTAGACGCTCAGTCGCGGGCGCAGCGTGGTCCCGGAGACCCGCTGCCGGATCGCCGAGCGCCGGCGTGCGCGGCGGTGTGCTTTGCCCTTGGTCTTATCCATAGGTCACTTTCCCCGGGGGCAAGACGCCCGGTCAGGCCGTGGCGGCCCCGAACTGCTTGCCCTGCTTCCGCTTGATGACTTCGTTCTGGTACTTGATGCCCTTGCCGTTGTAGGGCTCGGGCTTGCGCTTGGAGCGGACCTGCGAGGAGAAACTCCCCACCAGCCCGCGGTCGGCGCCCTTCACCACGATGTTCTGCTTCTCGACGGTCACGGTCAGCCCCGCGGGCACCTCGAGTTCGATGGGGTTGGCGTAGCCCACAACCAGTTTGAGTTTCTTCCCGGCGAGCGAGGCCGACCAGCCGACGCCGACGATCTCCAGTTGCTCCTGGTAGCCCTTGGTCACGCCCTCGACCATGTTCCGGAGGTGGGCGCGCGTCGAACCCCACAGGGCACGGGCCTGGGCGTTCTCCATCTCGCTCTCCGGGATGGAGACCTTGATGGCCTTCTCGCTCTCGGCCCAGGCAACCCTGACCCCTTGCGGTACCCTGAGTTTCAGCGTGCCCAGCGGGCCGGTCACGCTCGCCTCCGCGGCGCTGACCGCGACCTTGACCCCGGCGGGGACGGCGACGGGTTGTTTTCCGATGCGGGACATGAGACTTGTCTTTCTCACAGGCGGGACGCCTGTGCCACACTTACGAACTGATTACTCCACCACCGCCAGCAACTCACCACCCACGCGCTCCGTGCGGCACGTCCGGTCGCTCAGCACGCCGCGGCTGGTCGAGACGATCGCGATGCCCAGGCCCTGCAGCGGCTTGGGAAGCCCCTCGACACCCCGGTAGACGCGCCGCCCGGGCGTGCTCGCCCGCTCGATCTTGTGGATCAGGGTCTCACCCCGCGGCCCGTACTTGAGTTTCACGCGGATCTGCCCCTGCCGGGCGTCCTCGATGACGTCGTAACCCGTGATGTACCCCTCGGCCTTGAGCACGTCGGCGATGCCGCGGCACACCCGGCTGTTGAGGCAGTTCACGGTCTTGTGGCGGTTCCGCGTGGCGTTGCGGATCCGCGTCAGCATGTCGGCGATCGGGTCGGTCATGGTCGGTCCTGGTCCTTCACGGGTGCCTGGTGCTTACCAACTGGCCTTGCGCATCCCCGGGATCTTGCCCTCGAGCGCGAGTTTCCGCAGCATGATGCGGCTGATGCGGAACTTGCGGTACACGCCGCGGCTGCGCCCAGTCAGTTCACACCGGCGGACGATCCGCGTGCTGAACTTGGGCTTGCGCCGCGTCTTGGCCATCTGCGCCTTGGTCGTCATTTCTTGCCCTTCTCTTCCGGCTTGGCGAACGGCATGCCCAGGCTCTCCAGCACATACCGGGACAGTTCCGGGTTGGAGCGGGAGAACGTGAAGTTGATGTTCATCCCGTGGGTGAACTGGGCCTCGGCCATGTTGATCTCGGGGAACACGCCCTGCTCGCTCACGCCCGCGGAGTAGTTGCCCTGCCGGTCGAAGGCCGTACGGGACAGGCCGCGGAAGTCCTTGATACGAGGCGTTGCGAGGTTGATGAACCGGTCCAGAAAGTGCCACATGCGGTCGCGCCGCAGCGTCACCATCGCGGACGACTCAAGCCCCGCGCGGACCTTGAAGTTCGCGACGCTCTTCCTGGCCTTCTGGACGATCGGCTTCTGGCCCGTCACCTTTGTCAAGGTATCGAGCACGGTCGTCCGGACGACCGGCGGGATCTTCGTCCCCTCCAGGTGCCGGCCCATGTTGACGTTGAGCGTGATCTTCTCAAGTTTCGGCATCGCCATGCGATTGGTGATGCCGAACTTCTCCTTCAGCCCCGCATGGACCCTCTCCCGGTACACCGCGCGGAGGCGCGACGCCACCACGGGCTCCGTCGGGGCCGCGTCCTTCTTGCCCTTGGCACCCCCACCGCCGCCGGGCTTCCCGCCGCCCTTGCGCTGATCGCCGCCGGGCCGCGGGCCGCCCTTGCCCTCGGGGCCCTTGCCCTCGGGACGCGGCCTGCCCTCGGCGGGCTTCGCCCCGCCGTGGGGCTCGTTCTGCTTCGCTTTGTCCTGGTCGCTCGCCATGGTGTTTCGCCTGGTTGCTTACGCCTTCGACTTTTCACGCTTGCCGCGGACCGTTCCAAGAACCTTCCCGCCGCGGACCGCGACGCGGACCTTCGACCCGTCATCGCGGGTCTGGAAGCGGACCCGGGTGGGCCGCCCGTCCACCACCGGGCTGACATTGCTGATGTGGATGGGGGCTTCCTTCGTGATGATGCCGCCCTGCGGCGCCAGCCGCGTGGGCTTGAGGTGCTTGGTCCGCAGGTTGATCCCCTTGACGACCACATGGCCGGTCTTCGTGATCATGCGCATGATCTCGCCGACCTTGCCCTTGTGGGATCCGCTGGTGACGATCACCGTGTCGCCTTTTCGCACGTGCCGTGGCATGTTTGGTCCTGGTTCCTCTACTTACACGACTTCCGACGCCAGCGACACGATCTTCATGTAGTTCTTCTCGCGCAGTTCGCGGGCCACCGGCCCGAAGATGCGCGTGCCCTTCGGGTTGCCGTCGTCCTGGATCAGCACGACCGCGTTCGAGTCGAACGCCACATACGAGCCGTCGCGCCGCCGCGTCGCCTTGGTCGTCCGCACGACCACGGCCTTGCTCTTGTCACCCGGCTTCACGTCGGCCCCGGGCAGGGCCTTCTTGATCGATACGAACACGCGGTCGCCCACATGGGCGACGCGACGGGTGAAGGCGCCGGTCCGGGTCGAACCGCCGTAGACGCGGATCACATACGCGATCTTCGCACCGGAGTTGTCCGCGACCTCGCACCTGGTTTCCTGCTGGAGCATCTGCCTGTTCCTTCCCGGTGCCTAGTCCTGGACACGCTTCTGGACCACCCGCACGAGCCGCCAGTTCTTTGTCTTGCTCATCGGGCGGCACTGCGCCACCTCGACCGTGTCGCCCGTCCGCGACGCGTTCGCCTCGTCGTGCACCTGCACGTGCGTACGCGTGCGGATGTACTTGCCGTACTTGGGGTGCCGCGTCGTATCCTCGAACACGACCGTCCGCGTCTTGTCGCGGCCGTCCGCTTCCACGCGACCCCGGCGCGCCCGCTTCGGGGCGGGCCCGGCCTGAACCGGTTTGGCGGACGCTGCGGCTGCCTTCTTCTGCGTCGTCGTCATGCCTTACCCCTGGTGGCGGACTTGCCCGCGGCCTTCTTCTTCACGGAACGGGCGCCGGCCCGCTTCACCGCCGGAGTGCCCGTCGTCTTCTTCCCGGCGTGCGGGGCGCGCTTGTGCTTCGGGGAGGCTCCCTCCGCCGCGGTCGCGGTCTTCACCGGCGATCGCTTCCGGCCCGAGGACTTGGCGGGCTCTTCACCACCGGTCTTGGCTGCGCCCGTCTTGCCGTGCAGCCGGGCCGTCCGCTCGGTCAGGAGGCGGGCGATGTCGCGGCGCGTCTTGGCGAACTGCGAGTTGTCCTCGACCTTCTCCGTCACGGTCTGCCCGCGCAGCGTGAACAGGTGGGCGCGCAGGCGCTTCAACTCCACCTGGATTTCTTCGTTCTTGAGCGCCCTGACTTCTTTGCCGTTCATTGATGTACCTGTGGGCTTTCGCTTCTGTGTGCCGGACGTTGTGCCCCGTTCCACGTCACCCTTACACGCTCACCCGCCGCTGCACCAGCCGCGTCTTCACCGGCATCTTCATCGCCACGCGCACCAGCGCCTGACGGGCCACCGCCTCCGGGACGCCCGCGATCTCGAACAGGACCGTGCCGGGCTTCACCCGGGCGGCCCAGTAGTCCACCTCCGCCTTGCCGGTGCCCATCCGCGTCTCCAGCGGCTTCTTGCTGATGGGCTTATCCGGGAACACGCGGATGAAGAGTTTGCCCTCTCGCTTCAGGAAGTGCTGGCTGGCGATGCGTCCGGCCTCGATGCAGGTGCCCTTGAGCCAGCACCCCTCCATCGCCTGGAGCCCGAAGTCGCCGTAGGCGACGTAGTTGCCCTTGGTCGCCTTGCGCGGGCGCACCCGGCGCATCTCCTTGCGGTACTTCACTCGTTTGGGCATCAAGGCCATCGGTCAACTCCAGAGGAAACAGGGGCAAAGGGCACCGGCCGAAACGCGATCAACGCCTCCCACGCGCACGGGCCCGCGCACCGGCGGCACGGCTCTGCTGCTCGTCCTCCTGGTTCGCCCCGTACAGGCCCTTATAGATCCACACCTGGCACCCGATCACGCCGTAACTGCAGTGCGCCTCGGCCAGCCCGTAGTCGATGTTCGCCTGGAGCGTCGAGAGCGGCAGCGACCCCAGGCGAACGTCCAGGCTGCGGCTCATCTCCGCCCCGCCCAGGCGGCCGGAGATCTGGATTTTCACACCCTTGGCCCCGGCATTGAGGGTCCCCTCCGCCCGCGACTTGATCACCCGGCGGAAACTGGAACGCTTCGAGAGCTGCTCCGCCACGGCCTCCGCCACCAGTTTCGCATCCAGGTCCGGGTTCTTCACCTCCAGGATCTGGATCTTGACCTTGCGGCCGGTCATGAGCTGGAGTTCCTCGGTCATCCGGTCGACCTCGGCGCCCTTGGGCCCGATCACCACGCCGGGCCGAGCGGTCTTGATGATGACCACCAGTTCCTCGCGGGTGCGCTCGATGTGGACGTCCGACACGGCGGCGCTCGGACGGTTCGGCTGCCGGTTGAGCCGCTTGTCCAGGAATCGGCGGATCTTCTCGTCCTCGATCAGCAACTCGCCGTACAGCGCCTTGGGCGCGTACCAGCGGCTGCGGTGGGCCTCCGTGATGCCCAGGCGGAGCCCGAAGGGCTGCGTCTTCTGTCCCATTAGCGGCGTTCCTCCAGCCCGACCGTGATGTGGCTCAGGCGCTTGGTGATCGGGTGGGCACGCCCGCGGTCCTTGGGCTGGAACCGCTTGATCCGCGGCCCGTCCGCGCAGCGGCTCTCGGCCACGAACAACGCGGTCACGTCGGCCTCGGCACGCTCCGCCTCGGCGTACGCGGCATCAAGAGCCTTGCGCACGTTGAGGGCGGCCCGCTTGGGCGAGAACGCGAGCTGGTTCAGGGCGTCCTCGTACGAGCGCCCGCGGATCAGGTCCACCAGCAGCCCGGCCTTGCGGGGCGAGCCGCGGTGGTGGAGCACCTCGCTGGTGAACCGCGCGATGTCCTTGGGCTGGACGCCCAGCAGCGTCGCCAGTTTCTCGATGTCCTGGGACTTGCAGTGCGGGTGATCGCGCCCCGCGATCCAGTTGCGCACGGCCGACACGGCCCGGGCGCCCGAGAGGCCGGTACGCTCCACGGCCTGGGCAAGCTGGGCCACGCCGATGCCCTTGGCCCCGGCAAGTTCCTTGAGTGTTTCGCCTCGGAGTCTCACGTCAGGTCCTTCCCGGATCAGGTGGCGGCCTTCTCGCCGCCCTCGATGCCTTCCTTCTTGTTGGTGTGCCCGCGGAACGTGCGGGAGAGGCTGAACTCGCCCAGTTTGTGCCCCACCATGTCCTCGGTGATGAACACGTCCAGGAAGGCACGCCCGTTGTGCACCTTGAACGTGTGGCCGACGAACTCCGGCACGATGGTGGACCGGCGCGCCCAGGTCTTCACCGGTTCGCGCTTGTTCTGCTGATTGAGCCGCTCCACCCGGCGGTAGAGCGTCTCGTCCACGTACGGCCCCTTCTTGACGCTTCTGCCCATTGTGTTCTACCTAGTGCAACTGCCCGAACCGCTTCGTCATGCGACGCCGCAGGATCAACTTCGAACTCGCCTTCTTCTTCTCGCGCGTCCCGCCGCCCTTGGCGTGCACGCCGGTCGGGCCGCACGGCGGGCGGTTGCCCTTGCTGCGCCCGGAGCCGCCGCCCAGCGGGTGGGCGTGGTGGCTCTTGGCCATGCCGCGGGTGATCGGGCGGCGGCCCAGGTGCCGCGTCAGGCCCGCCTTACCAAGTTGCCGCAGGCGGTGGTCGGAGTTCCCGATCTGGCCGATGGTCGCCCGCGAATCGATGGGGACGCGCCGCACCTCGCCCGAGGGCAGCGTCAGCGTGGCGTACTCGCCCTCCTTGTTCGTCAGTTTCGCGTAGGTCCCGGCCGAGCGGCACATCTGCGCCCCACGCCCCGGCGTGAGTTCGACGCAGTGGACGTCCAGGCCTGACGGGATGTGGCGGAGCGGCATGCAGTTGCCGACGTCCGGCTCGACCGCGCCGTCCGAGGATGAGACCAGCGTCGCCCCGACCCTGAGCGCGGCCGGACAGGGGATGTACCGCTTCACCCCATCGGTGTACTCGACCAGCGCGATGTGGCACGAGCGGTTGGGGTCGTACTCGATCCCCGTGACCTTGCCCATGATCCCGTCGCGGTCGAACCGGCGGAAGTCGATCGAGCGGTACATCCGCTTGGCCCCGCCGCCCCGCCCGCGGGACGTGATGATGCCCGTGCTGTTGCGGCCGCCCTTCTTGTGGATGGGCCGGAGCAGCGACTTCTCGGGCGCCGTCTTCGTGACCTCCGCGTGCGTATTCACGGAGGCATTGCGGCGGCCCGCGCTCGTCGGCTTGTAGATTCGGATGCCCATGGTCTTGCCTTCCGTCTCGCCTTCCGGGGCGGGGCCTTTCCAGGCCCCGATCCTTAGAACAGATCGATCGTGTCGTCGGGGTGCAGCCGCACCGTCGCCTTCTTCGTGTTCGGTTCCAGCACCAGCCCGAACTTCTGCCGGCGGGACTTGTGCTTCCGCACCTGCGTCGTCACACCCACAACCCGGACGCCGTACGCCGATTCAACGGCCTTCTTGACGTCCGCCTTGGATGCGCGGGGGTCGATCTGGAAGGAGTACTGCTTCCGCTCGTTCATCGCGAACGTGCTCTTCTCCGTCACCAGCGGCCGCTTCAGCACATAGACCGGGTCCATCACGCGGCCTCCTTCGTCGCGCCCGCGCGACCGAGCGGGTCGGTCTTGGCGGCCTTGCCCGTCTGCGAACTCGGCCCGCTGAGCCAGGCCTCCAGGTCCGCTCTGGCGATCACCAGGTACCGGTGGTTGAGCAGGTTGAACGCGGTCAGTTGGTCCGCCCGGCACAGCGTGACGTCGGAGTGGTTCCGCGCCGAGAGCCGAAGGTTCTTCGTGCCGTCGTTGCTCTCGTTGAGCGCGACCAGGGCCGAGCGCTCCACCTTCACCGCCGCCAGGAACGCCGCGAACTCCCGGGCCTTGGGGGCGGGAAGTTCGAGCCGGTCAACGATGCGGACCTCGGCATCGATCAGTTTCGCCAGGAGCGCATTGCGGTTGGCCTTCCTGCGCATCTTCTTCGGCATGTCCACCCGGTAGTCCTCGCGGGTGCGCTTCTTGGAGTGCGCGTGACCGCCGCCGCGGAACAGGTTGGCCTTCCGGTCGCCGTGCCGGGCGTTTCCGGTGCCCTTCTGCTTGTAGATCTTGCGAGTGGAACCCTCGACCTGGTGCCGGTTCTTCGACCGCGACGAGCCCTGACGCAGGTTCGCGTGGTACCGCACATAGGCCTGCTTCAGCAGGTCCGCGTTGACCTTGCCGCCCAGAGCGGCCTCATCGACAGAAAAAGACCCGACCTGCGAGCCCTGCATGTTGTAGACGGGGACATCCATCTGTCGTACCTCGCCCAAGAGCCTCGTGCGCCTATCCGGCTCGCCGCCTGTTGGCCGCCCACTCTGGGGGCCCGGGGACCGCGGCACGGAATCGACTCGGCTGCCTACATTCCTTGTTTCCGTCCGGTGGTATCCAGGTGGACCTGCCGGACCCGCCGGCCCCCTGTGTTCAGGGGCCGGAGGTGACTCACGCCGCTGCCAATCGCTTGGCCTTGCTCCGGTACAACCGGGTCGAAGGCCGGATACTCACGATGCCGTTCTTCCCGCCCGGGATCGGGCCCTTGACCAGGAGCAGGTTCCGATCCGCGTCCAGCCGGACGACGTCCAGGCTGCGGACGGTGACTCGCTCGTCACCCATGTGGCCCGCCATCTTCTTGCCCTTGAGCAACCCGCCGCCGAACCCGCGGTTGGACCCGTAACTGCCGATCGAGCCCGGCGAACGGTGCTTGCGCTCCGTGCCGTGGCTGGCGCACATCCCCTTGAAATGGTGCCGCTTCATGACACCGGCAAAGCCCTTGCCCTTGCTGCGCCCGATGACGTCCACGAACATCACGCCCTCAAGGTTCTTCACCGAGAGCGTCTGGCCGACCTGGTACTGACCCGCATCGGCCGCGGCGATCTTGAACTCGCGGTGCCGCCGCTTGGGGCCGGTACCTGCCTTGTGGTCATGGGCGATGTTGGCCATCGTCGAGTTGCGGGCCCGCACCTCGCCAAAGCCGATCTGGACCGCCGAGTAGCCGTCCTTTTCCAGGGTCTTGATCTGGGTGACGACGCACGGGCCGACTTCGATCACGGTCACGGGCGTGCTGCCGCCCTTCTCCGCCAGGATCCGGGTCATTCCGATTTTCTTGCCGAGGAGGGCGAGGCCCATGGTTCGTTCTCGTGCTTCTGCGTCGGAACACACCGGGCCGGCTCACGCCGGCCCGTCTCAATCACGCCTTGATCTTGATGAACACGCCCGCCGGGACGACCAGCCGGTTCAGCGCCTCGATCGTCCGCGCCGTCGGCTCGAGGATGTCGATGATCCGCTTATGGGTGCGGATCTCGAACTGCTCGCGGCTCTTCTTGTCGATGAAGGGGCTGCGCAGCACCGTGTACCGCTCGATCCGCGTCGGCAGGGGGATCGGCCCCGCCACCCGGGCGTTCGTCCGCTTCGCGTGGTCCACGATCTCGCGGGCCGACGCGTCGAGCGCCAGGTGGTCGTAGGCCTCCATCCGGATTCTGATTTTCCCACCGGTCATAGGTACGCCTCAGGCCACCGCCGCAACACTCCAGCCCGACCATCGGGCGTGGAACCCGCCGGCGCGCCTGCGCCGTCGTTCCTGTCCTTCCCCATAGGGCTCCGCCGGGCACCGCCCGCGCGCCTCCAAGCGCACGAGCCCACCGCCCGAAAGTTCGGAGGGACGAACCGAGCCCGGAAGGATACGGGGTCAACTCGCGATGTCAACAGGGGTACCCCGCCCGTTTCCAGCGCCCGGTCATTGAAACCACCGCCGCGCGTCGATGGTACGGCTATATATGGTTTCAGGAGGCCGCGCCATGGACACCCGGTGCTTCGTCCGATTTCTCGCCCTCGTGGTCGCGGCCGCGGCCCCCGTCCGGGGCCAGGACTCCCGGCCCGCAACCATCCAGCCCGGCGCCACCCCGGCCGCGGTCGTCATGGGTGAGGAGCCGATCCGAATCCAGAGTGTCGGGCTCACCGTCCATGTGCCCGAGGGCACCCGCGCCAGTTCGGAACGCACGAGCGACCGATCCGTCACCCGAATCTCCCCAACAGACGACCCGGATTCGTGGATCCTGACCATCGACACGCCCGCCAGCCGCGACCACAACCTCTCGACCGTCCAGGTTGCCGACAAGGTCCTGCAGCAGGTCCTCGACTCGGTCGGCATTCCCAAGCAGAAGTTCGACCCCAAGCAGGGCATCACGACGGAGAGCATCGAGACCGCGGGCAAGGTCCTGGAGCGGACCGACACCATCTCCATCCCCGGCTCAAAGTCCCCCGGCTCACGGTTCTACACCCTTCTGCCCCGCGGGCCCGGCGAACCCCCCGCGGTCCGCGGCTACACCGTCTTCCCCGCGGGCGCCGGCCGCTTTGTCAGTTTCGACCTGATCACCACGGAGCCGAACTTCGCCCGGGCGCGCACCATCTACGAGACCATCATCGCCGCCGCGACCTTTGACGATGCCGATGCGCTCGCCGCGGCCCGCGGCGGGGCGGTCGAGTCGGGCATCACGCTCATGTCGTCGCTCACTCCCGCCGACCTGCGGAGGGTCGTCGAATCCCGAGCCGAGACCTGGTACCGGCTCTACCGCGAGGCCCCGGGCAAGGCCGCCCTGGACGCCACCGAACTTGGATACCAGCACGTCAAGGCCTGGGTCGGACAGCGGGGTGATCTGGACCCGACGAAGCAGCGGTCCCACTGGAAGTCATCCGACCGGCAGCAGGGCTTCCTGGTCCTCATCGAGGGGCGATCGCTGCTGGAAGGACAGACGATTGACTCACGTGCTGTCTATTTCATGACCCCCGACCGCGGCGAGGAGACCTGGACCATCCAGATGGCCGTCCGCACGCCCGGCCGCAGGGACCCCGCGACATGGCTGGAATCCGGGGCCCGCTCCGGCGGGAGCATGAGCGTCAGCGTCAGCGGCACGGCCGAGGTCGGCAAGCAGGCGAAGCCGACCGTGCCCGACCAGGGCTATGTGACGCAGGTCGAAGGGATGCTGCTTCCGCAGATCATGCTGCGCGGCGCCAAGCCCGGTGACTTCGGCTTCTACGTCTATCAGTCGGAGTTCGGCAACGTCCGCCTTCGGCGTGACGTCCTGGAGCAGGTGCCCGACGACCCATCGTCATGGAGGCTCACGACACGCATGACCGAGGAAAAGGAGCCCCGTGTCTCGCTCTACAAATCCACCGGCGAACTCATCAGCAGCCGCCAGGCCGATGGCGCGGTCATGGAGCCCACCACCCTCGACCGTCTCGTTGAACTCTGGCGCCGCAAGAACCTGCCCATGAACTGACGGGGGCCGCGAACAGGTAGACGGAGCGCGGCGGCCTTTGCGAGCCGGGCTTTCCTTCAAGACGCAGGTATGCCTCGTGCACCAGGGCCGTCGCCGACAGCGAGTGCCCGGCCCGCTCGCCGCTCATCTGGTTCTGCGCCACCGCCCGCAGTTGGGCGTAGACGGTGTCGGTGAGGCCGGGATCGACTGCTCCGTCGGGCATGGGGGATCGTATCCGAGGCTTCGAGCCGCAGCAGAGACTTGGCGGTCGGAAACTTGTAGCGGGCTGCATCCTCGGACGTGGCAATCCGGTATTCCTGTGGTACGCTCCGAGAACCTGCCACACAGGGGACCAAGCATGGCGGTGTACACGTTCAAGTCGGACGAGACAAAGTCGAGCGCCGATGCATTTATCCTGTCGAGTACGTCAATACACCAGAGTTTCACGCGGGCGATCGCGACCGTTGATCCCGATGGCGCGGGCGTGGCTTCGGGACTTCCGCGCCGGGACCGGGAAGCCCCATCGCAGCAATCCCAGAAGAGTACGAACACGTCTTCAGCGCCGGCGACATTTTGTTCTGCTCGGGGGTGGCGGAAGACGGCTCGACCGAAGTGATGGTGTACGCGGACGCGTTTGCGTCAGGCGGTCCGAGTCAGTTGCCGTGTCCGCTTTGGACATTTCACGGCGGCACGATCACGGGAACACCCCCCTTTGGGAGCGGAGAGGCATCGGTCACCAACATGGAGATACGCGAGCCAGATTCGCTCTCCGTCGCGGTCGGGCTGACTGAATTCTCGGACGTGCTTCTGAAGCCGCAGACGATCGGGAACAAGGCCCTCGAGGTGCATTCCGTCGTTGTCTTTCATGGGGCGATTGTCGCCGGCGGCCCGGTCTGGATATGCACGGACGACACAGCGGACCCTCCAAAGTACGAGATTCTCGGGTGGGGCTTCGCGCTCAGCGACCCCCTTCAGAGTGCCTGGACCCTACTGTGGGACGATTCGGATGCGCCGACGTCGCACGCGCAGCGTTTCAAGAGACGAGGCCAAGTCTGGTGCGTGCGGGCCGCGCCGGTCTACGAACGCGACCCCGCAGACCCGCCCGGGCGGTGCGCGATCGTCAGTTCTGACTACATCAACAAGGCCGCGAGCCCTTCTGAGCCCGAGGCTGCTTCCGGCCGCGGGTACTACTTCCACATCGTGCGGACCATCGAGGGAGACAGTGTGGGTCCGTGGGATGTCCAGCGTAATCCCGCTTCCCCGCACCAGGCATGGGTGATGGCGTTCGACATCTGGGCCCCAAACACACGTCCGGTCTACCACGTGCACTCCGCCATCGCAACCGAGTGGACCGGTGAAGAGGACTCCCAAGGTGTTCAGGTTCTAATGTCGACGGGAGACGGCAAGGGCCTGGCTCGTTTCATTCATGCGTCACTTGACGACATTGACCTTGATTATTCCGATCCGGGCAACTGGACCCTCACCGACAACTTCCACGGCGTGGGCACGCCGGTCACCGATCCCGATCCGTACCCGGTGTCAACCACAAGCCCCCAGCCGGTGTGTGCGGCGTTCAGCCCCGTGGAACGCGTCATGTTCTGGGGGGCGGACCTGGGGACGGAGACGCTCTTTGCCACGCGGCTTCCTGCCGATGCCGGTGAGGTCCAGGAAGCGCAGTTTGATCATCTGTACGGGTGGGGCACCTCGGTTGGAACGAATAACGCAACAGGCTCCGTCTTCAATCTGACGCAGCCGCGGCCCGAACTGACGGGCGGAACGGCCAACGAGAACCCCATCGTTGCTTGCTACATGGAGGCCGAGGCCCTCGCCGGCCAGGACCGGGACGCCGACCGTGTTCTGTACTGCCCGGACTCCTCCGAGCCCAATCTTTGGGCACAGTGCGGCCGCCCCCTCGATGTCGCGGGCGGCTTCACGCTCCGCATGTACGCCAGGGACAGCGGCATCGACACGGATGTCGACGAGAACTATTACTACCTTCTGATCGATACGGCGCTCGACGGCAATGGCGCGCTCCCCTATCCGCTGGCCCCTCAAGGAAGCCACCTCATCGATGCGCCGGATGAACTGCTGCGGATCTACAACTTCAGCCTCGGCACAACCACCGACTGGTCCGTGAAACTCGTGGGCATGATGCCGGTCGGAAACTGGGATCGCTTCGCGGCACGGGGGCAATTCAACAGCGGTACCGGTCAGTTCGAAAGCGATCGCCGCTGGCCGCTCTGCACCCCTTGGGCCGACAGTTCCAACTGGATCGCCCTCATCGCCAACTGTGAGGAAAAGACTCTCCGGATTGCGGTTTCCATCGGCGGGACTGTGACCAACCACGAGGCGGGCGTCGACGTGAACAATGTTCCGCACATCGCCTGGACTGCGGACTCTCCTGTCCTGATTGCGGTGGGATACGATTCGTCTGTCCACAAGCTGTATGTCGGGGTGAGTGTCGGTGGCGATCGTGTTCAGGTGGTCCCGGCCGGGATTTCCTTTACTCCGTCCGCACCATTCACCGAACTGCGTTTTCGTGGGCCAAGCGGCGGTGTCAGCACTTCAGGCGAGGTGTGCGAGTTCAGGTGGTTCGGAGGGATGATCGACACGACTACTGCACTTACCAACGCAGACATGGCGGAGGCATTCACGGACCTCAGCTTCTTGGAGTGAGGGAGACAGAATGAGAGTCGCCACTATTTCGTTGTGCGGTTTGCTGATGGGGTCCCAAGGCGCGGCCCAGCCGGTGATTGTCAGCCGCATTGCGGACACGGCCACTATTGCACCGGGCGCAATCTCTCCCTTCCAGCAGTTCCTAGAGCCCGCGATCGACCGGGGCGTAGTTGCGTTCATGGCCGAGGCGTCAACCATGCAGGGTGTGTATCGCGGATCGGGCGGACCGCTCACGGTGGTCGCGGATCTGAATACCCTGTCGCCGGGCGGAAGACACTTTACTGGGTTTGGCTTTGTCGCCAACTGGCGCCCTTCGATACACGGAACTTCAACCAGTTTTCAAGCGGGCGACGGCGTCGAAGGCGGCGTATTCTTGCGTTCCGACGCGGGAATCATGGCAGTCGCCACTACTCTCATATTCGTGCCGAATGGGAATGGTGGCACATTTGCAATCACGAACTCGCCAGTTGTCGAGAGCAATCGCGTAGTTTTCGCTGGCTCTGAATCTGGCGACAACCAGAAAGGCGTCTACTCGTGGGAGAACGGCTTGCTCTCGATCATTGCCGACCGGTCCACCCTGATTCCCGGCGGCACGGGCATGTTCACGGATTTCGGCAACACCGTACTGCGGAACGGCCGAGTTTCATTCACCGCGCTCGGCGTCAATCAGCAGGGCATCTATGTCAGCGACTCCAGCGGCCTGCACCGCCGGTACGACCGCGCCACCGTCGTCCCGGCCGGTAACGGCGGCACATTCACCAATCTTGGCCGGGGGAGTTTGAACGACGACGGCGCCATGGCCTTCTTCGGACAGGGCGGTGATCAAGAGGGCATCTACACCGACCTCGGTGGGACACTCATCAAGATCGCGAACCACGACACACCGATCCCAGGCCATTCCGGCACGTTCAACGGCTTCGGCTGGGTTTCGATGGAGGACGGCCTGATCGCGTTCGTAGGACACTTCGGCGGCGGTAACCGCGGCACTTACACCTGGGAGAACGGCGTGCTGTCCAAGGTCGCGGCCCAGGGCGACATCCTCGACGGCAATCTTGCTTTCGACATCAACATGGGGCCGCAGGGGCTCAGCGGCCGGTCCATCGCTCTTTGGGTCGAGTTCACGAACGGCGCTGAAGGCATCTACATGGCCACGCTGCCCTCGTCCTGCTACCCCGACTGCAACTCCGACACCGCGCTCAACCTTGCGGACTTCGGCTGCTTCCAGACCCGCTACGCCCTCGCCCAGCCCTACGCCGACTGCAACGGCGATGGCGTGCGCAACCTCTCGGACTTCGGATGCTTCCTGACGAAGTTCGCGCGTGGTTGTCCCTAGTTACGCCGCCAGGTCGATGTCGTCATCCGGCCCGGCGAAGCCGCCCCACTGGTCCTTCGGCAAGTGCCGGTGGTGGATGTGGATAACCCGCGCCAGTTGCCGTCCGAACAGTTCCGAGATCGTCTGGAACACGGGGCGCAGGTCCTCGCTCAGCGGCGTGCGCCGGTCGCGGAACAGGATGACCACCGCCAGGCACTCGCCCTCGTGCCGGCACGGGAAGGCCACGCCCCCCGCGTCCCCGATCCACTGGGCATCGCTGCCGAGAAACTCCGCCATGTCCCTGCCCTGCTTCAGGAAGCACACGCCGCTCTCGCGCTCGATGCGCGGTGCGACCACCCCGGCCATCTGCTCCAGCAGGATGTCCGCCGAGTCCTTGGGACCGTCGAAGTTCACATACGCGCCCAGCGAGTAGTCGCCGCTGGTCGCGGGGAGGTACACGGCCGCGTTGGTCGGGCCGGTCTTGGCGAGCACGAACTCCAGGGCCGTGCGGAGCAGGCTCTCCACGTCCAGTTCGTGGCGGATCAGGCTGCTGAACTCGGTGGCGACGTTCATGTGGGTCACCTTGTCGGAGAGTTCCTGGTAGGCCTCGACCAGGTCGTTGCACAGCGTGCCGACCTGGCTGGAGACCTGGCGACGGGCTTCATTGAGACGGCGGCAGACGAGGCGCAGCCGCTCGACGCGCGCCTCCAGAAGACGGGATCGCCGCGTGCGTTCCAGCGCCTCGGCGAGGCGCTCCCGCAGGTCGTGGGGCGTGGCGGGGAGCGCGACAAGGTCCGCGGCCCCGAGGCGCATCAGGCCCGTCGCGTGCTCCAGCGTCGGGCGCTGCGCCAGCGCCACGACCGCGGCGCGACCGACGGTCTGCTCAATCAGGGCCAGGGCCGCGGGGTCGCCGGCGTCGCACGCGATGAACGCGGCGTCCACGGCCGTCTCCCGCAGGATGGCCCGGATCTCGTCAGGAGACCCCGCGCGCAGCACGCGGCTGCCGTGCAGGGCGGAGGCAACTTCCTCGACACGCTGCGGACTCGGGGCGGCCACCAGGACACTGGCGGCCACGGGGCGGGGTGACTCAACCGGTAGCGGTTCGACCTTCGTCCGCGGAGTTCGCTGGTTCGTGCGGGCCATCGGACCTCCCTCTTGGGGCGGTTCGCAGGCCCTGGCCTACGCGGCCATGTCGGCGAATGCCCCGCTTCTCCCCCGCGACGCTGCCGACGGCTGGGCCGTCGGCAGGATGAACGTCGCGATGGTCCCCTGCTCGGGCGTGCTCCGGAGGGCAAGCTCGCCATGATGCAGATCGACCAGACGGCGGGCTCTCGTGAGCCCCAATCCGGTCTGCCGGCCCGCCGGCTTGTCGGAGTAGAACGGGTCGAAGGCGTGCTGGAGCGTCTTGCCGGACATGCCGATGCCGCGGTCCTCTACGGAGATCATCAGGCGTCCGTCGGGCAGGCCGGTCTGTACGCGGATGGTGACCGGCGTGTCGGGCGAAGATTCCAGGGCGTTGGCGATCGCCTCCGAGACCGCGAGCGCAATAAGTTCTCGGTCCAGGATCACCAGCGGCGACGGCTTGGGCAGTTCGATCGTGATGCGACCGCGCAGCCTTGTGCGGTCCTCGGCCCGGGTGACGGCGAGTTGAATCATCTCGTCGAGGCGGGTCGGGCTCATCACCGGCTTCGGGGGGCTGGCCAGCAGCCGCAAGCTGGTGATCAGGTCCGTCAGGTGGTGGGCGGCGTCGATAATGGCCTTGGCGGCGGCGCGGTCCGACTCGTTCGAGGCGGTGTCCGCGAGCAACTGGCTGCGCCCGCTGATGACCGTCAGCGGGTTGTTCATCTCGTGGGCGGCGCCGGCGGCCATTTCGCCCAGGCGCGCCAGCGACTGCGCCTCGGCCAGGCGGTGCTGGGCCTCGGCCAGGCTGCGGTTGGAGTCGGCCAGGCGCTCGCCCAGGCGGCGCGCCCCCTCGTGCTGCGACGCCGCCGTGATCGCGGCCGTCCAGGAGCCCATGATGGCCGAGAGCAGCGAAGGCTCGCTCGCCCAGTCGGCCAGGTCGCGGTCGTGCAGGAGCACGGTGACGGGTCCGAGCCCGCCGGTAGAGAGCAGCGGGAGCACATGGAGGCGCTGGATACGACCGGGCTCGCCGAGGTACTCGGCCAGCCATGGGAGCAGCGACAGCGCCGAGAGGTTCATCTTCGTCGGCTCGACGAGGGCGGCGAGGGCGTCCCGCCCCTCGGGCCCGCCGGGGGGCTCGATCATCCGCGTGCGCATCGTGTTCCCGTCGGGCGCGAACTGGCACAGTTGCCACGGCTCGGAGCGCTGCCCCGTGCGCGATTGGAACAGCACGGCGTACAGGCCGGGGCCCAGGAGCGTGGAGGCGGATTGGACGATCGCGCCCGCGGCGTCGCCGACGCTCCGGCCGGGCTGCCAGGAAGCGTGGAACGCGGTGATGGCTTCGAGCACCCTGCCCTGCCGCTCGCTGTGCCTGGCGCGCTGCTGCAGCGCCGCGTTGAGGCGGGCCAGTTGCCGGTTGGCCGACGCGATCGACTGCATGAGCAGTTCGGGCGGGGTCTTGTCCTCGATCCCCAGCAGTTTGCAGCGCGCCGCCAGCGCGTCGTGCAGCCGCGGCACGATGTCGTCCACCAGCACCGCGTCGATGCCGTATTCCTGGCAGAGACCCGCGACGGGGCGCGGCGTCGAGAAGTCGCCCGACCAGCCCATGTGCAGCGACCGGCACAGCACGTTGGCGACGCTCACGATACCGATGAGCCGCTTGTGCGGCAGGTCCGGGAGCGTCGCGGCCGGCTGCCCGTGCAGCCACATGACGTCCTGGAGCGCGTGCGGCAGGCACCAGTGCTCACCCAGGCGCCGCCCCGCGGTATGGTGGTCCAGGCCCAGGACTTCGCGCTCGATCCCGGCGCTCCCGCAGCGCCGACGCTCGGCCAGGCCCAGCACCCGCTGGTACGCCTGCGGCAGGATGAGGTCGAACGCCATCTTCCCGAGGTTGTGCAGCAACCCGGCGACAAAGGCTTCCTCGGGCGGCACACCCAGCCGCCCGTGGCTCTCGGCGATCAGTTCGCTGGCTGCCGCCACGCCGATGCAGTGCTTCCAGAACCCGACACGATCGAACGGGTGGCCCGTGGCGTCGGCAACCAGTCCGGGAGGCGCCTCCAGTTCCCGCCCCGCGGCGGTGGCCGCGTGCTCCATCAGGTCGTAGACCGCGACGCTCAGCACCGCCGATTGCACGGCCTCCAGGCCCAGCATGACGACGGCCCGGCGAACGGTGGTGATCCGGTCGCCGAGCCCGCGATCGGCTCGGCGGCACAGGCCGAGGATGCGCCCGGTCATCGCCGGATCGGCCTCGATCAGCCCCACGATCTCGTCCAGGTCCGCGTCCACCGGGCTGGTGATCTGGAGCAGGCGCGCCGCGATCGGTGAGAGCGTGGGCAGGCTGTCCACCTGCTGCAGGATCAGTTCGATCTGTCGGGCGCGGCCACCCTGCTGCTGCGTCGTCGGCATGAAACAACTCCGCTGCCCTACGACGGTCGGGCCGCCTTGCCATTCGCGATGGGCTCCAGGCCGAGCAACTCGCCGATGCGGGCCAGGAGTTTGTGAACGTTGAACGGTTTCTTGATGAAGTCGTCGGCGCCGGCGGACAGGAGTTGGTCGATCTCCTCCTGGTTCACCACGCCGCTGACGAAGATGACACGGGTGTCCTTGCTCTCGGGCCGCTCGCGCAGGCGCTTGCACACGATGTTGCCGTTGATGTCCGGGAGCATGTAATCGAGGATGATCAGGTGGGGCTTGAAGGCCTCGGTCTGGAGGCCCGCGTCGTAGCCGGTGCCCGCGGTCTTCACCTCGAACCGCCCGTCGCGCCCGAGCATGTCGGTGAAGAGTTCGATGATCTGGGGGTCGTCGTCCACGACCAGCACCCGCTTGTGCCCGCTCTCCAGGGCTTCAATGGGGATGCTGTTGGACTTCATGAAGCGGATGAGTTCGTCGCGCGGGATGCGCCGAAACTTTGACCCCGGCACGCGGAAGCCGGTCAGCCGCCCGCTGTCGAAGCAGCGGATGATGGTCTGCTGGCTGACCTTGCAGATGGTGGCGGCTTCCCCCGTCGTGAAGACCCGCTTGTCCGCCCATGACTCTGCGCTTGTCGTGTCGTTCATGGCCTTGTGCCCCGTCCTTGGCGCGGCCGATCCGTACATAAGGCCCGCGCGGACAGCACCGCGCAGAGAGGCCCGCGGGTTCATCGGCCCCTACATTGCCCAACTTCACACCTCCGGCCCGCGATTGCGGCCGGATTGACGCTGACGGCGTCCGAGAACGGTTCGCAGGGGGCGCCGGAAGGTTGCGAGTTTGGGTACCCCGCCACTCCGTGGCGGTCTCTTGGTGGTCCGCCCCTCCGTGGCGGCGTCGGTCAATCCCGCTCGCTCACGCGCGGGACTCGTTCAAGCGCCTGCGCCACTGCGTCACCGCGTCGGGCTCACGCGGATACAGCGGCAGAAGTTCGACGGGATCGATGTCGGGGAGCGCCAGGGACGCTTCGTAGCAGGCGGACCCGGAGAGGTGCAGCGGTTCAATCGTCATCCCACCCGTGGTCGCCGCGGCGGCGATGGTCGCGGGCAGAAAGCCGTCGGCGATCAGTCGTTGCACGCCCAGGGCCGCCACGTCGGCTGCCGCGATAGGTCCTATGGGTCGCATGGAACCTATGGGTCCTGTCGCGGCAGCGGGTGTGAAGACGGTCGCGTGCGTGGAGTCCCCCTTGCTCGCCAGGCATACGACGAACGCGCCCGGCGTCCGCCCGGCGTGCACGGCCGCCACCATCGCCGTCGGCACCGCGATGCACCGCGCCCCCGCTCCCTCCGCGATCAACTTTCCCGTGGCGACGGCTGTGCGCACCGCGGTGTACCCGCCGGGGCCGACGGAGACGGCGACACGCCCGATATCCCGTGGCCCGATGCCCAGGCGCCGCGTCAGCCGGTCGATGGCGGGCATGAGGTCGTCATCATGGCGCGTGGCCTCCCGCACGGCCTCTTCTCCCCGCAACCGCTGCCCGTCGCCGATGGCGACGCCGCACCCCCCCGGCCCCGCGGAGGGGTTGCTGGTCTCGATGGCAAGGGTGAGGGGCATACGGCAGGAGCCTATGCGCTGGCGAATTCCGGGACTGTCAGGCGATTCGCCATGCGGCGTGCGAAGATCATGGATTGGCAGAATTCGAAGAAGATCACCCTTGACAAGATGGGCACTCTGGGGCAGACTAAAGCATCTCGGCCTGAAATGGTCCTTGGACGGACCGGGAGGCGCGGGGTGCTGCCAACCGATGGGGTGGTCGACCTATCCGACTTGGCGTGCTTCCGTAGCCGCTACGCGTCAGGTGACGCGCGTGCCGACTGCGACCATGACGGTGTGCTCACGAGCCGTGACTTCATGTGCTTCATGCTATATCTCGAGAGCGGGAGGCGCAGGTGAGGCCTGTCTGTTTCGTGTCGGCGTTACTGGTGCCGTCCGCACTGGGTCAGTGCATTCCTGAGTGGACGGTGTACCCAGTCTCCGCCGGTGTGGGCGGTGGTTTGGCATATGTATACGCTTGCGCTGAGTATAACAACGAGCTTGTCTTGGGCGGACAGTTCGCGACCGCCGGTGGCAATCAAATCAAGTACCTGGCGCGCCGAGCCCCGAGCGGCGCGTGGTCGCCGCTCGGGACTGGGGTGAACGGCCAGGTGTGGGCTCTTGTGCAGTATGAAGGGGAGCTGGTTGCGGGCGGCGCATTCTCGGTTGCCGGTGGGATTCCGGCTGGTCGCGTAGCAGCGTGGGACGGCGACGAATGGCACACCCTCGGCATAGGGGTACAGGGGGGCGCCGTCTATTCGTGCTGCGAGTGGGAGGGCGAACTGATAATCGGTGGATCATTCAATGGTGCCGGCGGCAACCCGGCGCAATGCATTGCCCGATGGGACGGCAAGAGTTGGCGCCCACTTAGAGGGGGCATGACCGGCGCTTACCTGAATAATCCCGCCGTGTATGCCCTATGTCCATCCAAAGAAGGGCTGGTCGCGGGAGGACTCTTCTATGATGCCGACGGCGTTCCGGCAAACAACGTGGCACGGTGGAATGGCGACGACTGGTCCGGCTTTGCTACCGGACTCTTCGGTGTCGATTTTTCCCCTGTTCTTGCCGTCCGCGAGTTTGGGGGGGACATATACGCTGGGGGAGTATTCTCAGGACCGGTGAATAAGTTTGCGAGGTGGAACGGGTTCCAGTGGGAAGCGGTGGGTGCCGTGCAAGGTCTCATGATGGTGGGGGCGCTCATCGTCCGTGGCAGCCATCTCGTTGTCGGCGGCGACTTCACCGGGGTCGGCGGCGCACCCTCGCGTTCGGTTGCGGCTTGGGACGGGGCGGCGTGGCATTCAATGGACCCGGGAGTCGATGCAACGATTTCGGCGATGGCGCCGTACCAGGATCAGATCGTCGTTGCGGGCAGCTTCAGCCTGTCCACCGGGCAATGGGCTTCCTATGGCTGCGACTGTTATCCCGACTGCAATGGCGACGGGGCGCTCAACCTGGCGGACTTCGGGGGTTTCCAGACGAAGTTTGCGCTGGGTGAGGCGTATGCGGACTGCAACGGTGATGGGGTAAGGAACCTCGCCGATTTCGCGTGCTTCCAGACGAAGTTCGCGATGGGGTGCCCGTAGGAAGAAGGCACAAAGGCACTGAGTCACAGAGGCACGAAGCAGAAGGGAAATACAGGCGGGCCGGTCAATCACCCGGTCGCCGTCGGCGCCGCTTGGTTTCGGAGGCGTGGCGCTTGGATTCGAGGCGGCGTTCGACGGAGCCGCGGCTGGGGCGGGTCCTCGTGCGCGGGCGGGGCGGGGTGAGGGCGGCCAGGACGAGTTCGCGCAGGCGGTCCAGGCACTCGGCGCGGTTCTGGCCCTGGGAGCGGTGGACCTCGGAGGTGAAGACCAGGTCGCCGTCCACCAGCCGCCGGCCGGCGAGGCGGACGAGGCGTGCCCGCGTGGGCTCGGGCAACCTGAGGTCGGCCGCGGCGACGCGGAGTTCGGCCTTGGTCGCCCGCTTGTTGACGTTTTGGCCGCCGGGCCCGCCGCTGGCGACGAACGTGAAGCGGAGGGCAGATTCGGGGACCGAAGCGCCGGGACCAAGAGGGAAACGGCCGGGCTCGGGGTGCGGGTTCACGCCTAGATTGTCGGCGATCCGCGAAACAGGGCCGGAAATACCGATGAGTGGCGGGCAGGGTCGTTCGGGATGTGAGGGGGCGGGGTAGACACAGGCGGGACGACTGCGCCACGAGACGCGGTAGAAGAGGCTGTGCAATCGGGCCGACTGGAAAGCGTTAGAGTGGTTGCCCAACCATCCTGCGGAGATCGCGATGGTCCAGCCCAGTTCCCCGTCCCCGTCCAGGCCACCCGCCACGTCGCACGAGCCGACGGCATCGATGCGGCCCATCAAGCCCGCGGCGTTCGGGTATGAGGAGGCGCGGCACCTGCTCTGGCGGGCGGGGTTCGGGGGGCCCGACGGGCAGATCGAGGCGCTTGTTGCCTGGGGCCCGGAGCGAGCGGTAGACACGCTCCTGGACTTCAGCGGCAAGGACTACCCCGCCCCTACGGCCGAACAGTTCAGCAGGGATCTGATCCGGCCCGCGACCGACGAGCAGCGCCGGATGGCCGCCCAGGCCCGCCGCCAGCGCGACGAGGACACGCTGGCCCGGCTCCAGGTCATGCGCCAGGAGCGCGAGCGCGAGGACCGGCGGCAGGCCCGCGACGTGCAGAAGTGGTGGCTGACTCGGATGATCGAGAGCCCCCGGCCCCTGGAAGAGAAACTCACGCTCTTCTGGCACGGGCACTTCGCCACGAGTTTCCGCACCATCGAAGATTCCTACCACATGTACGCGCAGAACCAGTTGTTCCGGTCCCACGCGGCCGGCAACTTTGGTGAACTGCTCGCGGACATCATCCGCGACCCGGCGATGCTGGCGTACCTCGACAACAACGACAGCCGCAAGGGCCACCCCAACGAGAACCTGGCCCGCGAGATCATGGAGTTGTTCAGCCTGGGCGTGGGAAACTACAGCGAGGCGGACATCAAGGAGGGGGCTCGGGCCCTCACCGGGTACACGTTCTACGACGACGGCTTCGTGTTCCGCCAGCGGGACCATGACCAGGGGATGAAGCACGTGCTGGGAGCCAAGGGCTCACTCGACGGCGACGAGTTCGTGCGGGCGATCCTGGCGCAGCGGGCCTGCCCCCGGTACATCGCCCGCAAGTTCTACCGGTTCTTCGCCGCCGACCTGCCGGACCGGGAGGACGACACCGGGCGCTCCACGCGCCGGGTCCTGGACGACCTGTCGGAGACCCTGGCGAGCGCCAACTATGAGGTGAAGCCCCTGCTCCGGCGGCTCCTGCTCTCGGAGCACTTCTATGACCCCATCGTCATGGGGCAGCAGATCAAGTCGCCGGTGCAACTGGTCGTCGGCGCGATCCGCTCACTCGGCACGCCGGTACGGGAACTCGCGGTGCTGCTGGACGCGATGGACCTGATGGGGCAGAACATCCTGCTCCCGCCGAGCGTCAAGGGCTGGGACGGCGGACGCTCGTGGATCAACACGTCCACGCTGTATGTGCGGCAGAACATCCTCACGTTCCTGCTGACCGGGCGCAAGACGCGGGGGTTCGACGCCCTGGCGGCGGCCGAGCGGTACGACCCCGCGCCGCTGCTGGCGGAGATGGCCCGGAAGTCACCCGGCGCCGAGAAGGACCCGGCCCACGCCGCGGCCGCGCTCCTGCGATTGACGGTCGGCCGGGCCGAGCCTTCGAGCGTCGCTATGCTCACCGCGGGGCGCGCAACGGCCGACCGGGACGCGCTGATCGCGATGCTCCTCCTGATCACCGCGATGCCGGAGTACCAACTGTGCTAGCCGAGAGCGAAGAGTGAGGAGTTCACCATGAGTGATCGCACGGCCTTTACACGACGCGAGTTCCTGCACTCCGGGCTCGTCATGGCCTCGGCCGCCGCGACCGTGCCGTGGTTCCTGAACCGTTCGGCGCTGGGCCTTCCGATGCCTGGGCTCGGGATGTCGTCAATCCCCGGCGTGCCGCAGGACCACGTGCTGGTTGTCGTGCAACTCTCCGGCGGCAACGACGGGCTCAACACCGTGATCCCCTACGGCATGAAGGAGTACTACAACGCCCGCCCGGGCATCGGCGTGCCGGCAGATCAGGTGCTGAAGTTGTCCAGGGCCAGCGGCGTCGGGCTGCACCCGCAGATGACCGCGCTCAAGGACCTCTACGAGGACGGTCTGTGCACCATCGTCCAGGGCGTGGGCTACCCCAACCCCAATCGCTCGCACTTCAAGTCCATGGACATCTGGCAGACCGCCGACACGACCGCCACAGGCAACGGCTGGCTCGGCCGGTACTTCGACGCCCAGTGCTGCGGATACGGCAAGGGCGAGAGCGGCACCGCTCCCGGCGGCACCGCTCCCGGTGGCACCGCTCCCGGTGGCACCGCTCTTGGTGGCACCGCTCTTGGTGGCACCGCTCTCCAGAGCGGTGTCCGCGGAACCACCGGTCTGGAGACCGGTGCCACCATCGACGTCGTCGCCGCGCAGTCGTCCATGCCGGGTATCGCGATCGGGCGCTCGGCCCCGCTGGCGATGCAGGGTCAGAAGGTCAAGCCCGTTTCCTTCGAGAGCGAGGAACTCTTCAGGTGGATCGGGCAGGACGTGGACCCCGCCCTCGCCGGGCCGTACAAGGACATGCAGGGTCGGCCGATGCCGGACACGATCAACCCGGACTCCAACGCCGCGTTCCTCATGCGCACCGCGCTGGACGCCCAGGTCTCCAGCGACCTGATCCGCAAAGCCGTGCGTCAGAAGCCGATGGCCGAGTACCCCGGCGGCAATCCGCTGGCCCAACAACTGCAGATGGTCTCCGCGATGATCCGCGGCGGGCTGCCGACGCGCGTCTATTACGTGCAACTCGGCGGGTTCGACACGCACGCCGGCCAGGGCGGGGCCCAGGGCGGACACGGGCAACTGCTCGGGCGCTTCGCCTCGGCCCTGCGGGCGTTCTACGCGGACCTGAAGGCCGCCGGCCAGGACGGGCGCGTGCTCACCATGTCGTTCAGCGAGTTCGGCCGCCGCGTCGGGCAGAACGCCAGCCAGGGTACGGACCACGGCACCGCGGCCCCGATGTTCCTGTGCGGCCCGATGGTGAAGGCCGGTGTGCTGGGCGAGCACCCGTCGCTCACGGACCTGGACGACGGTGATCTGAGGCACCGCATCGACTTCCGCAGCGTCTACGCCGGCGTGCTCCAGGGCTGGTTGAATGCGGATGCGAAGGCGATCCTCGAGGGCAGTTATCCCGTGGCGCCGATCGTGAAGGCGTAGATGCCGCGCACCCGATCGCGCTCGGCGGCCGGGTACTTCCGGCGGCATGTCGCGCCCCAATGACGCGGGCGCGGCGCCGGCTGTCAGCCTCTCTATTTCGGCACGTCGTGCACGACGCTCACCATCCAGCCCACACCGAACTTGTCCGTGACCATGCCGAACAGCGGGGACCAGAAGGTCTTGACGAGCGGCATCGTCACCTTGCCCCCTTGGGAGAGCGCCGCGAACCACTTCTCCACATCGCCCCGGATCGCCGACGCCAGCGACAGGGAGAACCCGTCGAACTTCGTCTCCGCCCCCATGCAGCCGTCCGACCCCATCACGCGCGCCCCGCCCACGACCATGCTGGCGTGCATGATCTTGGCCTCCATGCCGGGCTGCATGCCCGGGGGCTTTTCCGGGCTCTCGCTGTAACGCACGGTCCGCTCGATCCTGGCCCCCAGGGCCTTGGCGTAGAAGTTGAACGCCTCCTCGCAGCGCCCGTTGAAGAACAGGTACGGCTCAATCAGGGTGCCCGGCATCGTCCTCTCCCTTGCTTGTTGGCGCCCCGCGCAGTGCCCGCCGCGGCCCTCAGGCCGCCGACCGGCAGGGCGACAATAGCGCCCGTCGCTACCCCCCTCAAGGGGAACGGCGCCCGCAGCATGGCCGCGGAGAGCCGGTACCCTCCACCCCCGTGAGCGCCACATCGACCGCATCCCCGCCGCGGCCGCAGAAGCACGACCCCTACGCCGCGTTGCGCGAGCCCAACTACCGGTACTTCGCCGGCGGGTGGGTGCTGGCGAGCATGGGCCTGCAGATGCAGGGCACCGCGCTCGCCTGGGAGGTCTACGACAAGACCAGCGATCCGCTGTCCCTGGGGTTCGTGTCGCTGGCCCGGGCCCTGCCGGTGCTGGCCCTTGCCCTCCCGGCCGGGCAGATCGTGGACCTGCTGGACCGTCGCAAGGTTCTCATGTTCACGCAGGTCGGCTTTGCCCTCACGAGCCTCTTCCTGTGCCTCGGCTCCGCCGCCGGGGTCAGCGTTGCCTGGATCTACATCCTCGTCGCGCTCACGGGGTGCGCCCGTGTGTTCAACGGCCCGAGCCGCGCGAGCCTCCTGCCGCAGATCGTCCGGCCGGAACGCTTCCACAACGCCGTCGCATGGAACAGCGGCGTCTTCCAGTTCGCCGCGATGGTCGGCCCGCTGGCCGCGGGCGGCCTCATCTGGTTCTCGGCAGCGCTCGGCATGGGGCGTGACGGAGCGGGCGCTGCGCACGGTGTGGCGTGGCCGGTGTACGGGATCGCGGCGCTGAGTTCTCTCGCGCTGGCGCTCGGATGCACGATGGTCCGGCCCTACCCCGATCTGGTGCGGAGGGCGGCCGGGGGCATCTCGATCGGGCACGCGGTGCGCCCCTCGGTGCTCCTGCCGGGGATGCTCGAGGGCGCCCGCCACGTCTGGCGGGAGAAGACCGTGTTCGGCGCGATCGCGCTGGACCTGCTCGCCGTGCTCCTGGGCGGTGCGACCGCGCTCATGCCCGTGTACGCCAGGGACATCCTGCATGTGGGCCCGGTCGGGCTGGGAGCGCTGAGGTCGGCGCCGTTCGTCGGCGCACTGGCCGTCGCGCTGCTGCTGGCGCACCGCAGACCCTTCGAGCACGCCGGCCGCACCCTCCTGCTCTGCGTTGCGGGCTTCGGCGCGTGCACCGTGGGCTTCGGGTTCTCGACCAACCTCGGCCTCTCGCTGGCGCTGCTCGTGAGCCTCGGGGCACTGGACGGCGTCAGCGTGGTGATCCGCCATGTGCTCGTGAGCGTCCGCACGCCGGACGCCCTGCGCGGGCGTGTTTCGGCCGTCAACAGCGTCTTCATCGAGTCCTCGAACGAGCTCGGGGGCTTTGAATCCGGGCTCGTTGCACGCCTCTTCACGCCGCTCATCAGTGTCGTCAGCGGGGGCATCGGGACCATCGCCATCGTCATCGTCGTGGCCTGGTGGTTGCCGGACCTCCGCCGCCTGGGCCGGCTGGGAACACCGAAGACAGGGGTGCAGGAAGCCATCGAGGAACAGCAGCAAGCCTCGGTATAGGGACCGCCTAACGCCTTCGCGCCACCACCTGCACCACGGAAGCCGGCCCCGTGTGGAACTGCCCCTCGGAGACATCACGGATCAGCGCGGCCTGATGCTCGATCACCAAACCGGCCAACTCTCCCACGATCACCCCCAGGGGCGCGAGCAGCGCCGGGTCCTTGGGTCCGCCCGTGCCCCGCTCCACCTGGTCGGGAGCGTACGCCTCGAGCACGAACACGCCGCCCGGACGCAGCCACACGCCGATGCGCTGGTGCACCGATGCGCGAAGGTCCGCCGGAAGGTGCACGAAGATCGAACTGACAACGTCCAGAGAGCCCGGCTCGGCGCCGAAATCCCGAAGGTCCGCGGCCAGTGTGCGCAGGCTCAGCCCGCGAGCCTCCGCCAGGCGCCGGGCCTTCCGCGTGCCGACTTCGCTCTGGTCCACCGCCAGCGTGTCCAGCCCGAGCGACGCCAGGAACAGGGCGTTCCGGCCCTCGCCCGCGCCGATGTCCAGTGCCCGCCCCACTCTCGGGAACAGCGCCGCCATCCGGGCCAGGAACTCGTTTGGCGCTGCGCCATAGACCAGGCCATCGCTTGCGTACCGCTCATCCCAGAATGCGCTGGACATCGAGGGATGGTACCGAAGCCCGCCGCCGTGCCCCGGCCCTTCGGGGTCAGGCAAGCCCGGTCGCCGCGCCGCGGCCGCTTGACATATGCCTGATTGAGGATATATTGTCAGTGTGCCCCGCATTCCCAACCAATCCGACGCCTTCACGGCCATCGCCGAGCCGGGCCGCCGGCGCGTGCTGGGCGCGCTCGCCCGTGACGAGGGGCGGGATGTCACAGGGCTCGTCCAGGAACTCGGGTGGCCCCAGCCCCGGGTCTCGAAGAGTCTGGGCGTGCTGCGGCGGGCTGGGCTGGTCACCGTCGAGCGACGCGGGAGGCGCCGCGTGTACCGGGTGAACGGCGGGCGTTTGAGGTCCGTGTACGACTGGGTGCGGCACTTCGAGCGGTTCTGGGAGAGCCAACTGGAGCGGGTGAGGGCCCGCGCGGAGCGGATCGAGCGGGAGTCGAGGTCGGCGAGAGAGTCGCACAACCCATTGAAAGGGGAGCATGATGACAACGGCCACCGAGAGCGAAACCATCCACACGATTGACATCCGCAAGGACGTGTTTATCGCGGCCTCGCCGGAAGCATCGTTCGAGGCCCTGCTGGAGGAACTTGGGCCTGGAAGCCGAATGCCCGACGGCACGCCGTTCCCCATGACCATCGAGCCCTGGCCGGGCGGCCGCTGGTACCGCGACCGAGGCAACGCCGGGGGGCACAAGTTCGGGCACCTGTGGGGGCATGTGCAGGTCATCAAGGCCCCGGTGCTCCTGGAACTGACCGGCCCGATGCCGATGTCGTACCCCGCCGTGAACCATGTGCAGTACCGGCTGGCCGCGGAGGGCAAGGGCACGCGACTGTCGCTGGTGCACCGGGCGATGGGGCTGATCCCGGCCGAGCACGCGGGCGGGATGCCCGAGGGCTGGGAGCACGGGCTGAAGATGATCAAGGAACTCGCGGAGCGCAGGGCCAAGCGATGAGAGACGGTGGCCGCATGTCCGCGAACAAGGGCGTGGTCGAGCGCTACATGGAGGGCTTCCGCCGTGGTGATCACGCCATGGTGCTCTCCTGCCTCACCGACGACGTGGAGTGGCTGATTCCCGGCATGTTCCACGTGCGAGGCACGGCGGCGTTCGACAGGGAGATCGAGAACGAGGCGTTCGTCGGGCACCCGGACATCGCCGTGACCCGCCTGCTGGAGGAGGATGGCGTGGTCGTCGCCGAGGGGACGGTGCGGGCGCGGAAGCGCGGCGGCGGCGACCTGCACCTGGTGTTCTGCGACGTGTTCACGATGGAACGTGGCAGGATCCGCAGACTCGTGTCGTACCTGATGGAAGTCAAGCCGGCGCCCTGAACGGGCCAGTCCGGGAGGAGTCACCGATGAACCAGGCTCAAGTGGCGGTCGCCGGGCACAGGGTGGTCTCGCGCGACGAGTGGCTCCGGGAGCGGATCGCGCTCCTGGCCGAGGAGAAGCAACTGACCCGTCAGCGTGACGCGGTCGCGGCCAAGGCCCGGGCGCTGCCCTGGGTCAGGGTGGACAAGCAGTACAGGTTTGACGCGCCGGGCGGCGCAAGGTCTCTGGGTGACCTCTTCGGACCGCACGGCCAACTCATCGTCTACCACTTCATGTTCGACCCGACGTGGTCGCAGGGGTGCAAGTCCTGCTCGTTCATCGCGGACCACTACAACGGCCTGGTCGTCCACCTGGCCCACCGCGACACCTCGCTCGTCACGGTCTCCCGGGCGCCGATCGCGCAGATCGAGGCCTTCCGTTCCCGCATGGGCTGGACATTCCCGTGGGTTTCCGGAGGCGGAACGGACTTCGGACGCGACTTCGGCGTTTCCTTCACGGACCAGGAACTCGCCCGCGGCGACCGCGTGTACAACTACACCGGCAAGGCCTTCGGCATCCGCGAACTGCCCGGGCTCTCCGTCTTCGCCCGGGAGCACGGCGACATCTACCACACCTACTCCACGTTCGCCCGCGGGCTGGAGGAGTTCCTGACCGCGTACCGGTTCATCGACATCACCCCCAAGGGCCGCGACGAGGCCCAGACCGGCGGCATGGGCTGGCTTCGTCACCACGACCGCTACGATGGCACGCCCTTTATCGACCCGTGGATGGAGAGGCCGGGCATCACCGCGCCCGCCCAGCATTGATCGTGCCCGAAGGCCCCGCAACGGCGGCGGTGCTTGGAGCGAGAACGATGGCAAAGAAGGCACCGGGGAAGAAGACTCCCCCACGATCGAGGGCACGCGCCGCATCGAGGGGGCAGCGAGGCCCAAAGACGGGCGGTTGGCACGAGGAGACGCTGGAACGGATGCGGCGGCTGATCCTGGCGGCCGCACCGGGGATCGCCGAGGAGCGCAAGTGGCGAAAGCCCTCGAACGGCATGGCGGGAGTGCCCGTCTGGTCGCTCAGCGGCATCGTCTGCACCGGCGAGACGTACAAGGACACGGTGAAACTGACATTTGCGAAGGGGGCTGGACTGCCGGACCCCGCCGGCCTGTTTAGCGCGGGTCGCGGCGGCACACGCCGGGCGATTGATATCCACGAAGGGGAAACGGTGGACGCGGCCGCATTCAAGGCGCTCGTGAACGCCGCGATCAGTGCGAACCGCCGGACCAGGTCGGGCCCGCCGCGGCTCCTCGCCGGCGGAAACCCGCAGATCGCCAGGGGTGACGGCGACGGGCCGGTGCAGGAGTTCATCGCGGCCATGCCGGGTTGGACGCGCGGGGCGGGACAGCGGCTTGACGCGATCATCGAGCGTGCCGTGCCGGGCGTGCGCAAGGCGGTGAAGTGGAACTCGCCGTTCTACGGTGTTGCAGGCCGCGGCTGGTTCCTGTCGTTCCACGTCTTCACGAGATATGTGAAGACCGGGTTCTTCCGCGGTGCGTCGCTGCGCCCGCCGCCGCCCGGCGAGTCCAAGCAGAAGGAAGTCCGTTACCTCAACCTTCACGAGCGTGACACACTGGACGAGGCGCTGTTCACCCGGTGGGTGAGGCAGGCGGCCGCCCTGCCCGGCTGGCTGATGTAGCCGTCAGTGAGCAGCGGGCGGCCGGGACCAAGGGCCGCGGCCGCGGCGAGTCCGTGCCCACGGGCGGCACACCGCATATCCTTCGCTGTCCGGGGTGTAGCGCAGCTTGGTAGCGCGTTTGACTGGGGGTCAAAAGGTCGTGGGTTCAAATCCCGCCACCCCGATTCGTCAGGACGATTTTCAGGCCCCGGACTCTCGTCGCGCCAGCGCCGCGGGCACTCGGCGGCGGCAAACGGCAGTCGTGGCGGGTACATGATGGGCGGCGGGGCACTGACGATCTGGACCATTGGTCACTCGACCCGGCCCCTGGCGGAGTTCATCAGTGTCCTTGCAGCCCACGGCATACAGGCGCTTGCGGACGTCCGGCGCTTCCCCGGCTCGCGGAAGCACCCCCACTTCAGCGCCGAATCGCTGCGGCAGTCCCTGCCGGAAGCCGGGATTGAGTACGTCCCGATGCCGGAACTGGGCGGGCGCCGCCCCGCGCGGCCCGGCTCCCGCAATACCGCCTGGCGCAACGGGTCCTTCCGGGGCTACGCGGACTACATGGAGGCCCCCGAGTTCCGCGCGGGCACCGATCGTCTCCTGGATTTGGCCCGCCGCAGGCGCACGGCCATCATGTGCGCGGAGGCCGTCTGGTGGCGGTGCCACCGCGCGCTCATCGCCGACCACCTGAAGTCGCGAGGGCTCCGCGTGCTCCACATCCGGGACGCGGCGCGGAGTCAGGAGCACCCGTACACGTCCGCGGCTCACATCGACAACGGCACGTTGTCGTACGCCGCCGAGGAGGAGGAGGCACCGATGTCAAAGGGCTTCAAGGTGGGCGACCATGTGTCCTGGAACTCGGAGGCGGGGCGCGTCCGGGGCACGATCATCCGCGTGCACACGCGGGACGTGGACTACAAGGGCTACACCCACCACGCCAGCAAGGATGAGCCGCAGTACGAGATCAAGAGTGACAAGACCGACCATGTGGCGATGCACAAGGGCCCCGCCCTCCGGAAGATCGCCAAGCCGCGGACCAGGTAAGGTCGATCGCCGCGGCTCACCAGCACCATGCCCCAGCAGTGTTCCCCATTCAAGGCGTGACGCCGGAGGGCGGGCGTCCCGGCGTGCCCACAAAAAACCCCGGCCGCGAGCGCCGGGGTCTGCTGTGTACTCACCGGGCCGAATCCCCGGGGCCCTACGGGCAACCCACCGCGAACTTCGTCTGGAAGCAGCCGAAGTCGGACAGGTTCAGCACGCCGTCCCCGTTGCAGTCAGCGTACGAGTTGCCGGTCGCGAACTTCGTCTGGAAGCAGCCGAAGTCGGACAGGTTGAGCGCACCGTCGCCGTTGCAGTCGGGGTAGCAGGCCGAGGAGCACTGCACGGCCGCGACCTTGAAGTCGTCCACCGCGGCCTCGACGATCGATCCATCGCCCAGGTCGGACGCGATGAACCGAACCCGGACCGTCGCCGACGGCGCGACAAAGTCCGCCGCGCGGAACTCGTGGAAGTACCACTGCCCGCTCGCCTGGACTCCGCCGGGCCCGACCACCTCGACCGGCACCCAGTTCGTGCCGTTGTTGGTGATGTCGATGTTGAACGTGTCCGCGTTGGGTGCGCCGCCCTGGTCGTTGGAGTACCAGCGCCAATAACTGATCTTCGCGTCCGGGCTCGCGGAAAGGTCAAGGACCGGCGAGGTCAGCGTGGTAAAGCCGGAGTCCACGTCGTAGGTTCCGATGCCGCTCCCGGCGTTGCCGTCCGTCACCCAGCAGTTGACACCGGGTGCGGGGGTTACGTCATCCCCGGGCTGGGCCGCCGTGGGCTGCGGGTCCATCCGGTTCCAGCGCCCCGTGGCCGCGGTATCGCCCGGGGCCACCCCGGACCAGCCCAGGTTTGTCTCAAATGTATCGGTGAAGACCGCCGTGAGCGCGGCGCCCCCGACCGCACCGAACGTCGTCCCCGGCGCACCCTGCGGGTCAACGGCCGCGCCGGAACTCGACTGCGCACCGAAGTAGTACCGGACGTCGTCGCGGCAGGCCACCGCGGGGATGACCGCCTCGTACTGGTTGGCGGCAATCTGCATCATCGGCACGGTCTGGAATGAGCCGCTGTTGACCTTGTACGTCATCGTGCCGGAGTTCGGCACGGGGGTTGCCGACACGCCGGCGACATCCACACGGATCGTCGTCGGCTGCCCGGGCGTCAGGGTCGCCGGCCGCCCGTTCGGGTACGAGAACGCCAGCAGCGAGACCACCGGGCACGGGATGTTGCGGGCCTGGAACGCGCTGCACAGTTCCGAATAGTCCGGCGTGCCGTTGGCAAGGTTCCCGTCGTCGTCGTTCACGGTCAGGATCTCCACGGCGCTCGCCGGGTGGAGCGAGTTGCTGCCCGAGCCGCCGATGGTGATGTCCGCCCATGCGACCTGGAGGTCGCGGATGTTGTCGAGGCCGGTCGTGGCCCCGTACTTGCCCTTGAAGTTCTCCTTCGCCCGGTACCAGAACGCCCCGAGCACCTCACCGCAGTCGTGCACCTCGCCGCTGCACGGGTACACGCGGGTCGTGGTGATCAGGTTGCGGACCAGGCCGCCGCCGGTCGTGAAGTACTCGCCCATCAGGCCGGTGTCGTAGAGCAGGACGGAGGTGGTATCGCCGAACCCCTCGCCGAAGGCGCCCTGCTGGAGCCCGAGCTGCTGCACCACATAGTGCCCGTATTCATGGGCGATCACCGTGCTGAAGGCCGTGTTGTTGCAGCCGCCGCCCAGGTTGTAGAAGTTGATCGAGGAGCCGTTGAAGAACGCGTTGCAGGTGCCCGCGACGCCGGTGCGACCCTGGATCCGCGGCAGGTTGATCCCCGGGGCGCGGTCCGTGTAGTAGTTGTGCGTCAGGTCCGCGTGGATCAGCACGTTGACCTGGGACGTCGTCGTCGCCGACGGCACGGCGTTGAACGTGGGCGTGGCCGGGACGCCCGGCGTCACGTTGGGCACGCTGGCGGAGACCAGCGGCGCACCGTCCTGCGGCACAATCGTGATCCACCGGGCGTTCGTGCCGTTGGTGTTCACAGTCACGGGGGCGGAGCCCGCGTTCGGGATGGTGAAGTTGCCGTTGCGGTCCGCCAGGGCCGCGGAGCCGCCCGCCACGCTCACGTTCACCTCCGGGATGTTCTGCAGGGTCGGCGGGTTGCCCGCGTAGTCGGCGCGCAGCCCCGACGTCGCCATGCCCTTCACGGTGCCTGTCACGTCGGTCGTGGAGACCTCGTTCCGGGCCTCGACAACCAGCCCGGTCGCCATGTCGACAAAGAACGTGAACACCCGGTTCGGTGCGCCGGAGCCGGAGAACTTCCAGACGCGCACCGGCGCCGCCCAGACCTCATCGCCCTGGTAGATCGCGGCCAAGGGGGCCGTCCAGTTGGTCAGGTCGGAATACTGCCGCAGCGCCCGGACGCTCGCCAGGGCGCCCGCGCCGGTGCTCGCCGCCTCCGGGAACCCCGCCGCGGGGGCCGCCGCCAGCCGGCCGCTCGCGTACACCACCCGCGGAACGGGCTGGTTCAGCACCAGGACTCGAAGTTCGCCGTACTCGACGGGCATGCCGGAGATCGTCTGGCCGTAGGAGTAGACGGTGAACCGCCCGTTCTGGACCGTGCTGGCCGGGCGGGCAACCAGTTCCAGCGTGCCCGCGCCAAAGGCCGCGCCGTGGGCCGCAAGGAACTGCGTCGCGGCCTGCTCAGGGTTCATGCCCATCGTCATCGGCACACCGTAGATTCCGCGGACCTGGTTGCCCTCCCACACGAACTGGGTGCCGGGGTAGAGGGTGCGAAGGTGCTCCGCCGCGGCGTTCAGCGTGCCGTCGGCCAGGGCGATACCACAACAGGCCAGCGACACGAAGGCCGCGGCGCGGGACATCCAACGTGAGGACATGCAGTCTCCTTCCGTGCAAACGTGGGGGGCGTCGCCGGGCTCTCCGCCCGTCGAGCGTTCACAATACAGCCTATTCCGGGATGGGGAACCGGGAAATGTGCGAACGGGTGCCCTTTCGCACCCGAGTTGGGGCGGGTTCCCTGCATCCGGCAAAGTGGGCAAGGGGGCGTGTATCCTCACGCCGATGGCATCGCTCCTCATCGCCGGCGGACGGGTTATCGGGAGTCCGCAGGTCGGTGGCGGTTTCGCCCCGCCGACCGACGCCGACGTGGCCATGGAGAACGGCGCGATCCGGGACATCGGCCCGGGGCTCTCCTCAGACCCGGCCGATCGCGTGATCGATGCCAGCGGGTGCCTGGTCGTTCCCGGGCTGATCGACCCCCACGTCCACCTTCGCGAGCCCGGAGGCGAGCACAAGGAGACCCTGGAGACCGGCGGACGTGCCGCGACCGCGGGCGGCTTCACCACCGTCTGCTGCATGCCCAACACCGGCCCGGCCCTGGACTCGCCCGAGATGGTCGGGTTCATCGCCCACCGCGCCGCCGCGACCTCCGCGTGCCGCATCTTCACAGTGGCCGCGGCAACGCGGGGCCGCCGGGGTGACGATGTGACGGAGATCGGGCTGCTCGCCCGGGCCGGCGCGGTCGGGATCAGCGACGACGGCGACTGTGTGGCGTCGGCCGCCGTGATGGCCCGCGTCCTGGCCGCGTGCCGCGATGCCGGGCTGGCATTCATGCAGCACTGCCAGGAAACGACCATGACCCGCGGCGCGTCGATGCACGCCGGGGAGGTCGCCGCGCGCCTCGGCCTCACCGGCTGGCCGCGGGCAGCGGAGGAGATCATCATCGAGCGCGACGTGCGCCTGAACGCGGGGATCGGCTCGCGGTACCACGTCCAGCACATCTCTTCGGCCGGCTCCGTTGATATCGTCCGCCGCGCACGGGCCGCCGGGCGGCCCGTGACCGCCGAGGCGTCACCCCACCACCTCCTGCTCACACACGAAGCGTGTGAGGACTACGACACCGCGGCCAAGATGAACCCCCCGCTGCGCGAGCGGGCGGACGTGGACGCCCTCCGCGCCGGCGTTGCCGACGGCACGATCACCGTGCTCGCCACCGACCATGCGCCGCACGCGCCGCAGGAGAAAGCCCGGCCCTTCGAGGACGCCCCTTTCGGCATCATCGGGCTGGAAACGGCCCTGCCGCTCTACGCCGAGGCCCTGGTCGCCACGGGCGCGATCGGCTGGGAACGGCTCATTGAACTGATGACCATCGAGCCGGCCCGCCTGTGCGGCCTCGACCGCCGCGGGCTCGGCTCGCTCACCGTCGGCGGCCCGGGGGACGTGACCGTGATCGACCCGGAGATGGAGTGGACACTGGACGCCGCCTGTCTGGCCGGCATGTCCCGCAACACGCCCTTCCTGGGCCGCAGAGTCCGCGGCCGGGCGGTGGCAACCATCGTCGGCGGAATGGTCCGGTTTGAGGCGTGAACCGCGTGGTGCGGTCGCGGGCGTCGGCAGGCACAGCGCGTCGCGGTTCTCCATCCCTGCACCGGATTTGGTGCCCGTGCAATCAGCGCCGGTTCTGTCGAGCCCCGATCCCGCTGGAAGCCCGCCTCCCGCCGCCGTATCGTTGACCCGCTGCCGGGCAGGTAGCTCAGTTGGTAGAGCACCGCACTGAAAATGCGGGTGTCGCCGGTTCAAGTCCGGCCCTGCCCATTGGGATTGCTCGCGGCCGCAGCGGTCACGACCCAAGGACACGCAGACGGACGGGTCGCGGTCCTGGTGGCGGGTCTACGGGCACCCGAGCGCAAACGTGGTCGTGAAGCAGCCGAAGTCGGCCAGGTTTCGCACGCCGTCCCCGTTGCAGTCGGCGTACCCGTCACCCAGAGCGAACTTCGTCGTGAAGCACCCGAAGTCCGCCAGGTTCAGGGCCCCGTCGCCGTTGCAATCTGGGTAGCAGGGAACGCCGGATCCGAGCCCGGTCACGATCCACGCCCGCTGCTCGCCGCCGAAGACGCCATAGCCGGCAATCGCGGTGCCGTCGGCGCTGATGCCCCGGGCCTCCTCCAGCGTCCAACCGGCAAGACTGACGCCGAGCGTCGGCAGGTAGGTATTGAGGTCCACCAGCCCCAAGGACTCGGTCCACAGGAATGCACGCGCCCCCAGCGGGGTAAGGCCCGTGCCGACGACGGCCGACCCATCGCCGTTCACGGCGCGGGCCTCCGTCGTTGTCCCGCCCGGGAACGCCCCGAGGCTGACCATGCCGCCGCCTCCCGTCCAGCGGAACGCGCGCACGCCGAACGTGGTGCCCCCGCGCCCGACCACGACCGACCCATCTCCGTTCACACCGAACGCCGAGGATCCATACGCGGTGGGCACACCGATGATCGTTCCCAGGCTGACCATGCCGGTGGCCTCCGTCCACCGGAACGCGAGCCATGTGCCGCCCGCGACCTCACTCTCGCCCACGATCACCGCCCCGTCGGCGCTCACGCCGCGTGCCGAGGAGTAGCCCCCGCCGGGCAGCGTCCCCAGGTTCTCCATGCCGATGAGGGCCGAGGCCCAGCGGAACGCGCGGTCCCCGAACTCGGAACTGCTGACGCCGACGATGATCGAGCCGTCCGCGCTCACGCCCGCGGCCGACGACCCGATCCCTCCTGAAAGGGCGCCCAGGCTGACGAGGCCGAGCGCGTCGCTCCACCGGAATGCTGTCTCACTCGACCCGACCACGATCAGGCCATCGGCGCTCACGGCGCGCGCCCCGCCGTAGATCCCGCCGAGCGTGCCCAGGTTCGTCATGCCCAATCCGCTCGTCCACCGGAACGGACGGCTGCCGCCGGGGAATGGGACGAAGTCACTGGTCCCAACGACAACGGTGCCGTCGGCGTTCACGGCCGACGCGCTCGACGAGCCCATCAGGGACCCGAGGTTGGTGATCACGGGCTGGGCGGCCACATGCTGGGCGAGGCCCGCCGCGGCGAGGACAAGGATGGCCGGCGTGAGGGCGGGGCAGCGGCTGGTAATCGTGCGGGTCATGGGAGTCTCCGTGAAATGGGGTGAGTCCAGGAGGTGCTCGCACGCCCCGGGTTTTCCTTACACTTGGGATGCGGAATCTGCGTGGATCGCCCCCAGGCCGGACACCGTCGGAGCCTCGCGGTGGACCCCACTCGTTCAACGCTCCTGGTCAGGCTTCGGAACCCCGCCGACCAGCAGGCGTGGCAGACCTTCGACGTGCTCTACCGCGGGATGCTGATCGGTTATGCCCGGGCGCGCGGCCTGACCCGGGCGGACGCCGAGGACGTCGCCCAGCAGTGCTCACAGGCGGTTCTGGAGCAGATCGCCCAGTACGCCCACCAGGGCAGTTTCAGCCGATGGCTGCGGGCCATCGCCCACCACAAGATCGCCGACCTGGCGCGGCGCCGGCACGAGGTCCGCCTGCCCAGCGGCGAGTGGCGGGCCCAGCCGGACGACACGCCGGCCGCCGACAAGGTCTGGGATCGCCACTGGGCCGAGGCTCACCTGCGCTACTGCGCCGAAGCCGCCCGCGCGGAGGTCGCGGATTCCACCTATGCCGCGTTCGTCGGCACCGCCCTGGACGGCAGGTCCGCCGAGGCCGTGGGGGCTGCGCTGGGCATGTCGGTGAATCAGGTCTATGTCTCGAAGCACCGGGTGCTCGAGAGAATCCGCGCAAAGATGCTGGATCTCACCGGCGAGGACTTCACCAGAGAGGGGGAGTCGGCGTGACCGCCTGCCCGCCGATTGAGCGCTGGGCGGCCCTCGTTGCCGGTACCGCCCCCGATCGCGCCGACCTGGATCGGCACGCCAAGACGTGCGCTGCCTGCTCCCGCCTCCTCGCCGACCTTGTTCGCAACGAACTCCTTGCGGATGACCTTCGCGCCGTGCTGGCCGGCCACCCCGTCCGAGCCATGCCGCAGGTACTGGCCGGGCAACTGGGCGGCTTCCGCATTACAAGAATCCTCGGGAGCGGCGGCATGGCCACGGTCTACGAGGCCGAGCAGGACCACCCACGCCGCGCCGTGGCCCTCAAGGTGCTGGCCCGGGGGCTCAACTCCAGGGCTGCGCTCGCCCGCTTCCGCCAGGAGGCGGAGATCCTCGCCCGGCTTCACCACCACGGCATCGCGCAGGTCTACGCCGCGGGAACCGATGGTCAGGACGCCCGGCCGTACTTCGCGATGGAACTGCTGCGCGGCCGGACGCTGCTGGAACACGCCGCGGACCTGGATCGCCGGGCCAGGCTTGAACTGCTCGCCCGCGTCTGCGACGCGGTGCACTACGCCCACGACCACGGCGTCGTGCACCGAGACCTGAAGCCGTCCAACATCATCGTGGATGAGCACGGCCAGCCCAAGGTGCTGGATTTCGGGGTCGCCCGCCCCATGGAACCCGGCCCCACCGCGGCACACACCGAGCCCGGCCTTCTGGTGGGCACGCTCGCCTACATGAGCCCGGAGCAGGCCGCCGGCGAACCCGCAAGAGCGCAGGCCGATGTCTACGCCCTCGGCGTGATCCTGTATGAACTGCTGGCCGGCCGCCTCCCGCTGGACCTCACGTCAGCCTCGGCCGTCGCAGCCCTGCGCATCATCCAGGAGCGCGAGCCGCTCCGCCTCGGCCATGTGGATCGCGCCCTGCGGGGAGACCTTGAGGCCGTCACCGCGGCGGCCATGGCAAAGGACCCCGACCGCCGTTACGCCACGGCTGCGGCGCTGGCCGCGGACCTGCGCCGCCACCTCGACGGCGTACCGGTAGCCGCCCGCCCGCCGAGCGCCCTCTACCACCTCCGCCTCTTCGCCCGGAGAAACCGGCTCCTGGTCGCCGCCTCCGGCGCGGTCTTCGTTGCGCTGGCGGCGGGCCTGGCGGGGACAACCTACGGCCTCGTGCGCGCCGAGCGCAGACGCCAGACCGCAGAGTCCGTCAGCGGGCTCCTGGAGTCGGCGCTGCGGGCCGCGAACCCGCACGAGGTGAAGGGCGCCGGGTACACCGTCCGGCAACTGCTGGACGACATCTCCCGCAACCTGGACGAGCGGCTCGCCGGCCAGCCCGAGGTCGAGGCGCAAGTCAGGTCCACCATCGGCAACGCGTACCGCCTCCTGGGTGACTACCCGCGCGCCCGGGACAACCTCCAGGCGGCGCTCGACCTCCGCAATGCACTGCAAGGCGCGGGACACCCCAAGGTGGCCGCCGCCCTGTCCGACCTGGCCTGGGTGCGCCATGACCAGGCAGACTACCCGGGCGCGGAACGGCTGTTCACCGAGGCTCTGACCGTGAGCCGGCAGGCGCTGGGGCCCAGGCACGCCCAGGTCGCGGCCGCGCTGCACGGCCTGTCCGACGTCCAGCGTCACGAGGCCAGGTTCAACCAGGCCCAGGACAACGCGGACCTCGCGCTGTCCATACGCCGCGAGTTGCCGGGCCCGAACGGCTCGGAGACCGCCGAAAGCCTCATGAACCTGTCCAAACTGGCGCGCGACCGCGGTGATGTATCCGCGTCGGAGCGGTTCCTCGATGAAGCCATGACCGCTTGGGAGGCCATCTATGGCGCGGAGCACCCGCGCCTCGTGGACGGCCTGAACGATCGTGCCTGGCTCCAGTTCCTGCGGCGCGACCTGGACGGGGCGAAGGCAACACTCTCCCGCGCCCTCGAAATGGGCCGTCGGTTGCTGGGGCCCGCGCACCCGGATGTCGCCAACACGTTGTACGAACTCGGGGAGGTTCAGCAGGCCGCGGGCGACGCGGCGGCCGCGGAGGCGTCCCTCCGCGAGGCCCTGGGCATCTACCGCGCGGCCCACGGCAACGACCATCCCTCGGTCTGGACCACGCTTGATGCCATCGCCCAACTCCTCATCCGGGTGCGGGGCGACTACGCCGGCGCTGAGCCGCTGATCCGCGAAGCCCTGGAGGGCAGGTCACGGCTCTTCGGAGAGGCCGCGGGCGAGACGGCGCTGAGCGTCGCGACGCTCGCCCGCCTCTATCGCAGCACGGGGCGGCTGGACGAGGCCGAAGAAGCCCAGCACCGCGCCCTGTCCGCGCTGCGCCTCGTGTACGGCCCGGATCGCTCATACATCGCCATCTCTGAGCACGAACTGGGCCTTATCGCCGAGGAACGCAGCCAGCCCGATCGGGCCGAAGCACCCTTCCGAGAGTCGCTCCGGATCAACACCCTGGCGTTCGGGAACGCCCATCCGGACACCCTGTTCGTGGCAACCGCGCTCGCCCGGTCTCTCAACGCGCAGGGCCGGTTCACCGAGGCTCTGACCACACTCGCTCCTTTCATAAAGGCGGCCCGGGACCTGCCGCCCACCTGGCGGCTGGGCACCGCGCTGGAGCAGCACGCCGCAGCGCAGATCGGGCTGGGCCACCCGGCCGAAGCGGAGGCGGGCCTGCTGGAGGCCGAGGACGTACTCGCGGCCACCGCCGGGCCGCGCCACCCCCGAACCCTGGCGGTGCTGGAGCGGCGTGCAGCGCTCTACGACGCCCGGAGTGAAGGCGAAAAAGCCGACGCCCTCCGTGCCGAGATCGCCGCCCGGAAGCGATGAACCGGCCGCCCACGGGCGGCCCGTATCACCGCCCGCCCGACAGGTGCGCCCGCCGGACGACACGCTCATGCTCCGCCCAGAACTGATCAAACGACGCGTCAAATGAGAACTGCTGCATCAGGGCATGTGCGGCCCTGCCCATGTGGACGCGCCGATCGCTGTCAAGGATGAGGCGGGTGATCGCCTCCACCCAGTGGTCCGGCGATGCTCGAAGCACCAGCCCGGTGACCCCGTCCTCCACCACTTCCTTCGGCCCGCCCTGATCGGTCACAAGGACCGGCACCCCGCTCGCCTGCGCCTCCAGCACCACCTGCCCCAGCGTGTCGGTGGTGGATGGAAACACGAACACGTCGCCCATGGCGTAGATCGCCGACAACTCCGCCCCGTGCCGAAAACCCAGGAAGCACGCGGGGTGGTCCGCCAGTTCGCGCTCCATCTCCGCGCGGTATGGACCATCTCCCACCACGATCAACTGCGCATCCACGCCCGCGCCCCGCGTTCGGGCGATCACCGCCCGCCAGGCCCGGGTCAGCAGCGGAAGGTTCTTCTCGACGCTCACACGCCCGATCGACAGCACCTTCACCGAGCCCGCGCGCACACGCTCACCCGCACCACCCAGACGCCCCCAAAGCCCGGCATCCCGGTGCCGCGGGTGGAACACGTCGGTATCAACCCCCGGCCGCAGCGCCACAACCCGCCCGCTCCCCAACCAGTCCAGCGCCCCCGCGTACCCACCGCTGCGCGCCAGCACCGCCCGGAATCGCCGGTAGAACCGCCGCATGTACCACCGCGCTGCCCACGTCATCGCGGCGTCGTCAAACAGCCGTTCGACATAGGCCGGGAAATCCGTGTGGTACACGCCGAGCAGCGGGATCCCCAGCCGCCGGGCCGCCGTGCACCCGACCAGGCCCACAGGCCCGGGGGTCGAGACGTGGATCACGTCGGGCCGGTGCAGCCCGACATGCCGCAGCATCCGGGCCCGCGGCGGGACCGCCAGTTCCAGGTTCTTGTACCCGGGCATCGCGCACGCCAGCAGCGGCTTGAAGTTGAAGATGTTGGCCCCGCTCGGCACCTCAAAGTTCGTCGACGTGACGACCCGCAGGTCCCGCCCGCACGCGTGCGCCCGATCCGCCACGCCGCGGATGAACCGCGAGACCCCGTTCACGTCGCCAAGCGTGTCCGTGAACAGGCAGACGCGCAGGCCGCCCGACGCCGCCGCGGGCAGCGGCGAGCGCCGCCGCGTAGGGGCCGACATGTCCCGGGTGATCGTTTCCAAGGGCGGACGCTCCGCACGGTCATCGGGAACGGTACCCGCGCAAGGGCCCGGTGCCGCTCAGGCCTCGCACCGCACGGGGTTGCTCAGCACGCCGAGTCCGTCGATCTCGACCTCGACCGTGTCGCCCTCGCGCAGCCACACGGGCGGCGTGCGGGCCATGCCCACCCCGCTCGGGGTTCCGGTCAGGATCACTGTGCCGGGAAGGAGCGTCGTGCCCCAGGACAGTTCACTCACCAGCCGTGAGACCGGGAAGATCATGCCGGCGGTGCTGTCGTCCTGCATCGTGCCGCCGTTCACCCGGCACCGGACTCGCATCGCCTGCGGATCGCGCACCTCCGCCGCGGGCACAAGCCGCGGCCCCAGCGGGCAGAACGTATCGAACGACTTGCCGCGGCAGAACTGGCCCCCGCTGCCCTCCTTCTGCCACCACCGAGCCGACACGTCGTTGGCGCAGCAGTACCCGAGCACGTGGGACAGGGCCCGGTCCTCGGCGATGTTGCGCCCGCCCGTCCCGATGACCACCGCAAGTTCCGCCTCGAAGTCCACCTGGTCGCCGCCGTAACGCGGGTCGCGGCAGACCGCGGGGATCACGATCGCCTCGCCGGACAGGCACGCCGACGCCGGCGCTTTCACGAAGACCATCGGTCGCGTCGGGACGGTCGCGGCCTGCTCCCTGGCGTGCTCGGCGTAGTTCCGTCCGATACCGATGATGTGCCTGATCAGGAGCGGCCCGCCGGCAGTCTGAACCGCTATGCCGGCCCCGGTGCGCACGATGTTCATGGCCCCAGAGTATCAGCGCGGCCCACCGAACAACGCCGCCTCCGGCCGGCGGATTACACTTGGAGGGCTTCGGGCGGGTAGCTCAGTTGGCTAGAGCACTTGCTTTACACGCAAGGGGTCCCGGGTTCGAGTCCCGGCCTGCCCATTCAACCGGCTCGGTGTCCGCGCCGGCGGAAGCGGGCCGCGGCCTCACGGGCCCAGGTGAGCCTTGCACCATTCCGCGATCGCGTCAAGAGCCTGCGGAGCCGCTGGACCCGCGATGCCCGCATCGCCGGCGTTCTGCACCGACTTGAGATTGTGGCTGGCGCCGGGCACCAGCACCAACTCCGTGCTGTTCCCCTCCGCGGTCTCCCGCTTCTTCAGGGCTTCGACAAGCCGCGGCGCATCCCGCTCCGCCGATACCTGACTGTCACGCTCGCCCTGGAGCACGAGAACCGGGCCGCGAACCCGGGCAGCCAGGCCGGCCGGATCGATCGTGAAGCATGAGTACAACAGTTTCTGGGCGCTGGGGTTGAACAGCGGGGCAAGCCCGGGCGGCATGTCACGGGGGACCGGAGCCCGGTTCTTGGCCGCCGCAATCCCGCGCTCGAGGTGGGCCATGTAGGTATCCCGCACCGACTGGTCGGTGGTCTGCTTCTCCAGCAGCGCCCTGATCTGCTCGCGCACCACCTCATCCAGGGTCCGGCCGGGCGTGCCGGCCAGGATGAGGCCGGCGGGACGATCCCCGGTAGCCGCCAGGTCACTCCCGATCTGCAACGCGAACAGGCCCCCCTCACTGTGCCCCAGGATCGCCACCCGCACGGCATCCACCCCTTCACCGCCGCGAAGGAACAGATACGCCGCGGTCGCATCGCCGACAAAGTTGTCGTACGAGAAGAACTCACCGATCTGGTCAGCGCCCTTCGGCCACTGGGCGGCGTAGACGTGCGCCGCTCGCTTGTCGAAACGCAGGGTGGCGATGCCCTCAGCCGCCAGTCGGTCCGCGATCTGGCTCAGCAGGTTGGTCACGAACCCCGGAGGCTGGTTGCCGTTGCGATCAGTCGGGCCGGAGCCCGGGAGAAGCAGGACCGCGCCGACCCCGGCGGGAGCGGCGCCCAACGTCCTCTCGGGCAACAGGAGTGTGCCGTGGAGTTCAAGATCGCCGGCGCCCTTGAACGTCACCTCGGCGGACACCGGTTGGCAGGCCGCGCGGGCAGTCACCACTGCAAGCACGCACACCGAGAGCAGCAGTCTGGTCATATGTTCCCCCGATCCGGAGTGCCCCGAACCGAACGCAGCACCTACTCTACCCGCCGGCGTCGCAGCACCTCCGGCCGCCCCGAAGGGGTCTTCCGACCCGCGGCACCTCCCCGCCGATGAAAGCCTATATTCTCCGGGGTTTCCGGGGCCTGCGCCGCCCCGGCGTTTGCCCATTTGAACCGCCTTGACCTCCTTTACCTCCCGCTGGCGGCGGCCACGGCTCCGGTCTGGGCCCGCAAGAGCCGCGCCGACTGGGGCCAGCGATTCGGCAGGATTGCGCCGGTCCAGCCGCGCCGGGAAGCCGGCGGTCATGGTTCGCCGCACCGGCTGCTGATCCACGCCGTCTCCGTCGGCGAGGTGAACGCCCTGAGGACACTGGTGCCCCTGCTCCTGGCTGACCCGGCGCGCCGCGATGGGCATGGGGGCACAAGGCCCGCCGCGGACTGCCGGGCTACCCAGGTCATCGTCTCTGTGGGAACGGATACCGGCATCGCACGGGCCCGAGACCTTTTCGGCACAACCTGCGACGTCGTCCGTTACCCGCTGGACTTTTCCTGGTCCGTGCGACGCTTCATGAACGCGGTGCGTCCGGATGCCGTGGCCCTGGTCGAACTGGAACTCTGGCCCAACTTCATCGCCGAGTGCCGGCGCCGCTCCGTCCCCGTCTGCGTGATCAACGGCCGCCTGTCCGAACGGTCCTTCAGGGGCTACCGCCGCCTGCGCCGGTTCTTCGCGCCCGCCTTCGGTGCGCTGGAGTTTGCGGCCGTCCAGGACCCGCAGTACGCCGCCCGGTTCGAGGCGATGGGCGTCGCCCCCACGAACTGCCTGGTCACCGGCTCCATGAAATGGGACGCCGCACGCATCGAGGACCCAGGCCCCGGCGCGGACGCTCTGGCCGCCGCGCTCGGCATCGACCGGTCTCGCCCGCTGATCGTCGCGGGCAGCACCGGCCCGGGGGAGGAGGTGCTGCTCCACCGGGCCGCGCCGCCGGGGGTCCAGTTGCTCTGCGCGCCGCGAAAGCCGGAGCGCTTCGGCGATGCCGCGGCATCGATGCCCGGCTGCACGCGCCGGACGGCCGGGGCACCCGCGCCGCGGCCCACCGACCGCTTCCTCCTGGACACCATCGGCGAACTGCGCGCCGCGTACGCGCTCGCCGATGTCGCCGTGATCGGCCGCTCCTTCGGCGATCAGTACGGCTCCGACCCGGTCGAGCCGATCGCCCTGGGAAAGCCCACGGTCATCGGCCCCGCCGTCAGCGACTTCGCGTCCATCGTCGCCGCGTTCGAGCAGGACGACGCCATCGTTCGCGCGACCCGCGAATCTCTGCCCGCCGTCCTCTCCACGCTGCTGGCAGACCCGGCACGCCGCTCCGGCCTTGCCGCGCGCGGGCGTGCCTGCATCCGTCGGTGCCAGGGCGCGAGCGCCCGCCACCGCGAACTCCTCCTGTCCTTGCGATCCAGGGATCACGCGCGCCCGGGGGCGTAGCACGGCTGCGGCCTCGAAGGATGACGCCTCCGCGCCCCGCCCGGACTCGTGAACCAGGACCGGCGGCAAGACCGCTCGGCGTCCACCATACGACCCCTACCATCCCATCTGGCCGCGGGGCGTCCCGCCGGCTCGAGGGCGTAGCTCAGTTGGTAGAGCATCGGCCTTTTAAGCCGTTGGTCCGGGGTTCGAGTCCCCGCGCCCTCACTTAGCGTCACGGAGGGGTCCCCTGGCAACACACGTCGTCCACGCGGCATGGTCGGGCGGGGCGCTCCATCTCTGGGCCGAATCCGCGGACCTCTGGTCCGTCCGCGGTTCACCCGCGCCGGCCGAACCGGTCCACCCGTTCGCCGCGGGGCCGGCCGCGCTCCGCCACACGGTGGGCCAGGCCGCACACGCCGCCGATGCGGAGATCACACTCCGGTTGCCCTGCTCCGGCGGCCTGCCGGCGCCAAGCACACGCCTCGCCCACGCCCTCGGGCTCGGGGCCGAGACCCGCGGCACGGGCTTCGCGCGCGTCCGGGTTCCTACGCTGGCGCTGCCCCCGCCGCACGCCGCCGCGATCCTGGGCGATCTCACCGCGCCGCGTGATTCCGCCAACGGGGTGTCGCTCGGCTCGTCCGTTGAGTTCTACGCCGCCGCGGCGCGCCTGGGCCGCCACCTCCTGGCCCAGCAACGCTTCATCCCGGCCCTGAAGCAGGACTCCGCGGGCGAACTGCGGGGGCTCTGGCAGCCGTGGCTGAGCGACGAGCGGACCGCCGCTCGGGCCGCCGCGCTCCTTGCGACCATGCCGCCCGTGGCCCGCGCCGCCGTGGACGAGCACGGCCACCAGCCGTGGCCGATCCTCCAGAGTTTCCTGGGCGCGATCGTGGACGCCCAGTGCCGCGACACCCTCCGCGCCGAAGTGATGGCGGGAGCCATCGCGGAGCGAGACCCCGGCGCGGACCCGCAGGTCGCGTGGCTCGGCGGGCTGCTCGACGAGCCCGACGCCGTACCGATCCGCCCCGCCTCCCGCCCCGATGTCGTCCGGGCCGTCCGTCGATGGATCGCGGGCCTGGAGGACCGCGGCACGGGCTCGGCGTGGCGCCTGCTGCTCCGCCTGACGGAGCCCGAGGACTCCAACCTGCTCGGCGACATCCAGGACCCGGGGGACCAGGTGCGATGGACGGTCCGCTTCCACCTGCAGTCCCAGGATAACCCGGCCATCGCGCTCGCGGCGGAGGACCTCTGGGCGCTGGCGTCCGATTCCGTGACGATCGAGGGCCGCCGCGCCGAACGCCCGCAGGAAACCCTGCTCAAGGAGATCGCCCGGGCGGCCCGCGTCTACCCGATGCTCGAACGGGCGCTCGCGGACTCCGAGCCCGCGGACCTCAAACTCTCCACTCGCCAGGCGTACCAGTTCCTGCGCGAGTACCGCCCCATCCTGATCGAACAGGGATTCGGCGCCGAGGGCCCGGAGTGGTGGGACCAGCCCGGAGCCCGCCTGGGCGCACGCCTGAAACTCTTCAGCGGCGACCTGGACGCCCAGCCCGGGCCGGCCGGCGCGGGCGCCCCGACCACCCGCCCGGCCGTCGGGCTTGAAGCGCTCGTGAAGTACGACTGGGAGATCTCGATCGGCGGCACCACCCTCTCGCTCGCGGAGTTCGAGCAACTGGCCTCCCGCAGGGCCCCGCTCATCCGGATCAATGGACGCTGGGTTGAAGTACGCCCGGAGGACCTGCGGGCGGCCATGAGGTTCCTCCAGGAGAACCCGGGCGGCTCCATGCGGGTCGGAGAGGCCATCCGCATGGCCTACGGCGCCGATGCGCGCACCACAGGCATCCCCATCGTGGGGCTTGAAGCCACCGGCTGGGTCTCCGCCTTCTTCGGCCCGGAAGCACGGCTCGACCGCGTCCCTATCGTGGACCCGCCCGCGGGGTTCCACGGCAAACTCCGGCCCTACCAGGTCCGGGGCCTCTCCTGGCTCTGGTTCCTGGAACGCTTCGGCTTCGGAGCCTGCCTGGCCGACGACATGGGCCTGGGCAAGACCATCCAGTTGCTGGCGCTCCTGGCGTTTGAACGCGAGGAGGCCCAGCGCCGCGCCGCGACCGAGGCACGCGAAGGCTCCGTGCCCCCGACGCTCCTGATCGTGCCGATGTCTGTCGTCGGCAACTGGGTCCACGAGGCCCGCCGCTTCTGCCCGCAACTGCGGATCATCGCCCACCACGGCGCCGCGCGGCTCCAGGGGGCGGGTTTCCTCGGCCAGGCGTCCGCCGCCGACGCCGTCATCACCACCTACGCGCTGGCCCACCGCGACCGCGAGACCCTGGGACAGGTCCACTGGCAGCGCGTCGTCCTGGACGAAGCCCAGAACATCAAGAACCCGGCCGCCAAGCAGACCGCCGCCGTCCGCGCCCTGCCCGCCACCACCCGCGTTGCCCTCACCGGCACCCCGGTGGAGAACCGCCTCTCCGAACTGTGGTCCATCATCGACTTCCTGAACCCGGAGTACCTCGGGGGGGCCCACTCCTTCCGGAAACGCTTCGCCGTACCGGTCGAGCGCTACCGCGACCCCGTGAAGGGTGAGCAACTCCGCGAACTCATCCGGCCGTTCGTCCTGCGACGCCTGAAGTCCGATCCCGCCGTCGCGGCCGACCTCCCGCCCAAGGTCGAGTCCAAGGAGTACTCGCACCTCACCGCGGAGCAGGCCGAACTCTACGAGTCGCTCGTCCAGCGCATGCTCGGCGCGGTCGAGGCCTCCGAGGGCATGCAGCGCCGCGGCCTCGTCCTCTCCACGCTCATCAAACTCAAACAGGCGTGCAACCACCCCGCCCAGTTGCTCAAGGACCACGACTTCGCCGGTTCCGCGCCCCCCGCCGCCGCCCGCAGCGGCAAGTGCGTCCGCCTCATCGAGATGCTCGACGAGGTCATGCAGGGCGGAGAGCAGGCCCTGGTCTTCACCCAGTTCCGCCAGATGGCCTCGCTCCTGGCCCCGATGCTCCGCCACGACCTGGACCGCGAGGTCCTGGTCCTCCACGGCGGAACCCCCGCGCCCCAGCGCGAGTCCATCGTCAAGGCCTTCCAGCGCGGCGACGGCTCATCGCCGATCCTGGTCGTCAGCCTGAAGGCCGGCGGCGTCGGGCTCAACCTCACCGCCGCGACCCACGTCTTCCACTTCGACCGCTGGTGGAATCCGGCCGTCGAGAACCAGGCCACCGACCGCGCCCACCGCATCGGCCAGAACCGCACCGTCCAGGTCCACAAGTTCGTCGTCCGCGGCACGCTCGAGGAACGCATCGACGAGATGATCGAGCAGAAGACCGAACTCGCCGCGAGCATCATCGGCTCCGGCGAACGCTGGCTGACCGAGATGTCCACCGATCAACTCCGCGACATCCTCACCCTCCGGCGGGATGCGGTGGAGGAGGCATAGCCGTTCGGCCGGCGCTCACGACCGCCGCCCGGAACGACGGCCGGTGCCGTCCTCACCGTTTGCGCTTTTTGAAACGGCCCTTCACGCTTGTCGTGTGGCTCGACCCGCGCGACGCGAACCCCGGCAGCCCCGCGACTCCCGGCACCATCCCCTCCATCCCGCTGGCCCCCATCTCCTTCACCGCCTTCACCTTCGCCGCGGTGCTCATGCCCGCCATCGTGCGGCTCAGTTTGCTGATCGTGTCGAACTGCTTGACCAGCGCCCCGACCTCCTCGGGCTTCTTGCCGCTGCCGGTCGCGATCCGCCGCCGGCGCGAGTGATCGATCACCGACGGCCTGCCCCGCTCCTGCTTCGTCATCGAGCAGATCATGGCCTCCACGCCGTCCAGTTGCTTCTCGTCCACGCTCACGTTCTTCAGCATCGACCCCACGCCCGGCATCAGCCCCAGCAGGTGCTTCAGCGGACCCATCCTCCGCAGCGTCCTGAGCTGCTTCAGGAAGTCGTCCATGCTCATCTCGCCGCGGGCCATCTTGGCCTGCAGTTCCAGCGCCTCCTTCTCGCTGACCTGTTCCTGCGCCTTCTCGACCAGGCTGACGACGTCCCCCATGCCCAGGATGCGCCCGGCGATCCGCTCCGGGTGGAACTCCTCGATCGCGTCCAGTTTCTCCCCCACGCCGATGAAGCGGATGGGCGCCCCGGTCACCTGCTTCACCGAGAGCGCCGCCCCGCCCCGCGTGTCGGAATCAAACTTTGTCAGGATCACCCCGTCGATCGCCAGTTTCTCGTGGAACGCCCGGGCGCTCGTCACCGCGTCCTGCCCCGTCATCGCGTCCACCACAAGGAACACCTGGTGCGGCTGCAGCGTCCGGTTCACCGCCTGCAGCTCGCCCATCAGGGAGTCGTTGACGTGCAGCCGCCCCGCCGTATCCAGAATGACCGTGTCGATCCCCTGCCGCCGCGCCGCCTCCACCGCGCGCTGGCACACCCCGACCGCCACCCCCACCGCCTTCCCGTACGCCGCAACCTTGTCGGGCTCGGAATAGAAAGACACCTGCGCCCCGCCGGGCATCTCCGCCTCAACCTGGCGGGCCACGGTCTGGAGTTGCTCCACCGCCGCCGGCCGCTGGAGGTCCGCCGCGGCCAGCAGCACGCTGCGCCCGCGCTTCTTCAGGTACGCCGCCAGTTTGCCGCAGGTCGTCGTCTTTCCGGACCCCTGGAGCCCGCACATCATCACGACGGTCGGCCCCGGGCTCACATGCAGCACGCCCGGCTCAGGCCCGCGCACCTCCGGTTTCCCGTCCCGGCCCTCCGCGACCTCGCCGCCCAGCAGTTCGATCAGCCGCTGGTAGACGATCCCGATCATTTCCTGGCCGGGTTGCAGGCTCCGGGTGACCTCGCGCCCGACGGAGTCGGCCAGCACCCGCTCCGTGAACCCGTCCACGACCTCCAGGCTCACATCCGCGTCCAGCAGCGCCGTGCGCACCTGCCCCATCGCCTCGCGCACGTTGGACTCGCTGATCGAGCCCTTGCCCGACAGCCCGCGGAGCACCGACCCAAAGCCTTCGCTCAGCCGTTCGAACATCGCTCACCCCTAAGCCGCCGCCCCGGTGGTCAAAACCGCAACGCCCAATAACCAGCCGCGCAGAGTGTAGGGTCCGCGCACACCGCCCCCCCGCGCCGCCCTCACAAGGCCGCGCAAGCAGGACCGGCTCCCGCACGCCGATACCGCTGACGCGGCACGTCCGACGCCGGGGGAAGCGTGCGGAGGCGTTGGGGCAGTCCATGAACCCGCTCTTGATTGCGATCGGCGTCGTCCTGGTCGGCTCGGCGATCTCGCTCCTGCTCTCGGATGAGAAGTCCTGGGGCCTCGCGATCGCCAAGGGCGTCGGGATGCAGGCCATCATCGGCCTGCTGGTGTCCGCGGTCCACCTGGGCGTGCAGCCGGCCAAGGGCGAGCCGCCACCGACGCTCACCCAGCGCATCTGGCGGTCGGTCGAGGGGGTTCCCGCCCACACCGGCGGCTGGACCGCGATCAAGGTCTACGACAACATCACGGACAAGGATGGCCACAAGCCCGGTATCGAGACCTACCTCATGGTGCTCGCCGCCCAGGTCCTGCTGGTCGGGGTGGTGGCCGCCTGGCGCATGATGAAGGAAGACGCCACCTTCGACGCCCTTCTCGTGCTGCTCTGGGGGCTGCTGCTGGCGAACGCCGTGGTCAGCGCCATGTGGGGCGCCTGGTGGGGCGGCTCGCCGTGACCATCTGACCGCTTGACTTGGCCGTAAGCGAATACTAACTTTATCCGGGGCCGGTGCACTAACCCGCCCCGGTTCCGCGTTATGCCGGGCGAGGCCGCAACGGCCCTGAATGGAGGTGTGGCGTGACGACAAAGACCAGCACTCGGCGCCTCGTGACCGTGGCCGCGGTGGCACTCGGGGGGCTGCTCACCGGCGGATGTCAGAACGCGTTTCAAGGCGGCGCCAGCGGCGCCGCGTTCGGCGCCCTTGCCGGCATGGGCATCGGCAGTCTGAGCGGCAACATGGGCAAGGGGGCCGCGGCCGGAGCCATCGGCGGGGCCATCGTCGGCGGCATCCTCGGCGATCAGAACAACCGACGCTGAACGCCGTCAGTTCCAGGAACACCCCTTGGGCCACGTCTCGGGGTGCTGGGCCGCGGCCATGCGGATCAGTTTCTGCAGGTCCAGAAGTTCCCGCTCCACGATCTCCGCCCGCTCGCCCGCATCACCCTCCTCGAGCAGGCGGTACCTCGTCTCGCGCCGCGTCGACAGCGCGAACCCCACCAGTTCCAGCACCACCGCCGCCGGAATCTCCGAGTTCCCGATCCGGTCCACGATCCATTCCGCGGCCGTCAGTTTCGTGAGCGGCCCGTCGGTCAGCAGTTCCGTGAACCGTTCGCGGATGCCGTACAACTTCATCTCCTCTTCGGGGTCGATCCCCACCGGCTCCACGCGCGCCAGGCGGTAGAGCCGCCCCTCCGCCGCCGGCTCCTCCTCCACGATCCGGGCCCGGCACACGCCCTGCACCAGCACGTTGTAACGACCGTCGCTCAGTTTCTCGTGTTCCATGATCTGCCCGATGCACACCGCGGGGCGCAGCGCCGGCCGCCCGTGGTACTGATGCTTCCACTGATTCCCCTTGAACACCGCGACGGCGAACTGCCCGGCGCCGTCCAGCGCGTGCCCCACCATCTGCCTGTACCGCGGCTCAAACACATGAAGGTGCAGCACCTGCTGCGGCAGCAGAGCCGCGTTGTCGAGCGGGAACAGCGGCACCGCCTTCCCGAAGTTCACCTGGATGGAGGCCTCGTCGGGCACGCACGAATCGTAGGTGGAGTCTTCGGGCGATCACTGGCCCATCAACCGGCGAAATCCAGCCCCGGCGCCAATCCGCCGTCACGATCTACCATCCGCCCGGTGTTCGCCCCCATCCCCCAGATCCTGACCGACCTCCGCGACGGCCGCATGGTCGTCCTCACCGACGACGAGCACCGCGAGAACGAGGGCGACCTCGTCCTCCCCGCCCAGTTCGTCACCCCCGAGGCCGTCAACTTCATGCTCTCCGCCGCCCGCGGCTACCTCTGCCTCTCCATGACCGAGGCCGACTGCGACCGCCTCCAACTCCACCCGCAATCCACCGAGAACACCACACACCGCGGCACCGCGTTCACCGTCTCCGTGGACGGGCACCCGCGCCACGGCTTTACCACGGGCGTCTCCGCCCACGAGCGGGCCCGGACCATCCGCATGATGATCGACCCCGCCTTCGGGCCGGGCGACTTCGTCCGCCCCGGGCACATCAACCCGCTCCGCTCGCGCGACGGCGGCGTGCTCGTGCGCACCGGGCAGACCGAGGGGTCGCTGGACCTGTGCCGCCTGGCCGGGCTCTACCCAGCCGCCGCCATCATCGAGGTCATGCGCGACGACGGCGAGATGGCCCGCGTCCCGGACCTCGCCGCCCTCTGCGAGCGGCACGGCCTGCGGATGTGCTCGGTCGCGCAGATCATCGCCCACCGCCTCGCCCGCGAGACCCTCGTCCGCAGGCTGGGACCCGCCGCGGGCCGCCCGATCCGCACGCCGATGGGCGACTTCACGCTCATCGAGTACCACTCCGCCGTGGACCCGCTCCCGCACTGGGCGTTCACCGTCGGCGCCATCGGCGTGCCGGTAAACGGCGTCGTGCCGCGGACCACGGAGCCGGCGCTCGTCCGCGTCCATCGCGCCGCGCCTCTCGCCGACCTCTTCGGCGACCGTGCGGCCGGCGGCGATACGCTCCGCGCCGCCATGCGCCAGATTGCTTCCGCGGGTCGCGGCGCCGTCGTCTACCTCCGCCACGACGCCCCCGTCGAGCCCTCCGCCGCCCCCGAGCACGCCGACTCCGCCGCGGAACGCCAACTCGGCATCGGCAGCCAAATCCTCCGCGACCTCGGCCTCTCCCGCCTCCGGCTGCTCACCAACCACCAGACCGAACTCCCCGCCCTCGACGCCTTTGGGCTGGAGGTGGTGGAGCGGGTGGGGATTACGGCCTCGCTTCCGAGCGGTGAGGTCATCGCACGAGCGCCCAGACACCGTTCATAAGCGTAATCGTGCCCCGTTTCTTCAACTGCGCTTGCGCCGTACGTGCCGCGTGCTTCCATTTTTTCCCAAAGCGATTCCCGTTTATCACACGATCAACCATGTCGTTGCAGAGATCTGGATGCAGCCCTTGGATTAGCGGGTGAATCTGCTTAGTGGACAACGGCCCGTGCTGACGCAACAGGTACTCGATGGTCCTCGCAAAGACCGTGTGGATTGGCCCCCTTGCGAGCCGGGCGCGGAGCAGCGTCTCGGACGTAGCGCGGACCACAGCCCGGAGACGGCGCGTCGCATCCCGCGACGCAGACGCAGTTTGCGCTTGATATGCCGCCCGCGCGTCAATGGACACCGCGCACAGCCGATTGAGCGTGATGGTATCAATCTCCGCGCCGAGCCCCGCATAGGCCGCCACGCCCGCTTCGATGCGCCCCGCAAGATCGGGATCGTCCACCAGCAACCCGTACTCGTGGTTCATTCGAAGCCCGCCGTCGGTCAGGTTGCCAGAGGTGACAACCGCCTGCTCGCCGTCCGCCGCGTACACCTTCGCGTGCAGCCGGGGAAGATGCACCGTCCGAACGTTCGTGAGGCACCTTGCAATTGAAGCGACGGCCTCGGGATCAGTTGCGCCTGTGCAGATTGCTGATGCCGACAGATCCGTAAGCACAAGTATATCACAACCTGTTGCTGCTACGCCTGCGCGAGCATGCCGGACAACGGCGGCGCCGCGCTCGGAAATGTAGGGGGTGCAGATCGTCAGACGCAGGCGGGCCGACGACACAAGAGATCTCAACTCCGGCTGCCAAGGGCCCTCGATAACGGTAGTGGTCATCTGTGGTTCATCGTCTCAGTCGGCTTCCGAACCCACGGAGTTACATGTACTTCGCGTCATGGCGGCAGGCTGCATCACAAGCCTCAGCTTCGATCCTCCAATCCGGCACGGCCTCAACATGCGTCATTGAGGCGCCAAGAATGTCCAGGAGCGTGAGTTGGCGTCCCCACAGCGTCGTCTCAATGGTGTACTGGAGTCGAACTCGTTTGCGTTCCCATCGAAACTCGTGCTCAAAGATTGACTCGTGCATCTGCTACCGATCGGTTGGCTCGCCATCCCCTCCGACCCGAGATGCTTCCGACCCCAGCGCCCTCGAGTCGAAACTCCAGTCCTTCCCGTAGTCGCGGATGCCGTCGTACGGCGGGCTGAACACCGTGAGGTGGACGCTCGCGTCCGGCATCTCCGAGAGGAGCGCCACCGCGTCGCCCTGCAGGACCACGTTGGTGAAATCGTCGCGCACGTTCGCGCCGTTCAGATTGGCTCGGCTCGCGCGCGCAGCGGTAGGCATGAACAAGCCTACCCGACTCGCGCCCGCTCGCGATGCTCGCAACAGCCCCGCCCGCGAGCGCCCGGCCTGGGGTTGACACCCCTGCCCGCGCGGCTACACTTCCTCCCGATGTTTGGGAAATGATCGGTCGCCGCGCGGCGTGCGTGGCGTCGGTCTCCGGGGGTCCGCAAGAGAAAGGGAACGTGATGAATCTCCGCAAGGTGGCAGGTGTGTCGGTGGGCGCGCTGGCGGTCATGGTGCTGGCGGGCCTGGCCCAGCCGGACAAGGCCACGCAGCCGGCGGGGTCCAAGCCGGCGGCCCAGCCCGCAGGTCAGCCGAGCGAAGCCGAGTACATGGCCGCGATGGAGAAGGCCGGCGCGCCGGGCCCGGAGCACGCCCGCATCATGACCCTCGCCGGCACCTGGCACGGCAAGTGCTCCTTCCAGATGGCCCCCGACGCCCCCATGCAGACCTCGATGGGCACGATGGTCAACACCCCGGTGCTGGGCGGGCGCCAACTGCGCCAAGAGTGGAAGGGCGACATGATGGGCATGCCCTTCGAGGGGCTGGGCTACTGGGGCTACGACAACATCAAGAAGGAGTACGTCGCGACGTGGACCGACTCCATGAGCACGTCCATCATGGTCAGCACCGGCACCTACGACGACAAGACCCACACCTACTCGATGAAGGGCACGTCCCCCGACCCGATCACCGGCAAGGACACGGTCCTGCGCGAGGTCATCACCATCAAGAGCCCGACCAGCCACACCATGGTCATGTACGGCCCGGGGCCCGATGGCAAGGAAATGAAGATGATGACGATCGAGTACACACGCGGCCCGGCAGAACCGGCCGATGCCGCGGGCGACGACGCGACCCAGGGGCGCTGACGCGGGGGCTCAACCACACCCGGCCCCCCGCTCCTTCAGCGGGGGGCTTTTTCGTTGGCCTTCGCTTCCGCGGCCCGCTGCTGCCGGTACTTCTCCCGGTACTTGTCCGCGAGTTTGGTCTGCTTGTTGGACAGGTCGATGTCGCGCCCCTGCACGAACGCCCGCTCGATTATGGTCGTCACCTCCAGAGGGCTGCCGCTGGTGATGATGAGCGTGGCCTGCTTGCCCGTCTCGATCGACCCAAGCCGGTCGCCGACACCCAGGACCCTCGCCGTGTTCAGGGTGACGCCCCGGATTGCCGCATCGTGCGGCAGCCCGTACGCCACGGCCATCGCCGCGTTGTAGGGCAGGTTGCGCTCGTGCGCGGTGTCGTCGGAGGTGCCCATGCACCACAGGATGCCGAGTTCCTCGAGCCGCCCCGGAAGGGTGTACGCATCGTCGTACGGTGAGTCCGCCCGCTTCGGGAACACCTCGGTCCCGGTCACGATCACCGGCACGTTGTTCTTCTTCAGCAGGTCCGCGGCGAGCGGGGCGTCGCGCCCCCCCACGATGACGGCTCTCAGTTTTCTCCCGGCCGCCCACGCCACCGCGGCGTTGATCTGGTCGATGTCCTGGGCGGAGATGAACACGGGCTTCTGCTTCTCGCCGGCCGCGGGGAGCACGCCGCGCATCCCCTCCCACCGCAGGTCCACCGGGTGGTCAGGGTCCGCGTCGCGGGCGGCCGCGTAGGCGACGGCCGTGTCGAACACCTCGTCGATGCGATCAAGGCTCTTGCGGATATCGGTGAGTTGCTCGGACTCGGACCGCTGCATCCACCACGCGGTGACCGGGCGCATGCCGGGCCAGTTCAGCACGAGGCCCGCGTCGCGCTCGACCGCCATGTCCTCCCATGTCCAGCCCTCCAGTTGCATCACCGAGCCCCGCCCCGGGACCAGGCCGCCCGCGGGCCACACGCCGACGACCAGGACGCCGTTGGACCTGGTCACCGGCAGGAGCGTCGAGTCGGGGTTGACGGCCACCGCCGCCCAGACCTCCGGCGTCACGCCGCCCAGTTCACGGAAGTCGTCGGAGGCGCGCACGGCGCCGATTTCGACCAGGCCCAGGCGCGTCCAGGGGCCGATCATGCCCGGGTAGACGTGCTTCCCGGTCGCGTCGATGACGGTGCCGGGCCCCGGCAGCGTGTAGTCGCCGGCCCCCACCGCCGTGATCACGCCGCGATCAAACACGACGTAGCCGCGGTCGATGTCCGGGCCGGACACGGGATGGACCGTGGCATTCACGATCGCGATGGTCTGCGACTGGGCCGGCGCCTTGACGGTCAGGTCCTGCGCCGCGGCCCCGCAGGCCAGCAGCGCCCCGGTCACGAATCCGAGCGTCCTGCGGAGCGTGGTCATCGCGATTCTCCTCCGAGCAGGTGCTCGATCTCCAGCCCGCACTCTCCGCACACGTCGCACTCCAGGCCGCGGTTGGAGCGGTCCAGGTAGTACGCCTCGATCAACGCGGCGTCGCGGTCGGCTCCGGATGGCGGACGACGGCGTCCCCCCGGAGCGCCCGGTCCTCCGCCCTCATCGCCGCCCGGCCGGCCGGGGCTCTTCCCCTCGGTGAGCACCTTCTGGATCAGGCGGGTGCGTTCGGATGCGATCTTCTGGCGGGCCGCCGCATCCTTTTCGAGCGAAAAATACTCGCGTCCATCGATATAGGTCGCCTGGCAGCGGCTGAAGGCCGAGAGCGGGTCGCCCGACCAGATCACGAAGTCCGCGTCCTTTCCTGCTTCCAGCGATCCGACTCGGTCCGCGATGTTGAGCTGGATCGCCGGATTGATCGTGACGAACTTGATCGCCTCCTCCGGCTTCACACCGCCGTACTTCACGGCCTTCGCGGCCTCCACGTTGAGCCGGCGAGCGAGTTCATCCGAGTCGGAGTTGTAACTCACGACCACGCCCTGCTCGTGCAGGATCGGCCCGGCCTGCGGGATCGCGTCCTGGACCTCAACCTTGTACGCCCACCAGTCGCTGAAGATAGACGCCCCGCGTGCCGCCTCGCGCACGGTGTCCGCGACCTTGTAGCACTCCAGCCCGTGCTGGTATGTGCCGAGCCGAAAGCCGAAGCCGGCGGACAGCCGCGCCAGCATCAGGATCTCGTCCTGCCGGTAACTGTGGCAGTGCACCAGGCGCGTGCCGGCCAGGATCTCCGCCAGCGCGTCCAGTTCCAGGTCCCGGCGCGGCTCCGGGCCGGTCTTGTCGGAGGCCTCCCACTTCGACCGCGCGGCCGCGTACTCCCGCGCCGCCGTGAACCGATCGCGCATGAAGGCCTCCACCCCCATCCGCGTGTCCGGGTAACGGGTGTTGTCCGGGCTCCGGGAACGCTTGACGTTCTCGCCCAGCGCGAACTTGATCCCCGGCTGCGCACCCTCAAAGTGCATGTCGTCCGGCGACCGGGCGCCCCAGCGGATCTTGTTCACCTGGTTCTGACCGCCCATCGGGTTGGCGGACCCGTGCAGGCTGTTCACCACCGTCAGCCCGCCGGCGATCTGCCGGTACCAGTTGATCGAGTCGGGGTCGGTGACATCTCCGATCCGCACCTCCGCCGTGCACGACTGCGTGCCCTCGTTCACGCCGCCGCTGATCCCCGTGTGGCTGTGGCAGTCGATGAGCCCCGCGGTGACGGGCCGGCCGCCCGCGTCGATGGTGCGCGGAGCACCCTCGAGCGCCGGGAGCGATGCCGCGGGCCCGACGTACACGATCTTTCCGCCGTCGATGACAAGGGCGCCCTCCTTGATGATGCCCTGCGGCCCGCTGGTCCACAGCGTCGCGTTCGTCACCACCAGCCGCTCCTGCGGGGGGAGAGCCTCGACCCCGTACGGCCCGAACGGGTACGCGAGCGTTTCCGGGATGTCCTTGGTCGGGTCCGGCTTCTCCGCAGGTGTCTCGGCGGACGCCGGCTTGTCCGGCTGCGGGGGCGTTTCCAGGGCAGCCTCCCAGGTCCTCTCGATCTTGCTGTTCAGCCCGACGATCTTTCCCGCGAGTTTGTCGCCCGTGCGTGTCGCGGAGGCCTCAAACACCTCCCCGCCCCAGCGGGTCAGGTCCCAATGAAACGAGACCTTGTCCCCCTCGACCTTCACGTCGGCCGGCGTGACCCGCTCCGGCGGGGACCACCAGATGTCCTTGCCCTTGCCCGTGATCGTGATCGCGCCGTCCGCCGCGATCGACATGACGCCCTGCCTCTCCGGCGCCACGGGCTCGCCGTCGTACATGACGAAGACCCAGTTCCCTGAGAGTCGGTCCCCCGTGCCCCTGGCCCGGGGGGCCTCCTTCGGTGGCTCGCCCGTGTACTTCGCCTTCCACCGGTGGATCGACCCGTCCGCACGCCGCGTGACCCCGATCATCTCCTTGCCCTGGATCGTCGCCTGGTCCGCGACCAGGCCCGTGCCGCCGAACTCCTTGGTGTCGTACACATAATCCGCGCGCCCCCGCAGCACATGGACGCTCGTCGCCTTCACCTTCTTCTCGCCCACCTGCACCGTCACGGCGCCCTTGTCGTCGATGATGATGCCGGGAGCCGCGGGGTCACCCTCCGGGACGGGCTTCCCGTCCGCCTCGATCACCGTCCACATGCCCACCGCGGTCTCATCCGGAGCCGCGTTCACCTCGTACCGGGCGCCGTCGATCCACACGTCGCGGACCTTGGCGTCCTTCGCGTCAGGCTTGCCCTCGGCCCGTTCCGCCTTCGCCGAGTCGCCCTTTGGGGCGGGCCCGGCCGCATCGGGCGTGGGGTCCGGCTTCTTCGCGTTGCTCACGGCAAACAGGTCGCCATCCGCAACCACCAGGTTCGCCCGCATCCCCGCCTTCACCTGGCCCAGGTCACCGGTGTTGCCGATCATCGCGGGGACGGTGGTCAGGCCGGCCAGGGCATCCGCCGGCGACAGGCCGTATGCGATCGCCTTCCTCAGGTTCGCCGCGAACTCGCCCCGATCCCGCAGCCGCGCCGTCGTGAGCGCCACATGAAGCCCTGCCTGCAGCATCCGGCGCGGGTTCGTCGGCGCCTGTTCCCACGCCATCAACTCCCGCACGTCGACGGACTCCGCCTTCCCGACCCCCGCCACGTCGGGCGCTCTCGGAAAGTTCAGCGGCTCGATGAAGATCGGCTTGCCCACCCCGGCGATCGCGGCCAGACGCTTGAACTCGCTCCCGGACCCGAGGATCACCGCCGTGCGCGAGAACTCGCCCGCGACCTTGATCGCCCGGAGCACTTCCAGTTCATCCCGGCAGTCGAACAACAGGGGGACCATCGGCGGCGACTGCACCCGCGCATCGTTCACCGGCATCGCCGATGGCAGGCCATCCGGACCGCGCCACGGCCGCAGCCCGTCGAGCGCGTTGGGCGGGATCACCGCCCCTCTGGCCCGCTCGTCCCTCTGCCACGTCTCGTCGATCAGCGTCTGGCGCACCAGCGCGATGGCCCCCATCTGCGAACCCGGGTACTGATCCCCGCCCCCGAATCCGCCGGTCTCGAACGCCACGGCCTGGTACGCCACGGGCGTGTACACCGGCGGCCGGTCGGCGCTCGACTCGGTCGCGGGAGCCGCCAGGCTCACCAGCGCCGACGACCCGCGGAAAACCCCGCCGCGGGGGCTCACAATCGCGGCCGCGAACCCCAGTTTGCGGAGCGATCCGGCCGTCCCCTCGTCCATCACCGGGCCGTCCAGGGCCGACCTCTGCGGCGTGACACGGCTGTTCCAGTGGACGCCCGGCGCCCCGGCGGCCGGCCGCGGCGCATCGACCTCCACATAGGGGTCGATGAACCCGGCGTAGACGTGCAGGCCCGTGCAGTCCCAGACCCGCGCCCCCGCCGGCGCGTCGCCCGCCCCGACGGAAACAATCCGCCCGTCCCGCACCACGACCATGGCATCGTCGAGGACCTGAGCGGGGCTGACGTGCACCGTCGCGTGCGTCAGGGCGTGCCACGTCGGGTCCTCGTGACGCGGCCCATTGGGAGGGGGGTCGAGGGGCGAGGTGCCGGTGGGCTGGGCCAGCGCCGCGGCAGCGGCCAGCACGGCCGGAAGAAACGCGGAGGAGAACAACTTCATGGGGCAGAGGATATCGTGCCGGCGCGTCCACGCCAGGTGGCCCGGCCGTCATGGAAAAAGGGCCGGGCGTCCGGGCCGCCCGACCCTCTCTCTCCTCGGCACACCGACAGGTTGCGGGCGCTCACGGGCAGCCCAGGGCGTACTTGGTCTGGAAGCACCCGAAGTCGGCGAGGTTCCGCTGCCCATCCCCGTTGCAATCCGCGTACGGCTGCCCCAGGGCGAACTTGGTCTGGAAGCAACCGAAGTCCGACAGGTTCAGCGCCCCGTCACCGTTGCAATCGGGGTAGCACACGGGCACGATCACGGTCAGCGCAGCCGCGGCCGAGGTGTCGCTCCCGCAGGGGCCGCTGACGACGCAGGAATAATCCCCGGCGTCGGCGGGGACGATGTTCGACAGTTGCAAGGTCGCGGCCGTCGCCCCCGCAATGTGCCCGGCCTGGTTGCTCAGGTAGACGTTATTGCGGCGCCAGCGGTAGGTGAGCGCCGATCCCGTCGCTTCCACCGTGAACTCCGCGGAGCCGCCGGCCGCGGCAAGGACATCCTCCGGATCGGCGGTCACACGCGGGGTACACGCGCTCTTCCAGGTGCCCAGCGCCTCGCGGATCTGCTCGCGGAACATCTCTTCCTTCATCATGTAGATCGTGTTCGACTCGGTGCTGGCCGCGTCGTCGAACAGCGCGAAGGTGTACTCCCGCGGCACGACGACCCAGTTGTTCAGGAAGTAGACCTTGCGGGGGATGCTCGCCCACCCGCCCTCGGTGTGCCACAGTCGCCGCGGAGGGCCGGAGCAGTCGTACAGACCGCCCTTGTTCGCGTACCGCATCGCCGTGCGGAAACTCTCGCGCTCCGAGGCCGGGAGGTTGATCGCCGCCGCCTCGGAGGCGATGACCCCGCTGAGGGTCGGGTAGATGCCGTAGCCCTGGCCGTCCAGGTCGTTCATGCGGTCAAAGAGCGTGTCGCGCCACCCGCTGTCGAAGAGGCTCCCGTCCGCGGCCTTCTCCATCAGGTTCACGATGTCGGTGCAAGTGGCCGTGTTCAGAGTCTGGCCGCAGTTGCAGTCCTGCCGCAACGACTTGATGTTCGGGCTGCCGATGCTCGCCGCGAAGTTATTGAGCGTGGGAACGCCGTAGCGGTGCTCGAAGGCGATGAGCGCGTAGTTGTCGCTGGGCTCGAGCATCCGCCGCAGTGAGTTGCTCACCGAGTCGAGCGTGAGCGCGCAGGTCCAGGCAAGCGGGCAGGTCGCGCACTCGTTGCGGTAGGACACGCTCGCCGTGAGCGAGTCGTTCCCCAGCGCGCACTGGTAGATCGCGTACACACCGTGCAGGAGTTTGATCGTGCTGGCCGGCTCCCACACAAAGTCGCCGTTGACCCCCGCGACGACCCCGCCGCCGACTTCCTTGATCTGGAACCCGGTCGTGCCCGTGCAGCCGGCCCAGATCAGGTCGCGGACGCGGCGCGTCTGCGCGTTGGCGTTGTCCACCATCGCGACGGCGTAGCGGGTCTGGCCGAACGCGTCGGTGAACCGCCGGAAGCAGGTGAGCCGCGAGCCGGTGCGGGCCAGTTCGCTCCCGACCTGCCCACCCGACAGGTTCCCGTAGAACCAGCCCGCCCCCGGGTTGTCGCCGATGGCGACAACCGTGTACCGCACCACCGGGTTCGTGATCGTGCCCACGCTCTCCACGGAGATGCTCACCAGCCGGGCGCTGTTCTGCGTCAGCAGGTCCACGACCTCCTGCTCCGTCCGGTTGTACGCGTACAGCCAGTCGTGGTGGGCCGCGCCGGCGTTGGGGACCGAGACCCCGGAGTAGTACTTCGTCCCGTTCAGGGAGTACACATCCAGGTCGATCAGCCGCTGGCCGTTCGCGCTCATCCACGAGTTGATCTGCGCCGCGGTCGCGTTGTACAGGTAGCCCCAGCCCGGCGCCGACGTCCCGCCGCTGTTCGGAACGCCCACCGCCGTCATGCGCAGCAGCCCGGCCCCGATGTCGTAGCACTCCAGGTCCAGGAGCCGCAGGTTGTTCGCCGTGAGCCAGTCGGACACCCCCGTGGGGGTCAGGTCATACGCGATCCGCGGCGTCCCCGCGCTGTAGATGCCGCTGTTGCCGACCAGGATCGTGTCGTACTGATTGAACCCCACGCGCTCGACGCTGAACGGACGGAGCCCCTGCCCGATCGAGCCCGCGATCGTGGTCGGGCTGGCGCCGAAGTAGTACGCCCAGCCGGTCTCGGTGTCCGCGTAGCGGTCCGGCTGCGCCCGTGCCGAGGGCACACACACGAAGGCCGCGGCAACGCCAAGAACAAGGGGTATGAGCCGCATGGTGGTTCTCCATGCACTCATGCGGCGACGGGGCCCGCCGGGGCCAAAGAATCTTCCGGTCCTATCCCGGCCCGGGCCGGTGGCGGCGCAGCACCCGGTCGGCCAGCAGGTAGCCGCCCACCATGACCAGCGCGCTGATATACAGCGGCGCCCCCGGCAGGATGACCGGGGAATCGGGGGAAACGAAGTACGCGAACAGGTTCCCGCCGATGAGCGTGCCGGGGATCCCCGCCAGGCTCTGCAGGCTGGTGATCGCCCCCTGCACCTCCCCCTGCTCGTCGGCCGGCACCGCCCGGCTGATGAGCGACTGGGCCGCGGGGCCGAACACCGCCCCGAGCGCCCCGGCCATGATGATGACATAGATCATCCAGCCCTGGGTCGCAAGCCCGTACGCCGCGTACTGGACGATCGCCAGGATCAGCCCCAGCCGCACCGCCCGCGCCTCCCCCATCTTCGGGATCAGCGTGCGCGACAGCCCGCCCTGGACCACCGCCGCCACGATCCCCACAAGGCCCAGGGAGATGCCGACCTCCGCCTCGCTCCACCCGTAGCGGTACTGCGTGTACAGCACCCACACCACCCGCAGGCCGAAGTGCGCCAGCATCACCAGGAACAACGTCCACGCCAGGCCGTTGGCGATCGGGTACTTCGCCAGCGTCCGCAGGGCCCCGATCGGGTGCGCCCGCCGCAGCGAGAACGCCCTCCGCCGGTCCCGCGGCAGGGACTCACGGAGCACGAACACACCGTAGAGCGTGTTCACCAGCGCCAGCCCGCCCGCCACCATGAACGGGTACCGCACGTTCCCCGCCCCGATGAAGGGGATGTGGTGCGACGCATCCCCGAGCAGCCCGCCGACCAGGGGCCCGAACACGAACCCGATCCCGAACGCCGCGCCCAGCAGCCCGTACCCCGCCGCCCGCTTCTCCGGCGGCGTCACGTCGGCGATGTAGGCGCTGGCCGCGGAGAAGTTCGCCCCGGTGATGCCGCTGATCGCCCTCGTGACGAACAGCCACCACAGGGTCGGCGCCACCGCCATCGCGAAGTAGTCAATCCCCGTCCCCAGCAGCGAGATCAGGATGACCGGCCTCCGCCCGATCTGGTCGGAAAGACTGCCCAGCACCGGCGCGAACAGCAACTGCGCCACCATATAAGTGATCACCAGCCAGGTGTACGCGCTGGCCGCCCGGGAGTCCGCCGCGCCCTCAACCGCCCTGTTGACGCCGGCACCCGGCCCGGCCGGAACCGCCGCGGCCGCCGGGGCAGCCCCATGCGATGCCGCGGCCTGCAGTTCCTTGATCAGATTCGGTGCCACCGGGATGACCAGGCCGATGCCCAGCACGTCGATGACGAGCGTGATGAAGATGAACCAGATGGTCGGGCGGCGGTGGATAGGCGGGAAGGATACAGGGTCGCGCCGGTGCGTTCCCGGCCGGATCGCGCGCTACTGCATCGCCGCCAGGGTCGCGTCGTCCAGGTCGAAGTTGGTATAGACCTTCTGGACGTCGTCCAGGTCCTCAAGCGCATCGACGAGGCTGAGCAGTTCCCCCGCCGCGTCCCCGGAGGCCGTCACCCGCGTGAGGGGGACCATGTCCAGGCGCGATTCACCCAGCGGCAGGCCCGCCCCCTCAAGCAGCGCCTTCACCCGCAGGAAATCGGTCGGCGCCGTGGTCACCAGCCAGGCCGCGTCGTCGTCGGCACCACCGGCCGGCTCCTCGATATCCGCCGCCCCGGCCTCCACCGCCGCCTCCATCACGCGGTCGGGGTCGAGCCCGGACGCGGGGATGGTGATCGTTCCCCGCTGCTCGAACATGTAGCCGACGCAACCCGTGGCGCCGAGGTTCCCCCCGTGGTTGGAGAACGCGAGCCGCACGTCGCCGGCGGTGCGGGTCCGGTTGTCGGTCAGGGCCTCGACAATGAACGCGGCGCCGCCGGGGCCGTAGCCCTCGTACCGGATACTCTCAAAGTGCTCCGCGTCGAGCCCGCCGGCACCCTTCTTGATCAGCCGCTCGATCGTGTCCCGCGGCATGTTGGCGTACCGAGCCTCATCGATCGCGTACCGCAGGGTGAGGTTGGAATCCGGGTCGCCGCCGCCCTGTCGCGCCGCCGCCAGGATCGCCCGCGAGCACTTGCTCCACAGTTTCCCCCGCTTCTTGTCCACCGCCGCCTTGCGGTGCTTGATGTTGTGCCACTTGCTGTGACCGGCCACGGCTACCGACCCCCGCCCGCGCCGGGCTCGACCCCCGCCGCGCCCCCGGCCGGGAGCGAACCCGGCGCCTCGTAGGGCATCGGGGCGCCCGTCCGCGCCGCGTTCAGTTTGCTGCGCACCCTGCGCTGCACGTCCAGCACCTCCTGCCGCGTCGAACTCTGCGGCGGCAGTTCGTCGAGCCGCTTGGCGGCGGCCCGCTGCGATTCTGACCACACGCGGCGTGCCTCCTCCTTCCGGCCCTGGGACCAGAGGGCGTCGGCGTAATGGTCCAGCACGACCGGGCTGGCCCGGCCCGATTGGGTCTGGTACGCCCGCTGGAGCAGGGAGAGCGCCCCCTGCCGCGTGTTGCCGCCGGCGTCAACCGCGTCGGCCACCGCACCCCGGCGGTACCTCACCCACGCCAGCGAGTCCAGGATGCTGCCCTCCGTGGGCAGCGCCGCGTACGCCCGCTCCAGCAGGTGCTCCGCCCGATCGAGTTGCTCGCCCCGGTCGGCAAGGGCGTACCCCAGGTTGTTGTTCGCCCACGCGTGGTCGGGGTCGTACCGCAGCGCGAGTTCGTACATCGCCTCCGATTCCGCCCGCCGCCCGGTGCTCCCGGCCAGCAGGCCGATCTGGTACGCGATCTCCGCCTTGGCGCTGCGCGGCGCCGCACCGGCCGGGTCCTTCACCCGCGCCATCATGTCGTCGAGCCGGCCCAGCGCAGCGGTCCGCTCGATCAGCCGCTCCGCATCTCCGGCATCACCGGTGCGCGCGACCACGCCGACCCACACGAGGATCGTGTCCACGTCGGCATCGGCCTCACCCGCCGCGGCTTCCGCCAGCCGGGTCGCGTCATCCGCTCGCCCCGCGCCCGAGAGTGTCTCCACGGCAAGGGCCAGCGGCGCGGCCCCAAGTTCCGGGTGCTGCTGCCGCGCCGTCCGGATGGCCTCCAAGAGTTGCCCGTCCGTCGAAGCGGGGTCGCGGGCAAGGACGCCGAGCCGCACCAGGTGCAACTCCGGCGCCACATCGCGCGCCACCAGCGTGTCCAGCAGCGACCGCGCGGCCTCCCTGGCCTCGGGCGAGGAACCGTCCTGCGCCCTCTTGCTGATCACGCTCACGACCTGCACGAGTTGCTGCCTCTGCACCCCGCTCAGGGGCACGCCATCGGGCAGGTCGTTCAGCAGCACCCGCGCCGCATCGTCGGTGCGCTTCAGCCGCGTGTACACCTCCGCCAACTCGATGGTCGCCGGCAGCGGCCGCGGCAGCGGCTCCAGACGGGAGAGCGCAATGCGATCGGCCTCGTCCTCTCCGCCCGGGCGCTTGCGGAGGATCCCTTCGAGCACGATGCCCAGGCGGGGATCATCGCCGGCCGCCAGCCGGTCCCGCACCAGCGATTCGGCATCCTTCTCCCGTCCGGCCGCGATAAGCACGCGTGCCAGCGATTGAGTCAGAACCGGGTCGCTGGGCTGGCGATCGTGGCGCTCGGTGAACCACTCCACCGGATCGGCCGCGTGACGCTGCCCGCCGCGTGCCGGCTGCTCCCAGAGCGAGCACAGCAGGTCAAGAACCTCGGCATCCGCAGGGAAGCGGGCCGCCAGCCCCATGAGGATGGTCTCGGCCTCGGCGGGCGCTCCGCGACGGATCAACTCCTGCGCTCGCAGCAGCCCCAGCAGCCGACCGCCCTCACCGCCTTCGCGCAGCGACCGCGCCTCGGCCGCCAGTTTGCCGGCATCGGCCTTCGGACCGCTCGCCCCGTACAGCATCAGGAGCATGGCGTGCGCACGATCCGATGAGGGATCGGACTCCACCACCCGGCGCAGCACGGACTCGGCCCGGTCCAGGTCCCGCGGTGTCGGCGGCCCGGCGAGCGTCAGTTCGGCCCACGCGAGCAAATCCGCCTCGTTCCCTTCCCGGAGCAGCGGCTCCAGGGCCGCTGCGGCCTCCTTGTTCCGTTGCAGCCCTCGCAGGGCACGAGATCGCGCCCGCCGCTGGTCGTCCGTGATCCTCGTGCCGCCGCCGGCCCCCGCCATGCGCCCCAGTTCGGCCTCCGCTTCATCCCAGCGGCCCAGCGCTGCGAGCGTGGTCACCCGCACAAGCCGGACGGCATCGCCCATGCCCCCCGATGTGCGCAGCGATGCCGCGATCTCCGCCGCGCGCCCGAGCCGCCCCCGCTGGGCCTCCAGGCAGGCGCGGAGCAGGCCCGCTGCCTCCGGTGCGCCACGGTGACCGAGGGTATCGATCACCCGATCGATGTCCGGCCGTTCGGCGTAGATCGCCTCAGCCACCGCCAGCGCCGCCAGCGGCCGACGCCCGACAACCCCGACCGCGGCATCAAGCCCCGCATCGCCAAACTCGGCGCTGGCGAGTTGCCGCAGCGTCGCGGTGTCATCGGGCCGCTCCGCCGCCTGCCGCGCCAGTTCGCGCAGGGCCGCGCCCGGAGGGCTGATTGCGGCCAGCGCCCGGGTGTACATGCCGCGCTGGCGCGACCCCTCGGCCGCGTCCCGCAGCGCCGCCAGCGCGCGGGCCAGCGGCGCACCCACCCCCGGATCCTGGGCCAGCACGCGGAGCAGGTCGATATCACCCGCCGAAAGATCACCCGTGTCGCGCGCCCGGTTCACCAGATACGCGGCCGCCGCACCGGGGCCCTCCCCCCGCGCCGTCGCGAACACCGCCCGGGGCGTCAGTTCAAGGTCCTCGACGCTCGGGTACTCCGCGGCGTGGGCGTACGCATCGGAGGCGGCGGCGTAGTCCCCCACCCTGCACGCGGCGTCGCCCGCGTCGCGCCACATCGCCGCCCGATCCCGCGCCAGGCCGGCCAGTTCCTGCCCGTAACGGGTAGGCCCGGGTATCCGGTCCAGTTCGCGGAGCGATGCCCGCAGCGCCTCGCGCCCGGCTGTCCACCGCTCCATCTGAAGCAGGCTCCGGCCCAGTTCCGCCAGGATCACGGCGGGTAGCCCCGGGTCCGCGGCCCGCGGCCCCTGCATCCAGGCACGGGCCAGGGCCACCGCGGCGGCCTCCTGCTCCCCCCGCTCCAGGCGCATGCGCCCCAGCAACTCCAGTCCCGGCGCCTCCGCCATCCCGCGTGCCGCCGCCGCTTCGAGGGAATTGAACGCCTCATTCCGGATGCCCAGCGCTATCTGCGCGGCCGCCAGTTCGCGCCAGGGCTCCGGAGCCGCGGGATCCTTCTGCGTCGCCGCCCTCAGGTCCGTCGAAGCCCCGGGGGCGTCCCCGCCGAGCAGTTTCTCGCGACCGGAGATGTAGAGCCGCAGCGCCCGATCCTTGTCCTGCGCCGCGGCCTCTGCGCCCGTCACAGGCTTGGCAACCTGGCGCTGCGCAAGCTCATCGATGGTGGCGTCAAGCCCGAGCATCGCGGCGGCGTACCCGCTGTCACCCGCCCGCACGGGCCCGGCAAGGTCGGTCGGGACTCCGGGCGGGGGCGCCCAGTCGGGACGCCCATGCCCCGGACCCGCCGTGAGCGCCGCGACCGATTCCTCCACCCCCGCACCGGACGGGCCCGGCCCTGCGCAGCCGGCGGCGATCATCAGGCACGCCGCGCACGCGGCCGCACACGCTCGACACAACGCACGATTCATGCCGATGACGGGGGCCGGACCCCCCGCTTCCCGCGGGCGCCTCGCGGCGTCACCCGCCCCGCCGCGTCCGCGCCGGGCCGCTTCTTGTCGGGCGGTCTGGCGGCGGCCTCGGTCACCCACCCCTCCAGCAGCACATGGGCGGCCAGTGCATCACCGGCCCGCACATGCCGCTCCAGCCACGATCCGGCGTCGACCAGCGACAGGTCCGCCGGAACCGCCCGCGCCGCGAGCAGCGCCGAGTGCGTCCGTTCATCCAGAGGCATCGCGTGGCCGCCGAGCGACACCAGCAGGATGCGCGCCGCGACGTACGGCGTCATGCCCTCCAGCGACTCCAGATAGGCCCGGGCGTCACGCTTGGGCATCGGCTCCAGCGGCGCCAGCGTCACCGCGTGCTCCCGCCGGTACAGGTCGTTGAGCGCCGACCGCAGCCGCGCACACCGCTCCAGGCCGCGGGGGTAGCGCTCGCCCAGGCTGGACGCCAGTTCATCGGGGTGGCACACCCGCAGTTCGTTCATGTCCACGATGCCGGACACCAGTTTCCGCACCGCGGGCCCCGCGCGGTGGAGGCCCGCCTCCCACGCCAGGAACGACAGCAGCAACTCATGGACCGCGGGCTCCTCCCCAGCCTCGCACCGCGCGGGCTCGCACACGGGTTCCGTGCCCGCGGCCCGCAGCCGCTTCAAGAGGGCCGAGAGTTTGCGGGCAGGGTCCGTCGCCGTCACGGGGTCGGTTCCGTAGGTGGGTTCGTGCCGGTCCGCTCGCGTTCCGCGGCGACCCGGGCCAGGGCCTCGATCACGCCGGCCTGCTTCTTCGTTGCCGCATCGAGCCGGAACGACAGGTCGGGCGTGCGCCGAAGCGTAAGCCGCTTGGACGCCTCGTGGCGGATGTGAGCGGACGCGGCCCGCAGCCCGTGGAACGCCAGCCGCTCTCGTTCGGCCGGGAGGATGGTGACCCGGACGATCGCGTGGCGCAGGTCCTCGTCCACCGTGACGCCGGTGACCGTGATCAGCCCGCTGATGCGGGGGTCCTGCAGGCCGCGGTCGATGACGCCCTGGACCGCCTCCCGCAGCGCCGCCGAGACCTGGTCGCCGCGCCGGCTCATGGATCGCCCCGCACGGCCCCCGCCCCGGAGTGGTAGTGCCCGAGCAGTTCCCGCGCGATCGCAGCCTCTTCCTCGGGGGACATGTCCGGCGTCGCCTCGATCTCCGAGGCGTGAAGGATGCGGCGCGACACCGCGGCGAGTTCCGCATCCGGCAGGGCGCGGAGTTTCGCGGAAATCCGGTCCAGGACCTCACCCATGTGCTTCCCGTCCGACCCGACCGCCGCCAGCGCCATGGTGGCCGAGGTCAGCGACTCCAGAGACCCGACCTCGGCGACGCTCACCTGGTGCTCCCGGTGCAGGCGGTCCTTCACGGATTTCACCACGCGCCGCTTGTCCTTGAGCGACTCGCTCCCGCGGATCCGCAGTTCAAACTGGAGGACGGCGATCACCATGATGGCACCAGGGCGCTGAGGCACAGACGCGCAACGAGAAGAAAACGCCGGATCGCGGCTGACTCGGGCGGCACGCTCCCGGCTGGTCCGCTCTCCACGCCGTGCCCCTGTGCCTACAGGGTTCGCTTCACCTCGACCTGCTTGTAGCACTCCAGCACGTCGCCCTCCTTGATGTCGTCGTACCCGGCGATCTTCATGCCGCACTCCATGCCGGCGCGGACCTCCTTGGCGTCGTCCTTGTGCCGCTTCAGTTGCTCCAGGCGGCGGCCGTTCTCGATCACCACGTCGTTGCGCGTGACGCGGATCAGGGCGTCGCGCTGCACCACGCCGTCGGTGACGTAGCACCCGGCGATCGACCCGACCTTCGTGACCTTGAACACCTTGCGCACCTCGGCGTGCCCGAGCACCTCCTGGCGCAGTTCCGGGGCCAGCAGCCCCTCGGCCGCCTTCCGCAGGTCGTCGGTGATGTCGTAGATGACCTCGTAGGTCCGGATCTCCACGCCCTTCTGCTCGGCCACCTGGCGGGCCTTGCCGCTGGGAATCACGTTGAATCCGATGATGATCGCCTTCGACGCGTCCGCCAGCAGCACGTCGCTCTCGGTGATCCCGCCGACCGCCGCGTGCAGCGCCCGCACCTTGACCTCCGCCGTGCCCACGCGTTCCACCTCCGCCCTGAGCACGTCCACCGACCCCTGCACGTCCGCCTTGATGACGACCCGGATCTCCTTGACCTCCTTGTCGGACATCTGCGTGAAGAGCGCGTCGAGCGTCACCTTCGGCTGCGCCAACTGCTGCTCGCGCTCGCGGTGGCGACGCTGCTCCGCCGCCTCCTGCGCCTGCCTCAGCGAATCCACCACATAGAAGCGGTCGCCCGCGTCCGGCAGCTCGTCGAGCCCGGAGACCTGCACCGGCGCCGGCGGCGTCGCCTCCCTGAGTTTCTGCCCGCGATCATCGGTGATGTCACGCACCCGCCCGAAGGACCGCCCCGCCACGATGTAGTCGCCCACCCGGAGCAGGCCGTCCTGCACCAGCACGTTGGCGACGGACCCGCGACCCTCCTCCATCCGGGCCTCGATCACCGTCCCGCGCGCGTGCCCCGCGAAGTCGCTCCTGAGCTCCAGCAGCGTCGCCCGGTAGTCCAGCGTCTCCAGCAGTTCCTGGACCCCCGCCCCGGTGGTCGCGCTGGTCTTGATCACCTCCGTGTCGCCGCCCCACTCCACGGGGCTCAGCCCCGCGTCGGCGAGCTGCCGCAGCGTCTTCTGGATCGCCGCCTCGGTCGCGTCCGGGCGGTCCACCTTGTTCAGCGCGACCACGATCGGCACCTCCGCCGCCTTCGCGTGGCTGATGCTCTCGATCGTCTGCGGCATCACGCCCTCCGGCGCCGACACCACCAGCACCACCACGTCCGTCATCTGCGCACCGCGCGAACGCATCGCCGTGAACGCCTGGTGCCCGGGCGTGTCGAGGAACACCACGCTCTTGGTGTCGTCGCCCACCGTCACCGGAACACGGAACGCGCTCGTCGCCTGCGTGATGCCGCCCGCCTCACCCGCGGCCACGTTCGTGTTGCGGATCCTGTCCAGCAGCGACGTCTTGCCGTGGTCCACGTGCCCAAGGATCGTCACCACCGGGCCCCGCGCCCGCTCGTCGGCCGCCACCCGCTGACCGAACGCCTCGACCGTCTGCTCGGCCGTCTTGGCCTCGATCACCTCCAACTCGATGTCGTAGTCGATCATGATCTCCGCGGCCTGCGCCGGGTCGATCCCCGCGTTGATGCCGGTGACGATGCCCTGGAGGAAGAGTTTCTTGACGATGTCCGCGCCCTTGACGCCCGTCGCCGCGGACAGGTCCTTGATCGTGAACGGCGCGGCGATCTGCACCTTGCCGCCGGTCTCCGCGGCGGACGCGGCACGCTCGCCCGATGCGCCCTCCTGACGCTTCAGGTCCTGCCGCCGCTTCTTCAGGAAGCCGCCGGCACGCATCAGACGCGCCTCGCGCTCGATCAGGTCCTGCTCGCTGAAGACGCCCGCCGTCCCGGCGGGCCACTCGTCGCCGCTGCGCCCCTTGCGCCGCTCCGGAACCCCCGTCGGCGCCGCACGGCGCTTCCCGGCCGGGCCGGCGCCGCGCCGCGGGCTGCGCCCGCGATCGTCCTCGCCGCCCGCCGTCGTCGGCACACCCGCCCCGCTCCGCGGGCCGCGCGAGGCCATCATGCCGCCACCCGGTCCCCCGTCCGGACCGGGCCGGCGCGCACGCGGGGCCGCGATCACCTCAGGCGCCTCGACTCGGACCACCTTCGGTCCCGCCAACCGCACGGGGGCCTGCGCCTTGAGCATCGGTCCGGCCGGTTGCACGACCTTCGGACGCACCGGCACGTTCATCGGTGCGACCTTGGTCGGCGCGGCGGGCGGCTCCGGCGGTGCGCTGGCCGCCGCGGCCGGACGCAGCGGTTCCGGTGCGGGAACGCGCTCGACGGGCTTCGGTGCCTCCACCGGCGGCGCCGCGATGATCCGGGGCGGCGCCGCCGGCGGCGCCGGCGGCGGTGCCGCCGCCGCCTCGGGCTCCGGTTCCGGCGCTGCCGGCGCGGGCGCTGGACGCGCGGGCGGACGCTGGACCGGAGGCTCCGCAACGGCCGTGCTCGCCTCCGCGACGGCCCCGTCCCCCGCCCCACCCGCCTTCTTCTTAGCGACGCGGCGCGCCGGCGCCTTCACCCGGACCGCCTCCAGGTCCACCTTCTGCGTCGTTTCGACTGCCGTGCTCGCCGCGCTCGTCGTGAACCACTCACGGATCGTGGCCTCAAGCCCGGGCCCGACGGTGGAGGCGGCGGTCTTCACCTGCGTCTCGGGGATGCCCTCGGCTCGGCACTTGTCGAGCACCGCCTTCGAGGGCACACCGATCTCCGCCGCGATCTGGGAAACTCGTTTGGCCAAGAGGAACTCCGTGCTGCGGCCCCGGCGGGCCGGCCACTACCCGCGATCAACCCTGCCCGAGGATGTCCGCCGCCCGCGCATCGTCCGACGGGCCCACCGCCGGCTCCACCCTCGGGGCGCTGGACGCCCCCAGGATCGCCGCCGCCGCCAGTTCCGCGTCCACCGGCCCGGTCGGGGCTTCCCCCGCCAGCAGCCGCGCCGCCGCCTCGGTCTCGGCCCGGCGCTTCTTCTCCGCCTCTTCCTTGTCCTTCTGCTGCTGCTCGGCGACGACCTTCGCCTTGGCGCTCGCCTTGTCCACCATCTCCCTGGCGATGGCCTCGTCCACCGCCAGTTCGGTCATCAGCACCTCGGGCCCGACCTCCTCGATGTCGAACACGCTGACCATCCCCAGGGCCGCCAACTTGTCCGTCATCTCCTCCGTCACGCCGCCCACCTCCTGGAGCGTCGAGTACATGGTCTCCACGCCCTTGGTGAACTCCGCCGGCGTCAGGATGTCGATGTCCCACCCGGTGAGCCGGGCGGCCAGGCGGACGTTCTGCCCGCGCTTGCCGATCGCTAGGCTCAGTTGATCGTCGCGCACCACCACCGTCGCCCGCCCCAGTTCGAAGCACAGGCTGATCTCCGCGACCTCCGCGGGCTTCAGCGAGTTCTGGATCAGGATCTGGCTCGACTCGTTCCATCGCACGATGTCGATCTTCTCGCCGTTCAGTTCGTCGACGATGTTCTTGATGCGGCTGCCGCGGACCCCCACGCACGCCCCCACCGCGTCCACCTTCGAGTCGATGGAGGACACCGCCAGTTTCGTCCGGTACCCGGCCTCGCGCGCCATCGCCTTGATCTCGATGATCCGCTCGGCCACCTCCGGCACCTCGACCTCGAAGAGCCGCTTGATGAAGTCCGGGTGGGCCCGGCTGAGCACGATCTTGACCTGGCTCCCCACGTCGCGCACGTCCAGGATCATGCACCGCACCCGGTCGCTGGCGTTGAACTGCTCGCCGGGGATCTGCTCGCTGCGGGGCATGAAGGCCTCGGCCCGGTCGATGGTCACGACCAGCGCCCCGCCCTCGTACCGCTGCGCGACGCCGCTGACGATCTCGCCGATCCGCTTGCTGAACTCCTCGAAGGTGCTGGCCCGCTCGTCGTCGCGGAACCGCTGGATCATCACCTGCTTGAAGGTCTGGGCCGCGATCCGCCCGAACGCCGCGGGCGTCATGTCCATCGGCTCGCCGTGCCGCTTCAGGGACATCTTCCCGGAGAGCGGGTCCATCTCGCAGGTGAACTCCTCGGTGTCGAGGGTGTTGAAGTACTTGCGCGCCGCCGACACCATCGCCTGCTCCAGGTCCTTGATGAGCAGGGACCGCTCGATATTGCGGTCGCGGGCGATCGAGTCGACGATCCTGAGCATTTCGGCTTCGTTCATGGCTTCTCGCGGTCTATCCCGATGACTGGTTGTCTGGATGTCCCAAAAACACTCACGGCCACAAGCGTGGGAAACGCCCATGGCCGCCGGCTCCCAGCCCTGTCCGATGCGCTCGGGCGGGCCGGATCGATGGTCCCGGTCGGGGCTACGCCATCGGCCCCTCCCCCTTCCCGGGTCGGGACGACAGCGCCAGCCCGACCGGCCCTTCGACCGGCCGGCTTGCCCGGGCCTCACCGTACATAGTGGCGAACCGTTGGCACGCGGCGTTCCTGCGCCCGGGACCATCCCCGGGCCGAGACATCATAGGCCGCCGAGGGTACCCCGCCACTCCGTGGCGGCTCTCAGGTGGCCCGCCCCTCCGTGGCTGCTCTCAGGTACCCCGCCACTCCGCGGCGGCTCTCGGGTACCCCGCCGCTCCGTCCCGACGCCTGCAACAGGGGTTCTGACGGCCGCCGCAGGAGTCGCGGCGGCTGTCGGGAACGGATTGAAGACCTTTCCATTCTCGCCGAGAACCCGCGAACCCGCATAGATGCGATCACGGACGCTGCGGATGGCGTCGGCAAGGAGAACGATCGTCGCGAGGCCTTGAGAGCGATGATCGTGTTGCTGTGCCCGCGGCAGCCCCAGCCGGTCAGGGCGGGCCTTGGCCCCGGAGGGGCCGCGGGCTGTAGCCACGGGTGGAGCGGCGGCGCTGCGGAGCCCGCCGACGCGGAACCCGTGAAAGCGTGATCCCTTTCTCATCCCGCCCCGGCAGGGGCGGAGGAAACGCACGAACCGCTGAAAGGCCCGGTACCGCCGGCGGCCCGCCGCGCGGGGCGGTCGCCGGTCCCGTATATTCCCCGTATGGCGAAGCGGACCGGTACTGCAAGGAAGCCCACCCCCACGGGATGGGCCGCTCCCCCCACCGCTGGGACCAAGCCCCTCAACCGCTCCCTGCACGCCGCCAAGGCGACCAAGCAGGACGAGTTTTACACGCAGCTCTCGGACATCGAGAAGGAGTTGAAGCACTACACGACGGCCCAACGCAACCACTTCAAGGGCAAGACCGTCCTGTGCAACTGCGACGACCCCAAGGTCAGCAACTTCTTCCACTACTTCGCCCACCAGTTCCACAAGCTGGGCCTCAAGCGGCTCATCACCACCTGCTACAAGAACGACAATCCCGACCTGTTCAGCAAGCACGAAGGGGGGCGCGGGCTGCGGCTGATTTACAACGGCGAGCAGACGCCGGGGGGCCGCATCCCCGCGCTGAGCAGACTCGATGCGCTCCCGCTGGAAGAGGATGGGGACTTCCGCAGCGCCGAGTGCCTCGACCTCTTGAAGCAGGCGGACATCGTGGTCACCAACCCGCCCTTCTCCCTCTTCCGCGAGTACATCGCGCAGTTGGTGGAGCACAGGAAGAAGTTTGTCGTCATCGGGAACCAGAACGCAATCTCATACAAAGAGATCTTCGGCCTGATAAAGAGTAACACGATCTGGCTCGGCTACTCGCACCCTGTGGCGTTCATGGTTCCGGACCATTACGAGATGCGTGCGGTGCGCAGTTGGCGCGACGAGCACGGGCAGAACTGGCGCAGTCTTGGGAACGCCTGCTGGTTCACGAACATGGACATTGCCAAGCGGCATGAGGAGTTGACGCTCTACCGGGACTTCGATCGCGCTCGGTTTCCCGAGTACGACAACTACGACGCGATCGAAGTGTCCACCTACAAGGACATCCCCGCTGACTACAAGGGCGTCATGGGTGTACCCGTGACGTTCCTCGAACACCACAACCCCGATCAGTTTGAGATTCTCGGCACGCCGTCAAACGAGCCGGACAACGACTGCCGGACGCGCGTCTACACGTCCAAGGAGTGCCGCGATGCGTACCGCGAGAGGTTCGGCAAGCCGGGTGTGTACGACTTGAACGCACGCGCGGTCGTCAACGGCGTCAAGGTGTTCGCCCGCGTCCTGATCCGAAGGAAGTAAATGAAGATCGAACTCAAAGAGATCACGGTCAAGGCCCTCACCGACGGCTTCCTCGACAGCGCCGAGGCGGGCGTCGTCGCGTACGGCGGCAAGCTCGACATCCGCCCGCCCTACCAGCGCGAGTTCATCTACAAGGACAAGCAGCGCAACGCCGTCATCGACAGCCTCCGCAAGGACTTCCCCCTCAACGTCATGTACTGGGCCGTCCGCCCCCCGCAGAAGAAAGGCGACGCCGAGACCTACGAGGTCATCGACGGCCAGCAGCGCACGCTCTCCATCTGCCAGTATGTCAACGGCGACTACTCCATCGACGGCCTCGCCTTCCACAACCTCCAGGACGACCAGCAGGCGCAGATCCTGAACTACAAGCTCATGGTCTACTTCTGCTCCGGCACCGACAGCGAGAAGCTCGACTGGTTCCGCACCATCAACATCGCCGGCGAGGAGCACACCGACCAGGAACTCCGCAACGCCGTCTACGCCGGCCCGTGGACCGCCGACGCCAAACGCTACTTCAGCAGGACCGGGTGCCCCGCCTACGGCCTCGCCAGCGACTACATGCAGGGCAGCCCCATCCGCCAGGACTACCTCGAAACCGCGATCGGGTGGAGGTCCGGGGGGAAGGAGGGGGGGATCGAGGAGTTCATGTCCAAGCACCAGCACGATGCCAACGCCACGCCCCTGTGGCAGTACTTCCAGAAGGTCATCGCGTGGGTGAAGGCGACATTCCCGGAGTATCGGAAAGAGATGAAGAGTGTGGACTGGGGGCCGCTCTACAACCAGTTCAAGGACAAGGAGTTCGACACCGACAAACTGGAGAAGCGCGTCGCGGACCTGATGATGGACGACGATGTGCAGGAGAAGTCGGGCATCTACCCGTTTGTGCTGGATGGGGACGAGCGGCACCTGAACATCCGCGCGTTCTCCGACAAGATGCGCCGCGAGGCGTACGAACGGCAGAAGGGCAAGTGCCCCGCCTGCACCGGCTCCAACAAGACAAAGAAGTGGGCCATCGACGACATGGAGGCCGACCACATCAAGCCGTGGTCCAAGGGCGGCAGGACCGACAGCAAGAACTGCCGGATGCTCTGCAAGGACTGCAATCGGAGGAAGGCGGGGAAGTGAGCGGGCCGCCGCTCACGCCGTTCGTCTGGCCGCCCCCTCCCTCTCCCACCACCCGATGGTCTGTCTGAGCCCTTCCTCGAACCCGACCCGGGCCTTGAACCCGATCAGCCGCTCCGCCAGGCTGGTGTCCAGGCACCGCCGCGGCTGCCCGTCGGGCTTGCTCTGGTCCCACTCGACGTGGCCGCGGAACCCCG